>NZ_JAWRCU010000003.1:0-709083 GCF_033542235.1 Mesorhizobium sp. BAC0120 | reverse complement strand
CCTGCTGTCTCTTCGAGCGCCGCCACATCGGCGCAATCGAACGCCCACCGCCCGTCAATCCAAGCAAAAGGAAGCCGACTTGCTCCCCGCATCAGATGAGCTTCGCATATGCATAATTTTCCCCGGATAGCCCGGCGGCTTCCGGGGAGAATTGCAATGCAGTAAAATCGGTGACGATTGCCGACGCGGGGGTCGCCGCCGCGGTGGGAGGTTGACGGGATCGCCAAGGGGCGCCTCTTTATTCACTTCGGCGGATGGCATACTCCCCGCGTCAGGCATACCGAAGGAGGAATAACGATATTGAGGCATTATCAATCGCCCGTCCGAAAGAGCGTCGTATGACCACACCTAGCTATGACGAATTCCGATTCATTGCGGGAGACGTTTCACGTGAAACATTCGAAAGCGTCATTGCCTTCGAAGCACTCTTTCGTAAGTGGGCAGGACGAATCAATTTGGTTGCTCCGTCAACGCTCGATGACGTTTGGCAAAGACATATACTCGACAGTGCGCAGCTTGGCCGGCTGGCTCCTGATGCCCGCAAATGGCTGGACATCGGGTCTGGCGGGGGCTTCCCCGGAGCGATTGTCGCCTTGATGCTGAAAGACCGTCCGAGCGCTTCGATCGATCTCGTCGAGAGTAACGGGAAGAAGGCCGCGTTCCTGCAGACCGCGCTCGGAGAACTGGGAGCTCCCGCCCGCGTACACGTCAGGCGAATCGAGGAGATATATGCCGTGATTCGCGATCCTGAGATCCTCACGGCCCGCGCGCTGGCGCCGCTCGGCAAGCTTTTCGGCCTCGCCGAGCCTTGGCTTACTGCTGGCGCCAGAGGACTCTTTCATAAAGGCCGGGAATATCTCAGCGAAATCAAAGAAAGCTCTGACGCCTGGAACTTCGATCTGGTAAAACACCCGAGCCTGATCGACGGGGATAGTGTCATTCTCGAAGTGCGTAATCTGACGCGTGGCTGACCCCGCCCCGATCAGCCGTCAAAAGGCGATCGCGAGCCAAGAAATGCAGTCACAAAAGCCTCGAATCATTACGGTTGCAAACCAGAAGGGCGGTGTCGGTAAGACCACGACCGCCATAAACCTGGCAACGGCGCTCGCTGCAATCGGTGAGCGCGTTCTGATCGTCGACCTCGACCCGCAGGGAAACGCTAGCACCGGCCTAGGAATCGATCGGCAGGATCGCGTTGTTTCCTCCTACGACGTGCTGACCGGAGCGCTCGACCTGATCGCGGCTGCATTGCCGACGGCGGTGCCGGGTCTGTCGATCGTACCGTCGACGCTCGACCTGCTTGGCATCGAAATGGAGATCTCCTCGGCACCCGACCGGGTATTGAGGCTGCGCAAGGCAATCTTGAAGGCGGCCGAAAGCCCCACCCCGTTCACCTATGTGCTGATCGACTGCCCGCCCTCGCTCAATCTGCTGACGCTCAACTCTATGGCGGCCGCCGACTCGGTCCTTGTGCCGCTCCAATGCGAGTTCTTCGCGCTCGAAGGCTTGAGCCAATTGCTGGAAACGGTCCAGCAGGTCCGCGAATCGATCAATCCCGACCTGTCGATCCAAGGTATCGTGCTCACTATGTATGATGGCCGCAACAATCTGGCGAACCAGGTAGTCGACGACGTGCGCGCCCATATGGGCGAGAAGGTCTACGAGACAATCATTCCGCGCAACGTGCGGGTATCGGAGGCGCCGTCTTACGGAAAGCCGGCGATTCTCTACGATTTGAAATGCGCGGGCAGCCAGGCGTATCTGCAACTCGCCTCTGAGGTGATCCGCCGCGAACGCCGGCTGCGGGCCGCCTGATTCCGCCGCCTAACAGATGGAACATTACGATGACTGAAGATCCCTCGAAACGGCGGCTAGGACGCGGGTTGGCGGCGCTGATCGGCGAGATTGATCGCCCGGCGGCACAGCCGCAGGAAGTCAAGGTTGCCGCGGACGGGTCGCTGCCGATCGAATTTCTTTCGCCTAATCCGCACAATCCGCGTCGCAGCTTCGACGAGGAGGAGCTGTCGGAGCTCGCCCAGTCGATCGGCAAGCATGGGATCGTGCAGCCGGTGGTGGTGCGTCCGGCGCGCGAGCAGGGTCGCTACGAGATCATCGCCGGCGAGCGGCGCTGGCGCGCGTCACAGCGCGCGGGGCTGGTTGAGATCCCGGTCATCATCCGCAACGTCGACGATCGTACGGCGCTTGAGCTCGCCATTGTCGAGAACGTGCAGCGCGCCGATCTCAATCCGATCGAGGAAGCGCAAGGATATCAGCAGCTTATCGACGAGCATAGCTACACGCAGGCAGATCTCGGCCAGATTATCGGCAAAAGCCGCAGCCATGTCGCCAATACCCTGAGGCTTCTCAAACTGCCGGACCCGATTCGCGACATGATCGTCAACGGCTCGCTATCGGCCGGGCATGCACGGACGCTGGTCACGGCCCAGGATCCGGCGGCACTGGCGCAGCGGATCGTGGAAGGCGGGCTGTCGGTCCGACAGGCAGAAGCACTCGCGCAGCAACCGGCAAACGAGAACAATGTCGTCAAAGCCACGCCCCAGCGGGCCGAGAAGGATGCCGATACCCTTGCCCTGGAGAAGCTGCTTTCTGATGTGTCCGGCCTGAAGGTGGTCATCAACCACAAGGAAAATGGCGGCGAGGTCCGCATCGCCTATCGCACGCTCGATCAGCTCGACGAGCTGTGTCGAAGGCTGCAGGCGTCGTAAGGGGCGGTTCCGAATGCATTGAGGCTCCCGTGAGCCATTTTCGTTAGCCACACCGTTGACGATTGGCATGACGACCCAGTAGCCCTCATGGTGAGCCTGTCGAACCAAGAGGGCGCTTGGCAGTGACCTCACCAACCGGATTGGTTGAGGGCAGTCAGGGGTGCCACCGTCTACGTCCCCGCGTTGCTCCGACTGCTTTCATGGAGCCGACCTCACCAAACTGGGCACACGCGGCGGAATACAGTGAAGGCGCCGATGCGGCTACACAAAGTAGGGGCGCCAAGCGCCCTCGTGGTTCGACAGGCTCACCATGAGGGCTACTAACGAGCCCTAGCGGCTCTCGCGCTCTCCATGGCGAGCGCCATGAAACATTGGCGGATTATCGGCTCGGCGAGTTCGGACCGTTCGCGGCTTTTCAGGACGGCCGCCTGCAAGCGGTCCAGCGCCGCTGTGATCGCCGGTCGCGACCAGCGGGTGAGCGCGGTCTCTACCGTATTGCGGCGTGAGAAGAAGACCGGCGGCTTGGCTCCGGCAACCGCGGCCCCGGCACTCTTGCCGGACAGGTCCATGGCGGAGCGCATCGCATCGAGCAGCTGGAACTGACGCAGTGCCGTGCTGAGCAGGGGAAAAAGTTGGTTTCCGCTCGTCACAAAGCGCGAAAAGGCAAGATCGAACTCGGCGAATTTGCCAAGCAGCGCGGCGTCGACGACGGCGTCGGCCGAACTGCTCGAGGCATCGCCGGTCGCGGAGAGCACGTCATCGAGTTCAATCGTTTCCTGGCCATGCGCATAGAGCATCAGCTTCTCGATCTCACTCCGCGAGGCGAGCCGGTCACCACCGAGATTGCGCTTGAGCGCCTGCCGCGCCTCCAGCCCCATGCTGACGCCGGCCCTCTGCAAGGCATCGTCGATCACGGTGTCAATCGAGCGGCCGTCATCAGCGTAGCAGGGAAGCGCGATCGCGCAGGAGGCAGACTCCACGGCGCTTCTCAGCGCAGCGCCCTTCTTGAGGTCACCGGCTTCGATAAGGACCTGCGTGTCCGTCGGTGGTGCAGCAGCCAAGGCCTTCACCGCCTCGGCGAAACCCTTATGAGCGCCAGCGTCCCGAACCCAGATCAGCCGTCGGGCCGAGAACATGGAGATGGTGCCGGCCTCGTCGAGCAGCCGGCCAAGATCACGCTCGACCTCGGCCGCATCCAGTTTGACGAGAGAGAAGGCGTCATCGGCCGGAACGCCGGACTTCGCCACGAACAGCTTCGCCCGCTCGGCGACAAGGCCGCGATCGGGCCCGTAGATCAGCACGATCGCGATCTTCGGATCGGGCCGCGCCAGCCAGCCATCGACTTCATATGCTTTCTTCTCGGCCATGGGCGGGGCTTAGCATGTCGGAGACTGGGAGCGAATCGGAAATTGGGTGGATTTAACTGTGGACGGGGGCTGCCGCTCCGATCGCAAGGCGACGTCGCTGCGCGCGGTTGGGGGCTGAATTTGGCGTTGGGGTGATTTTCGTCGGAGATGAGGGCCGCATGAGTGGCCCCAAGAAGGGAGACCGCGGAAAACTTAATACCCTACGTTGCCCCTCTGTCCTGCCGGACATCTCCCCCGCAAGGGAGGAGATTGGCTGTCATCGAGGATTTCGCCAATCTGCTGCGTTGCCGACTAGCGAAACCAAAGCGGCCGTCCAATCTCCCCCCTTGCGGGGGAGATGTCCGACAGGACAGAGGGGGGCGCTGTCCCGCTGACCTATCCCAACCGTGAGCGCCAAACGGAGCCGGCTAACTACTCGTCATTCTCTTCGCCGTCGGCGACCCATGCCGCCGGCTCGATCCGCTGCTGGGTGCGGCTGTCGGTGAAGGTCCACCAGCCGGCGTCAGCTTCGTCCCAGTCGCCGCCAGCGCGCCTCAGCCGATCGAGGTCGTGGTAGCGGGCGACGGATTCGCTCTCTTCGCCGTCGGCATTCGTCCAGAACACATGGACCTTTCGGCCATCCTTCGGAGCGGTGTCGATGGGACGTCTCTGGGACATGGCGATTTCTCGAATTGGGTCGTTCGCGGGCAAGTCTAAACGCCGCAAGCTCACATTCGTTGCTGCCGTCGTAGGACTGCCAGAAAATGCCCGAGAATAAGCGATGCAGACGTTACCCGTCACCCCACTCCGCGAGCGCGAAGCGCCCGGCGTGACGCCGGGCCCCGGGATGTGAGGAAAGCTGGCGATGCGCCCGAGTTGCGGGCGAATCAAGCCGCCTGTTTCTTCGGCTGGATCAGGTTTCGCTCGACGAGCAGCTCGGCGATCTGCACGGCGTTGAGCGCCGCACCCTTGCGCAGATTGTCGGAAACCACCCAGATCGACAAGCCGTTCTCGACGGTCGGGTCCTCGCGGATGCGGGAGATAAAGGTGGCGTCGTCGCCGGCTGATTCGACCGGCGTGACGTAGCCGCCGTTCTCACGCTTGTCGATGACAAGGCAGCCCGGCGCCTCGCGCAGGATCTCGCGCGCCTCGTCGGCGCTGATCGGCTTCTCGAACTCGATGTTGACGGCCTCCGAATGGCCGATGAAGACCGGCACGCGAACGCAAGTCGCGGTCAGCTTGATCTTCGGATCGAGCATCTTCTTCGTCTCAGCGACCATCTTCCACTCTTCCTTCGTCGAGCCGTCCTCCATGAAGACGTCGATATGGGGAATGACGTTGAAGGCGATGCGCTTGGTGAACTTCTTGGCCTCTACCGGATCGGCCACGAACACGGCGCGGGTCTGAGTGAAGAGCTCGTCCATCGCCTCCTTGCCGGCCCCGGAGACCGACTGGTAGGTGGCGACCACGACGCGCTTGACGGTCGCTGCATCGTGCAATGGCTTCAGGGCTACCACGAGCTGGGCCGTCGAGCAGTTCGGGTTGGCGATAATGTTCTTCTTGGAGAATTGCGTGATCGCGTCCGGATTCACCTCCGGCACGATGAGCGGCACGTCGGCGTCGTAGCGCCAGGCGGACGAATTGTCGATGACGACGCATCCCTGCCGGCCGATCTTAGGCGACCATTCTTTGGATACAGAGCCGCCGGCCGACATGAGGCATATGTCCGTATCGGAAAAATCGTAGTTCTCCAGCGCCCGCACCTTCAGCGAGCGGTCGCCGTAGGAGACCTCAGTGCCGACCGAGCGCCGCGAGGCGAGTGGCACCACCTCATCCGCCGGAAAGCCGCGCTCCTCGAGGATATTGAGCATCTCGCGGCCCACATTTCCCGTGGCGCCGGCTATCGCAACCTTGAAACCCATTGTCGTCTTGCTCCTGTCCCTCTCCGCTGGTTGCCTGGAGAACCGCTGCTTCTATCGCGGGTTCGCCAGCTTCACCCCCGGGCCGGACCCGGGGAGAGGGCGAGTTGGCCAGGGAGATCAGACCGTTTTGGTCGTGGTTTTGGCCGTAGTTTTAGCGGGCATGCGCTGGCGTTCGCGCCCGGCATCATGGCCGGGGGCCCGGAACGCAAGAAAAGCCAACAAGAGGCCGCGCATGAATGCTCCACTATCGCGGCGGCTTTTACGCGGATTGCACGAAGAGTCAACGGAGCGCCACAATGGGGGAACCACTTCTATTGCCTGCGGGCCGGCATCCGGTCACGAGGCGGCCCAGCCGGGAACGCCGTCGCGGCTGGCGACTTAATTCTGGTGGCGGCAGTCCCGGCCATGCCGTGACGATTACCGAAGCTGCCATAAATAATATGAATTATCGACTTGCCGTCGCAGGCAAACGATGATTCGCTGATCGTGAGAGTTCGATTCGGGGAGGCTGCCATGCCGCGTCTTTTCACCGCCCTCGAAATCCCTGGCGATGCGGCGCTCTCTCTCTCGCTTTTGCGCGGCGGACTTCCCGGTGCCCGCTGGGTCGATGTCGAGAACTATCACCTAACGCTGCGCTTCATCGGAGATGTCGAAGGCCATGTGGCCGACGATATCGCCAACGCGCTGGACCGCGTCAGACGGCCGCCATTCTCTTTGGCGCTCTCCGGAGTGGGCGCGTTCGGCTCCAGGAAGCCGCATGCGATCTGGGCAGGCGTCAAGGCTTCGCCGGATCTCACCGCCCTGCAAGCCGAAATCGAGCGGATCTGCCAGCGTATCGGAGTGCCGTCCGATCCGCGCAAATTTGTGCCTCACATCACGCTCGCCCGACTGAAGAATTCCAATGCCAACGACGTGGCGCGCTATCTTTCCGCGCGTGGGAATTTCTCGACGGCGCCGTTCCGCGTCTCTCGATTCGTGCTGATGTCATCGCGCGATTCCGTCGGGGGCGGCCCCTATATCATCGAGGAGGCCTGGCCGCTGGCGGGCGCCGATCCGCGCCAGCCGGCACTTGGGGAAGGAGTCGGCGCCGCTTCGCGCTTGATGCGCTAGCCTCTACGGCGTGTGGGCGAAACACGGAAACTTGCGCAGGAGCCCGGCTTTCACCACATCATTGTTCGGAATACCGAACTGAAGGGGTGTTTGACCGTGAGCTTGAACAAATCCGCGTTTTTCGCGAGCGAGGAAGGCGTTCGCGAGAATTTCTGGCGCACAGCCAAGAAGGCTGCGCGCTACATCCCGTTCATGGAGGACGTGGTCGCGGCTTACTATTGCGCGCTCGACCGGGAGACGCCGCTGCGCGCCAAAGGCATCCTTCTGGCGGCGCTCGGTTATTTCATCCTGCCGATCGACGCGATCCCGGACATGATGGTGGGCATAGGTTTCACGGATGACATTGCGGTTCTGACCGCAGCCCTTGCGGCGATCCGCACCAATCTCAAGCCGGAGCACCGGCTGGCGGCCAGGGAAGCGCTGGCCGAGCTTTGAGCCGGTCGTACGACTCCCGAGAAAGTGACCCGCCGGTACTTCACCGGGCCGAGCGCCTGACACCGGGCGCTGCGGCCAGTCAAACTCTCGCCTTTTTCATGCTTTTCATCGGGGCGAAGGGGTCTCAGCACCGAAATCCGGGCAAATGGCGGCTCAACGCTGAAGCCGGGTCAGGGCTGTGGAACGCTTTGCTTGGGCAATTCACGCTTTGGTAACCCAGATCCAATCAAAATGAAGCGAAACGCGGGGCGGAGACGGGGCGCGCCCGTTCGAGTACACACGCGGCAGACAGGGAATGATTCAAAGACGATGCGTGGTTTGATTTCGACAGTTGCCGGTTTCGTGTTGGTTGCCCTTGCCCAGCCTGCGCTGGCGCAGTCGGCGACCAAAATCAGCCAGCACCAGGCCTGGGGCACCTATAGCTATCAGGCTCAGAACGGAAAGGTCTGCTACGTGCTCACCGTGCCGACCGACAAGCAGCCGCCCAATGTCGATCATGGCGACATGTTCTTCTTCGTCAGCCAGAAGCCCGGCCAGAACGTCTCCTTCGAACCGCAATTCATCGCCGGTTACAATTTCAAGGAGAACTCGAAAGTCACCGTGACGGTCGGCGACAAGAGCTTCTCCATGTTCACGCGCGGCAAATCGGCCTGGATGGAGAACGCCGCCCAGGAACCGCAGCTGATCGCGGCGATGAAGAAGGGTTCGGACATGAACGTCGCCGCTACCTCGGGCCGTGGCACGACGACAAAATACGTATTTTCGCTGAAAGGTATTTCCGCGGCGCTTGATTCGATCGCGACCTGCAAATAGGCGAGCGACTCCCTATGTGTTGCGGGCCGGACCTCTGTCCGGCCCTTTTGCGTTCGGGCCGCCCGTGACGCGGAAGCTCTCCCGTGCTATTTGCCGCCGAACATGGCACCTTACGGTGCTCTAAAGAACTGACAATGGCTCTTTCGCTCGACATCAAGGACGATAACACGCGCGCAGCGCTTGCCTTCCGTGCGGCTCAGCCCGCCAAGGCGTCGCTGATCGGGCTTGCTCGAGCCGAGCTCGCCGAGGCGCTGATCGGCGCAGGCCTTGTGCCCGAGCGCCAGGCCAAGATGCGTGCGCAGCAGCTCTGGCATTGGCTCTATGTGCGCGGCGTTTCCGATTTCTCCGAGATGTTCAACATCTCGAAGGAGCTGCGCGCCGAACTCGACCGGCACTTCACGATAGCCCGGCCCGAAATTGTCGAGGAGCAGGTTTCCAACGACGGCACACGCAAGTGGCTGTTCCGGTTTCCGCCGCGCGGCGCCGGCCGGCCGGTCGAGATCGAGACCGTCTACATCCCGGAAGAGGGGCGCGGCACGCTCTGCATATCGAGCCAGGTCGGCTGCACGCTCACCTGCTCTTTCTGTCATACCGGCACCCAAAAGCTCGTGCGTAACCTGACCGCGGAGGAGATCCTTGCGCAGCTGATGACGGCGCGTGACCGGCTCGGCGATTTCCCTGACCGCGACACCCCGGCCGGTGCCATCGTGCCGTCGGAGGGCCGCAAGGTCTCCAACATCGTCATGATGGGCATGGGCGAGCCGCTCTATAATTTCGACAACGTCAAGCAGGCGCTGCTGATCGCCTCCGACGGCGACGGTTTGTCGCTCTCGAAGCGCCGCATCACGCTCTCGACCTCGGGCGTCGTGCCGGAAATCTACCGGACCGGCGACGAGATTGGCGTCATGCTCGCAATCTCGCTGCATGCCGTGCGTGACGACCTGCGCGACATGCTGGTGCCAATCAACAAGAAGTATCCGCTGAAGGAACTGCTCGAGGCGTGCCGCCGCTATCCAGGTCTTTCCAATGCGCGGCGCATCACCTTCGAATATGTGATGCTGAAGGACGTGAACGACAGCCTCGCTGACGCCAAGGAGCTGGTCACGCTGCTCAAGGGCATTCCGGCCAAGATCAATCTGATCCCGTTCAATCCCTGGCCCGGCACGAACTACCAGTGCTCGGACTGGGAGACGATCGAAACATTTGCCGACTACATAAACAGCGCCGGCTATGCTTCGCCGATTAGGACGCCACGCGGCCGCGACATTCTTGCCGCCTGCGGCCAGCTCAAGTCCGAATCCGAGCGGCTGAGAAAAAGCGACCGCCTGGCACTCGAGGCGATGATGATCGCCGGGCACGGCGAAGCGTGACAGGGCTGGCCCGCGCCGTTGCTGTCGCGCTGCGCTATGCCATCGTCATCTCGGTTCCTCTGACTGACCACTGGCGCGGTGCAAGAGGATGACACGTGTTCTGATCTACCTTGTCCGCTTTGCCGCGATCATTTTCGGCTACGCCGTGGCGGCGCTTGCCGCCAGCGTCTTCCTGCATCTCGTCACCTTGGGACCCGGCTTCGCCGATGGTGAGCTGGCCGGCGCTGTGGGCTCTCTCCTATTCTCTGCCACAGCCGTGGCGGTTCTCGCTGCCTATTTCGCCTTCATCCCTTCGTTGCCGGTCATTCTGATCGCAGAAATCTCCGGACGGCGCGACTGGCTATTCTACGCGCTCGGCGGCATTTTCGTCGCCGTCGCCGTGCTCAGCCTGTTCTGGCTGCGGTCAGGAGGAGGCTTCGACGAAGGGGCCGCCGGCGGTACGGTGTTCGGGGACACACGCTTCGCGGCCGTCATGATCGGCAGCGGAATAGTGGGTGGCATCGCCTATTGGGCGGCTGCGGGCAGATGGGCCGGTACGTGGCATAGCCAAGAGCGGCAGGCTGCGCCGGAGCAGGCTCGAGACCGCATTCGGCGGCCGGACGGCGAGCTCGGATAAGCCGACTATTTCGCGTGCGCCGTGAGAATTTTGATCGCGAAGGCTGAAAAGACCCCGGCGAACAGGTAGTCGATCACGCGCGTCACGGTCGGGCTCTTGCGCAGAAGCGCCGCGAAGCGATCGGCGGCGATCACCATCGGGATGACGACCGGCAAGGCCAGGATGATGAACGATATCCCGAGGAAGAAGAGCTTGCCGGGTGCGTGCGGATCATCGGCCGAGACGAATTGCGGTAGGAAGGTCATGAAGAACAGGATGATCTTCGGGTTCATCAGATTGATGGCGAGCCCCGTCATCCAATTCTGCAGCAGGCTACGCTGCGGACCGGCCTTTCTGTCCGGCGAGAACGCCGCTCCCTTCCTGACGGCCTGCCATGCCAGGAACATCAGGTAGCCGCCGCCAGCGATCTTCAGTGCGAGAAAGGCCTTCGGCGCCGCCACAATGAGTGCCGAGAGCCCGAGGGCGACCAGCGTCGTGTGCACGACAATGCCGGCCATGGCGCCTGCCATGCATGCGAAGCCGGCTGCCCGGCCCTGCGACAGCGCGCGCCCGACAAACAAGGTCATGTCCGGGCCGGGCGTGATGGCGATGATGAAGGTGGCGATCGCAAACTGGATGATAGTGGTGAGGTCGGGGATGAAGGACATGGGCTGGCCGGAATTGAAGCAAACGCAACCTAGCGGAAAAGACCTCCCGCGGCCAGTTGTCGGAACCAACGCGTCATTGCGATCTGTCACCCTGCTTCTCTAGAGCTGCGTGCGTTCAAACTGAATCGGCATGCCGGTCTATCTCTTTGTTTTACGCATCGGATTCGTTCGAAACCGTTACGCGCTTTTCGGTCCGGTGCTCCAGACTGGAGCTCAAACGCTCAGTCGAGCCGATAGGCGGAGGCCAGCCAATCGACTCCGCGTGTGATGAAAATCCCCGTCTTGAACTGTTCGACGAGCCTGGCGCGCGGAGCCACGGCCGCAGGTGGCGCTTCGGTGCCGGGATAGATCAGGAGGACCGGGCCAGGATCGCCCGGGCTCCAGGGCCGCGTCATCTCGAAATGGTCGTTAGGGGAATTTCGGTGGGCGGCATAGGTGCGTATGTCGAGCCCGCTGCCGCGCAGCTCGTAGATCATGGAGGCGGTGAGCCCCCGACCCATGAAGACCACAGTCCTCAGGTCATTGGTTTCGGCGAGGCTTCGCACCTTCGTGGCGAACTCGCCCCAGCCCGTCATTTTACCGAGCTCGCGGCCGATCGGGCCGCTTGTTACCGTGCCTGCGAGCGAGCCGGCGAAGGTGATGCCGACAAGGGCCACCGCCGAAATAATCATGGTGGCGATCATGCCGCGCCGCCAGTCGAGCGCCAGCATCACCGCCGTCGCCAGGATCACGGCTGTAGGGAACGCGGTCGCCGCCCAGTTGCCGTTCGCTTTGGAAATGATCGCCTGGGCCGCGATGAGGAAGAAGACCGGCAGTGACATGGCGAGCGCCAAGCGCCGCGGTTCCTTCTCGACAGGAGAGGCATTGCCCCGCCAGGCGAGTATGAACGCCGCAAAGGGGACGGGCCCGATAATCGCCGCCTGCGTGCCGATGAAGGCCAGCAGCCCCATCACATTCGGGAAGCGACCGCCCCAATCGGCATTCTCCCGGGTATGTTCGAAAGTCGCAAACTGGTGCTCTGCGTTCCACAGGAGATTGGGTGCAATCATGGCGAGCGCCACCACCAGCCCAGCCCAGGTGCCGGGATGCCTCAGGCTCGCCCGCGCCTTCGGCGAAACGATCGCGTAAGCCGCATAGCAGAGGATGAAGAAGCCCATTGCATATTTGGCATTGAGCCCAAGGCCGATCGCCGCGCCCATGGCAAGCCCGGCTGCGAGTGAAGGCCGCTCGACGTGATAGGCGAGCGCCAGAAGCGCGAGGGCCCAGAACAGAAGGAGCGGCACGTCCGTCGACATCAGCGTGGCCGAAATCGAAGTGCCGGGCATCACCGCGTAGACGAGCGCCGCCCAGAAGCCCACACGGCGTGAATGCAGCTTCGCGGCGGTCGCATAGATCACGAGCGAGATCGCGAAATGCATTATGGGCGAAGGCAGACGCACGCAGAACGGTGTGTCGCCGCAGAGCGAGGTCGTCGCCGCGATCACCCAGGCGACCAGCGGCGGCTTGGTATAATAGCCGAATGCAGGGTCCTGCGCCCATGCCCAATACTGTGCCTCGTCATAGTAGAGCTCAGCGTTGGAGAGGGCGAGCCCGGCGATCCTGAGCGCAAGTATGCCGAGGAGCAGGAGCCAAAGCAGCGCCTGGCCGCGCTCAGCCTGGAGCAGCGAGGTGCCGGAAGATTGAAGGGTGGGAGCAAGGGTGGCGTTCACGGCGCCCTCCATAACCGATCGGAACCGTGCTGAAAACCGACAGCAAAAGAGACGCGTCATTGCGGCAACTTGTTTAGGCGGTTAGCTGCATGGCAGGATCGCACTTCCGAACGGCGCAAGCGCGCCGGCGATTCATGCTTACTCAATTGCGTTCGACGGATCTCGTGACAGGTCAAAGACAAGCAGATGTCGGGCAGGAAACCCGGGCAGCGTCGGCGTTCGGCCTTTGGGCCGATCCGGTCTTCCTGCTCGCCTTGCTGGCATTATGGATTGCGCTGGCGATCGTGTTCCATGGCGAGCCGCAGCTCGACCGCGCCGTCTCCGAGTTCTTCTTCGCCAGCACACCTTGTGCCGGCGGCTCGGCCCAGACGGCCTGCGGTGCTTTTCCTGCCGCATCAAGTGCCTTCTGGCAGGTACTGCGCGCCTTCTTCCATTACCTGCCGATCGCGGTGGCGATCGTCGTGATTGCGGTGCTGGCGAGCGAAATCACAGCGGGTCGTAGCTTCGAGCATAGCCGCACCCGTTTCGCCGCCACAGCGCTGATTGCCCTTGTGCTCGGCCCCGGCCTGTTGGTGAATGTCTTGCTCAAGAACCATTGGGGACGGCCTCGGCCGGTCTCGACCGAGCTCTTCGGCGGAAATCTGCCATTCGTACCGGCCGGCGAATGGTCAAATGCCTGCCAATCCAACTGCTCCTTCGTGTCCGGAGAGGCGTCGTCGATCTTTTGGCTGATCTGCCTCGTCCCGCTGCTGCCGCCCTCTCAGCGGCGCGTCGGAGCGATCATTGCCGTTGCGACTGCGATCTTCGCATGCGGGCTCAGGGTGGCATTCGGCGGACATTACCTTTCAGACGTCGTGCTCGGCGGACTTTCGACCTTGATCATCTTCTCTGCGCTCGCGACCTTGGTCGAATGGGGCGTCGAGGCCAGACGCCGGCGCTGAATGCGAGCTTGCGGTCGCCCGCGGTCCTGCTAAAAGACCGGCGAATTTTCCGGGGATTTTGATGGCAAAGTGGAAAGACGTGAAAAAGGTCGTGCTCGCCTATTCGGGCGGGCTCGATACTTCGATCATCCTCAAGTGGCTTCAGACTGAACTCGGCGCCGAAGTCGTCACCTTCACCGCCGATCTCGGCCAGGGCGGCGAGCTGGAGCCGGCCCGCAAAAAGGCCGAGATGCTTGGCGTCAAGGACATCCGCATGGTGGACGTGCGCGAGGAGTTCGTCCGCGACTTCGTTTTCCCGATGTTCCGCGCCAATGCGCAGTATGAGGGGCTGTACCTGCTCGGCACCTCGATCGCGCGCCCGCTGATCTCCAAGCATCTGGTCGAAATCGCTGGCGAGACCGGTGCCGACGCCATTGCCCACGGGGCGACGGGCAAAGGCAACGACCAAGTGCGCTTCGAGCTGTCGGCCTATGCGCTGAACCCCGATATCAAGGTGATTGCGCCGTGGCGCGACTGGTCGTTCAAGTCGCGCACCGATCTGCTCGACTTTGCCGAGAAGCACCAGATCCCGATCGCCAAGGACAAGCGCGGCGAGGCGCCGTTCTCGGTCGACGCCAACCTTCTGCACTCCTCCTCCGAGGGCAAGGTGCTGGAGGACCCGTGGCAGGAGCCGCCGGAATTCGTGCACCAGCGTTCTGTCTCGCCGATGGATGCACCGGACAGCGTCACCGAGATCACCATCGAATTCAAAAAGGGCGATGCGGTCGCGCTGAACGGCAAGGCGCTTTCGCCGGCGAGCCTGCTCGCCGCGCTCAACGATCTTGGGCGCGACAACGGCATCGGCCGGCTGGACCTGGTGGAGAACCGCTTCGTCGGCATGAAGAGCCGCGGCGTCTACGAGACACCCGGCGGCACCATCCTGCTCGCCGCGCATCGCGCGATCGAATCGATCACGCT
Source organism: Mesorhizobium sp. BAC0120 (assembly GCF_033542235.1). NCBI lineage: Bacteria > Pseudomonadati > Pseudomonadota > Alphaproteobacteria > Hyphomicrobiales > Phyllobacteriaceae > Mesorhizobium > Mesorhizobium sp. BAC0120. The sequence continues at coordinate 694,491 of NZ_JAWRCU010000003.1, read as the reverse complement.
CGACCGCGGCGCCGCCCACCTCAAGGACGAGCTGATGCCGCGCTATGCGGAGCTCATCTACAACGGCTTCTGGTTCTCGCCGGAACGCGAGATGCTGCAGGCGCTCATCGACAAGAGCCAGCAGGATGTCGACGGCAAAGTCAGGCTGAAGCTCTACAAGGGCAATGTCATCGTCACCGGCCGCGAATCGACGAAGTCGCTCTACCGGAATGATCTCGTGACTTTCGAGGATGACCGCGGCGCCTACGACCAGAAGGATGCGGAAGGCTTCATCCGCCTCAACGCGCTGAGGCTGAGGACACTCGCGGCGCGCGACCGGAGGAAATGACGTCACCAGCGTGGCGGGCCGGAGCGACCGTATGGCAGTGAGCTCCCGCCTGGTGCTGATGTTCCCTGGCTTCGAGCCGATTCCAGTCGGGGCGCATTGCCGGCGCTTCCTGCGCGAGGCCGCAAAGACCGCGCCGGTCTATGGCATGACGCTGAAGCCGTCTGAGATCGCCACCGAGCCGGCGGCAGAAGCCCGCCTCGGCATGGGCTCGTTCCGCGTAAGCGCATCCGGCGACGATTGGGCGACCGAAAGCGAGATCGTCGTCTATGGCCTCGGCGAACTAAGCGAGAGCTACGCGGCGCGCAATCCCGTATCTCGCCTGGCCGGCGGGCTTGTAGCGCTCGTCGATTTCATCGCGACCGGCACCTTCTTCCGGTATTTGCGGACCGGCATACGCTACGGCCTCTTTTTCATTTTTCCGCTGCTGGTGCTCGCCGGCGCGGCAATCGCCGCATGGCTCGGCTATCTCTTAGGCACTTCATTCTTCACGGTCGCACCGCATATGGCCGGCTGGTTGCTTGCGGCGATAGGCTTTCTGCTGGTGCTCGCCTGTGCGACGCGCAAGCTGCATTTCCTGCTCGTCATGGACGACTGGGCTTTCGCGCGCGACCTGGCGCGGGGCCGCCGGCCCGACATCGAGGCGCGCTTCGCGCTGCTGTCGGCAGATGTATCGCGGCGGGTCGGGGCCACGAAGGCAGAAGAGATACTCTTCTGCGGGCATTCCTTCGGCGCCATCGCCGCGATCATGGCGCTCGCCGATGGCCTGAAGGTCACAGAGGCGACGGACCGGGCAGGGCTGCTGACGGTTGGCTCGAGCCTGTTGAAGATCGCACTGCACCCCGCCGCCAAGCGACTCGGCAGCGCTGTGAAATCCATCGTGGTGGCGGACAGGCCGTGGCTCGACGTGCAGTCGGTCACCGATATTCTCAATTTCTATGGCACCAACCCGGCTGAGCTGGTCGCTGGACAAGCGGGACCCAACCAGAACACGACCAAGGTGCGTTTCCGCAACCAGATGGAGCCGGCAAACTACCACGCCATCAGGCGCGATTTCTTCCGGGTGCACCGGCAATTCGTGTTCGCCGTCGAACGCCGCTCGCATTATTCCTATCACGCAATCCTGTGCGGGCCCCAGCCCTTCGCCGATATTGCTCGCCGCGGCGGGCTCACCGAAGAATGGTCCGGAGTTGCCGCGCCGGCGCAGGTGCAAGCCAAATGAGCCTCGTCCTAGCCGGAAAGACCGCCTGGGTGCTGATGGCGGTGGGCTGGTACATCCTGCGCTATCCGTTCGAACGGCGCGCCCGCCGCGCCCGTGTCAGCGTCGACCGCAAGAAGTTCGCGGACCGGGTTCGGTTGACAATCTCCCTCACCGGGCTCGGCGTCCTGCCGGCGATCTATGTGGCGACCGGTCAGCCGTCATTTGCCGACTACCAGCCATCCTGGCCGCTCCTCGCGCTTGGCATATTGGCGGCGGCCGCATCGCTGGTCATGTTCCGCCTCACCCACAAGGCGCTCGGCAGGATGTGGTCGGTCTCGCTGCAGCTCAAGGAGGATCACAGGCTGGTCACCGGCGGCACCTATGGGCGCGTCCGTCATCCGATGTACACCGCCTTCTGGCTGATGGCGCTCGCGCAGGCACTGCTCCTGCCCAACTGGGTCGCCGGCGCGGCGGGTGTCGTCGGCTTTGGGTTCCTGTTCTTCTCGCGCATCGGCCCGGAGGAGCGGCTGATGGAGGAGGCGTTTGGCGAGGAATATCGCGACTATAAGGCGAGGACCAAACGCGTGATTCCTCACATTTACTGATGCAGGACGGCATCTTAGTGGCGTCAGTCGCCGATCACGTCGGCGTCGCGGGTTCAAAATAAACCTTTCGCATGATAACCACCGAGCGTTGAACTGCACTCGAGGGGTGTTCGTGCCGAAATTTCAGAGGGCTGCCACCGCGGTCGTTCTCGCGGCAGCGCTGGCGGGCTGTCAGTCCGTGTCGATGGAAGGCACAGCGGCGATGGCGCCGCTCGGCTACGCCGTCGATTTCCCGAAGCTCACCTGTGCGTCCTGGGGCAGCGCGGGAGGGCGGAACGAAACAGTGACCGCCCAGCGGACAAGGCCGGGCGACCCGGCCTATATGGAGTTCCGCCTCCGGCCGGCGCTCTCCGTGCCTTCCGGCCATCTATACGTCGTGTTCGGCCGGCTGGATGCGGCAGGCAAACCGACAACGCGGCAGTATATCGGCCTGTTTCCCGATTTCGGTCCGGTCGGGCTCTATGCCGGAGCCCTCGTGCCGATCTCGGCACAGCTCGAGCCGGACTTCAACGACTGCACCTTCCCGGCGACCGCCGCCTATCGCGTCTCGCTGACAGAAAATCAGTATCAGCAGCTTCTCGCGAAAGTGAGATCTTATCTCGCCAATCCGCCGAAATGGCGCATGTTCGGCTTCAACTGCAACAACTTCGCGGCCTCGCTCGGAACCGTTGCCGGACTGCGCGAGCCCGCCAACCGCAACCAGCCCTCGTTCACCTATATCTACGATTACATCAATGTGAACGGCGACGCCTAAAAGCAAAAGCCCGGCGCTGGCCGGGCTTTCTTACTCGCGATGCTGAATTCGATCAGTTGGCGATGCGCCGCGCGAATTCGGCAAGCGCCTGCTGATATATCGAGGCCCGATTCCAGTCGTTCCAGACGCGGTAGTTGACTTCGCCGGGACCGTAGCCGCCGCCAGGCTGCCACCCGTGTCCGCGCAGGAAATTCGCGGTCGAGGCGAGCACGTCGGCGCGCGAGTGGATCAGATCGCGCCTGCCGTCGCCGTCGAAATCCACCGCATATTGCAAATATTTCGAAGGAAGGAACTGGGTCTGGCCGAGCTCGCCGAACCCAGCGCCCTTCATCTGGCTCGCCGGGATATAGCCTCTGTGGGCGATCTCCAACGCGGAATCCAGCTCATTTGTGAAGAATTCCGAGCGGCGGCAGTCATAGGCAAGCGTCGCCAGCGGCTGGAAAACGTCCTTGTTCCCTGAGTTGGCGCCGAAGCCAGTCTCCATCCCCCAGATGGCGAGCAGAACCTCCGGCTGGACGCCGTAGCGGGCCTCGATCTTTTTCAGGAGCCCTGCCTGAGACTTCATCAGGCCCTTGGCCTTGCTGACATAGGATGCCGGCGCCCGACGCGCCATGAACTGCTCGAGCGTGCCCCTGAACGCACCCTTCTGGTTGCGGTCGATGCGGATGATGCCGGTGTCGTATCTGACGCTGTTCAGCGGCGATGCATCTATACCACGCGCTTCGACGCTCGCCTTGTAATTCGCGAGCCAGACCGCGAAGCCACTGCCGTCCTTCCCGCAAGAGGCGGCCTCTGCGGCGCCTGCGGCGAGCCCCAACATACCGCAAGCTGCCGCAAAAACTTTAACTCTGGCAAAAACTGCCATTCCGATCTCCTCGTGTTGCCTGATCATGGGTTGCCCAGCATCCCTCAACCCTGACTTCTGCCAGCCTTCGGGACAAATGTCATCGTTAAGAATGACTTTACGGCCAAACCAAGTCGGGCTGGCGCAGAAGAACAGCTTCTCGGGCTTCAAGTATTCCGCGACATGTTGATGAAGGGAGAGCTGCAGCTAGGGCTCAAGTACATGTGACCTGCGTGGCCGCAACGGGATGCGCCTCGTTTCGGTGGCCAGCGAAGCAAATCACCCCCCTGCCCTGCGCCTATGCCGGCAAAACAAGCCGTCGCCGCGTTGAACATTGCGCGGGCCTCGTGCATCGAGGCCCGCCTGAAGAGGTGCTTGGGGAAAATGCGGATCACGCAAGTCGTAGCGGGGGTCGTGCCCTGCGTGGGATATGGCGGCACCGAGCCCCAGGCCGAATGGCTGGCAACCGAACTTGCCCGGCAGGGGCATCAGGTGACGCTGATCGCGCGGCCGGGATCGACAAATCCGCTCTGCGAAATACGGCACGCCTCCTCACGTGAAGACGCGCTGGCCGCCATCCCGGCAGCGACGGATGTCGCCCATTTCCACGGCTAGTATCCCGAGGACGAGCTTCGCTTTCCTTATGTGAATACGGTGCATACGCTGGAAGAACTCGACGTCGGCAACGGCGCCAACTGGAGCTTCGTGAGCGCCAGTCACGCGCGCCACTGGCGAAGGCCTTCCTCAACCCTATCCGCTGGGAGGAGCCATTCGGAATGGCTCCCGTGGAGGCGATGCTGTGCGGGACGCCGGTGCTGGCTACGCCACGGGGTGCGATGCCGGAGATCGTGACAGACGAGGTCGGCCGGATGTTCGAGACGGACGAGGAATTCGTCGCTGTGCTGCGAGCGATCTGTCGCCTGTCCGATGCCGAGAATCGGCGGCCGACCGCTTTTCGATCAGCCGGACGGCTTCGGCCTATGTCGATATGTATCGGCGCATTCTCGACGGGCAAACCGTAGGTTGATAGCCGGAAGTGTCCGGAAATAGTCGCAGCTCACGGGTTTACTTGCGCAAGTTAATTAGTTTGCCTGCATATCCAACGGCTCGCGCAGCGTGACAAGTTGAAAGAAAAGGTCACGCTGAAAAGCCTCAAATGGGGAACCAAGCACCCCCGCGCCCCGTTCGACATCTCACAGTAGCAAGCAAAAAGGAGAGCTGCTATGAGAAAACTTGTGATCCTTTCTGCCGCAGCGACAGCGCTTGCTGTGGCCGGCCCTGCCTGGGCCCAGTCGATTGCGACTACCACCACCGACCTCAACGTGCGCGCCGGTCCGAGCTCGCAGGAGGCCGTTATCGGCACGATCGCGGGAGGCTCGTCGGTCAGCATCGATACCTGCGTGAATGCCGGCAGGTGGTGCCGGGTTGATCTCAATGGTGGCTCGGGCTGGATCAGCTCGCGTTTCCTGAGCGGTGACATCGCAAGCAGTGGTGCCGTCGTGAGCACCGAGACGACCGGCGCCATCACACGGCCCGGCAGCCCCGGCACCACGGCCGGCGTTGTGACCGGCGGCGCGGCCGGCGCGGTTACCGGTGCGGTCATCGGCGGTCCGGTTGGCGCTGCGATCGGCGGCGCGGCCGGCATGGTGGCGGGCGGAGCCACGGGCGCGGCCATCGACCCGCCAGTGCGCGTGCGCAGCTATGTCAGGACGCACCGCGTAGAGCCGCTGTATCTCAAGCAGCGTGTAGCAGTCGGTGCAACGCTGCCTGACACTGTGGAACTGCGTCCGATACCGGACTACGAGTACCAATACGTCTATCTGAATGATCGTCCGGTGCTCGTCGAGCCGCAGTCGCGACGCGTGGTCTACGTGGTCCGCTGATAGCGATTCCCAGAACTTCGAAGGAAACTTCGGCCGGGCAGAGTTGTCGGCCCGGCCGAAAAGCTTGACTCAGCGCGACTTTTCCTGTCTACACGCCGCGAAATTTCAGCGACGAGTTGATCACTCCGAGCAGCCGACCGGGACCCCTGAGGTATAAATCGATCCCGGAGGCTAACACCCGGCAGCGCGATGCGCCCCCGGGTGTTTTTGGCTTTGGGCTGTTGGGATTCTCGCGTGAACGCACTACCTCGGAACCTGATGAAGGATTCGGGACGAAGGAACTGAGATGTTTGAATCGCTGCAGGAACGCCTTGGCACGATCCTGAACGGCCTCACCGGCCGTGGCGCGCTGTCGGAGGCCGATGTGTCGGCCGCCCTGCGTGAGGTACGGCGCGCCCTGATCGAAGCCGATGTCGCGCTCGAGGTCGTGCGCGGCTTCGTCGAGCGCGTACGGGAAAAGGCGGTCGGCGCGGCGGTGCTCAAATCGATCAAGCCCGGCCAGATGGTCGTCAAGATCGTCCATGACGAACTCGTCGAAATGCTCGGTTCGGAAGGCAGGACGATCGACCTCAACGCGCCCGCGCCGGTCGTCGTCATGATGGTTGGACTGCAGGGCTCCGGCAAGACGACGACCACGGCCAAGATCGCGAAGAGGCTGGCGGAACGGCAAGGCAAGAAAGTGCTGATGGCCTCGCTCGACACGCGCAGGCCGGCGGCGCAGGAGCAGCTCCGGCAGCTCGGCGAACAGGTGAAGGTGGCGACGCTTCCGATCATCGGGGGACAGTCGCCCGTCGACATTGCAAAGCGCGCGGTTCAGGCGGGCAAGCTCGGCGGCCATGACGTGGTGATGCTCGACACGGCCGGCCGCACCCATATCGACGAGCCGCTGATGGCCGAAATGGCCGAGATCAAGCGCGCGTCCGATCCGCATGAAATATTGCTGGTCGCCGATTCACTCACCGGCCAGGACGCGGTGAACCTCGCGCGGAATTTCGACGAGCGCGTCGGCATCACCGGCCTGATCCTCACCCGCATGGACGGCGACGGGCGCGGTGGCGCCGCGCTCTCCATGCGTGCCGTCACCGGCAAGCCGGTCAAGCTGATCGGCACCGGCGAGAAAATGGATGCGCTGGAGGAATTCCATCCCAAACGCATCGCCGACCGGATTCTCGGCATGGGCGACATCGTGTCGCTGGTCGAGAGGGCTGCAGAGACCATCGACGCGGAGAAGGCCGCGGCGATGGCCAAGAAGATGCAGGCCGGCAAGTTCGACCTGAACGATCTGGCCGACCAGCTTCGCCAGATGCAGAAGATGGGCGGTATGGGCGGCATCATGGGCCTGATGCCCGGCATGGGGAAGATGAAGGACCAGTTGGCCGCAGCCGGGCTCGACGACCGGATGTTCGGCCGCCAGCTCGCCATCATTTCGTCGATGACGAAACAGGAACGCGCCAATCCCGACATATTGAAGCACAGCCGCAAGAAGCGCATCGCCGCTGGTTCCGGCACCGACGCTGCTGAGATCAACAAGCTGCTCAAGATGCACCGCCAGATGGCCGACATGATGAAGGCGATGGGTGGCAAGGGCAAAGGTGGCGGCATGATGCGCGGCCTCATGGGCGGGCTCGCCAACAAGATGGGACTCGGCGGCATGCCGGGAATGGGGGGTGGCCTGCCGGATCTCTCGAAGATGGATCCCAAGCAGCTCGAGGCGCTGAAGAAGCAGGCGGAAGCCGCCGGACTCGGCAAGGGGCTGCCGGGTGGGCCAGGAATGCCGGGCTCCCTGCCTGGCTTGGGCGGCGGCCTGCCGGGTCTCGGCAGCGGTGGGCTCCCCGGTTTGGGCGGCGGTGGCCTGCCAGGCCTCGGCAAGAAGAAGTGAGGGGAAGATGACTGCTTCAAGCGACGCTGCCGAGGTGCGCGCCAGACTCGCCGAATACCGGGCCTCGATCGACAATATCGATGCTGCCTTGGTCCATATGCTTGCCGAGCGCTTCCGCTGCACCAAAGCGGTGGGGCGGCTCAAGGCCGAGCATGGCTTGCCGCCGGCCGACCCCGCACGGGAGCGCGAGCAGATCGCGCGGCTGCGCCAGCTCGCCGCGGAGGCGCATCTCGACCCGGATTTCGCGGAGAAGTTCCTGAATTTCGTGATCAAGGAAGTGATCCGCCATCACGAACAGATCGCTGCCTCGAATGGCGAGGCAAACCAGAATGGCGCCGTCAGCGGCGTCGCAAAACCCTGAAGTCGCAACGGATTGAACGTTTAAGGAGAAAGAAATGTCACTGAAGATCCGTCTCGCCCGTGCGGGCTCGAAGAAGCGCCCCTACTACCACATCGTGGTGGCCGACGTGCGCAGCCCGCGTGATGGGCGCTTCATCGAGGCGCTCGGCTCGTGGAACCCGCTGCTGCCGCAGGACAGCGAGCGCGTGAAGCTCGATGAAGAGCGCGTCAAGCACTGGCTCAGCCACGGCGCGCAACCGACCGATCGCGTACTTCGCTTCCTCGACCAGGCCGGCATCGCCAAGCGCCCTGCGCGGAACAACCCGAAGAAGGCTGAGCCCGGCAAGAAGGCGCAGGAGCGCATCGCCGCGATCAAGAAGGCACAGGAAGACGCCGCCGCTGCGCTCGCCGCGGCCGCTGCCGCACCGGAAAGCGCTTCCGCGGAGTAACCTGTCGCGACTGCGGAGCCGATCGGTCCGCCAGCATTGTCGCTCCATCTTTATTTTGCGCGGTTTGCGCTGCCCCTCACCCTTACCCTCTCCCCGTAAACGGGGAGAGGGGGACATCAGCGTTGGCGCGCTCGTTCCGCAACGCGGGCGATTAGCGAAACCAGAACGGCAGTCGTCCCTCTCCCCGTTCAAGGGGAGAGGATGGCGGCAGCCAAGTGAGGGGCAGCGCCGGCGCTGCAGGTCAGCAATGACCCCGCCACCAAAAGGCTCGCCTACTGTTCGCCTTCGGACGGCGCGTCGAGGAACGGCTTGATCACTTTCGCGGCCTTTTGCGGGAATTCCCAGAACATGTTGTGGCCCGCATCCCTGAAAATCTGGAATTCCGCGTGGGGATAGGCCTTTTCCAGCTTCTCCTGGTGTGAGAGGTCGAGCAGGCTGTCCTTCTCGCCCCACAGCACCAGCACCGGAGCCTTGACCAGCGGCGCGACCAGCGTCAGGTCGTCGATCACGGTTGCCCACAGCACCCCCTTCCAGACATGGATCGGCACGGCGGCGCTCTCGGAACGCTCGCGCGCAATGAAATCCTCGTCGACAGGGTTCGGATTGGCGTACCAGTCCGTCATAAATTGGCTGTTCGGGTCGATCGGCGGCTGCAGGGGCGCGATATGGTCCCAGAGCCACGAGCCTGGCCCACCGCCGAAGCCGGTCGTGGACGAGATCAACACCAGATGGTCGACCTTTTCCGGATGCTGCGCGGCAAGGAGCTGCGCCGTCATCGAGCCGAGCGAGTGGCCGATCACGTCAGCCTTGGCGATGCCCATCGCGTCAAGGAACAGCGCCGCGTCGTTGGCAAAGTCGGCAAAGCCGTAGCAGCATTGCGGCGCGTCCGACTTGCCGTGGCCGCGTAGGTCGATTGCAAGCAGGCGGCGGTTCGCGAGATATGGCGCAAGCAGCGACCACGAGCGGGAATTGTCGGTGTAGCCGTGGAGCAGGAGCGTCGGCGGCCCGTCGGAATTGCCCATCTCGACATAGGCCAGCGTGACGCCATTGGCGAGCTTCACCGTCGTCTTGGCGTCGGCCCAACTCGCCTGGGTTGGGACCGGAATATCCGCTGCCGAGGACCATTGCGCCCAGCCCAAGGATGAAAGGGAGACCAACAGGGCAAGCCCGGTTCTCAGCAGAAGATCACGCATCGCAACATTTTCCCCGGCAGAGCCGGCAGAAGATCGAAAGCGACGCAGATTGTCCAGCCCGTCGCCGCTTCGAACACCGCCGCGCACTTTCCGGCCCTAAGCGGGAGCCGATCCAACCGGTCCTGATATGACAGGATCATGACGCCCGGCTTAAGTGGACGGTAATGGTAGGCTCATAGCTTGCCGCCAGGTGGTGCGCGGGCCAATTCCAGCATTCGGGGACGGCCCACGATGGCATGACGCCTGACTGCCGGGGCCGACTCGGTCGGCATTCAAATTGTATCCGTTAGCCGACTTAGGGTCGCATCGTCCGGCGTGCCGGTTCGAGCGGCCGGCGTCGGCCGCCTTTGCCGAAGGACGGACGTAAAAGCATGCCAGCCGCCCTGAAGTCCACTGTCTCCCACAGCCTCGAAGCAACCACGGCACACGACCTGCCGGCAATCGCCGCAAGGACGGAATTCGACGACGTCCGCCTCATCCTGCGCCGCTGGCAGGCCGCGCGCATCGGAGATGCCCTACCGCCCTATGAGGAACTCGCGCTCGGCAGCATCGGCCGATGCGCGGACGAGATCGCCGTGGTCCGGTGCGAGGGCGGCAAGCCGCCGTTCCTGCTCAGGGCGGGCCAGCGCTTTCTTGCAATCGTCGGCTTGGCGCAGCCCTCCCATTATCTCGACACCCTGCCCTACGCCTTCAGCCTGGCGATCGGCTCGGCGATCGACCAGGCGCGCGCTGCCGGCGAGCCGCAGCTCAGCCTCTGCCGGTGGCTCATCGAGGGCAAGGTTTCCACCATCGAGATCGTCGCGCTGCCGCTGTCATGTCGCTGGCAGGGCGAATATTTCCTTCTGTTCCTGCGCCCGCGAAAGAGTCAGGTCAACCTGGCGAGGCTGCTCATCAACTCCACTCAGGAGGGGATCATCGGGCTCAGCCCGATCGACCGCGGGCAGGGCAGGCACGACTTCTACATACTGAGCATCAACGAGGCGGCGGCGGGCTTCCTCGGCGCTACCGCCGAGAAGCTGCAATACACGTTGTTCTCGGACGCTTTGTCTCAAATCGGCGTCCAGGAGATCCCAGAGGCGCTGCTCGGCACCCCGTCCAGCGGCCGGATCCCGAGCTTCGAGCTCGCCTACAAGCTGGGAGAGAACAGGGTCGCATTGCAGGTCGGCGTGGATATCACCGACGGCATCCTGGCAGTCACTTTGACAGATATACGCGAGCTCACGGCGCGAGAAACGCTGTTCCGCTCGCTGTTCGACGAGAATCCGGCGCCGATGTTCGTGCGTAGCCGTGACGCCGCAGGCTTTCTCAACGTCAACGAGGCGGCATTGCATCTATACGGCTATGGCCGCAAGGAATTCCTGAGCCGCCTCCTTTCGGAGATCCGCGTCGAGAGTGCTGCCGAGCAGGGCAGCGAGGCAGGGCGCGAAGCGGTGTGGCGTCATCGCACCGCCGACGGCCGGGAGATCGACGTCATCGAATATACGAGCGAGATATTGATCGACGGCAAGCCGGCGACGCTGTCGACCATCGTCGACATTACCGAACGCAAGCGCGCCGAGGCGCATGTCACCTATCTCGCCCACCACGATCCGCTGACCGGCGTTGCAAACCGCACCGTTTTCACGCGCGAGCTGGAACGGGCGGCGGGCCGGCTCGAGCAAGGCGATCACCGCTTCGGCGTGATTCTCATCGACCTCGACGACTTCAAGGCGGTCAACGACACTCTGGGCCATGCCGCCGGCGACGCGCTGCTTGTCGAGGTAACCGGCAGGCTGAGGAAGCACGCGCGCAAGAGCGATGTGATCGCGAGGCTCGGCGGCGACGAATTCGCGATTCTCGTGCCGAACCTGAAGGCGCGCGATGAAATCGAAGGGCTCGCCTTGCGCATAAAGCAGGATATCGCTGCGATCCGCAGGATCGACGGGGCCGAGGTCGCCGTCGGCGCGAGCGTCGGGGCGGCACTCGCGCCAGACGATGCCGTCGATACCGACGACCTGCTCAAATGCGCAGACCTCGCGCTCTATCGCGTCAAGCAATCTGCCAAGGGCGCCTTTCTGTTCTTCGCGCCCGAAATGGACCTTGAGCAGCGCGAGCGCCGCAGCCTCGAGATGGAGCTGCGCAACGCGGTGATCGAGCGGGAATTCGAGCTTCACTATCAGCCCTTCCTGTCGGTCAAGACCGGCAAGCTGCGCGGCTTCGAGGCGCTGCTCAGATGGCGCAATCCGCGGCGCGGAATGGTTTCGCCGGCCGAGTTCATTCCGATTGCCGAGGAAATCGGCATGCTCGACGAGCTTGGCCGGTGGGTGTTGATCGAAGCTTGCCGGCAGGCGGCCGCCTGGCCAGGCGAACTGGTGCTGGCGGTCAATGTATCGCCGGTGCAGTTCCGCAAGGGGGAGCTGGTCGAGACGGTCGATCTGGCACTGGCACGCAGCAGTCTCGACGCGCAACGCCTCGAGGTCGAGATCACCGAATCGGTGCTGCTGGTCGACAGCGCCGCAAACCTCGCAACGCTCAACCGGTTGCGTGCTCGCGGCGTGCGCATCGCGCTCGACGATTTCGGGACGGGCTATTCGAGCCTAAGCTATCTCAGGCAATTCCCCTTCGGCCGGCTGAAGATCGACCGTTCCTTCGTGCGCGAGATAGGCGAGAGCGCGGAATCGCTTGCCATCGTCCGCGCCATCATAGGGCTCGGCTCCAGCCTGGGCATCGACACCACGGCCGAAGGCGTGGAAACCGTCTCGCAGCTCGAGATGCTGCGTGCCGAGAAATGCGGCGAGCTGCAAGGTTTCCTGTTCAGCCCGCCGGTTGCGCAGGAGAATGTGGCACAGGTGATCGGCGCATTCTTCGACGACATTGCCCGCGTTGCCTGAGCCGGCGCCATGCCAGCCCGCCGAATTGCGCTAGGCCCTGAACACATAACGACCGAGGTTGGGTATAGCGGCCTGTCCATTTCTTGCAACGCAACGGACAGGCCGCGCTCCGAGGGCGCTATTTCAGCGGCAAGAACAGTTCCGCGACCGCCTCATGCTCCGGCACCTCCGGGAAGAAGCTCAGGCGCCGGCAATAGATCGGGAAGTCGCGTGCTTCCTCGCCGCTGGCCGGAAGCCAGTCGCGATAAAGGTAGAGCGCGGCAGGCTCCAGATTGTCGGTGTTGCCAACGACCCGCAGCACCGCGCAGCGTCCGCCAGGGATCTCGCCGGCTTTGATCTGTGTTGCCCTCGATCGGTCGGTCAGTCGCGACACAAAGGTCCACGCTATAGTCGGCAGGCGATGCAGGACGCCGCTCGGAATGCCAGACATTGAAGGTCGGACTTGTCTTGGGGTGCAAGCCAGCGGCCTTGCGCCACGCGATGAAGCGCTGGATGGTGGTGCCGAGGGCCGCCGGGTCGCCTCGATGCTCCAAGATCGCCACCGGCGTGGGGGGCACTTCGCGAATCGTCACTTCGTCAGGTGTAAATGTCGTCTTCATGAGCTTGCTCCTTGCGTTGTCGAGGGGCCCGAAGGCCGCAAGCCACGGCTCCCAGTCGGGAGACTTCCGGAACGAGGAAGGCGACTGCCCAAACCGTTGCCGAAAAGCCCGGGCGAAGCCGTCCAGTGCATCGTAACCGGCATCCATCGCTATGTCCGTGACGCTTTGGGCATCCCTGTAGGCTAGACAGTATGAAGCGCGCTTCAGGCGGGCGAGCTGGATATAGCGATGCACGGACAGCCCAAAGGTCGCCGTGAACTGCCGGTGGAAATGATATTTCGAGTAGGCTGCGACGCTGCTCAGCGCGTCCAGGTCCAGATCCTCGTCCAGATGCCGATCTATATGATCCAGCACTCGCTGCATCCGGGCATGGTAGTTTTGAAGCGCCGCCTTCATTTGTCCTCCGTGGCAGCATCAGCAAAGCGCACGCAGACATGACGCGCTCGACCGATCTTGCGGTTTTGTCACGGCTCGCAGAACATCGCCAAGCACCGTTTACGGGCACGCCGGTCTATCGATGAACGGCGAAAGGGGGCGTTTGCAGACTGTAGCTTCGCCTACGGCCTAGACCTCAGGGGCCAAAAGAGTGCATTCTGGTCCTACCAGTTCATGACCGGAGCGCCAGTTCCAGCTGAGGCGGCCGTCCGGCACTGAGGGAGGAAATCATCATGAATATTGCCCCGCGCGACGCGACCAGTTCAACCATTCCGTTCGATCAGGCGCGCGTCGACAGAATCATGGACGAGGCCGGGCTCGACGTGCTCCTGGCCAGCTCCAAGCACAACGTCCAATATCTGCTCGGCGGTTATAAGTTCATCTTCTTCTCGGCGATGGATGCGATCGGCCATAGCCGCTACCTGCCGGTGCTGATCTATGAGAAGGGTGCGCCCGAGCGGGCTTGCTATGTCGGCAACCGCATGGAGGGCGGCGAGCACCAGGTGAATCCCTTCTGGACACCGTCGGTGCAAGCGGTCGCCTGGGGAACGGTGGATGCCGCAAACGCCGCGGCTCAACATCTGAAGAAGATCGGCAAAGAGAGGGCGCGGATCGGCTACGAGCCGTCATTCCTGTCGGTCGACGCCTGGCAGGCGCTCAACGATGCATTGCCCGACGCGACATTCGTCCCCGCCACCGGCGCTCTCGAGCGCATCCGCGCCATCAAGACGCCGCAGGAGATCGACAAGCTCCGCACGGCCTCGGAGCTGATCACCGATTCCATGCTCGCAGTCTTCTCCGGCATGGACGAGGGCGCATCGAAAGGCGAGATCGTCGAGCGGTTGCGCCAGGAGGAAACGAAGCGCGGGCTGCAGTTCGAATATTGCCTGATCACCATCGGCTCCAGCCACAACCGCGCCGTCTCGGGGCAACGCTGGGGCAAGGGCGAGGTACTGTCGCTCGATTCAGGCGGCAACTATCGCGGCTATATCGGCGATCTCTGCCGCATGGGCGTGCTCGGCGAGCCGGATGCGGAGCTTCAGGACGTCCTCGCCGAGATCGAGACGGTGCAGCAGGCGGCCTTCTCCAAATGCAACCCCGGCACGCTCGGGGCCGACATGATCGCGCAGGGACAGAAGGCGCTGAAGGGAATAAAGAACGCGGCGCATACGGACTTCTTCGCGCATGGAATGGGCCTGATCACGCATGAGATGCCGTTCCTGATGACCGATCACCCGGTGGCCTATGAAGGCGTCGACGCGGCGCGGCCGCTCGAACCCGGCATGGTGCTCTCGGTCGAGACGACGATGCTCCATCCGACACGCGGCTTCATAAAGCTGGAAGACACGGTCGCCATCAACGCAACCGGTCACGAGCTGCTCGGCGATCGCGGGCGCGGGTGGAATGTGGGTGGAAGGTGAGGCGGCGACGCAAGCGCATGTGGAAGGCACGACGCCGATGCCCCCTCCCCCTTGTGGGGAGGGATTCAGGGTGGGGGTGCCTCGCTATTACACCGCAAGGTTAGCGGAAGCAGGAGGCCTCTCCGGCTTGGATTGGCGCGCGTCGTACCCCCACCCTGAATCCCTCCCCACAAGGGGGAGGGGGTCGTCAGCGTCGCGCCACCACCTGCAATTTCCCTGGCGCGTTAAGCAAACCGCCAAACCGTGGTGCGCTTCACTTCGGCATCCTCTAGGACCCGGGTCACCGGAACCTGGTAGACGGCGATCTCTTCGAGCCGCTGCTTGGGCAAATAGTGGCGGCCGGGGTCGCCGACGAGGACGGTCGCGCCGCGCTCAGCCAGCTTCTCGAACCACGGTATGAGCCGCAGTGCGAGGGGGCGGTCGTAGAAGACATCCCCGGCAAGCACGACATCCCAGCCATGGTCGCTATCGATCAGATCATCGAGCAGGAACTCGAGCGAAACGGCATTCGCCGTGGCATTGAGCGAGACCGCGGCGCGGCAGAACGGGTCGAGGTCGGCGGCAACCACCGGCCCTGCCCCAGCTTTCGCGGCTGCGATGCCGACCAAGCCGGAGCCGCAGGCGAAGTCGAGGGTCCGCCGGCCGTGAACGATCCCGGGATTGTCGAGGACGTAGCGCGCCAACCCTTGTCCGCCGGCCCAGGCGAAGGCCCAGAACGGCGGCGGCAGGCCGAGTTCGGCAAGTTCCTCCTCGGTTTTCAGCCACAGTTCATGCACCTCGTCGGCGAGATGAAGCACGATCTCCGGCACGTGCGGCGGGGCAATCAGCGCGGTGTTGGCGCGAATGAAGGCCTCCGCCCCCGCTAGAGCAGGATGACTTCCATTGCAGTCATTCATCCTGCTCTATCTCTTTATTTACGCATCGGAATAGTCCGAAACCCGCCGCGCACTTTGCGGCCCGATGCGCCAGTGTCAGATCCTGCCCGCCGCTCGGCAATGCTTTCTCACGGCGCCGGATCGACGCCGCCCATGCGGCAGACTTCCTTCCATTCGGCCAGCGTGACCGGCTGTACTGAAAGTCGGCTGAGCTTCACCAGCGCCATTTCGGAGAGCTTCGGATTGGACTTTATTTCATTAAGCGTGGGCGGGGTCGGAACGTCCCTCACCGCGCGGATGTCGACGCATTCCCAGCGCGGATCGTCCGTCGTCGAATCGGGATGCGCTGGCTTGCTGACCTCGACAATGCCGACGATGTTGAGCCCCTCGTTCGAATGATAGAAGAAGCCGAGGTCGCCAACCTTCATGGCGCGCATGTTGTTGCGCGCCGTGTAGTTGCGCACGCCGTCCCATTCCTGGCCGGCCCTGCCCTTCTTCTTGAGCATCTCCCAGGAGAAGGAATCCGGCTCCGACTTGAACAGCCAGTAATGCATCCATTCCTCCCGCTCAAATGCCTTCGGGCTTGTTGAAGGTCCAGTTCCATTGCCGGATTTCAGTCGAGGCGAAGAGGCCCGCCTTGGCGTAAGGGTCTTCTCCGAGGATCGCCTCTGCCGCCTTTTTGTCAGCCGCCTCGATCACAACGAGGCTGCCGGACGGCTTGCCCTCTTCATCCAGGAACGGACCGGCAATTTTCAGCGTGCCTTCGGCATTGAGTTTCTCCAGAAACGCGACATGCGCGGGTCGGGTGTCGATCCGGACCTGCAATGCACCCGGCTTGTCCTTACCCGTGAAAGCGAAAAGCATTTTTGGAAGTCTCCCATTTTGATTTAGCCAGCTAATCTTCTTCGCTGCGCAATGGCCGCGCCATCAACTCCGATACCGCCTCGCCGACCCTGAGCTCGCCGGCGAGCAGGCGGTCGACGGCGTTGATGATCGGCGCGTCGATACCGCGCTCCGCGGCGATCCGCGCAGCGATCGAAGCCGTCGCAACGCCCTCTGCGAGCGGCAGGTCAGCGAGCGAATCCCCGCGACCGAGAGCCAGCCCATAGGAAAAGTTGCGGGACTGCGGCGTGCTGCAGGTGAGCAGCAGGTCACCGAGGCCGGAAAGACCCATGATCGTCTCCGGCCGCGCACCGAAGCTCGCCGCCAGGCGGCGCAGCTCGACGAAGCCGCGCGTCACCATCGCAGCCTGTGCGCTGGCTCCGAGACTGGCTCCGATCACGGTGCCGGCGGCGATCGCCAGTACATTCTTCAGCGCGCCGCCGACCTCGACGCCGGTGAGATCATCCGTCGAATAGCAGCGGAAGTGTTCGGCCGAGAGTAGCCGGGCGAGCTCCGCTGCGCGTTCCTCGCCGGGAGCAGCAACCACCACGGCCGTCGGCAATCCCTTGGCGACATCGGTCGCGAAGCTCGGCCCGGACAGGGCCGCGATCCGGCGGCCCGGCAGCACCTCTTCGACGACCGCGGACAAAAGCTTGCCGGTCGAGCGCTCTATGCCCTTGGCACATAGAATGAGCGTCGCGTTCTCCATAACCTGACTGGCAACACGTGTAAGCACATCGCGCAGATGCTGCGCCGGCACTGCGGCAAGCACGTGATCCGCGCCATCCAGCGCCTCGCCGGGATCGTCCGTTGCCAGTATTCCGGGGTCGATCCTGATGCCGGGCAGGTAGCGTGCGTTCTCGCGGCCGTTGCGGATCGCCTCCACGCTCGCTGCATCGCGGGCCCATAGCAGCACCTCATGGCCCGCTCGGCGCGCCACGAGCGCGAGCGCCGTGCCCCAGGCGCCGCCGCCCAGAACGGTGATGCGGTTTCCAGTCATGCCTTGGCTCCGCGCCGGCCCGAGCCGACCAGCGGAGCCGCGGCCTCGTCGAGCGGCCAACGCGAGCGGGGCGAAAAATGCATGGCGTCGGGCTCGGCGAGCCCGGCGCTGATATGTTCGATAGCCGCCCAGGCGATCATTGCCGCATTGTCGGTGCACAGGTTGAGCGGCGGCGCGATGAAGGCGAACCCATGTCGGGCACAGAGCTGCTCCAGCGTCGCGCGGACCGCCGCATTGGCAGCAACGCCACCGGCCACGACCAGCGACGGCCGGGCCACATCCGGGAACTCCCCATGGAAGCGCACGAGGCTTCGGCCGACACGTTCCTCCAGCGTCTCGGCTATCGCTGCCTGGAAGGAGGCGCAGATATCGGCGATATCCTGCTCGCCGAGTGGCGCAATGGCGGTCGCAGCCTGGCGCACCGCCGTCTTCAGGCCGGAGAAGGAGAAGTCCGGCCGCGCCTCGCCTTTCATGGGCCGTGGGAAAACGAAGCGGTTCGCATCACCCTTCTTCGCCTCCTTCTCGACATTCGGCCCGCCAGGATAGGGCAAGCCGATCAGCTTGGCCGTCTTGTCGAAGGCTTCGCCCAAAGCATCGTCGATCGTGGTGGCCCAGCGCTCGTACCGGTCGACACCGCGCACCAGCACGATCTGCGTATGTCCGCCGGAAACCAGCAGCAGCAGATAGGGGAAGTCGATGCCGTCGGTCAGACGCGCGGTCAGTGCGTGCCCTTCGAGATGGTTGATTGCCTGCAGAGGCTTGCCGGCGGCCGCGGCGAGCGCCTTCGCGGTCATCAACCCGACAATCAGGCCACCGACCAGCCCGGGCCCACCGGTCGCGGCGACGGCGTCGATTTCCTCAAGGGCAATGCCGGCCTCGGAGAGTGCAGCCTCCACGATCCCGTCCAGCGCCTCGACATGGGCCCGCGCGGCGATCTCCGGCACCACGCCCCCAAAGGCTGCATGATCTTCGATCTGGCTCAGCACCACGTTGGAAAGGATCTGCGGACGACCGTCATCGAGCGCGACGACCGAGGCCGCCGTCTCGTCGCAACTCGTCTCGATGCCGAGCACCCTGATCATTTGCCGCGCCCGATCCATCATTGCCGGACCCGCGTTTCCCCATTAGGAGGAATCCGCTTGCCAGTGTCGCTTTAATTTCGAAGTTCGCCTGGCTTTGGTATCGGGCTCCGAGCGAACTTCGAAATCAAAACGACACCGGGACTAGAATTGGTGGCTAGTGTCCCAATTCTGAAATTCGCTCAGCGCCCTATATCCAACCCAGGCGAATTTCAGAATCGGGACACCAGCGCGCGGGTTAACACGGACAGAGCGCGATGCAAACAAGCGTCATCAGGATCGGTACCAGGGGCAGCGCGCTGGCGCTTGCCCAGGCGTCCGAGGCGCGGGCTCGCCTGATGGCTGCACACGGCCTGCCGGAGGAGGCTTTCGCGATCGAGGCCATCTCCACCAGTGGCGACCGCATCCAGGACAAGCCGTTGTCGACGGCAGGCGGCAAGGGCCTGTTCACCAAGGAACTCGAAGAGGCGCTTATCTCCGGCCGCATCGACCTTGCAGTGCATTCCTCCAAGGACATGCCGACGAAACTGCCGGACGGGCTGGAGCTATCTGCCTTCCTGCCGCGGGAGGATCCGCGCGATGCCTTCATCGGCCGTACTGCCAGGCGCATCGCCGACCTGCCGAATGGCGCCACGATCGGCTCTTCGTCGCTGCGACGTCAGGCGCTGCTCCTCTACATGCGCCCGGACCTCAAGGTCGTGCTGTTCCGCGGCAATGTGCACACTAGGCTGAGGAAGCTCGAAAGCGGCGAAGTGGACGGGACACTGCTTGCGTATGCAGGGCTGAAGCGGCTGTCGCTCGGCCACATCGTCTCCGACCTGATGTCGGTCGAGGAATTCCCGCCCGCGCCGGGCCAGGCAGCGATTTGCATCGAGACGCGCGTTGGCGACAACCGGATCGGTGAGATCGTCGCGCCGCTCAACCACGCCGACACGGCCGCGGCGCTGGCCTGCGAGCGGGCCTTCCTGGGCGCGCTGGATGGCTCATGCCGCACGCCGATCGCAGGTTATGCGCAGGTAGAGGGCGGGCGACTTTCCTTTTCCGGCACGATTCTGAGGCCGGACGGGCGCGAGGCGCATTCGGTCCGCAAGGAAGGACACGCCGCCGACGCGGCTGCAATCGGGGCAGCGGCCGGGGACGAGGCGCGCGCTAAAGCCGGGCCGGGCTTTTTCGAAGGCTGGACATGATGGGCGCTCGCGTGCTGGTGACCCGGCCGGAGCCTGGCGCCGCCCGCACGGCGGAGCGGCTCAGTGCGGCAGGCTGCGAGCCCGTCGTCCTTCCGCTCACCAAGGTCGCGCCGCTTCGCCAAAGCCGACCGACCGAGGAGTTCGATGCCGTGGCCGCATCCAGCGCCAATGCGTTGCGGCACGCCTATCCCGGGCTCATCCGGCTGCTCTTGGAAAAGCCATTCTTCGCGGTCGGCGTGGAAACTGCCGCAGCCGCGCGCGAAGCAGGTTTCGTCGACATACGCTGCGGCCAGGGCTCGGCGGAAGACATGGCTCGCGACATCATGCTCGGCGTCAGGGCGCCGGCCTCGGTCGCATATCTCTGCGGCCGCATCCGCCGTAACGTGCTCGAGGCCGAGCTGGACCGAGAAGGTGTGCGTGTCGTGCCGATCGAGACCTATCTCGCACATTCCCGCAAGCCGTCGCGACGGGAACTCGCTGCGCTCGACAGAGCTCCGATAGACGCCGCGCTGGCATATTCGTCGAATGCCGCCAAGGCGCTTGCCGGTCTTGTCGAACCCCGTCTCGGAACCGTTTTCCGAGACACGGCATTCATCGCGATTTCGGAACGCGTCGCGGAAAGGCTCAGGGCCGTCGCTCCCGGCAGGGTGAGCTCGGCCAGTTCACCTGACGAAGACGCGATGTTCACTCTTCTTTTTCGGGCAGGCCACGAGCCGGCCTCTTTTAGCGGCAATCACGCCTGACGCCGTCGCGAAGTTGCGGCAGCGCCCGGCTATCGATAGTTTCGAAAACGACCAGCGGAGCTCCTCATGGTAAAGCCGCCGAACATACGGCACTCGAAATCGCGCAAGGAGCCGATGACGATCGAGCTTGGCCCGGATGAGGTCTCGCGCATCGAAGAGCCGAAACGGACGGATTTTGCGCCAGGAACGGACGACCTTGCGGCACATACGACCTCGACCGAATCGTCCGTATACGAGGCGGAAGGAAAAGCCGAATCAGCCGTCGGTCAGTCGGCTACAAATGAAGCGCCGACGCCGGCCGAAGCTGCGGCTGGAACAGACGAGGAGGGAGGTGCGGCCGCTTCCGGCCGCACCGGTCAGCCGCCCCTTGAGGAAAACGCCAGTTTCATCGGCTCCGAATGGCCGCCCGAACCTGAAGCGGCGGATGCGCCGCCCGCGGAGGAACGTGTCAGCCATGCCTTCGGCCGCGATCCCGGCACGCCTCCGCCATCCGCTTCGACGCGCGTCGGCGGTGGAGAGGAGCCGATCAGGGCTCCGCAGCCGCCGCAGAGAAGGACCGTCCTGCCGGCCATCGCGGCAGGCGTCGTCGGCGGCGTCATAGCGCTGCTTGCTGCCGGCGGGCTGCAGCTTGCCGGCTTGCTGCCTTCGCCGGACGGCAGCGCTGCGGCACCGGCCGGGGAGAGCCAGGATGTCGCAGCGCTCAAGTCTGAGATGGCGACGCTCAGACAAGAGGTGGATGCTGTCAAAACCGGGTCCGGCGATACGGCCAATGTCGGCCGCTCGGTGACGGATCTGTCCAACGGCGTGACTGCGCTTTCTTCCTCGCTCGATCAGGTGAAGGCCGACATCACGCAGCTGAAGAGCGCTGGCGCGCAAGGTTCGGCAGGCGACGGCGCTGCGGTCGAGGCGCTGAGCCGCAAGATAGCCGAGCTGCAATCCTCCGTCGCCGCGCTCGGCGAGGCCCGGTCCGGCGTCACGCAGCAGACGATCGATGCCATCAACCAGAAGATCGCGGCAGTCGAGACGGCGCTCGCTTCGGCCACAAACACGGCCAAGGCCGGCGAAAGCCGGCTGGCGGCAATTGAGCAGAGCGTCACCAACCTATCCGGCCAGCTGACCAGCCTGTCCGATCAGGTATCCCGACAGGCGGCGCAGCCCAAGGTCGCGCTCATTATCGCCGGTGCGGCACTGAAATCGGCGATCGAGCGCGGCGGGCCGTTCACGTCTGAGGTCGAGACCTTCGCGGCCATCGCCCCCGGCTCGCCGGAGCTGCCGGCGCTGCGGGAGGCTGCAGCCAAGGGGGTTGAAAGCCGTGACGACCTCTTATCCGGCATGGACCAGGCAGGGAACGCCATGATTGTCGCGTCGGAGACGCCACCCGAAAATGCCGGCTTCTGGGACAGGCTGGTCGCGAGCGCGAAATCGCTGGTCAAAGTGCGCCCGATCGGCCCCGTGGAAGGCGACACGGTGGCGGCCAGGGTGGCGCGCATGGAAGTCGCGCTGAAGGGCGGCGACCTCGCCAAAGCGCTCTCGGAATACGACTCCCTGCCCGACGCGTCGAAGGCCGCAGGCCAGGCTTTTGCCGAACGAATCAAGGCGCGTGTCGCCGCAGAAGAACTGGTCGCCAAGGCGCTCGCCGACGCGATGAAGTCCGCGTGAGAGCGAGCCGGGCAGAATGATCCGTATTCTCCTCTTTCTAATCGTCGTCTTCGTGCTCGATCTGGGCTTCGCCTGGCTTGCCGACCGGCCCGGCGACATTGTCGTTACGTTCCAGGGTTACCAATACCAGGTCTCCCTGATGGTCGCGGCGACGATCGCCGTCGCCGCCATTGCCGCCGCAATGATTGTCTGGTGGTTGCTGAAGGCGGTGTGGACCAGCCCTTACACGATCTCGCGCTATTTCCGCGTGCGCCGCCGCGACCGCGGCTATCAGGCGCTGTCGACGGGCATGGTCGCTGCCGGAGCGGGCGATGGCGTGCTCGCTCGAAAGATGAACAAGGAAGCGGCAAAGCTTATCCGCTCCGAGACCGAGCCGCTGATCCAGCTTCTCGACGCCCAGTCTTCGCTGCTCGAAGGCGACCATGAAGCGGCGCGCAACAAGTTCGAGGCGATGCTGGACGACCCAGAGATGCGGCTGCTCGGCCTGCGTGGGCTCCATCTGGAGGCAGAGCGTCTCGGCGATCGGGCGGCGGCGCGCCACTATGCAGGACGCGCGGCCGAAATCGCGCCACATCTCGCCTGGGCGGCTAATGCGACCATCGAGGAGCGCGTCGCCGCAGGCGATTGGGATGGCGCGCTGAAGCTCGTCGACAGCCAGAAGTCGACACGGCAGATCGAGCGGGAGGCCGCAAACCGGCGCCGTGCCGTGCTGCTCACGGCCAAGGCACAGGCGCTGTTCGACACAGACGCCAACGCGGCCCGCGCAGCGGCGCTCGAAGCCGACAAGCTTTTGCCGGGCTTTGCGCCGGGGGCGATCGTCGCGGCCAAAGCGCTGCTCAAGCAGAACGACCTTCGCAAAGCCTCCAAGATCCTCGAAACGGCGTGGCGCTCCGACCCGCATCCCGATGTCGGCGCACTTTACGTGCATGCGCGCCCGGCCGATGCGCCCGGCGATCGGCTGGCGCGTGCCAAGAAGCTGCAGTCGATGCGCCAGAACAATGCCGAGTCCTCATTGCTTGTGGCGCGTGCCGCGCTCGAAGCCGGCGACACCAGGCTGGCGCGCAGCGAGGCGGAATCGGCGATCCGCATGGCGCCGCGCGAGGCGGCTTATTTGCTGCTTGCCGACATAGAGGAGGCTGAGAGCGGCGATCAGGGCCGCATCCGGCAGTACCTCTCCCGTGCCGTGCGTGCCCCGCGCGACCCGGCCTGGGTTGCAGACGGCATCGTCTCAGACAAATGGGCACCGATCTCTCCGGTCACCGGCAGGCTCGACGCATTCGAGTGGCGTGCGCCTGTGGAGCGGCTCGGTACGCTGATCGAGCAGGACGATGACCTGGCTCGGAACGCGCTGCTGCCGGTGGGTATCGCTGAGGAGAGCGACGCCGAGACTGCCGTTGTGCTGGACGCCGCGGAGCTGAAGGTCGAGCCGTCCGCTCCCGCTGAAGAGAAACCGCTCGAGCCGGGTGCAAATCCGGCACCTCAGCCCGCCCCGAATGCTGTGAAGACCAATGTGCAGCATGAGGCGGCGGACAACGAGGACAGCACGCCACACCAGCCGGACGACCCCGGCGTCGACCGCAAGGGGGCGGAAAGCCACGAAGGACGGCGTTTCCGGTTGTTCTGACAGGCGAAAAACCAATATGACACACATGAAAGCTGCAACGAGCCGATACCGGACCTGGCCGATGCTCGATCGCCTGATCTCTTTCCTGAAGAACCTTCCCGAGGCAGGGAGCAGTCGCCGCCTTCCATCGGCCGAGGATCCGCGCGTCGCAGCGGCGGCACTGATGTTCCATGTCGTCAATGCCGACGGCGTGCTGCAGGACGTCGAGAAGGCGAAGCTGCGCTCTGTCCTGTCGGAGGCCTATTCGGTCACAGGCGGGGAGCTCGATGCGCTGATCGCCGCTGGCGAGGAAGCCGACCGCGAAGCGATCGACCTCTATGCCTTCACGCGCGTCCTGAAGCGCCATCTCGATGCCGACCAGCGCCTGCAGTTCATCGGGCTGTTGTGGACCATGGCCTATGCTGACGGCCGCGCGGACGAGCTCGAGGACAACACGGTCTGGCGGATCGCCGAGCTGATCGGCGTCGACAGCCGCGACCGCATCGCGGCGCGCCAGCACATCAAGGCTAGCATCGCCGGCGCCGCCGATGGCCCCGGTGTCAACGAATGAGGAAGGCGCGGTGAAGACGCTCGCCCGACCGAAAATCCTGGTTGTCTTGCATCAGGAGCGGTCGAGCCCCGGCCGCGTCGGTCATCTCCTCATCGAGTCCGGCTTTGAACTCGACATCAGGCGGCCGCCGCTCGGCGACTTATTGCCCGAAACGCTGGCCGACCATGCCGGCGCGGTCATCTTCGGCGGACCGATGAGCGCCAATGACAAGGACGAGTTCGTCAAGCGCGAAACCGAGTGGCTCGCCGTGCCGCTCAGAGAGAATCGGCCTTTCCTCGGCATCTGCCTCGGCGCGCAGATGCTCGCCAATCACCTCGGCGGCAAGGTGGAGGGCCATGGCGACGGGCTAGTCGAGATCGGCTGGTATCCGCTCGACGCCACGGAGGAAGGCAAGGCGCTGATGCACTGGCCGGAAATGGTCTACCAATTCCATCGCGAAGGCTTCTCCCTGCCCTCCGGTGCGACGCTGCTCGCGACAGCCGAAACCTATCCCAACCAAGCCTTTCGCTATGGCGAGAACGCGTTCGGCATCCAGTTCCATGCAGAGCTGACCGCGCTGATGATGCATCGCTGGGTAGTGCACGGATCGCACCGCTTCGAGCTGCCCGGCGCACAGCCCGGCCGCGATCATCTGGGAGGCCGCCTGATCTGGGACATGCATCTCAAGCGCTGGCTGGTCGAGTTCCTCGACCTGATCTTCGGAAAGCCGGCGAAGCGTCTTTCGACCCGGCAACTCGCCGAATCATGATCTGGACGGATACCGTTGCGGCAACTCATAATGAGGGCGGCAGCAGTGGACAGGCGCGCAGCGGAGGCGTGACCTGCAACGGAGAGGTTTATCAAGGTGCCCGCGTTCCTCAGGGATCTGGCGAGTGGGGAAGTGCATACGCTCGACGATTTCACACTGATCGGGCGCGGTGAGGGCGTGACCCTTCGCCTTAGCGACGCCGGCATCTCGCGCCAGCACGCTACCATCAGACGCGAGAACCTCGACTACTGGCTGGTCGATCTCGGCAGTGTCAACGGCAGCTTCGTCAACGATATGGCGCTCACCGCGCCGCGCGTGCTGCGCCATGGCGACCGCCTGCAGCTCGGCAGCTCGGTGCTGGTCTTTCTGCAGAGCGGCAGGGTGCCGGCTTCCGAGCCTCCCGCAATCGAGCGGACCGAGATTTCCATCCCGCGGCAGGGTCCACTTGCCAGCCAGGCCGTCACCTTGCTCGTCGCCGACCTGCGCGACTTCACCCGTATCGGCAGGGAGCTGAGCCCGGAACAAGTTGCGTCTCTGCTGCGCGAATGGTACGCGGACTGCCAGTTGATCCTGAGGCGGCATGGAGCCTCGATCGACAAATTCATCGGCGACTGTGTGTTCGCCTACTGGCATGGCATCGACGTGGAAACGCGCGCGAAGGCCCTCGTCGCCGCGGAGGATATGCGCAAGGTCGAGGTCGAGCCGGGCTCGCCGACGCGCATCCTCCTCAAAGCGAGGCATGGCATCGCGCTCGATTGTCGCATCGGACTGCATGTCGGGACCGTCGCGCTCGGCCCGATGGGGAAGGGGATCAGCACGGCGCTTGGCGACGCCGTCAATTTCGTGTTCCGCGTCGAGACGTTGACGCGCACGGTCGATCAGCCGGTGCTGGTCAGCGCCGCCTTCGTCGAAGGCTGGGAGCAAGGCGGCCGCCGTTTCCAGTCATGCGGCCGTCATCCCGTGAAGGGCATCGCCGAGCCGATCGAGGTCTTCGCGCCACACATGTGGGGTGGGTCGACGGCCTAGCCATTCATTGCCATTCTCGGCGGCACGGCCCCGACGGACGCGTCTGTGATGGCGGGCATTCCTGCCACGGCCGCCAGCAAATCGGTCTGCGTGACCAGGCCCAGAACCTTCCGCCCGGCGTCAACAATAACGACGGCATGAGTGCGGCCATCGGTCAGCACCGGCAGGAGGGCAAGCGCCTCATCCTGAGGGAAGGCCTCGGCCGCCGGCGCTATCGAGCGTTCGATGCTCAAGTCAGCCAGCGCCAGGTCGCGCAACCCTACAATCCCCGCCAGCCGGCCTGCTTCATCCACCACCGGCAAGGTCCTGATATTGTGGCGAAGCAGCAGAGCTCGGGCTTCGGTGGTTTGCGCGTCCTTGCTCACCGAAACGACATCCCTCGACATGACGTCTGAACAGAGGAGTGGTCCGCGACTTCGAATCCCCGCCTGGAACGCAACCTCACGCAGCAGTCGGTCGAGATCGCCTCGATCGATATCGAAGGTTTCGCCAAGCGTCGAAAGCGCGGCGTCAACATCCGCCTCCCGAAAGCCCACCCGCAACTGCGACGGCACATCGGCGGTGAGATGCGTGTTGACCGGCGCCGGCGCGGCGAAATGCGGATATTGACGCCGGGCAAGATTGTGGAAGCCGATTCCCATTGCGACCAGGACCGCAGCGTTGAGCGCCACAGGCGCGAACGGGAACAAAAACCCAAGGCTCGCAACCGACTGGCCTCCGATCACGGCCGTCAGTGCGGCCGCGCCGCCTGGCGGATGCAGCGATCGCGTGAACGACATCGCGGCTATTGCCAGCGAAACCGCAAGCGCGGCAGCGAGCAAGGGCTCTCCGACAAGCTTGGCAACCATCACGCCAACCAGAGCGGAAATGGCGTTGCCGCCGATTACCGGCCAGGGCTGGGCAAGCGGACTTGCGGGGATCGCAAACACCAGCACCGCCGAGGCTCCCATCGGTGCAACAATCATCGGCAGATGGGAATCGTTGCCAAACAGATATCGGCAGACAAGAGCGGTGAACCCGATTCCGAGCAATGCCCCGAAGCAGGCGACAAGCCTCTCACGCAGCGTTGCTCCGGCAAGGATCGGGACGAATAACCGGTCGATCCACCGAGACGGTATCGCTCCGTGAGGTTTTGGTCGCTTGGACAAGATGGTTGCGGAGGCTCAAAGGAACAATGAAGAACGACGCTTCTGAAATGAAACAACCGGCGAAGAAAGGCTCGCTCGGTTCTTTTTCCGCGACCCTATTGGAAAGTTTTTCCCGCCAAGCATGGCTGCGCCGGGCCAGCCGGCGCCTCCCCTTACCGTCGTGATCGACCGCTGGAAATCGGTCACGCCCTGCTGTTCAGGTGACGGACCTTGCGGAGCTCAGGGAAAAGCCAAGCCCAGAGCCCCGCGACAGCCACCGCGCCGACGCCGCCGAACACGACGGCCGGCATCGTGCCGATCCCGGCAGCCATCATGCCGGCGCGGAATTCGCCGACCTCGTTGGAGGCGCCCACGAAAACCTGGTTCACGGCATTGACCCGCCCGCGCAGCTCATCCGGCGTCCACAGCTGGATCAGAGTCTCGCGGACATAGACGCTCACCATGTCGGCCGCACCCATCAAGGCTAGCATCGCAATCGACAGCCACGGGAATGTCGAGACCCCGAAGACGGTGGTGAGCGAGCCCCACACGACGACGGCGATGAGCATCATCAGCCCGGCATGGTCGCGGATCGGGCGTCGGGCGAGCCACAGCGCCACGAAGATCGCGCCGACGCTGGGCGCGGCGCGAAGCATGCCGAGCCCCCAAGGGCCGAGCTCGAGGATGTCGCGAGCATAGACCGGCAGCAGCGCCGTGGCGCCCGAGAGCAGCACGGCAAAGAGATCCAGCGAGATCGCGCCGAGCACGACTTTCTCTCGCCGGATATAGCCGAAGCCTGCGAACAGCGTGTCCAGCGTCGGTTTCTCAGTCGCGGTGCGCTGTTCGGGCTTCGGGATCGACAGAACGAGCAGCCCGGCGATCAGCATCAGAAGCGCGGCGGCCCCATACGCGGCCCCTGCAGCCACACCGTAGAGCAGGCCGCCCGCGACAGGGCCGACGATCGTCGCGGTCTGCCAGGCCGAGGAATTCCAGGCCACTGCATTCGCAAAGTCCTTGGCCGGCACGAGATTGGCGACGAGCGAGGACGACGCCGGCCCGAAGAAGGCGCGGGCCGTGCCGAA
This sequence comes from Mesorhizobium sp. BAC0120, assembly GCF_033542235.1. NCBI lineage: Bacteria > Pseudomonadati > Pseudomonadota > Alphaproteobacteria > Hyphomicrobiales > Phyllobacteriaceae > Mesorhizobium > Mesorhizobium sp. BAC0120. Next base: position 666,112 of record NZ_JAWRCU010000003.1, on the reverse strand, counting down.
AACGACGAGCACGACGAAGATCGGCAGCGGCCCGGAAAGGCCGCGGAAAGCAAGCGCGAAAAGCGCCAGAGCGCAGAGCGCCTCGAGGAAGGAGGCGAGCCCCATGATCAGCCGCCGTCCGAAGCGGTCGGAGACGGCCCCAGTCACCAGCACCAGAAGAAGCGAAGGGATGAACTGGATCACGCCGACCAGGCCCAGATCGAACGGACTGCGGGTGAGGTCATAAACCTGCCAACCCACCGCAACGGAGACGATCTGCGCCGCGAAGGTCGTCAGGAACCGCGCCGCCCAGAAGCGCAGGAACGCGCCATGGCGGAACGCGGCGTAGTGGTTCTGGGATGTGGCCTCGATATCGGCGGTCATGATTGGGTGCCCCGTTGGAATGGCGCTGGCCGGCGGGGCACTCCCACGGTGGGCGCTGGTCCGGTCGGCAGGTTCTTAGCCGATTTGGCGGCGCGATGCGTTCGAAAAACCCGCGTTGGGTGAGAAAATCATTATCCATTCGACGCCGAACGCGCCTGAAATCTACTCCCTTACCGGCTGCAGGATCGTGGAGATGCCGTCAACCTCCGGGTAGGCGACATATGCGTCATCCGGGGTTGTGAAGCGCACACGCGTCTTGCGCGTCGCATCGACAAGGTCGATGCCCCAGCCCTGCATCAGCCGCCAGGCGGTAATCTCATCCATGATCGGGAAGACCTTAGCGCAGGCCGGATCGACATCGATGACCGAACCGCCGATCGTAGGCTCGTCCTGCAGCACCACGTTGCAGCTCTTGTCGCCGGATTCGTCGACGATCACCCAGGGCCCATACATGTCCTTCAGCAAGTCGGGATCGACGCCCGTCGTATCCATCGGGACGAGATCGTCCTGCGCGAGAGCCGATAAAGGCATCGCGAGTGGGGCCGCCAGCAGGAGGCCGAAGAGAGCGCGGGCAATCATGATCTTACCACCAGGCAATGGTGCGCGCGCAACCTAGCGATGCAGGCTAGGTTGTAAAGGGCCGAAGCTCATATCGGAGCAGGGCACCGGGCACGTTGCAGGCTGGCTTTTGGAAAATCCCGCTGGTGGAGCTGAGGGGGATCGAACCCCTGACCTCATCATTGCGAACGATGCGCTCTCCCAGCTGAGCTACAGCCCCGTTCAGCGGATGGCGGGCATTTAGTGTTCGCCGCCGGTCCCTGTCAAGCGAAGCGAAGACCCTTGCAGCGGGTGGCACAGTGCCGAAGGCTGCTGGCGCCGCAGGCTTGCCCGCTTCGTGCTCAATGGGTACATGTCGCCGGACCGAAGGAGACCCTCATGCTTGCGCTCATCCAGACCATCGTGCTTGCGCTGGACATCTATTGGTGGCTGTTGATCGCGGCAGCGATCTTCTCCTGGCTCTATGCGTTCAACGTCGTGAATTCGCGCAACCAGGTGGTCGGGATGGTCGGCGACTTCCTGTACCGGGTCACCGAGCCAGCGCTGAGGCCGATCCGTCGCGTGCTGCCCGATCTCGGCGGCATCGACATTTCGCCCATCATCCTGCTGCTGATCATCTTCTTTGTGCGCCAATTCATCCTCACCACCCTGGCGCCGGCGGTCCTCTGAACGGCTATGCCTGGTGGGCATTTCCGGCTTGCCAGGAACGGCGTCGAGCTGTTCGTGCGCCTCACTCCACGTGCCGCGAAGGACGAGATCGGGAGCGTCGAGACGGCCGCCGACGGTCGCGAGCATCTGGCCGCACGCGTGCGCGCTCTTCCCGATAAAGGCAAGGCGAACGACGCCTTGGAAAGGCTTGTCGCCGGGTGGCTTGAAGTGCCGCGCTCGACGGTCAGCGTCAGCGCCGGCGCAACGCAGCGATTGAAGACGCTGCGGATTTCGGGCGATCCGGAGACGATCGCTGCGCGGCTTCGCGAGCTCGCCGGCTAGAGCGGGGTGCGTTTAAATTGAACCGCCACGCCGCTCTATCTCTTTGTTTAAGCATCGAATTCGACCGAAAACCGCTAGGCACTTTTCGCTGACGCGGTCCTTCGGTTCGGTCCGATGCTCTAGGTTCCATTAAAATAACCGGCTAGTCTCCTCCGAAATTCGGAGGGAGGCCACGATGCGCGTTTTGATGACAGGGCTGATGTTTTTGGGCCTGGTGCACGCCGCGGGCGCCGAAGAGGTCACCAGCGTTTACACCGAAATCAACGTCGAGAAGGACTGCACGATCGCAGATTCCGACGAAGGCGACGGCATGTTCACCGACTTCGTCTGCAATGGCTATGGCGGCTATCCGGTCCTCATCTATGCGGATGATGCGCGGGAGACGGTCTATTACGGTTTCCCGAAAGCGGGCAAACGCGCGTGGGAGAGCTTCTCCGCCTTCAATTCCAGCGGACCAAAGGTCGAATGGCGCATCGCCAAGAACGGCGACCGAACAATTCCTTTCGCCACCATCCATCGCTGGTCGGTCAGCGATGACCCAGACAATCCGGACAAGAAGACGGAGGTGCTCGTCGTCGCCAAGGTAGGCCAGGTCGAGGAACAGGACGGCTGCGCCGTAGGTCTCGTGCTTGCAACCGGCAATCCTCAGGCCAACGACACGGCGCGCAAAATCGCCGACGAGCAGGCACGCGGCTTCCAGTGCGGCGGCGATGAGCGCGTCCTGGTTGGCGAGCCCATGCCGGCATTCCTGCGTCAGGAGAATTGATGAGAATTGCCGGGCGGAGAGTCCGAGGACAGTAAGCTGCCCCCTGCTCCTACCCTTATCCCTTCTTCGCGCGTTCGATCGCCTCGCGAATCATGTTCCTGGCATAGTCCGCATCGTGCCAGCCGCCGATCTTCACCCATTTGCCGGGCTCCAGATCCTTGTAGTGCTCGAAGAAATGGGTGACCTGCTCGAGCGTGATCGCCGGCAGGTCCGTGTAGTTGAGCACTTTCTCATAGCGCTTGGTGAGGTGCGGCGACGGTACGGCGATCACCTTCTCGTCCTCGCCGGCATTGTCTTCCATGATCAGCACGCCGATCGGCCGCACATTGATCACGCAGCCGGGCACGAGCGCGCGCGTGTTGCAGACCAGCACATCGATCGGGTCGCCGTCGCCTGAAAGCGTATGTGGCACGAAGCCGTAATTGCCGGGGTAGCGCATCGACGTATAAAGGAAGCGGTCGACGATCAGCGTGCCAGCCTTCTTGTCGAGCTCGTATTTGATGGGCTCGCCCCCGACCGGGACTTCGATGATGACGTTCACGTCTTCCGGCGGATTCTTGCCGATCTCAATCGCGTCGATTCGCATGCAACTGGCCCTCTCGTTTTGTAGGGCGAGCGAATAGCTTTCCAGCCGGCGCCAGGCAACCCGCCATGCCGACCAATGTGAGAGCGTGCTGATTTAGCGCATCGGACCGAAAAGTGAGAAGCGGTTTTCGGAAAATCCGATGCGTAGAACAAGAGATAATCGCAGTGCGGAGGGATCAGTCCCAGACGAAGGCAACCTTGCGCAATGCCTTCTGGTCGAAGACCTCGACCCCCTCCGCGATGTCGCGGCCGCCGGCACCGGCATAGAAGGAGATTGCGTTCGTGTTCTCTTCGAGCGCCCAGACCACGAGCCCGCGCAGGCCATGCGCCTTGAGCCGGCCGCGCGCTTCCGTAAACAAGCGAGTGCCGAGCCCGATTCCCTGGCACTCGGGCCGCAGATAGAGTTCGTAGATCTCGCCTTCCTGCTTCAATTCACGAGCGCGGTTGCGGCCGATCGTGGCATAGCCGGCGATCTTGCCGCCGACCTCGATGACGAGCACCGTCGCCGCACGGCGAATCGCATTGGCCCACCACTGGGCGCCGCGGCGGTTGATCATCGCGTTCAGCGCGCGATAGGGAATGATGCCGGTATAAGCGTATTGCCATGCGTCGTGATGCACTTCCGAGATCGCGATCGCATCACTCTGGTCAGCCCTGCGGATATCAACGGCAAGTATGGTCATAGTTCATTAACCATAGCGGCAGCGGTCCGGCGTGCCAATAGCAGCTGCCTCAGGCGCGGCGATTGCGCACAGACTGCTGCCACCGACAAGCCTAGCACGTCCGGGATCTGGCGAAGAGTGCTGGCGGATCAAATCTCGACGACGTGATCGTCGAGCTCGTTCACGTCCCCGGCCGCCACCGGAAAATGTTCGGCAAGCAGCGCGCCGACCGCGCCGATCGCTTCGACGAAGCCCTCGGCGATGCGGTCGTCACGTGCATGGTCGATCAGGCCGGCGACAACCGAATCCCAGGTCTGCTGCGGAACTTTGGCGTCGATACCGGCGTCCGCCAGCACCTCCGCATAGCGCTCGGCGAGCGAGACGAACAGCAGCACGCCGGTGCGAGCAGCCGTCATGTGGATGTTGCGGCCGAGGAACTGCTTCATCGCGTTCTCGTGCGCATGGCCGTAGCGATGGGAAAGCGGCACGAGATGGATGCGGAGTGCCGGGAAGAGCGCAAGCGCGATGAGAGCGCAGGCGATGGTGATGAGCTGCACGGCCACCAGAGTCACCGGCTTCAGCTCGTACCACCAGAGGTCCAGCAGATAGGCGACGGGAAGGCTGAGGATGACGATCGCCAGCGTAACCATGAAGGCGGCGTGGAAGAAGTAGCCGGCGCTGGAACGGGCCACGACGCAGAAGATCTCGCCCGAGGTCCTCGCCTCCGCAGCCCGGACGGCCTCAGCGATGCGAGCGTGTTCTTCCGGTGTCATCGTGCGCGCCATGCTCACCAGCTCCCCGAGGCTCCGCCGCCTCCGGACGAACCGCCTCCACCGGAAAATCCACCGCCCGAGCCGGAGGACCAGCCGGATCCGCCCGAAGACCATCCGCCGCCTCCCGTGGGCCAGCCGCCCCCCGACCTGCGCGAGCCGCCGGTCTGGAAATCCATCCCCAGCCAGCGGTAGCGGCCGGGGCCGATCTTGCGGCCGAATATCGGCGGCAGCACCGCCATCGCGAAGCCGCCGAAGAAAAGGGTCGCCCAGACGAGCATGAAGAGAATGGGCACATAGTCGTCCACCGACCAGCTGCTCTGCTCCTCCGCGTTGCGCCTGCCGCGTGCTTCCAGCTCGGCTGCATTGCCCTCGAGCACCATAATGATGTCGTCGACCGCTCGGCTGATGCCGCCGGAGAAGTCGCCGGCGCGAAACGCCGGCACCATCGTGTTCTCGATGATCAGCTTCGTATGCAGGTCGGTCAGCGTCCCTTCGAGCCCGTAGCCGACCTCGATGCGCATCTTGCGGTCACTCTTTGCGACAAGCAGCAGCACGCCGTTGTTCTCGCCTGCCTGGCCGAGGCCCCAGGCCCGGAACAGCCGATTGGCGTAGTCCTCGAGCGGCTCGCCGTCGAGCGAATCGACAGTGGCGACGACGATCTGGTCGGAGCCCTTTTTCTGGAAGTCTTCCAGCTTTTTCACGAGCGCCGCCTTGGTCGCCGGGTCGATCATGCCAGCATTGTCGACCACCCGTCCGGTAAGTTTCGGCAGCTCCGCGGCAAAGGCGGAGAGGGGGAGGAGTGCGAGGATGATAGTTAAGAATAATGAGAGGGCAGTGCGAGGCGCCCCCCTCTGTCCTGCCGGACATCTCCCCCGCAAGGGGGGAGATTGGACGGCCGCTTTGATTTCGCCAACCGGCAACGTTGGAGATTGGCGAAACCCAAAATGACAGCCGATCTCCCCGCTTGCGGGGGAGATGGCCGGCAGGCCAGAGGGGGGCGCGAAGGTCGAAAACCTCTGCATATCCTGCGAAACCGACGTTGCCTGCGATCCGCCCGCGCCACTCAGCCCTTCGACGTCCCGAAATTGACCGTCGGCACCTGCATCTTGTCGTCAGGAATGGTGAATGTCTGGTAGGGCTCGTTGTTGGTGAACCACAAGGTCGCCCACAGTACCGACGGGAACGTCCTCAGCGTCAAATTGTACTCGCGCACCGCCTCGATATAGTCGCGGCGAGCGACCGCGATGCGGTTCTCGGTTCCTTCGAGCTGCGCCTGCAGCGCCAGGAAATTCTGGTTCGCCTTGAGGTCCGGGTAGTTCTCAACGACGGCAAGCAGCCGCGACAGCGAGTTGGTGAGGCCTGCCTGGCTGTCCTGGAACGCCTTGAAGGCGTTGGGGTCCGACAGCGTCTGCGGTGAGACCGTCACCTGCGTCGCCTTGGCACGTGCCTCGACCACCGCCTGCAGCGTGTCCCTTTCGTGGCTCGCATAGCCCTTTACGGTTTCGACGAGGTTGGGGATCAGGTCCGCGCGGCGCTGATACTGGTTGAGCACCTCGCTCCAGGCGGCTTTCGCCTTCTCCTCCGCTGTGGGGATGGTGTTGTACCCGCAGCTCGCAAGGAGTGGCAGAAAAAGAACCAAGAGCAGGAAGGCACGAAGGTCACGAACCGCAAAAAAGCGTGTAGGCGCGGCAGCTTGCATCTGTGTCTCCTCGATCAGCGGCGGTCGCGCCATAGCTGTAGCACAAACGCTGGCGGAAGGAATGACGGCTCGGCCGGCGCAACGCTGCACGTGAAGCTCGGTCTGGAACCCTGATCAGTTTGCTGATATCGCGCTGTGACCGACGCGCCGAAAAACGCTATCATGAGCGCAAAGGGATTTACGCATGGCTGCTGACGCCGGGCATGGTGACCGTTCTGCGGAATCGCAGCGGATTCTCGAGCGCGTCGCGCGCGATTCGAGCTTGTTCGGCCGGACCACCGGGTTCGCCCGCGACCACTTCGCTGCAGCCGATGCCGACCAGAACGACTGGATCGAGGTGTGGGGCACGCGGATCGGCCGCACGCTCGGCATCCTCATTGTGTGCGTGCTGATTTTCTGGGCGGTGAGCCTTTTCGTCGCCGGGGCCTGATCTCATTGACCACTACAGATTCGCCCCGCGCGGTGATCGTCGTTTCAAGCCATGTCGCGCGCGGCACGGTGGGCAACCGCGCCGTAGTCTTCGCGTTGGAAACGCTCGGCCATCCGGTATGGGCCGTCCCCACCGTGATCCTGCCGTGGCACCCGGGCCATGGCCGGGCAACGCGCATCGTGCCCGAGCCCAACAAGTTCGCCGCTCTGATGGAGGACCTGGAGAACGCGCCCTGGCTCGGCGAAGTCGGCGCAGTGCTTTCCGGCTATCTCGGCGATGCGGGCCAGGTCAACGCCGTCGCCTCGCTGGTCGGAGCCGTGAGAGCGAAGAACCCCAGGGCGCTTTACGTCTGCGACCCGGTCATGGGCGATTCGGGCGGGCTTTACATACCGGGCGAAACCGCGGCGGCGATACGCGACGTGCTCATGCCCGTCGCCAATATCGCAACTCCCAACCGCTTCGAGCTCGAATGGATGAGCGGCGCCAAGCTTGACGATCTCAAGGCGGTCATGGCGGCGGCGCTCGATGCCGGGCCGCACACGATGCTGGTCACGTCGGCTCCGGCGATGCTCGCCGGTAGCACAGGCAACCTGCTGCTCACCCCGTCCGAGGCGCTGCTTGCGGAGCATCGCATCATCGAAAGGCCGCCCAACGGCCTTGGCGACCTGACCGCCGCCGTCTATCTCGCGCGGCTGCTCGCCGGCCAGCCAGTCGCCAAGGCGCTGCAGTCCACCACCGCGGCGGTGTTCGAGATACTTGCGCGCACGGCCAAGCGCGGCGGCGACGAATTGCAGCTCGAGACCGATGCCGGGAGCCTGTCGCACCCGATGGCCATGGTGCAGCTGCGCCATCTGCAGCACCCCGGCAGGGACCGCCGCGCTTGAATGCACTGGAATCGGTAGGGCGGACGATAGCCGGGGCGGATGGCTGCAAGGCTGGGTGGATCGCGGTTGTCCGCCATCCCGGCAACGCGCCCGAGGTTGGCGTCTTTCCGGCCTTCACGGCGCTGGTCGACAGTTTGCCCGACAACGCCATCATCGCCGTCGACATGCCGATCGGCCTGCCCGATTTCACCTCTCGTGGCGGACGCGGGCCCGAGGTGCTGGTCCGCGCCTTCCTTGGCGAGCGCCAGTCAAGCGTCTTCTCGATCCCCTCGCGGGCGGCGGTGCACGCCTTCTCGGAGTCCTTCACGACGGTCGAGCGCTGGTACGAGGGCCACCGCATCGCCAGCGAGGTGGCGCGCGCGACGTCCGATCCGCCGCGCGGCGTATCCATCCAGGCCTTCGGCATCTTCTCCAAGATCCGCGAGATCGATGCGCTGCTGATTACCCGCCCCGAGCTGCGTGCTCGGGTGATCGAATCGCATCCCGAAGTCGCGTTCTGGCGACTCAATGGCGAAGCGGCGATGCGTTTGCCAAAGAAGCTGAAGGGGCTGATCAATCCGCCGGGAATGGCGGAGCGACGAGCGCTTCTCGCCGGCCTCGGGCTTGCACCCGAGTTTCTGGGCGCGCTCCCGCCGCGCGGCGCCGCCTCGGACGACTTTCTGGACGCGTCGGCCTTGCTCTTCGTTGCCGCGCGGCTTGCGCGCGGCGAAGCGCGACCGTTCCCGGACCCGCCCGGCGCTGACGGCCACGGCATACCGGTGGCGATATGGGCCTGAATTAAGGCAATAGGGCAGTAGGGCAGTAAGGCAGTAGGGGGATAAGAGGCCTCAAAGGGCGCTTGCACGTGGCGCTAGGCAGGATTCTTTTTCCTACTGCCCTACTGCCCTACTCCCCTGGCGAAGCGGAGCATTGATCCCCACGCGGCTTTGCGTTAGCTGCAGAGGCATGGTCCGCCTCCCCGAGAAACTGCTTGCCGGCTACCGCAGCTTCATGGCCGGGAAATTCGCCGACGAGACTGCGCGCTATCGCTCGCTCGCCCGTGACGGTCAGGCGCCCGAGACGATGGTGATCGCCTGCTGCGACTCGCGCTCGGCACCCGAAACTATCTTCGATGCCGGGCCGGGCGAGCTGTTCGTGCTGCGCAACGTCGCCAACCTCGTGCCACCCTATGCGCCGGACGGCGAGTACCACTCGACCTCCGCCGCGCTCGAGTTCGCGGTGCAAAGCCTCAAGGTGCGGAACATCGTCGTCATGGGGCATGGCCGCTGCGGCGGCATACGCGCCGCGCTGACCCCAGGCGGGCCGCCGCTTTCGCCGGGCGACTTCATCGGCAAATGGATGAGCCTCGTCGAGCCCGCGGCACAAGCGGTCCAGGGCAACACGATGATGACGGCCGGCGAGCGGCAGACCGCTCTCGAGCGCATCTCGATACGCTTCTCCATCGCCAATCTCAGGACCTTCCCCTGCGTGAAGATTCTCGAAGAGAAGGGTCGGATTTCGCTCTTTGGCGCCTGGTTCGACATCTCAACCGGCGAACTCTGGGTCATGGACCCCGCGACAGGAGACTTTGTCCGCCCGGACCTGGACTAAGGTGTGCGGACATTCGCGTGACGCCGGCCGGCAAATGGCAGTTTCCGGTGCCCAAGTAGCTGCATGTACGCTCCGCTCCGGTCCTCGGAAGCCGCCATTTTGTCGCCTTGCGCCATCTTCGATTCCGGCTCGGCCTGATGCCAATCTCCACACACCGTAGCGCATCTAAACTAGCTCAAATGGTGGCGCAGCATGAGACGCAGTTCCTCCAGAACGCCGTCCCGTAGCTTTCGCTCGCCCAGCAGCGATAAGGGAATGCGCATGAGTTGCGGCACGATGATTGCCAACCGCTCTGCTTGCTCGCCCGGCAAGGGCGGGTCCGCCTTGGCAAAAAGGGCTGCAATCTGCTCGCGGCGCCGTGCACGCACACTTCGCAGCCAGGCGTCGTCGCCGGGCAGGTCCAAGACAGCGGAATAGGCGGGACGATCCGCCAGAAAGCTGCCGAGCACCGAAAACAGGGCATCGGCGATCTCGGTGGGCGCCCTGCCAACAGAACGTTCCGCGAGCGCATCGAGTTCGGCCGAAAGATGATCGGCATGCTCTTTCAGAATGGCTTGCGCCAGTGCCTCCTTGGTCGGAAAGAACAGGTAGAGCGTGCCGATCGCCGCACCCGCACGCGCCGCGATCTCTGTCATCGTGGTGCCGGCGAAGCCCTTTTCTACGAACAGTTCGGCGCCGGCCGCCATCAAAGCGGCCACGCGCATGCGGCCCCTTTCACGCTGAGGCGTGCGCGCCTTCAACAGATTGCTACTTGCTTTATCCGAGGCCATCCTCATATAGCCTAACTGAGGCTATCCTCATATATGTCTTTCCCCTTCGTTCCGCCAGCCGTCGGGAAATGCTGTCTCCATGCCTGCCGTGAATGCAATTCGACCCGAACGTCCTCAGATCCACAAATGGGTGGTTTTGAGCAACACGACCCTTGGCATGCTCGCTGCGGCCATCAATGGCTCGATACTCCTTATCAGCCTGCCGGCGGTGTTTCGAGGCATAGGGCTGAAAGCGCTCGATCCCGGCAACATCAATTACCTGCTCTGGGCGATCATCGGCTACATGATCGCCACGGCAGTACTGGTCGTGGCCTTCGGCCGGTTGGGGGACCAGTTCGGCCGGGCAAGAATGTACAATCAGGGCTTCGCCATATTCACGGCGGCCTCCATTGCGCTGAGCCTGTTGCCGGGCCAAGGCGACTTCGCGGCCATGTATCTGATCAGCGTAAGGATCGTTCAGGGGATAGGCGGTGCATTGATTATGGCCAATTCAACGGCCCTGCTCACCGACGCCTTTCCGCCCGAACAGCGTGGATTCGCACTCGGCATCAATGTCGTGGCGGCTATCGGCGGACAGTTCATCGGCCTGCTCATCGGCGGTCTTCTGGCCGACAGCAATTGGAGGCTGGTGTTTTGGATCAATGTGCCTTTCGGTCTGGTCGGCACGATCTGGGCCTATTTGAAACTCCATGATGCGCCGAACCGGCGTAGTCACAAGATCGATTGGCTCGGCAATATCACCTTCGGGCTCGGGCTGGTACTGATCCTCACCGCCATCACCTATGGATTGCAGCCCTATGGGGACCAGACGATGGCCTGGTTCAGCCCCAGGGTCCTGTCCTTCTTTGCGATTGGGTTATTGTCGCTGATCGCCTTCCTCGCCATCGAGACACGTGTCGAGCGGCCGATGCTGGACCTGAAGCTGTTCCGCATTCAGGGGTTTGCCTGGGGAAATATCGCCAATCTCTGCTCCGGCATTGCGCGCGGCGGCTTGCAGTTCATGTTGATCGTGTGGCTGCAAGGCATCTGGCTCCCACTGCATGGCTACTCCTTCGAGGAGACGCCGCTTTGGTCGGCGATCTTCATGCTGCCGCTGACCATAGGCTTCCTGCTGGCTGGCCCGATCTCCGGCTATTATTCCGATCGCATCGGCGGCATACCTTTCGCCGTCGGCGGAATGATCACTGGCGCTGTCTCATTCGTTGCCCTGATGGAATTGCCGGCTGATTTCTCCTACACCATCTTCGCCGCACTGCTCTTCCTCAACGGTCTCGGCTCCGGGCTGTTCGTGGCACCGAACTCCACGCAAATCATGAATTCGGTCCCGGCTCGTGAGCGCGGACAGGCATCGGGCATGCGCGCCACCACCACCAATGCCGGGCAGGTGCTATCGATCGGTCTGTTCTTTTCCCTGATGCTTGCGGGACTCGCCGTCAGCCTCCCGCAGGCAATGGAAAGCGGCCTGCTTGCTCAACACGTGCCGGATGCCGTGGCTCACCAGATCGCCACCATGCCGCCTGTGGCAAGCCTGTTCGCCGCTTTTCTGGGTTACAATCCGATGGGCGAGCTGATCCCAGCCGGGGTGCTGCATGCGCTGCCGGCGGCCAACATCGCCACCTTGACGGGTCACGAGTTCTTTCCGGGGCTGATGTCGGGCCCGTTCAAGCACGGCCTCATCTTCGCCTTCACCTTCTCCGCGGTCCTTTATCTGATTGCGGCCTTCGCTTCCTGGCGCGGTGGCACGCAGAGCGTAGAGCCGGAATTGCCCCATCTGGCTGAAGCCGAGGTCGTCGCGGGTAGCCGCCCATAGCTGGTGTCATGACCGATCATCTTGGCGGCCGGATTCCCCAAGATGGTTGCGGCCGGGGTCGCATCGGCCTACATGCCGTGGATCGATCCGCCGCTCCCGCCAACGATCCGAAGTTCTGATGACCGAGAACGCCGCCGCAATCGACCTTTCCCGACATCCCCTCACCCACTGGACCGGAGCGCTTGGCCTGCCCGACTTTGCGCAGTTTTCCGAGGATCAGTTTCGGCCCGTGTTTGACGCCGCCCTAGCCGCTCACGCGCAGGAAATTGCGGCGATCGCCGGCAATACGGAAGCGCCCACGCTTCAAAACACGCTCGTGCCGCTCGAGCTTTCCGGCGAAGCGCTGAGCCATGTCTCATCGATCTTCTGGCTGCGGGCCGGTGCCCATACCAACGATCTGATCCAGGAGGTGGAGCGCGAGATCGCACCGAAGATGGCGAGGCACTATTCCGCGATCGCCATGAACCCGGCGCTGTTCGCCCGGATCGACGGTCTCTATGAAAAGCGCGGCACGCTCGCCCTTGATTCCGAGACGCTGCGCGTGCTGGAGCTCACCTGGAGAAACTTCGTCCGCTCCGGCGCGAAGCTCGACGAACAAGGCAAGGCGCGGCTCGCCACGATCAACGAAGAGCTCGCCTCGCTCGGCGCGCGCTTCGGGCAGAACGTGCTCGCCAACGAGAAGAACTGGGCGCTCTTCCTCGACGAGAAGGATGTCGCCGGCCTGCCGGATTTCCTGAAAGGCGCGATGGCCGAGGCCGCGGAGGCGCGGGGCGAGAAGGGGCGCTACGCGGTGACGCTGTCGCGCTCGATCTATGAGCCGTTCACCACCTTCTCCGATCGGCGCGACCTGCGCGAGATCGCCTTCCGTGCCTTCATCGGCCGCGGCGAGAATGGCGGGCCGACCGACAACCGGGAGGTCGTGGCGAGGACGCTGGCGCTGCGCGCCGAGAAAGCGAAATTGCTTGGCTATGACAGCTACGCGGCGTTGAAGCTCGACGACACCATGGCGAAGACGCCGGCCGCCGTCTTTGGCCTGCTCGACCCGGTCTGGCAGCGCGCCCGGGAGAAGGCCGCGCAGGACCAGGCCGAGATGCAGCGGATCGCTGCCAAAGCCGGCCAGAACGATCCGATCGCCGGTTGGGACTGGCGCTATTTCCAGGAGAAGCTGCGCCAGGCGAAATTCGCCTTTGACGAGGCGGAGCTGAAGCCCTTTCTGCAGCTCGAGCGTGTCATAGCGGCCTGCTTCGACGTCGCGACGCGGCTGTTCGGCGTGCGCTTCGAGGAAAAGTCCGGCATCGCCGCCTGGCATCCCGACGTGCGCGTCTTCGAGGTGCTCGACCCTGACGGAACCCACCGCGCCACCTTTCTCGCTGACTATTTCGCGCGGCCTTCCAAGCGCTCGGGCGCCTGGATGAGTGCGCTCGACTCGGCCTATCGGCTCGGCAAGGGCGCGCGGCCGGTGATCTACAACATCATGAATTTCGCCAAACCGGGCGCCGGCCAGCCGGCCTTGCTGTCGCTGGACGAGGCGAAGACCCTGTTCCACGAATTCGGACACGCCTTGCACGGCATGCTCTCCGAAGTCACATGGCCGTCAGTGTCGGGCACCTCCGTCAGTCGCGATTTCGTCGAGCTGCCTTCGCAACTCTACGAGCATTGGCTGACGGTCCCCGAAGTGATTGCGAAGCACGCGCTGCACCACAAGACCGGCGAGCCCATGCCGAAGGCATTGATCGACAAGATGCTCGCCGCCCGAACCTTCGACGCCGGCTTCGCCACTGTCGAGTTCACCGCCTCGGCGCTGGTCGACATGGCGTATCATGCACAGGCCAATGCGCCGGCCGAGCCGCTCGCCTTCGAGGCCGAAACGCTGGAAAAGCTCGGCATGCCCGCGGCGATCCCCATGCGGCACCGCACCCCGCATTTCGGCCACGTTTTCGCCGGCGACAGCTATTCGGCCGGCTACTATTCCTACATGTGGTCGGAAGTGCTCGACGCCGATGCTTTCGCGGCCTTCGAGGAGACGGGCGACGCTTTCAACCCCGAACTCGCCGCCAGGCTGAAGAAGCACATCTACGCCGCCGGCGGCTCGCAGGATCCGGAAGCCCTGTACATGGCGTTCCGCGGCAAGATGCCGACCGCCGATGCAATGATGGCGAAGCGGGGATTGGGATAGCTCAATCCGGGTAGCAAGTGGCCGGAATGTTTGGCCACACCGCCTCGGCGCAATGCGCCCTCCTCTGCCGTTCCTTGAAGGCGGCGCTCACTGGCCCCGTCACAATCGGATCGACCCCGTAAAAGGAGCCGTCAAATCGCTGCTCTGCATCGGACCGGGACTTTCGGGGAGTGCGGCTTTCGTCTTGCATCACCCGCTTGTGCTGCGTGACCGTCTCCGGTCGAGCCGGAGCGGCACTGCTGGTGAGCGTGGCGGCACCCCAGACAGCCAGGATAGCGGCCCACCCGAGAAACCTGCCAAATGTGCTGAGCGAAATCATGTAGGCAAACCGCGGCAAACGAGATTGGTTCCGACCACAAGACGCCGAGATAGTTAACAAGTCATTGCCGAATCATCTCGAATGCCCGCAAAAAAATCTGGACAGAGTGCTTTACCGACCGCTTTGGCGGTGGGCCACCCGGCTCACAGCTTGCGGACGAAATAGCGGACGGTCTTCTTGCCGCCGTCGATGGCGGCGCTCCCCACCGGGTCGAAACCGAGCGCGGCGTGAAACGCGTCCGAGGCTGGGTTCGGCGGCTCGGCGTTCACCTCGCAAGTCACCAGCGAATGACCCGCGGCGCGGGCCTTTTCGAACAGATGCTCATAAAGCCGCCTCGCCAGCCCGCGGCCCCGCGCGGCAGGCGCCACGACGACACGGTCGACGTAGACGAAGCGCGGATAGCGGCTGCGGAACCATTGGTAATTGGGGCTCCAGTAGTCCGCACCCTGGTCGAAGGCGATCAGGAACGCGTCGCAATCGCCGATCGTGCGTGCCAGGAACGCTTCTGCGACGAGCTGGCGAAATTCGTCCGCCTCCAGCCAGGATAGTTCCGCGGCGTGCTCGTTGTTCAGCGTGAGCAGCCGTTCGTGCTGTGCGGACGCCAGCACAGCGATATCGACGGGGAAATCACCCATGACCGTCATGAAACCTTTTCGATCGGCTGGCGGCGCATGATCGATCGTCACGCGCCGCGTGAGCATTCTTTTCGGCCCGATGCGCTAGCATGGGGACCTGGTCGTGGCGATAGAGAATGAATCAGGAATTGTCGGGCTTTGCCGCGATCAACTTCTCGACTGATGGCAAGATGTTTTCGACGATACGGTCGACACCCCTTGCGTTGGGATGCAAGCCGTCCGCCTGCAGATATCGCGAGTCGGCTGCGACCCCTTCGAGAAAGAACGGGTAGAGCGGAATCCCGTATTTTTCAGCGAGATCAGGATAGATCGAGTTGAAGGCGGCGCTGTAACCGGCCCCGAGATTGGGGGCTGCAAGCATGCCGACGAGCAACACCGGAATCTTGCGCGCCTTGAGCCTGGCGATCATCGCGTCGAGGTTCTTCCTGACAATCTCGGGTGCGGTGCCGCGCAACATATCGTTGGCGCCAAGTTCGAGGATGACGAGCTGAGTGCCGTCCGGAACAGACCAGTCGAGCCTCGACAACCCGCCGCTGCTCGTGTCGCCCGAAACACCCGCATTCGCCACTTCGGCATTTATCCCCTTCGACTTAAGCGCCGCCTGCAGCTTTTCCGTAAAGCCCTCCCCCGGACCGAGGCCGAAGCCGGCCATCAGGCTGTCGCCGAAGCCGACGATGCGATAGGGCTCGGCGAAGGCCATCATGCCTGAAAGGAACAGGAAAGCAGCCGACAGGAAAACGCGCAGCGTGAATTTGAAAGCCATGGACGCCAACCCATATTTGACTGACCACTCGCAGTGTCTCACGTCAATATAGGGCCCGATTTGTGACAGAACCCGTCATTCAGTTGAAGGACGTGTCGCTGACGCTGGGCGAAGGCGCCTCGGCGGTTCATGTGCTGAAGGGCGTCAGCCTTGACGTCGAAAAGGGCGAGGCGACCGGAATAGTCGGACCGTCGGGCTCCGGGAAATCGACGCTGCTGATGGTCGTCGCGGGGCTGGAACGGGTCGACGCGGGCACGGTCAGCGTTGCCGGAGAGACGTTGAACGGCAAGAGCGAGGACCAGATCGCCGCTTTCCGCGGCAGGAACATCGGCATCGTGTTCCAGTCGTTTCACCTGATCCCAAATATGACCGCGCTCGAGAACGTCGCGGTGCCGCTTGAGCTCGCCGGCCATCCGGATCCGTTCGCGGTGGCCGCGCGGGAGCTTGAGGCGGTGGGGCTCAGCAACCGGGTCACCCACTATCCAAGCGAGCTTTCCGGCGGCGAGCAGCAGCGCGTGGCGATTGCCCGTGCGCTGGCGCCGGATCCGGCGATCCTGATCGCGGACGAGCCGACCGGCAATCTCGACCAGGCGACCGGCCGCCAGATTGCCGACCTGCTCTTCGCCAAGGCCAAGGAGCGAGGCATGACGCTGTTGCTCGTGACGCACGACGTCGCGCTCGCCGGGCGCTGCAGCCTGCAAATTGCCATGCGCTCGGGGCGGATCGAGAGCGCGCCGGCGCTGCAGGCGGTTTCGGCGTAGGCCGTGGCGCCGCTCCACACATTCCGCCTCGCAATCCGCTTCTCGCTCCGCGAGATGCGCGGCGGCCTATCGGGGTTCCTTATCTTCCTCACCTGCATCGCCCTTGGCGTGGCGGCGATCGGCGGCGTCAATTCGGTAGCGCAGTCAATCAGCGCCGGCGTCGCCGACGAAGGCCAATCGCTGCTCGGCGGCGACCTGCGATTCGAGCTTGTCCAGCGCCCGGCAACGCCCGCCGAGAAAGCCTATCTCTCCGACCTCGGCACCGTCGCCGAATCCATATCCATGCGATCCATGGCCCGTCTTGCCGATGGCTCGGATCAGGCGTTGGTCGAGGTCAAGGCTGTCGATGCGGCCTATCCGCTTTACGGCGCGCTCGTGACGACACCGGCCCTCGCTCCAGTCGATCTCTTTGCGGAGAAGGCGGGCGTGTTCGGCGCAGCCGCGCCCGATATATTGCTCGAGCGCCTCGGCCTGAAGGTTGGCGACAGGATAAAGGTCGGGAGCGCTACATTTGAATTGCGCGCCCTGCTCGTGACGGAGCCCGATGCGGCCTCGGACGGTTTCGGCTTCGCGCCGCGCCTGCTCGTCTCGCTCGATGCTCTGCGCGCGACCGGGCTCGTCCAGCCAGGCAGCCTCTACACCAGCGCCTACAAGGTCAGGCTGCCCAAACCAGCTAGCGCAGGCGAGCTTGCCGTAATCCGCGAGGGCGCAGATGCGAGCTTCCCGGAGGCTGGCTGGAGCGTGCGCACACGCGACAATGCCGCCCCTGCTCTCTCGGCCAATATCGAGCGCTTCTCGCAATTCCTGACCCTGGTCGGCCTGACCGCGCTGGTGGTCGGCGGCGTCGGCGTCGCAAATGCCGTGCGCGCCTATCTCGAAGGCAAGCGCGGCGTGATCGCCACCTTCAAGAGCCTCGGCGCGTCCGGCGGTTTCGTCTTTACCATCTACCTCGTGCAGATCATGCTGATTGCAGCGTTTGGTATCCTCATCGGTCTCGCCGTCGGGGCTGCGATGCCCTTCGCCGCCAGCGCGTTTCTGGCCTCGATAGTTCCTGTGCCGGCCGAAGGAGGGATCTATCCGGGCGCGCTGGCGATCGCCGCCCTCTTCGGATTCCTCGTCACGCTCGCTTTCGCGATCCTTCCTCTCGGCCGCTCCCGCGACGTGCCGCCCACAGCGCTGTTCCGCGAGATGGGCTTCGAAGGTCGCGGCCTGCCGCGCCTTGCCTATATTCTGGCTGCCGGGCTGATCGTCTGCGCCTTGGCAGCGCTCGCCATACTGTTCGCCGACGACAAACGGATCGCCATGATCTTCGTGGGCTCGACGGTCTTCGCCTTCATCGTGCTGCGCGGGGTCAGCTGGCTGGTGCAGTGGCTGGCCCGCAAGAGCCCGCGCGTCAGATCGACGGCGTTGAGGCTCGCCATCGGCAACATCCATCGGCCGGGCGCGCTCACCTCATCCGTCGTTCTCTCGCTCGGCCTTGGCCTCACCTTGCTTGTCACCCTCGCAATGATCGACGGGGACCTGCGCCGGCAGATCTCGGGCAGCCTGCCGGAGCGCGCGCCGAACTTTTTCTTCGTCGATATCCAGGCGGCCGAGATCGACCCCTTCGCTGAGCTGATCGCCCGCGAAGCGCCGGGCGGCGTGCTGTCGAAGGTGCCCATGCTGCGCGGCAGGGTGATGGCGATCAACGGCGTCGCTGCCGACAAGCTCACCGTGCCGCCGGAGGGAGCCTGGGTGCTGCACGGCGACCGCGGGATCACCTATGCCGATTCCGTCCCGGAGAATGCGACAGTAACGCAAGGCGCCTGGTGGCCCAAGGATTATTCCGGCGAGCCGTTGGTCTCATTTTCGGCAGACGAGGGCCAGCAGATCGGGCTGAAGATTGGCGATACCATCACCGTCAACGTGCTCGGCCGCAACATTACCGCGAAGATCGCCAATTTCCGTCGGGTCGAGTGGGAATCGATGAGCATCAACTTCGTGATGATCTTTTCGCCCAATACTTTCGCCGGCGCGCCGCATTCGTGGCTGGCGACGTTGACGGAGAAGGACGCCACGACGGCCGACGAGGCACGCATATTGAATGCGGTCACCCGTGCCTTCCCAGCGGTCACGACCGTGCGGGTCAAAGATGCGCTCGATATCATCAATCGCCTCGTCGCAGAACTGGGCACGGCCATCCGCGCCGCGGCGAGCGTGGCGCTGATCGCTTCCGTGCTGGTGCTGGCCGGAGCGCTCGCCGCCGGAAACCGCGCGCGCATCCATGACGCCGTCGTTCTGAAGACGCTCGGCGCCACCAGGCGAACTCTGATTACCGCATTCTCGCTGGAATATGCGCTGATCGGGTTGGCAACGGCTGTCTTCGCGCTCTTTGCCGGCGGCGTCGCAGCCTGGTTCGTCGTCGCCCACGTCATGACGCTGCCGTCCCGCTTCCAGCCGGAAGTGGCGGTCGCGACGATTGCCACAGCGCTCGTCTTCACCGTCGGGATCGGCCTGATCGGGACGTGGCGCGTGCTGGGACACAAGGCGGCACCGGTGTTGCGAAATCTGTAGGATGCGCGAGTGGCGAGTAGCGAGTAGGGGGATAGGGACCTGACCTGGTCGGTGCTCGCTCCAGCTTCTATTCGCTACTCGCCACTCGCTATTCGCTACTGGCCACTCGCTATTTGCTTGCGCAGATGACGCAGATTTAATCTGCTCACGGAGCATTTCCCGCCGTTACAGGTCTTGTTCTTGTCGTAGGAAAAGATCATATTTGCGCACAGGCATGCTGGAGCCCCGCCAGCGGCGCCTGGGCAAGGTTGCCCGACACCCGACGGGGCAGAAGCAACAGAGGAAACCATGGCTGATCCCCGCCAGTACCAATCCCGCGTCGGCAACATGGGCGCCCGCACCGACGCTGCAATCGACGATGGCCTGCGCGCCTATATGCTCAAGGTTTATAACCTTATGGCGCTCGGCCTCGTTATCACCGGCCTTGCCGCCTGGGGCGCTTTCCATTTCGCCGTGTCGGACGGCCAGCTCACTCCCTTCGGCCAGCTCATCTACGCCAGCGCCTTCCGCTGGGTGGTGATCTTCGCGCCGCTGGCGCTGGTCTTTTTCCTGAGCTTCCGCATTCAGACGATGAGCGTTTCGGCGGCCCAAACCACCTTCTGGGTCTATGCGGCGCTTGTTGGCCTGTCGTTGTCGACGATCTTCCTCGTCTACACCGCGCAGAGCATCACCCAGACCTTCTTCGTGACCGCAGCCGCCTTCGGTGCGCTGTCGCTTTATGGCTATACGACGCGCCGTGACCTGTCGGCCATGGGCTCGTTCCTGATCATGGGCGTGTTCGGCATCATCATTGCTGCGCTGGTCAACCTCTTCCTGCAGTCTTCCGCCCTGCAGTTCGCCATCTCGGTGATCGGCGTGCTGGTGTTCTCCGGGCTCACCGCCTACGACACGCAGAAGATCAAGGAGATGTATTGGGAAGGCGACGACGTGCTTGTGGCCGGCCGCAAGGCGATCATGGGCGCGCTGAGGCTCTATCTCGACTTCATCAACCTGTTCATGTTCCTGCTGCAGTTCCTCGGCAACAATCGGCAGTAGCAGCGGGACGAACTGGCCCAAGCGAAATTACTGGGCGGCCTTCGGGCCGCCCTTTTCATATACCGGCAGCGCTGCTGTTATAGCGGCCATGAATACCCCCTCCCGTCCGGCAGGAACGATCCCGATCCGCAACGCGCACGAGGACGATCTCCCGGCGATTACCGACATCTATGCCGACGCTGTGCGCCACGGCACTGCGAGTTACGAGCTCGACCCGCCGCCACTCTCAGAGATGCGCAAGCGCTTCCAGGCGCTCGCGGCAGGTGGCTTCCCTTATCTCCTCGCCGAACTCGACGGCATGGTTGCAGGCTACGCCTATGCCGGGCCGTTCCGGCCGCGGCCCGCCTATCGCTTCATCGTCGAGAATTCCGTTTATATCGCTCCGGGCGCCCAGGGCCGCGGCGTTGGCCGGGCACTGATGATGCGGCTGATCGAGGAATCGAGACGGCTCGGTTTCCGCCAGATGGTCGCGGTGATCGGCGACGGGAGACCGGACAGCCCGTCAGTCATGCTTCACGAGGCCCTCGGCTTCCGCCATTCAGGCCGGCTCGAGGGTTCCGGCTTCAAGCATGGCCGCTGGCTGGACACCGTCTTCATGCAACTGGCGATGAACGGCGGCGCCGCCGCGCCTCCCGATCCCGAATCCCTGCCTGAACGGAGGTTCCGAGGAGAGGGGTGACGCTGCAGAACTTGCTTAGGCTTCCACCAGCCTGAGCTTGTTGTCGAACACGCCGAGCACGCGTGCCAGATCCTGGCCGCGCTTCAGGATCAACCCGGTCGCCGCGACCACTGAATAGGCTCCCTGTTTGCGCGCCAGTCTGGGGTCCTTGACGATCCGGAAGAGGGGCGTCTCGCTGGTGCGTCGGAAGACGGAGAACACCGCGCGATCAGGCAGAGAGTCGATCGCGTAGTCGCGCCATTCATTTGCGGCCACCATGCGACCGTAGAGCCTCAGGATCTGATCGAGTTCCTTCCGATCGAATCTGACGGGGACCTCCATTTTCTTCAGTCGCGCCTCGTAGAGCGCGACGAGTATCGAGGAATCTTCCCCACCCTCCGTTCCTTCGCCGTAATTGCTCATGCACCCTGCTTTCTGTGACGTTTGCGTGACAGATAGGTTGCGCGTCCGACCCAGAAATGCAAGACCTTCACCTATGGTTGTGGGGAACCGGACATTTCCCCGAAGGATAATCACGAACATTACAAAGCAGTAACGATTGGTGACTGATCGCCACAATCCCGCCGTCTTTTATCCTACCTCGCGCCCCAATCTCCGACGACCATCCACTCGTTGCCTGAGACGGTTCGGTCCGGCGCCGGCTCCGTAAACCCCAAGCCCCCCGCCCACGGGGCCAGAGTCGGATCGAACCAACCCTGGTTTTTGCAAGGAACCAGGTGCGACGATCCCAAAACCATTAGAACCGGTGTCAGCATCAGCTGGCGCCGGTTTTTTGGTGGCCGATTGCAGGGCAATGCTGATCGCTCTTGAGTGACAAACAAAGCGGCAGTCCTGCCTCTACCCGTCTACGGCAGGGCAATCGCGTATCGCGTAGCAGTCCCGGCCGCTCTGCACCTCTCCACCTGACGACAGGGAAATTGCATAAGGGCGCGGCGCCGGCGACCCCCTCCCCCTTGTGGGCCCCCCACAAGGGGGAGGGGGTCACCGGCGTCGCGCTTTCCCCATGCAATTGCCCTACCGTTTACGGAGAGTGGATGGCGGCAGCGAGGTGAGGGGTGGTGCCAAGGTCAATTCTTAGGAGCCGTCGGCAATCGCCGCTCCTGGCCGCCAGACGCTATTTCGTCGTGCCGTCGATCAGCGCTGCGCCGAGGATCGGGCCGGGCAGGCCCTTGTCGCTCATCGACTGAAGAAGGACCGCACACCCGCCGGTGCCCTTCTTGGCGATCTCGCTTGCCGGGAACTCGTAGCGGGCGGCAGCGCCGTGCCACATGCCCGCCGTCTGAATGGCCGTCACGGCATTCCAGTAAATGACAGTCCTGCCGCGGTTCTCACCGCGATCGATAGTTACGGGGTGTGCCGGATCGTAATAGACGAGGATGACCTTGCCCTGCTCGTCGCCCGCTCCCTCGCCGGCGTCGATGACGATCGAATCACCGGCGCGCATCACCTTGATATCGACGCTCATGCCCTGGCCCGCCTTGTCGAACCTGGTGAGAGCTCCGGCGATATCGGAGCGGCTGGAGCCACTGACATGAGTGCGGCCGTTGATGACCGCCTGCGGCGTATAGACCGCATGCGCGCCGAACGACTTGGCGTAATTGTACTGGCGCTCGGTATTATCCGGCGAAGCCAGCGTGTCCTGCCAGCCGAGATAGTCCCAATAGTCGACATGATAGGCGAGCGCGATGATGTCCTGCTTCTTCACCAGGTCGGCGAAGATGGCGTCGGCGGGTGGGCACGAACTGCAACCCTGGCTCGTGAAAAGCTCGACCACTCCGGCGGGCTTCTTCGTCTCGCCCGCCGCGGCGGGGCCAAGCAAAAACCCAGCCACCACCGTTGCGGCTGCGAGCCGCAGGAGTGTGCCCTTCACCATAGTCGCTTCTTTCCTCGCCGGATCGCCGGCACGTTCTCAGTCGACCAGAACTTAGGCAGAAGCCCGAGTCAACGGGAAGTCACGTTGCGGTGAATCGCCACAGTCGAGCTGGAAACAAAGGGCGCGTCCTAGCCCGCTCGTTCAGCGTTGCGGGCAGTTTAAAGCAGAAAACCCCGCCGGTCGTCCGGACAGGGTTTCTACAGCGCCTTGTTCTTGCGGCATAACCCTTCCCTAACAACCTGCAACTTCTTGCTGCACGGAGGTTTGGTTCGGCATCATGCTTCAGGGCAGTTAGCCGCTCGATCAGCGGCGAAGGCTTACTCGCTGGCGGCCTTCTTTTCGGCAGCGTCCTCTGCTGCCTTTTCGACCGCAAGCGCCTCGGCGGCGGCGACCTTTTCAGCCTCGAGCCGCTCACGCTCAGCGTTCATCGCATCGCGTTCGGCATCGTTCAGCTTGCGGGCGCGCACGCCGGTGTTCTCGGAAATACGGGCCGACTTGCCGCGGCGATCACGCAGATAATAGAGCTTGGCGCGGCGCACCTTGCCGCGACGCACGATCTCGACGCCCTCCACCATGGGCGAATAGATCGGGAAAACGCGCTCGACGCCTTCACCGTAGGAGATCTTGCGGACGGTGAAATTCTCCTGGAAGCCCGAGCCGGAGCGCGCGATCACCACGCCCTCATAAGCCTGCACACGGGTGCGCGACCCTTCGGTGACACGCACATTGACGCGCACTGTGTCGCCGGGCTGGAATTCCGGGAGCTTGCGCTTTGCCAAGATCTTGGCGGCCTGCTCGGCCTCGAGCTGACGAATGAGATCCATCGCGGTAACCTCTTCTTGTTCTTTCGACAGCCAGAGCGCCCGACGATCGCTGTGCGGTATCTCTGACCGCTCGGCTATGCGTTTGCAGCGAAGGCGAAACGCAGGGGCGAATTCACTGTGCTTGTTGACGGGTTCCGGCGGGCCTCCGCCGGTTTCGCGCGGGCTCATACACGGTTCCGTCCCGCTTGTCACGCCGTGCCGGTGATTATTTCGTGCCGGGCGATCTTCCCAGGACTAAACGCTGTGGGGCGCAGTCCGTGCATAGCGGGAAGCTATGCCGCTTACGACCACTAGCTGGAAGAAGTGGAATACCATGATCGGCACGATGACGAGGCCGATATCGGGCATATTCCCGAATATCACCGGGGCCAGCGGGACCCCGACGGCAAGCGACTTCTTCGATCCGCAAAACAGGAACGCGATCTTGTTGTCGCGATCGAAGCCGAGCAGGCGGGAGAGGCCGAGGGCTATCACGTAAATCACGACGAACAGAAGCATCGCGGCAAGGGCAGTCTCGACGAGCAGGATTGGCTTGTAGTTCATCCAGATTCCAGCCGCCGTTGCATCCGACACCGAGTTCATCACGATCGCAAGGATGATGAAGCGGTCGACATGCTTCACCCAATAGCTGTTGCGGGTGATCCAGCCGAGCAGCCAATGCCGTCCGATCTGACCCAGCACGATCGGGACGACGACGACCAGGCCGACCTTGGCCAGAGTAGGCAACAGGGGAATCGAGATTCCCACGCTATGCAGGTACCAGGCCATCCAGAGCGGCGTCAGCACCACCCCGATGAGGCTCGACAGAGTGGCATTGAACAGCGCAACCGGCACGTTGCCTCGCGCCAGCGACACCATTGCCACAGAAGAGGAGACAGTCGAAGGCAGCGCCGCCACATAGAACAGTCCGATTTTCACCGTGCTGGGAAGGAAGTCGGGCAAAACCGATTGCGCCACCAGCACGACGGCAGGAAAGACGGCGAAGGTCAGGAGCTGGACCGCAACATGCACTTTGATGTTCTTGAAGCCCTGCAGCATCCTTTCGGGCGCGAGCGTCAGACCGTAGAGGAAGAACACGCCGCTGATGCCATAGTCCGTCACGAGGTCGAGATGAATCGGACCGCCACTCGCTCCGAGAGCCGGAAAAATGAAGCCGGCGATGACGACGCAGACAAGGCCGGCGAGAAAATAATCAATCTTCAACTTCACGAGATTTCTCTGCCGTGATCGCCGCGCAGCCCTCGATGGTTGCGGTGGGCTACAACGTGTAGGAGCCCCGAACGGGACGAAGTCACGCTTTAGCTTCGGCGATCCTGTTCATCAAGTCGAGCGCCCTTGCGATTGCCGAAATCGAACGGTCAACTTCGCGAAGCGCCGGAACTTCACTGCCCGGGCTCGAGCAGATCCGGCCTTCGCTCTCGCGTCAGCTTCTCTGCCTGCTCGCGCCGCCAGGCTGCGATCCTGGCGTGGTTGCCGGAGGTCAGGATTTCCGGAATCGACCGCCCTTCGAATTCCTGCGGGCGGGTGTAGTGCGGATGTTCGAGGAGCCCATGCTCGAAACTCTCATGCAGGCCCGACTCCGAATTGCCCATGACGCCGGGCAGGAGCCGCACGACCGCGTCGAGCAGCACCAGCGCGGCCGGCTCGCCGCCAGACAATATATAGTCGCCGACCGAAACCTCTTCGAGATTGCGCGCCTCGATCACGCGCTGGTCGACGCCTTCGAAGCGGCCGCAGATGATGACGATGCCCGCTCCTGCGGCCAGGTCGCGCACCCTCGCCTGCGTCAGGGGCCTGCCGCGCGGGCTCATCAGGAGCCGCGGGCGCGGATCGTCCGGCGTCGAAACCTGGTCGATCGCCCTCGCCAATATGTCGGCGCGCATCACCATGCCGGCGCCGCCGCCTGCCGGCGTGTCGTCCACCGTGCGGTGGCGGTCCGTGGCGAAATCTCGGATCTGGGTCACGTCGAGCGCCCAGGTACCGGCTTCCAACGCGCGGCCGGCAAGCGACAGGCCGAGCGCGCCCGGGAACATCTCCGGATAGAGGGTGAGCACACTGGCGCGGAACATCAGTGATTGCCCCCGGCTTCGCGCGGGCCGCGCGGCCGTCGCTTCGGATCAAAGCCGACCGGAGCAGCCGAAATGTGCTCCGGCCCTTCCTCCCCGTCCTCGGCAAGTCCGGCTGCGGTCGTGTCGACGCGGATCCTGCGCAAAGCGACGTCAACCGCTGGCACCGCCGCCTTGGTGAAGGGAACCAGAACCGCGTCGAGGCCGGGCCCCTTGATCTCAAGAATGTCACCGGCGCCATAGTTCTGCACGGCGCTCACCTTGCCGATCTCCGCGCCGCTCTGATCCAGGACCGCCATGCCGACAAGGTCGGCGTGATAGAACTCCTCTTCCTCTAGCTCTCCAGGAAGCGCGCTGCGATCGATGAAAAGCTCGGTGCCGGTCAGCGCCTCGGCCCTATTCCGGTCACCGACGCCCTCGAAGCGGACGACGACCACATTCCCTTGAGGCCTGATTCCGGCGATCTCGAAAACGCGGCCGTCCCTTGCGGAGAGGGGACCATAGTCGCCAAGCGCCAGCGGGTCGGCGGTGAAGGTCTTCACGCGCAGCTCGCCGCGGATGCCATGCGCGGCGCCGATGACGGCCATAAGGACGGGGTTTTGGAGCTTTACCATCCTGCCTCTCTAACCATTCTGGCGGCAAAAGGAACCATTCTGGTTCCGAGATCACCCAAACTGGCATGCTCAACCTATTGCTAACCATCTTGGTCCAGCATCGGCTGCCAAACAGAGCGATGCCATGCAGCAATTTCTCATTCCGGCGCAGCCCGACCTGCAGGCGGCGCGCGAGGCCTGGTTGAAGATGCTGTCAGGTGAGCGGCGGCTGGCGGCGCTGACGCTCGATGCCTATGAGCGGGACACACGGCAATTCCTGCAATTCCTGACGGGCCATCTCGGCGGCGCGCCGGGGCTCGGCGATGTCGGCAATTTGAGGCCCGCCGACCTGCGCGCCTTCCTGGCCAGCCGCCGTTCGGATGGTGCGGGCGCCCGCACGCTGGGCCGAGGGCTTGCCGGTGTCCGCTCTTTCCTGCGCTATCTCGAGCGTCGCGGTCTGGCCAACGCCGCAGGCGCCGTCGCGCTCCGCGCCCCGAAGCAGCCGAAATCGCTGCCGAAGCCGTTGACCTCCGGCGACGCAAAACGCGTCGTCTCGTCGGGCGAGCAGCTTGCCGAAGAACCGTGGATCGCTGCGCGCAACGCAGCCGTGCTCACTTTGCTCTATGGCTCGGGCTTGCGAATTTCAGAAGCGCTCGGCCTCACCGCCGCAGATCTGGCCAACGAAGGCGATGCGGTGATCCGCGTCACCGGCAAGGGCGGCAAGACCCGGCTGGTGCCCCTCCTGCCGGTCGCCTACAAGGCTGTTGCGGAGTACAGGCGGCTTTGTCCGTTCCATCTCGATCCGCAGGGCCTGCTGTTCCGCGGCGCGCGGGGCGGCGCGCTTGCTGCAGCGATCGTTCAGCGCGAGATGCGCAAGCTGCGCTCCGCGCTCAACCTGCCGGAAACGGCGACTCCGCATGCGCTGCGCCATTCCTTCGCAACGCATCTGCTCGGCCGCGGCGGCGACCTGCGCACCATCCAGGAGCTGCTCGGGCATGCCAGTCTGTCGACGACGCAGGTCTACACCGGCGTCGATACCGAGCGACTGCTCGACATCTACGAGCGAGCCCATCCGCGCGCATGATCCCGAGGCAGCCGCGCCTATGAGGTCGACCCCCACTCCGGTTCGCTTCGCGAACCACCTCTCCCCCGATCGACGGGGGAGAGGAAGTGCCGGCCGTGAGGCTTGGCGCCCTTCCTCTCCCCTTTTGAGGGGGAGAGGTGCCGAGCGAAGCGAGGCGGAGTGGGGGTCCTTCGTGCCATATGCGACTGCCCTGTGCCTGATCGCGATACAGGCCCCAAAGGCCGGATTTGGCCTTTTCGCTTAACGGATTCGCCGTATTTGGCTAATATTAGTCCGCGCATGAAACGCGCCATTGCAGCTGCCGACCGTACCGCGATCCTTGCACTGAAGCTGATCGCTGCTGTCAACGTGCTTTTCTTTCTGGCCTTTCTCATCGTGCTTGCGCTCGCTTCGGCAAAGGCGCGGGCGGCTGCCGCACAGTGCACGGGAAAGGACATGCTGGCCGAACTCGCGGCGGACAATCCCGCGCTGCTGAGCAGGATCGAAGCGGAAGCCTCGAAGACCCTCAACGGCAAGGGTCTGCTCTGGAAGGTGGAGACGGAGGGTGCTCAGCCGTCCTACCTGTTCGGCACCATGCACATGACCGACCCACGCGTGACGGAGCTGACGCCGGATGCGAAGCAGGTCTTCGAAAGGGCCGGCACCGTGGTCATCGAGACCACCGAGATCCTCGATCAGGGTGCCATGATGGCGACGTTGGCGAAGAATCCTGATCTCATGATGTTCACCGATGGCACCACGCTGGTGTCGCTCCTGCCGCCTGCCGACCAGAAGGCGCTGGAGGCTGGTCTAGCCGAAAGGGGTATCGCGCTCTCCGCCGTATCGAAGATGAAGCCCTGGATTCTTTCGTCCATGGTTGCGCTGCCGGTGTGCGAGCTCTCGCGCAAGGCGGCCGGTGCGCCGGTGCTCGACGTGAAGCTTGCCCAGGACGCCAAGGCCGAAGGCAAGAAGCTCGAAGGGCTCGAGACCGTCGTCGACCAGTTCAAAGCCATGGCCTCGTTGCCGATGGATTTTCATCTCAAAGCGCTGGTCGAGACGGTGAAACTCGGTGATCGGATCAATGACGTGGTGGAGACCATGATCGTGCTTTACACGAAGGGAGACACCGGCACCTTCTGGCCACTCTTCCGTGCCGTGTTGCCCGAGGCGGACGATGATGCGGGCTATGCCGCTTTCGAGCAGGCGATGATCGTCGAGCGCAACAAGACGATGGTGAAGAACGCCCAGCCGATCCTGGCTGCGGGCAATGCCTTCATTGCCGTCGGCGCGTTGCATCTGCCTGGGCCGGACGGGCTGATCGAGCTTTTAAGGAAAAGCGGCCACAGTGTGACCGCCGTCAACTAACCCTGCGTAAAGCGTGATTTTGCCGGCGTCGGCATCTCTGCTATCTTTCCCGCCTCGCGAAACGAAGGAGACGGGAATGACCAGACTTCCGATCCTCGCGGCGTCGCTCGGCCTCGCGGCCGCACAGGCAAGTGCCTGCGATTTCCATCAGACCGCCTCCAAGGTGGATGAGATGAAGGTGGCAAGCACGGCCACCGACGGCCAGAAGAACATGTCGATGCCGAACTCTCAGTCGACGCAGTCCACGGTCGTCGTGAAGAAAGACAAGGCCGTCTCTCCGGCCGAAACCAAGTAGCTTCGAGGCCAGACCGCGCGACAGTGCAGAATGAGCTGGGGCGGAGTGATGCATTCCGCCCCAGTCGTTTGTCTTTCAGCCCGATCTTTTCGGAAAATTCTGCAAAGTTTGCTGCACTGACCTTGGTTCGTGATCATGCTTTCGTGAAACCGATCCAGACCGGCTGCGTTTTGCCATCATCATGCATCCGATTACATGTAGTTGATGGAGAAATGCCATGGCTGAACCCGCACGCAAGTACGATTTCGATCCGCCGCGTCCTCAGGACGATCCGGCCAATTTGGCGCCACGGGTGGATCCACTCGGGCCCGACCCGCTGACGACTGAGAGTCGCGATCCTGAAGCCGCTCTCCGCAACGCGGAATATGCCCGCGGCACCGGCGGCAGCGGTCTGATGATCGCGGCCGCAATCGTCATACTGGCGGCTATCGCCTTCTACATCTTCGGATCGGGCATGACGGAGACGACGGCCCCACCGGCCAGTCCGCCGGCGACCGCAACGACACCGGGCGAGCCTGCTCCGGCGCCTGCCACTCCGCCGAGCACTCAGCCGGCTCAATAAGGTGGCCCCTAGTTTTAGGTTGGCGCTGCCCCTCGCTCTCACCCTCTCCCCGTGAAAAACGGGGAGAGGGGTTCTGAGACGTCCCCCCGCCCCGCTCTTTCTGCAAAGCATTCGACCCGGGGAGAGATTAACGGCGACGCTGATGACCCCCACTCCCCGTCCTTTACAGTCCTTTACGGGGAGAGGGTAAGGGTGAGGGGCAGCGCTGAGCTGGGAGAATTGCAGACGCTATAATGCTCGCCCCCGCGAGTTGCCTCAGATGTGGATCGGCTTGAAGAATGCGGCGAGTGCGGCTTCCTTCACCGATTCCGACATGGTCGGGTGCGGGTGGCAGGTGCGGGCGAGATCTTCGGAAGAGCCGCCGAATTCCATCAGCACCGAAGCCTCCTGGATGAGCTCCCCGGCACCGAAGCCGACGATGTGAGCGCCAAGAACCCGATCGGTCTTCTGGTCGGCGAGGATCTTGACGAAGCCTTCGGTCTTCAGCATGGCGC
The DNA here is from genome assembly GCF_033542235.1 of Mesorhizobium sp. BAC0120. Taxonomy (NCBI): domain Bacteria; kingdom Pseudomonadati; phylum Pseudomonadota; class Alphaproteobacteria; order Hyphomicrobiales; family Phyllobacteriaceae; genus Mesorhizobium; species Mesorhizobium sp. BAC0120. Next base: position 636,176 of record NZ_JAWRCU010000003.1, on the reverse strand, counting down.
GCGCCCTGCCGTTGGCGCTGAACGGGAATTTGCCGGTCTTGTAGGCGACGCCCGCGGCTTTCAATTCCTCCTCGGTCTTGCCGACCGAGGCCACTTCCGGGCTTGTGTAAACGACACTCGGGATCACCTCATAATTCACATGGCCGGCCTGGCCGGCAATCATCTCGGCGACCGCCACGCCCTCGTCCTCGGCCTTGTGCGCCAGCATCGGCCCGGCGATCACGTCGCCGATCGCATAGATTCCTTCGACATTGGTGCGCAGGTGCCCATCGACCTTGATGCGGCCGCGTTCGTCGAGCGCTACGCCAGCCTCGGCAAGTCCCAGCCCCTCGGTGTATGGCTTGCGGCCGGTAGCGACCAGCACGACGTCGCCGGAAATGGTTTCGGCATCGCCGCCCTTCACCGGTTCGAAGGTTACAGCCGCGCCCTTCTTGCTTTTCGTCACGGCGGTGACTTTGCAGCCGAGCTTGAACTCGATGCCCTGCTTGGCAAGCATGCGCTGCAGCTGCTTGGCGACCTCGCCATCCATGCCGCCCAGGATCGTGTCGAGATATTCGACCACGGTCACCTTGGAGCCGAGCCGCGCCCAGACCGAGCCGAGCTCCAGGCCGATGACGCCGCCGCCGACCACAATCATGCTAGCCGGCACCTTGGCAAGCTCGAGCGCGCCGGTCGAGGAGACAATGACCTTCTCGTCGAACTCAAGCTCGACGCCGGGAATGCCGGCGACATCAGAGCCCGTCGCAACGACGATGTTCTTCGCCTCGATTTCCTCGACCGTACCGTCTTCCCCGGTGACCGAGACCTTTCCGGCGGCGATGATCCTGCCGGTGCCGCGCAGTGCCTCGATCTTGTTCTTCTTGAATAGGAAGGCGACACCGTTGACGTTGGCAGTGACCGTCGCATCCTTGTGCGCCAACATCTTCTGGAGGTTGAGCTTCGGGTTTGCGATTTCCACACCTAGCTCACCGAAGCTGTGGCCGGCCTCGGCGAAAATCTCCGACGCGTGGAGCAGCGCTTTGGACGGGATGCAGCCGATGTTGAGGCAGGTGCCCCCGAAGGTCTCCCGCTTCTCGACCACGGCGACCTTCAGGCCGAGCTGCGCCGCCTTAATGGCACAGACATAACCGCCAGGCCCCGACCCGATCACCACAACGTCATAAGAAGCCATCGCTCTCGATTCCTCATTGCTGTCAGGCCGTACACCGCGTGGAAGGTATGGTCGGCGGCGCAGGGTTGCCATGCCGCAACGATGCTTTCCTGGCAACCCTCCGATGCGAAATTGCGGCGGCGGTCAAGGCTTGGCCGCGAGCGCCTCGCTGACCTCGCCTCCCAGTGTAAACGAACTGAAATCGGCGTAGCGCCTCATCCATCCGTCATCGGCCAGGCAGTCGGCGATGGCCGCCTGTCGATCGGCGACGGGTCTCATCAGGTTCCTGGCACGCGCCGGATCGATCACGGAGGCAACCGTCTCCTCGTCGAAGCCTGCGGCGGTCATCGCGTCCCCAGCCTGGTGCACGACACCTTCCCAATCGTGGTAAGCTGCCGGGAACCAGCGTGCTGTGACCAGCGCCGTGCAGTTCAGCATGCGGGCCTGGTCCGGTATGTGCCTTGCGAAAATGGCGCGTATGGCGGCGAGGCGCGTATCGGTCTGCGGTACCGGCATTGCGATCTCGACACCAAGATTGGCGAGCGAATCCTTGTGGAATTCCACCCAGTCCTTCGGCGCCTCCTGCTGCAGCCGCGCCTTCGCGACCTCGCTCGCGCAGTCGTAGGTTGCGGTGGCGCCAGCCGTCAGCCGCTTTCCGACGGCCTCGATCTCCGACTGTTCCAGACCGGCCCCCTGCATTGTCGCTGAAAGCAGTCCCACGGACTGGTCCCAATTCGACCCATCAGCTGCAGTGCAAGCGGTCAGGAACTGGTGCAGCTCGGCCACGCTGTCGGCATAAGCAGCGAAGGCGACGGCAAGACTCTCGGCGTCGAGCCTGTAATCCGGGACGGAATCCGACTCCGCCGGGGCTGGCAGAAGCAGAAACAGCAACGTCGCGGTCAAAGCGCAGGTGGTGCGGCCGATATCGGACAGCCGCCGCAAGTGCCGTCTGCTCTTCTTCTGTCCGGGCTCTCGGTTCGGTTGGCGCGGCATCAGGCGGCCAGCCGCGCAAGCATCATGAGCAGCCCGACGAATGACACGATCCAGGCAAGCGTTCGCAGGACCGGCACACCCGCGGCATAGAGAAGCACATAGACGACCCGCGCTGCGAGCCAGAGCCAGGCGCCAGTGGCCGCGCTGCCGCCGGCCTTGCCGGTGACCACGAGCGCCAGTGCGAGGGCGATGAAAGCGGGGTAGGTTTCGAGCAGGTTCTTAAGCGCGCGATAGAGACGGCCGGCGAGAACGTTCGGCCGACGTTCCTCGTCCCTGGAGCTGAACAGATATTTTGGGCCGAAGTCGTAAATGGCGACGGCCTGCGCAACGATCTGCGCCAAGAGGAGAACAACGCTCCAGATGAGCACGGTGATTTCGGTCGAAGCAGCAGCGGTTTCCATCCCATCCCTCCCATGGAAATCAGGCGAAGCTCAACCATCACCATTCCACAACGCGGCGAAGCTTCAAGTGCTTCCTGCTCCGCGTTGCGGCAACGCTGCGACAAAAGCTCATCCAATCATGCCGATGAGCTGGACGGATGCATGCTCCCCTTACAGGTCCAGTACCAGCCTTGCCGGATCTTCCAGGCTCTCCTTGACGCGCACCAGGAAGGTCACGGCTTCCCTGCCGTCGACGATGCGGTGGTCGTAGCTGAGCGCCAGATACATCATCGGCCGCACCACGATCTGGCCGCCGACGACGACCGGCCGCTCCTGGATTTTGTGCATGCCGAGAATGCCGGATTGCGGTGCGTTCAGGATCGGCGTCGACATCAGCGAGCCGTACACGCCGCCATTGGAGATGGTGAAGGTGCCGCCCATCATGTCGGCAACCGCCAGCTTGCCGTCGCGCGCCGCCACGCCCAGCCGGCCGATCTCCTTCTCGATCTCGGCGATCGACAGCGAGTCCGCATTGCGCACGACCGGCACCACAAGGCCCTTGTCGGTGCCGACAGCGACGCCGATATGGGCGTAGTTCTTGTAGAGGATGTCGGTGCCGTCGATCTCGGCGTTGACCGCCGGGATCTCCTTCAGCGCATGGCAGACCGCCTTGGTGAAGAAGCCCATGAAGCCGAGCTTCACGCCGTGCCGCTTCTCGAACACGTCCTTGTACTTCGAGCGGATTTCCATGACTGCGCTCATATCCACCTCGTTGAAGGTGGTGAGCATGGCCGCAGTCGCCTGCGCATCCTTGAGCCGCCGCGCGATGGTCTGGCGCAGCTTGGTCATGCGCACCCGCTCCTCGCGCGACTCGTCCTCGGGAGCCGACGGCGCGCGGGCAACTTTCGGCGTCTCCACCGGCTGCGAGGGCGCTCCCCGCGCGATGAAGTCGAGCACGTCGCCTTTCAGCACCTGGCCGCGCTTGCCAGTTCCCTGCACATGGTCGACGGGGATATTGCTTTCTGCAAGCAGCTTGGCGGCTGAAGGCGCCGGCGGCATCCTGCGCTCTTCGAGCGGTCCTTCACCGGCGAGCTTCGCCGTCTGTGCGGCAGCCTCCTTGACCGTCGAAGCGGCGGTTGGCGCGGACGCCTGGGCGACGGCTTCCTGCCTCGCGCGCGGCGCGGCAGCTGCTTCGGCCCTGGCAGGAGCTTCGGCCTTGGCTTTGCCTGCGGCAGCGGCATCGATCGCACCGAGAATGGCACCGACACCCACCGTTTCGCCATCCTTGGCGGCGATTTCCGAAAGTACGCCGGCCGCCGGCGAGGGAACCTCGACCGTCACCTTGTCGGTCTCGAGCTCGACCAGCGTCTCATCGGCGGCAACGGCGTCGCCTATCTTCTTGAACCACTTGCCGATCGTGGCCTCGGTGACCGATTCGCCAAGCGTCGGAACACGGATTTCGGTTGCCATTGGTGGTTTCCGTTCCTCAAATTCGCTGTTTCAAGTCTATTCGCCGAGTGCGTCCTCGAGCAGCGCCGATAGCTGCTCGAGATGTTTTGACATCAGCCCGGTCGCCGGCGAGGCTGAAGCCGGGCGGCCGGTGTAACGCACGCGCTGGTGCTTGGCGTCGATATGGGCGAGCACCCATTCCAGATAGGGGTCGATGAACGACCAGGCGCCCATGTTCTTGGGCTCCTCCTGGCACCACGTCATCTCCGCATTGCGGAAGCGCGACAGCTCGTTGATCAGCGCCTTGGCCGGGAACGGATAGAGCTGCTCGACACGCAGTAGGTAGATGTCGTTGATGCCGCGCTTCTCACGCTCCTCGTAAAGGTCGTAATAGACCTTGCCCGAGCACATCACGACGCGACGGATCTTGGAATCCTTGACCAGCTTGATCGGCTGGTTGGGAAGCAGCTGCGCGTCGTCCCACAACAGGCGATGGAACGAGCTCTCGCCGGAAATTTCCGCCATGGTCGAGACCGCCCGCTTATGACGCAGCAGCGACTTCGGCGTCATCAGGATGAGCGGCTTGCGGAAGTCCCGCTTCAATTGACGACGCAGGATGTGGAAATAATTAGCCGGCGTGGTAACGTTGGCCACCTGCATGTTGTCTTCGGCGCAAAGCTGCAGGAAGCGCTCCAGTCTCGCCGAGGAGTGCTCCGGCCCCTGGCCCTCATAGCCATGCGGCAAGAGGCAGACGAGCCCCGACATTCTCAGCCATTTGCGCTCGCCCGAAGAGATGAACTGGTCGAACACCACCTGAGCGCCGTTGGCGAAGTCGCCGAACTGTGCCTCCCACAGCGTCAGCGCGCGCGGCTCGGCGAGCGAATAGCCGTATTCGAAGCCGAGCACCGCCTCTTCCGAGAGCATCGAATTGATAACCTCGTAGCCGGCTTGCGCTGGCGACAGATTGTTGAGCGGAATATAGCGGGTCTCGTCGCGCTGGTCGTAGAGAACCGAATGGCGTTGCGAGAAGGTGCCGCGCTCGGAATCCTGCCCCGAAAGGCGGATCGGATTGCCTTCGAGGAGGATCGAACCGAAGGCAAGCGCCTCCGCCGTCGCCCAGTCGATGCCCTCACCCGATTCGATTGCCGTGCGGCGATTGTCGAGGAAGCGGCCGATGGTCTTGTGGACTTCGAAACCCTTGGGAACCTCGGTGAGCTTCTTGCCGATCTCCTTCAGCGTCTTAATCGGCACGGCGGTCTTGCCGCGGCGCTGCTCGTCCTGATTGTCGGCGGTGCGCAGGCCGGACCAGGCGCCGTCCAGCCAGTCGGCCTTGTTCGGCTTGTAGTGCTGGCCGACCTCGAATTCCGACTCCAGATGCGCGCGCCAGTCGGCCTTCATCTTGTCGATATCCGCGCTCGCGATCAGCCCTTCGCTGATCAGCTTGTCTGCATAGAGCTGCAGCGCCGACTTATGCGAGCGGATCGTGCGGTACATGATCGGCTGCGTGAAGGCCGGCTCGTCGCCCTCATTGTGACCGAAGCGCCGATAGCAGAACATGTCGATGACCACCGGCTTGTGGAACTTCATGCGGAACTCGATCGCGATCTTGGCCGCATAGACCACGGCTTCCGGATCGTCGCCGTTCACATGAAAGATCGGCGCCTCGATCATCTTGGCCACGTCCGACGGATAGGGCGAGGAGCGCGAGAAGCGCGGATTGGTGGTGAAGCCGATCTGGTTGTTGATGATGACGTGCAGCGTGCCGGCGACGCGATGCCCGCGCAGGCCGGACAGGCCGAGGATCTCGGCGACCACGCCCTGGCCGGCAAACGCCGCATCCCCGTGGATCAGCAGCGGCAGCACCTTGGCGCGCTCGTCGAGCGGTACAATCTCCTCGCGGGTGCGGCCGAAGAGCTGGTCCTGCTTGGCGCGCGCCTTGCCCATGACGACCGGGTCGACGATCTCCAGATGCGAGGGGTTGGCGGTGAGCGACAGGTGTACCTTATTGCTGTCGAACTCGCGGTCCGACGAGGCGCCGAGATGGTACTTCACGTCGCCCGAACCCTCGACGTCGTCCGGAGCGGCGGAGCCGCCCTTGAACTCGTGGAAGATGGCGCGGTGCGGCTTGCCCATGACCTGAGAGAGGACGTTGAGGCGGCCGCGATGGGCCATGCCGAGCACGATCTCCTTCATGCCGAGCTGGCCGCCGCGCTTGATGATCTGCTCAAGCGCCGGGATCAGCGATTCGCCGCCGTCGAGGCCAAAGCGCTTGGTGCCCTTGTATTTGACGTCGATGAACTGCTCGAAGCCTTCCGCCTCGATCAGCTTCTGCAGGATCGCACGCTTGCCATTGTCGGTGAACGCGATGCCCTTGTCAGGCCCTTCGATGCGCTCCTGAATCCAAGCCTTCTCCTCGGGCGAGGAGATGTGCATGAACTCCACGCCAAGCGTCGAGCAGTATGTCCGGGTCAGGATCTCGAGCATCTGCCGGATGGTGGCGAACTCGAGACCGAGGACGTTGTCCAGGAAGATCGGCCGGTCGTAGTCGGCCTCGGTGAATCCGTAATTCTCGGGGGAGAGCTCGTTGTAGTCCTCGAGCGGCTTGGCAAGGCCAAGCGGATCGAGATTGGCATGCAGGTGACCGCGCATGCGGAAGGCGCGGATCATCATGATGGCGCGCACCGAATCGCGGGTCGCCTGATGCACCTCATCCTGGGACATGACCTGGCCGTTGGCGACGGCCTTGTCCTTGACCTTCTTTTCGATGTGCTTCTCGACCAAGGTCCAGTTGCCGTCGAGCGCGGAGACCAGCTCGCCATTCGCCTGGATCGGCCAGTTGCGCAGCTTCCACGATGCGCCTTCAGCGTTCTTCTTCACGTCGGCCGCGTCGTCAGCGAGCGCTGCGAAGAACTCCCGCCACTCCTCGTTCACCGAGGAGGGATCTTTCTCGTAGCTCGCCTGGAGCTCCTCGATATAGGCAGCGTTGCCGCCATAGAGGAACGACGTGACAGAGAAACGGTCGTTGGCCTGGTCTTGCCGTGACATCTTTGTTCTTACCGGAGCCTTGCGCTCCGCTCCTATTCAATAGGGGAGTAGGGGAATAAGGGAGTAGGGGAATATGTTGAACTCATCGGCGACCTATTTCCCTACTGCCTTACTCCCCTATTCCCTTACTCCCCTAGCCCTTGATTGCCTCGACCAACGTCTTGCCGAGACGCGCGGGCGAGGGCGACACGCGGATGCCCGCCGCCTCCATCGCCGCGATCTTGTCTTCCGCGCCGCCCTTGCCGCCCGAGATCACCGCGCCGGCATGGCCCATTGTGCGGCCCTTCGGCGCCGTGCGGCCTGCAATGAAGCCGGCCATCGGCTTCTTGCGGCCGCGCTTGGCCTCGTCACGCAGGAACTGCGCGGCGTCTTCTTCGGCCGAGCCGCCGATCTCGCCGATCATGATGATCGACTTGGTCTCATCATCTGCGAGGAACATTTCGAGTATGTCGATGAACTCGGTCCCCTTGACCGGGTCTCCCCCGATGCCGACAGCCGTTGACTGGCCGAGTCCTTCGTTGGTCGTCTGAAACACTGCCTCATAGGTAAGCGTTCCCGAGCGCGAAACAACACCGACGGAGCCCTTGCGGAAGATGTTGCCGGGCATGATGCCGATCTTGCATTCGTCGGGGGTGAGCACGCCGGGGCAGTTCGGCCCGAGCAGCCGCGACTTGGACTTCAAGAGCTTGGCCTTGACCCGCACCATGTCGAGCACCGGGATACCCTCGGTGATACAGACGATCAGGGGAATCTCCGCCTCGATCGCCTCGATGATCGCCTCGGCCGCGCCCGCCGGCGGCACGTATATGACGGAGGCGTTTGCGCCGGTCTTCTCCTTGCCTTCGGCCACGGTCGCGAAGATCGGCAGCTGTGCGCCGCTTTCGACCGAGCCCCAGGTCTCTCCGCCCTTCTTGGGGTGGATGCCGCCGACCATCTTGGTGCCGTTATAGGCAAGCGCCTGCTCGGTGTGGAAAGTGCCGGTCTTGCCGGTGAGGCCCTGGACGAGGACTTTCGTATTCTTGTCGACGAGAATGGACATTGGGGCTCCTACAGCCGCTTCAATTCAGTAACGGTAAGATCGCTCTTGGCATCCCCGGTGTTGAGCGTCGTCGACGGCTCGAACATCAGGACCACCGGCTCGCTGGTCAGGGAGCGCGGCCGGTGTTCGACCGTCTTCGGCACGACAATGAAGTCGCCCTCGCCGAGCTCGACAGTCCCGTCGCGGAAGTCGATGGCGACGCGGCCGCGCAGCACCAGGAAGGCTTCATCCTCGTTCTGATGCGCATGCCAGTCGAACAGCTCGCCGAACTTGGCGACCTTCGCCTGCGAATCGTTGACATCGCCGGCGATGTGCGGATCCCAAACCTTGGTGATTGTCCGCTCGGCGGCTTCGACGAGATTGATCTTGCGGGGCGGCATGGCTCAGCCTCCTTGCACCGCCTTAACGATCTTCTTTGCGGCATCGTCCAAATCGTCGGCCGGAATGACGTTGAGACCGCTGTCGCGGAGGATCTTCTTGCCGAGATCGACATTGGTGCCCTCGAGCCGTACCACAAGCGGCACTTTCAGCCCGACCTCCTTGACCGCCGCGACGACGCCTTCGGCGATCACGTCGCAGCGCATGATGCCGCCGAAGATGTTGACGAGGATGCCCTTCACGGCTGGGTCGGCGGTGATGATCTTGAAGGCTGCGGTCACCTTCTCCTTCGACGCGCCGCCGCCGACATCGAGGAAGTTGGCGGGCTCGGCGCCGTAGAGCTTGATGATGTCCATAGTCGCCATGGCAAGGCCGGCGCCGTTGACCATGCAGCCGATATTGCCGTCGAGCGCTACATAGGCGAGATCGTATTTGGAGGCCTCGATCTCCTTCTCGTCCTCCTCCGTCGGGTCGCGTAGCTCGACCACTTCGGGGTGGCGGAAAAGCGCGTTGTTGTCGAAGGAGACCTTGGCGTCGAGGAGCCTGAGGTGACCGTTCTTCATGACGATCAGCGGGTTGATCTCGAGCAGGCTCATATCCTTCTCGACGAAGGCCCTGTAGAGGGCGGGGAACACGCTCTGCGCATCCTCGGCCGCCGCGCCGGTGAGCTTCAGAGCCTCGGTGAGCACCCTGATCTCGCGTTGCGTCACGCCCGTCTCGGGATCGATCGCGACGGTGACGATCTTTTCCGGCGTGTCATGCGCCACCGTCTCGATGTCCATGCCGCCTTCCGTCGAGACGACGAAGGCAACGCGGCCGACCGTGCGATCGACGAGCAGTGAAAGGTAGAGCTCGCGGTCGATATCGGCGCCATCCTCGATATAGAGACGGTTGACCTGCTTGCCGGCCGGCCCGGTCTGCTTGGTGACCAAGGTGTTGCCAAGCATCTCCCGGACGTTGACGGTGACTTCGTCGACTGATTTGGCCAGCCGCACGCCACCCTTGGCGTCAGGGCCGAGCTCCTTGAAACGGCCCTTGCCGCGGCCGCCGGCATGGATCTGGCTCTTGACCACATATAGCGGGCCGGGGAGCTTCTTTGCGGCCGCTTCCGCCTCGCCGGCCGACAGGATGGCGACGCCCTCGGCCACCGGCAGGCCAAAGCCCTTGAGCAACTGCTTGGCCTGGTATTCGTGGATGTTCATGGCGCGCTCCTACTTCACGAGGCTGTTCGCAAGACCGGGGTACTTGGCAAGACCAGGCTACTTGGCAAGGCTGGGGGCGATCGCCGCGCAGGCCTCGCAGAGCCCGACCACGGACTCCACCGACTTCTCGAACATCTTCTGCTCGGGCTTGTTGAAGTCCAGCTCGATGATGCGCTCGACGCCGCCTGCGCCGATCACCACGGGCACGCCGACATAGGTGTTCTTCACGCCGTACTGGCCGGACAGATAGGCGGCGCAGGGCAGCACGCGCTTCTTGTCCTTGAGGTAGCTCTCGGCCATCGCGATCGCCGAGGACGCCGGAGCGTAGTAGGCCGAACCGGTCTTCAACAGCCCGACGATCTCGCCGCCGCCCTTGCGCGTGCGCTCCACGATGGCGTCGAGCCTTTCCTTCGTCGTCCAGCCCATCTTCACAAGGTCCGGCAGCGGAATGCCGGCGACGGTAGAATAGCGCACCATCGGCACCATGTCGTCGCCATGCCCGCCGAGCGTCATGGCGCTGACATCCTCGACCGAGACCTTGAACTCTTCGGCCAGGAAGTAGCGGAAACGGGCGGAATCCAGCACGCCGGCCATGCCGACGACATGGGTCTTCGGCAGGCCCGAGAATTTCTGCAGCGCCCAGACCATCGCGTCGAGCGGATTCGTGATGCAGATCACGAAGGCCTTGGGCGCATATTTCTTGATGCCGGCGCCGACCTGTTCCATGACCTTGAGATTGATGCCGAGCAGATCGTCGCGGCTCATGCCGGGCTTGCGCGGCACTCCCGCCGTCACGATGCAGACATCGGCGCCCTCTATGGCCGAGTAATCGTTGACGCCCGTAAAGCGAGCGTCGAAGCCCTCGACCGTGGAGGATTGGGCGATGTCGAGGCCCTTGCCCTGCGGAATGCCCTCGGCAATATCGAAGAGGACGACGTCGCCCAGTTCCTTCAGGCCGATCAGGTGGGCGAGCGTGCCTCCGATCATGCCGGAGCCGATCAAGGCGATCTTGTTGCGTGCCATGTGGAAATTTCCCTCTCGTCAGACGCCCGCGCGCGATCGCTGCGGCGGGAATTCGATGGGCCAGCGATATGCGGATTATCCGTCCAGAATTTGACGGACCCCTTAGCCCTCTCGGCTGTAATATTCAAACGATTATTTTGGCGTTAAAGAATTCAATCGGTTAGACCCTTCGGGTTTTACGTAAACGTCAAAATTTGTGTGCCGTTGCCGCGTTTGCCGTTGGGTGTGGCGCGAGGTGCAAAATCAATCACATTGTCCAGCATGAACCCTTCCGAGCCCATGCTATCGGATAATGGGGAGAATAAACGCCGTCGGTTCGGAACTGGGCAGGCTGAGGAGGGCCGATGTCCGAAATTGAGATCAAGCTGCTTGGGCCAGGCGATGCGGCTTTATTGCACAAGGTTGCCGAGGGGGTGTTCGACGAGCCCGTCGATCCGGCGCGGGTCGCCGCCTATCTTGCCGAGCCAGGCCATTACATGTTCGTCGCGCTGCACGGTGGCGCCGTGATCGGGCAAACGGCGGCAGTCGTACACCGCCATCCCGACAAGTCGACGGAACTCTATGTCGACGAGGTCGGCGTCGCGCCCCCCTACCGGAGGCAAGGCATCGCAAGAAAGATGCTCGAAGCGATGTTCAAGCATGCCAAGGCGATCGGATGCGAAGAAGCCTGGGTCGGCACGGAGCGAAACAATCTGCCCGCGCGCGGCCTGTACGAGCAGCGGCGGGCAAGCGGCGATTGCGAGGCGGAACCCTTCGTCATGTACGTGTTTCGCTTGTGAACGAGCGAGTGGCAGGGGCATCTGCCGCCGTGGCAGCCTCCTCGCCATGGCGGGCGGCCCAGGTATCGAGCCAATCCTTGCCTTGCATCTCGATCAACCTCGAGGCTGTGCGCTCGAACTCGAAGGCTTCAGTCCCGCGCTTGCCGACATAGAGTGCGTCAGGTGGCGCTTCGGCGCTGACCACCAGCCGGGTGCCGTGATCGTAAAGCGTGTCAATCAGCAGGATAAACCGCTTCGCCTCGTTGCGTTTGGCCTCTGCAAGAACGGGAATGTGGTCGATGAAGATCGTGTCGTAGCGGGCGGCGATCGCCAGATAGTCGCGCGCGCCGAGCGGCACCTCGCAAAGCTCGTGAAAGGTGAACCGGGCGGCCCCGCCGGCCGCATGTGGCACGACGACATGGCGCCCCTTGACGACGATCTCGTCGGGCGCCGTCTTCGCACCGCGGGTCATGGCCGCCCAGGCCCTGTCCATCATCCGGTCTGTGGCGAGCGTGGCGGGTGCCATATAGACCTGGATGCCGTTCACCTGCTCGAGCCGATAATCCTTCTCGGCATCGAGGGCAAAAACCTCGGCATTTGCCTTCAATATCTCGATGAAGGGCTCGAACAGCGCCCGGTTGAGACCGTCGCGATAGAGGTCTTCGGGCGCGACGTTGGAAGTTGCGATCAGCACGACGCCGTTGGCGAATAGTGCCGAGAACAGCCGCGACAGAATCATGGCGTCGGCAATATCGGTCACCGTGAATTCGTCGAAGCAGAGCACCCAGGCCTCTTCGGCAAGCGCGCGGGCGACCGGCGGGATCGGGTCCTCCTCGCGAGTTTCGCCGCGCTTCAGCCTCTCGCGATGCCTGTTGATGCGGTCATGTGCGTCGGCCATGAAGTCGTTGAAATGGACGCGCCGCTTGCGCCGCACCGGCACCAGCCCGAAGAACAGGTCCATCATCATGGTCTTGCCGCGGCCGACCCGACCATGGATGTAGAGCCCGCGCACCGGCGTCTGGCCATTGCGGCGCTTGGCGAAAAGCCAGCCGAGCGAACTCGATTTGGTCAAAATGCGCTTCTGTGAGAGATCTTCGATGAGTCGATCGAGCGCACGCGCCAGCCGCTCTTGCGCAGCATCGCGGCCGATCTCCCCGCGCGCGACCATGTGATCGTAGCGTTGGGCGACGGTCACACGGGTTTGCAGGCCCTCGCGAAGATGCATCGGTCCAGCTCAGGCGGCAATTATGCGGGGAGCGTCTCTCAGCGAGACAGCGAGATCGGCACGCCGCTCGACGTCTGGCCATCGAAGCGTTCGCCGCCGCTCGAATAGAGGCGAGCGAGCACGCCGCCATCGGCGTCGTAGAGTGCGAGCTGTTTGCCGGACACGTTCCAGGATTTCACGCCGTCCAGCGGTGCCGGGCAGCGCAGAGGGCCGGCGCGGTAGCCGGCGCCGAACTTGGTCTGCGGGGTCGCTACCTTGCAGCTCTGGCCGGAGACCGTGGCATTCCAGACACCCGCCACGCTTGCCGTGGTGACGTCGGCGGCATTCGCCGGCGGGGCGGCTGCGGCGGGCGGCGTCGCGGCCGCAATATCGGTGCCGGTGCCGGGGGCAGTCGGGAATTGCGACGGGTTTGTGCCGGGTGCGGCGGGCGGCGGCAGCTGGTTGGAGCTGACCGTTCCGGATGGGGCAGGCATCAGCGGCGCCGGCTGGGAGGCGGCAAGGCGTTCGGACGTGCTGCAGCCGCTTGCAAAAAGCGCCGCGAGTGAAACTGCAATGAGGCCGCCTCGCGAAAAAGTCATTCCCAACCTCCGTCGGGGCGGATCGCCCCGCATGAAATCACTGTCACCAAAAAAGGCGATATTGGCGAAATTGCAACTCCATATGGTTAAAATACTGTTTGCGACGGTAACAAAGCACATTCGGCGCGGTGCCGGATCGAAGCCCGGACGCAGGCCGGCTGCGCATTCCGGACCCGCCTCGGTCTTGCCCGGCGGCTTTCGACCATGCGGAACCCTGGGACCGGGAAGGCGTTGATCCATCAACGCTTTTATCACCGGAGTGCCCGCATGCTCAAATGGATCCTTGTCCTACTCATCATCGCTGCCGTGGCGAGCCTGCTCGGCTTTCCTGCGCTCGCTGGCGCAGCAGCGACTGGCGCAAGGCTGCTGATCGGCGTGGTGCTCGTCCTGTTCCTGCTCGTCCTGTTCGGCCTGATCGCAGTTACCTGAACGCGCGACCCGTGGCAGCGCTGGCAATCTTGCCGGCAGACGCGACGGTCCTTACAGGCGCTAACCGAAAGCGGAGGCCATGAGTTTCTTGTGCTCTTCGATTTCGGCGAAAAGCCAGTCCAGAAACTGCGCTATTCCCGGCCTGTTTCCGACGCCCGGACGCTGGTGCAGATAGTAGCCGGCCGGGTAGTCGTGATACGCCTCGAATGGCGCGACCAGCCTGCCCTGCTGCAAAAGGTCCTGCGCCATGATCGTGTCGGCAAGGGCGATGCCGGTGCCGTTCGCCACTTCGCGCATGATCAGCGTGCAGTCATGCAATATGGTGCCGCCCTTGCCGATCTCGCCGGCCACGCCCTCCTGTGCCAGCCATCGCTCCCATCGCCTGGTCTCACGTTCGTGGATCAGATGGTGGTTGAGTAGATCCTGCGGCGTGCGCAGCGGCTTCGGTCCGTTCAGAAGGGCGGGGGCGCAGACCGGCGTCAGCAAGAGCGGAAGCACCAGCTTCAGGGCCGGGCTGATCTTTTCGTTGAACTCGTCAATGATGGCCAGGTCGAAGTTCGAGCGCTTACCTGCTGTCGAAATCTCGAGATCGATCGACGGATGCAGGCGGCGAAATGCCGGCAGGCGATCAGCCAGCCAAAGGTTCAGGAATGTCGGCTCGCACATCAGCTTGACGCGGCTGCTTTTCCTGTTGCTGGCCCCGTCCACATCCTCCGTGGCGCGCCGGATCGCCTCGAACGCCTCGGAAAGGCTGTGCGCGTAATAAGAACCCGTCGCGGTCAAGGTTATCTGCCGGTAGCCGCGATCGAACAGCTCCTGACCGAGGCTCCTTTCGAGAGACCTGATGTGACGGCTGACTGCCGAGGGCGTGAGCCGCAGTTCTTCCGCCGCATCCTTCACGCTGCCAAGGCGTGCCGCGGCTTCGAAGGCACGCATGCCGTTGAGTGAGGGTAGGGCCATAGGATGGACCATGATCTTTCGACTGATTTTTTGTCAATCGAGACGGTCATAAATCGCGTTTGAACAGACTGTCTCCTTTTGAATATCGGAAGAGCAGCTTCGTTAGCTGGGAAAGCCTTTCCGAGGCTTGTATCCGCAGCGGTGAGGGTGAAAGCTCTTATGCCCCAATCTCCAGCGACTGTTTTCGAGACCGCGGCCGCACTTCCAGACGACGCTCCCGTCGTCGTCGTGCTCAAGGCTCTCCGGCAGGGTTTCGGAAAGCAGACAAGCGCCTTGGATACGAAGACGGGCGGAACGCTGTCGCGCGCCTGCACGGCTCCCGGTTTCTCTGGCAAGAGCGGCGAGTGCCTCGACATAGTGGCTCCGAACGGTCTCGCCGCGCGGCGTGTCGTCGTGCTCGGCCTCGGCGATCCGGTGGCCATGACGCCGCTTTCCGTGACTCGCGCGGGCGCCGACCTGGCGGCCTTCCTGGAAAACAAAGGCGAGAACGACACCACAATTGTCGTCGACACGATCGAAAACGCGGCCCTTGCTGATGCGGAGCTTGCTGCCCGGCTTGCGCTCGGCATGCGCTTGAAGCGATATCGCTTCGACTTGCGCAACAAACGGCCCGGAGCTGCCGCCGAAGCTGGCTGGGTGGTCCGGTTTGCCGGCCTGCAAGGGAAGGATTGCGGCGCTGCCCTGACGCGCATGAACGCGGTCGCGGACGGGGTCGAATTCGCCCGCACCTTGGTGAACCTGCCAGCCAATATCCTGCACCCAGGCAGCTTCCTCGAACATCTGGGGCCGCTGCGCGAGGCTGGAATCGAGATCGAAACTCTGGATGACACGGAACTGAAGCGGCTGGGCATGAACGCGTTGTTGGCGGTCGGATCCGCTTCCGTGCATCCGCCCCGCGTCATCGTGTTGCGCTATCGCGGCGAGAATGATCCCGGCGAGCCGCTGGCTTTCGTGGGCAAGGGCGTCTGTTTCGATTCCGGGGGCTTGTGCGCCAAAACCGGGCCGCAGATGTTCGACATGAAGGGTGACATGGCCGGCGCTGCGGCTGTTGCCGGCCTGTTGCTGGCGCTCGCCCGGCAGGGCAGCAAAGTCGATGCCGTCGGCGTGCTCGGCATCGCCGAGAATCTGCCCTCCGGCAAATCTTATAAATCGGGCGACGTCATCACCACCTTGTCGGGGCAGACGGTGGAGGTGTTCGATACGGACTGCGAGGGCCGCATGCTGCTGGCCGATTGCCTCTATTACACGGCCACGCGGTTCAAGCCGTCCGCGATCGTCGATCTGGCAACTCTGACCTATTCTGTCATGCGCGGCCTGGGCAGCGTTTTCGCCGGCCTCTTCAGCAACGATGATGCGATCGCTTCGAGCATGATCGCTGCGGGTGAGGCGGTCGGTGAACGCTTCTGGCGCATGCCGCTGGACCATGCTTATGACGAGGGGCTGCAGTCGCCTCTGGCTGATCTGCGCCAGCATGCGCGCAATCTCGAGGATGGCGATGCGCCCTATGCCGCCGCATTTCTGCGCAATTTCACCGACAATAGGCCCTGGGTGCATCTCGATATAGCCGGCAAGGAGTTCTCCGACGCCGACGGCCCGCTGGGAAGGCAGGGCGGCACCGGTTTCGGCGTGCAGATGCTGGAACAATGGGTTTGCGCTGTCGAAGCGGGAAAGCGGGCGATTGCCGCTTCGGACACGGCTATGTAGCTTGCGGCTTGGAGAGGTGGGGGCGGTGACGTCTATCAAGAGTACGGAAGGGCGCGCCAAGTTTGGCGCTTACGAGACCTGGTATCGGATCTCCGGAGAGCTGGGCGCCGGCAAGCCGCCGGTGGTGATCCTGCATGGCGGCCCCGGCGTCGCCCACAACTACGTCGATTCCTACAAGCTTCTGGCGCTCCAGGGGCGTGCCGTCATCCACTACGACCAGATCGGCTGCGGCAACTCCACCCTCTTGCCGGAAAAGGGCGCCGACTTCTGGACCCCGCAGCTCTTCATTGACGAGCTCGAGAATCTTATCGACCATCTGGGCATCCGTCCCGCCTTCCATGTGCTCGGCCAGAGCTGGGGCGGCATGCTGGGCGCCGAATATGCCGTGGGGCGGCCGAAGGGCCTGACATCGCTGACCATCGCCAATTCGCCGGCTTCGATGAAGCTATGGGTCGAGGAAGCCAACCGGCTGCGGGCCGACCTGCCCACGGACGTGCAGGACGCGCTGAGCCGGCATGAAAAAGCCGGCACCACGAGCGATCCGGAGTATCAGCAGGCGACGATGGCCTTCTATGAGCGGCATGTCTGCCGTGTCGTGCCGTTCCCGACCGAGGTCACGGAAAGCTTCGACCAGGTGGCCCGCAATCCGACCGTCTACAATGTGATGAACGGGCCGAACGAATTCTTTGTGATCGGAACGCTGAAGAACTGGAGCATCATCGACCGCCTTTCGGCGATCGAGGTGCCGACCCTGATCATTTCCGGCCGCCATGACGAGGCGACGCCGGCGACCGTCCAGCCCTACAAGGACGGCATCAAGGGGGCTCGCTGGGAGATATTCGAACAGTCCAGCCACATGCCGCACGTGGAAGAAAAGGAAAGATGCATGCAGGTCGTGGGCGAATTCCTCGACCAGCACGATCGTTGAAGAAGAAGGGGAACCAAATGAAGAAATTCGTATTGGCGGCAGCCGCCGCGTCTCTGTTGACCTGCGCATGGCAGGCGCCCGCCAGCGCGGAATACCTACAGGACCACCGGGGCGGCACAATGCGCCTGCTGGCGCGCTCGGCCGCCGGCACGCTCGATCCGCACATCAACTACACGCTGCAATATTGGCAGATCTTCCAGCCGCTTTATGACGGCCTCGTCGCCTTCCGCAAGGCTGACGGCAAAGACGGCTTCAAGATCGTCGCGGATCTGGCCGAAGACATGCCCCAGGTGAGCGACGACGGCAAGACTTTCACCTTCAAGTTGCGCCAGGGCATCAAGTTCTCCAACGGCCAGGACGTCACCGTCAAGGACGTGGTGGCGTCGTTCCAGCGTATCTTCAAGGTTTCCGGTCCGACTTCCGGCACCTTCTATTCCGGCATCGTCGGCGCCGACAAATGCCTTGCCGACACCAAGAGCTGCACGCTCGAAGGCGGCGTGGTCGGCGATGAGGCGGCAGGCACGGTGACCATCCACATCGTCAAGCCAGACGCCGAGTTCATCGACAAGCTGGCCATGCCGCACGCGGTGATCCTGCCGGCAGACACGCCCACCGAAGATGTCGGCTCGAACCCCATCCCGGGCACGGGCGCCTACATGATCTCCGCCTACGACCCGAACAAGGGCATGACGATGGCCCGCAACCCGCATTTCAAGCAGTGGAGCGAGGAAGCGCAGCCCGACGGCTATCCGGATGTCGTCCAGTATGATTTCGGCCTCACAGAGGAAGCCGCCGTGACCGCCATCCAGAAGGGCGAGGCCGACTGGATGTACGACCAGCCGCCGACCGACCGTCTCGTCGAGCTCGGCACCAAATACATGGATCAGGTGCACATCTCGCCGTTGACGGCATGGTGGTACGCGCCCCTCAACACCCGACTGGCGCCGTTCGACAATGAGAAGGCGCGGCAGGCCGTGGCCTATGCGGTGGATCGCAACACGCTGGTCAATCTGTTCGGCGGCAAGGTGCTTGCTTCGCCGGTCTGCCAGGTGCTGCCGCCGGACTTCCCCGGCCATGTAGACTATTGCCCGTTCACCAAGAACCCCGGTGCCAAGTGGTCGGCTCCGGACGTGGAGAAAGCCAAGCAGCTCGTCGAGGAGTCTGGCACCAAGGGCCAGAAGGTCACGGTGATCGTCGAGGACACCGCCGTGTCGCGCTCAATCGGCGTCTACCTGCAGAGCGTGCTCACCTCGATCGGCTACCAGGCCGACGTGAAGCCGATCTCGCCGAACCTCCAGTTCACCTATATCCAGAACACCAACAACAAGGTGCAGATGTCGGTCAGCCAGTGGTACCAGGACTATCCGGCGGCCTCGAACTTCCTGAACATCCTGTTCGGCTGCGACTCCTTCCGCGAGGGCTCCGACGCTTCGGTCAACATCTCCGGCTTCTGCGACAAGGGCATCGACGCCAAGATGAAGCAAGCGATGGATCTGGGCGTGACCGATCCGGATGCAGCCAACAAGCTGTGGTCCGAGGTGGACAAGGAGGTGACCGACAAGGCGGCGGCGGTGGCCCTGTTCACGCCCAAGCACGTCGACTTCGTCAGCAAGCGGCTCGGCAACTTCAAGTTCAACGCCCAGTTCTACTGGATCGTCACCCAGGCGTGGGTGCAGTGACGCTGTGTTGACGGATCGCTCTCGTGTCGAGTGACGTCGTAGCTGTGCCGCGCAGGACGCGGGGGCCCTGGGCCCTCGCTTTTGCGAAGCTGACGAGGAACAGGGCTGCCATGGCGGCCCTGATCGTCTTTCTCCTGATCGTGATCGCATGCCTCAGCGCCCCGCTTTATGCGCGGTGGGCCGGCGTTGATCCCTTCGTGTCGACGCTCGACGCGGTGATTACTATCGACGGCCAGGACGTGCCGGTGATGGAACAGTCCACGGAAGGTCTGGGGCTGGGCTACACGCCGCTCGGACCTACCTGGCGGCTCGGCAATTATTTCCTGGGTGCGGACAATCAGGGCCGGGACGTGATGGCCCGCCTGCTCTACGGGGGGCTCAATTCGCTCCTCATCTCCGCCGCGGCGACCGTGCTGACGCTAATAATCGGAACGGCGGCCGGCCTGATCGCCGGCTTTTTTGGAGGTGTGACGGACACGGTGCTGTCGCGCTTCCTCGACATTTTGTGGGCCTTTCCGATCTATCTTTTGGCGATCTCGCTCTCCATCGTCACGATCGCGCAGGGCATCTCGCTGGGGCCGATAACGATCGAGTCCGGCAGCCTGTGGCTGCCCATCATCATCATTGGCATCGTCTATGTCCCGTATGTCGCGCGGCCTATACGCGGGCAGGTGCTGTCGCTGAGGAATAGCGAGTTCGTCCTGGCCGCCATCAATCTGGGCGTGCCGGGGCCAAGGATTCTGTGGCGGGACATCCTGCCCAACATCACCACTACGCTCATCGTCTTCGTGCCGTTGATGATGGCGCTGAACATGCTGACGGAATCGGCGCTTTCCTTCCTGTCGATCGGCGTGCAGCCGCCCGACGCGAGCTGGGGGACAATTATTCAGGATGGACAGTCCCTGCTCTACACGCGTCCGCTTGTGGCACTGGCGCCGGGCATCGCCATCGCTGTTTCGGTGATGGCGCTCAACGTCTTCGGCGACGGTCTGCGCGACGCGCTCGATCCGCGCTCCAAGGTCCGGTTGGGGCGCGACTGATGATCTATGCGATCCTGCGCCGACTGGGCCAGATGCTGTTCGTGATGTTCGGCATCTCGGTCATCGTATTCCTGATCTTCTTTGCCACTCCGGGCGCCGACCCGGCGGCACGCATTGCCGGCCGCAATGCATCGCCCGAGGTGCTGGAAGCGGTGCGACACTCCTTCGGCTTCGACCGGCCGCTCTATGTGCAGTATGCGCTGATGATGAAGAAGATCTTCGTCACCGGCGATCTCACCTCGTTCGTCAATCGCGGCTGGAAGGTTGTCCCGGCCGTGCTGGACTCCGTTCCCGTCACGCTTTCGCTGGTGTTCGGCGCGGCAGTGCTGTGGGTGGTATTTTCGATCATTATCGGGGTCGTCGCCGCGGCCACGCGCGATAGCTGGCTGGACAAGCTTCTGATGGCGCTCGGCCTGCTGGGCATCTCCATGCCGGTTTACTGGCTGGGCGAGGTGATGAACCTGTTCACGCAGAGCCGCTACCACGACACGTGGCTGTTCTCCTGGGTGCCGCCGCTCGGCTACAAGAATTTTTCCGACGACCCGAAGGGCTGGTTCCTGACGCTGGTGATCCCGTGGATCACGCTCGCTATCCTTTATATCGGTATCTACGGCCGGGTGCTCAGGGCAGCGATCATCGAATCCATGCAGGAGGACTACATCCGCACTGCCCGTGCCAAGGGCCTGTCGGAAACCAGCATCCTGCTGCGCCACGCGCTACGCACATCCTTGATCGCGTTCGTCACCCTGTTCGGATTGGATTTCGGTGCGTTGGTGGGCGGTTCCGCGCTGTTGACCGAGGTCGTCTTTGGTTTGCAGGGCATCGGCAAGCTGACTTACGACGCGCTGCAGAGCCTGGACCTGCCGATGATCATGGCCACCGTCATGTACGCTTCCATGTTCGTGGTGATCTCCAATGCGGTGGTCGACTTCGTCTACATTGTCCTCGATCCGCGTGTGAAGACCGCATGATGCTCTCGGTGCGCGACCTCAGGGTGTCCTTCCGCACCGACGACGGTGTGGTGCGGGCCATCGACGGCGTCTCCTTCGACCTGGAGGAGGGGGAGATCCTTGGCGTGGTTGGCGAATCCGGGTCGGGCAAGACCGTGTCGCTGCTGGCTGTCATGGGGCTCATCACCGATCCCAATGCGGTGATCGAAGGCTCGATCCGCTACAAGGGGCGCGAGCTGGTAGGGCTTCCGGCGCGCGCGTTGCGGCGCTTGCGCGGCAACGAGATTGCCATGATCTTCCAAGACCCGATGACGGCGCTGACGCCGGTCTACACTATCGGCTGGCAGATCGCCGAGCAGATCCGCACTCATCAGCGCCTCAGCAAGTCCGCGGCTCTGGAGCGCGTTGAAAGTCTGCTGGCGGAAGTGAATTTCCCGAACCCGCGCGAGGCCATGTCGCGCTATCCGCACCAGCTTTCGGGTGGCATGCGCCAGCGAGCGGTGATCGCCATGGCGTTGTCCTGCAACCCGGCGCTGCTGGTTGCGGACGAACCCACCACCGCGCTCGACGTTACCGTGCAGGCGGGCATCCTCGATCTCGTCCGGAAGCTGCGGGCGACCCACAATTCGGCGGTGGTGTTCATCACGCACGACATGGGCGTGGTTTCCGAGCTCGCGGATCGGGTGATGGTGATGTATGCCGGCCGCATCGTGGAGCGTGGCAGCCGGGCGGACCTGTTCACCGATCCGTCGCATCCATACACGCGGGCGCTGCTCGGCTCGATCCCCCCGCTCTCGGGCGAGAGGCCTCTGCGCCTGCCAGCCATTCCCGGTTCTCCTCCCTCCCTTTTGCGGCTGCCGAAGGGCTGTGCCTTCGCGCCGCGCTGCCCGGTGCGCTACGAGCCTTGTGATGCGAGCAAGCCTGACCTCGCCGGACAAAGCCATGCCGCCGCATGTTTCCGGATGGCGCAAGCATGAGCGAACAGATGACGGGCAAGGATCGGCCCATTCTCGAGACGCGTGCCTTGAGCAAGCGCTTTTCCATCGGTACCCGCTTCTCTTCCGAAGGGCGTCGGGTGGTGCATGCCGTCGACAATGTATCGCTGACCGTGCGGCGCGGTGAAACGCTGGGCCTGGTTGGGGAATCCGGCTGCGGGAAGTCGACATTGGCGCGCTGCCTGGTCCGGCTCTACGACATCACGGACGGCCAGCTCCTGTTCGAAGGCGACGACGTCACGTCGAAATCGCTGAGCGATTTGAGGCCACTGCGCCGCCGCCTGCAGATGGTCTTCCAGGACCCGTCGGCGTCGCTCAACCCGCGCCGCCGCGTCGGCGATCTGGTTGCCGAGCCGCTGCATATCCACACCAAACTCAGCGCCGCCGGAATACGCGAACGTGTGGCGGAATTGTTCGAGCTGGTCGGGCTGCTGCCGGATCACGTGGTTCGCTATCCGCATGAATTCTCCGGCGGCCAGCGCCAGCGCGTCGGTATCGCGCGCGCCATCGCGCTCAATCCGGACCTCGTGGTGCTGGACGAGCCTGTCTCGGCCCTGGATGTGTCGGTGCAGGCGCAGATCGTCAATCTCCTGGCCGATCTCCAGGACAAGCTGGAGCTCACCTATATCTTCATCGCCCACGATCTGTCGGTGGTGCGTCAGGTCTCTACGCGCATTGCGGTGATGTATCTCGGCTCGATCGTGGAAGAGGGGCCCTCGGAAGAGGTGTTCGCAGCCCCAGCGCATCCATATAGCCAAGCTCTGATTTCGGCGGTACCGGTGGTGGAGACGACCCCAGGCGGGCGCCGCAAACGCATTATCCTGTCGGGTGATGTGCCAAGTCCGCTCAAGCCGCCTGCAGGCTGCCGCTTCCATCCACGCTGTCCGATTGCGCAGGATCGTTGCCGCACGGAGCGCCCGGCGCTGGTCGAGCACAAGCCCGGCCGGAAGGTTGCGTGCCATTTCCCGGTGCTCGAAATTGCGCAGCCGACAGGGAAGGCCGCCTAAGCATCCCGGTTGGCTGGCCACGTCGGCTCTTGCACTCTCCGACCGGGCCCGATCACAGTGAACTGAGGCGCGCGATCCGTCGCAGCGCTGGCAATTCCAACCCTTTTCCGCCATATAGGCCCCGAACGCAGTTGGGAGCCACGGAATTGGGCACGGCAGCGCCTTTCGCCAAGATGAACGGGGCCGGCAACGAGATCATCGTCGCCGATATGCGCGGCCGTGCGGACCGCGTCACGCCGGCTGCGGCGATCGCGCTCAACGCGGATCAGGCGACCAGGTTCGACCAAATCATGGCGATCCACGATCCGAAGAGGCCTGGTACCGCCTATTTCATCGAGATACTGAACTCGGACGGCTCCGGCGCGCAGGCCTGCGGTAATGGGACGCGCTGCGTGGTGCAGGCGCTCGCCGCGGATACCGGTCAGAGGCTGTTCACCTTCGAGACAGTCGCCGGCATCCTCAATGCGGAAGAGCATGCCGACGGGCTGATCTCGGTCGACATGGGCGTGCCGCGTCTTGGCTGGCAGGACATACCGCTCGCCGAAGAATTCCGGGATACGCGCGCCATCGAGCTGCAGATCGGGCCGATCGACGCGCCGGTGCTGCACTCGCCTTCGGTCGTCTCCATGGGCAACCCGCACGCCATCTTCTGGGTCGATCGTGATGTTTGGTCATACGATCTCGACCGCTTCGGCCCGCTGCTCGAAAATCATCCAATCTTCCCGGAGCGCGCCAACATCACCATTGCCGAGGTGACGGCTCGCGATGCGATCACGATCCGCACCTGGGAGCGCGGAGCGGGTCTGACCAGGGCCTGCGGCTCGGCCGCCTGTGCAACCGTGGTCGCTGCCGCTCGTACCGGCCGCACGGAACGCAAGGTCGCCCTGACTGCGCCGGGTGGCCTGCTCAGGGTCGAATGGCGTGCCGACGATCATGTCATCCTGACCGGCCCCGCCGAATGGGAATTCTCCGGCACGTTCGATCCCGCGACCGGTGCCTGGGCGCGCGACGCGCAGGAAGTGGCCTGATGGCAGTCGACATCGTCACATTCGGCTGCCGGCTGAACACCTATGAATCCGAGGTGATGCGCCGCGAGGCGGAAGCCGCCGGCCTTGATGGGCTGAAGGACGGTGCCGTGATCTTCAACACCTGCGCCGTGACGGCCGAAGCCGTTCGCCAGGCTAGGCAATCGATCCGGAAAGCGCGCCGCGAGAACCCGACGGCGAGGATCATCGTCACCGGCTGTGCTGCGCAAACCGATCCGAAGAGCTTCGCCGCGATGGCCGAGGTCGACCTCGTGCTCGGCAACGAGGAAAAGCTGAAGGCAAGCAGCTACCGCGCGCTGCCGGATTTCGGCGTCAACGACACCGAGAAGGCGCGCGTCAACGACATCTTCTCCGTGCGTGAGACGGCCGGCCATATGGTCGACGCGATCGAAGGGCGTGCCCGGGCCTTCGTGCAGGTGCAGAACGGCTGCGACCACCGCTGCACCTTCTGCATCATCCCCTACGGCCGCGGCAATTCACGTTCGGTGCCGATGGGCGCGGTCGTGGAGCAGGTGAAGCGGCTTGCCGGCAACGGTTATGCCGAGATCGTGCTCACCGGCGTCGACCTGACGAGCTACGGCGCGGACCTGCCCGGCAGCCCCAAGCTCGGCAGGCTGGTGAAGACGATCCTCAGGCAGGTGCCGGACGTCAGGCGGCTGAGGCTGTCGTCCATCGATTCGATCGAGGCCGACGGCGACCTCATGGAGGCGATCGCTACCGAGAAGCGGTTGATGCCGCATCTGCACCTGTCCCTGCAGTCCGGCGACGACATGATCCTGAAGCGCATGAAGCGCCGGCATCTTCGCGAGCATTCCATCGGCTTCTGCGAGGAGGTGCGCAGGATCCGGCCGGACATCGTCTTCGGCGCCGACATCATCGCCGGTTTCCCGACCGAGACCGAGGCTATGTTCGAGAACTCGCTCAGGATCGTCGAGGAATGCGGGCTGAGCCATCTCCACGTCTTCCCGTTCTCGCCGCGCGAGGGAACCCCGGCTGCGCGCATGCCGCAAGTCAGGCGGGAGGTGGTCAAGGAGCGCGCCGCGCGGCTGAGAAGGGCCGGCGAGGCGGCCTATCACCGGCATCTGGAATCCCTCATGAGCACACGGCAATCGATTCTCGTCGAGCATGACAATATCGGCCGCACGGAAGGGTTTACGCCCTGCGCGGTCGAGCAGGGCCGTCCGGGCGAGGTCATCCAGGGGGTAGTCACCGGCCATGACGGCCAGCGGCTGATCGCCGCCACGCTGCCTGCGCTGGCTGCCTGAGGCGACGGTTCAGCGATGGCTTTAGGCTTCATCAAGAAGGTCTTTTCATTTGGCCGCACGGAGGCCGAAGAGCGGCCGGCGGAAAATGAGACGCTTCCGCCGCTCAATTTCGAGGCGCTCAAGGCCCTGAAAGATCAGGAGCCGCGAGAGCCGATCCAGCCCGAACCGACCCCCGCCGAACCGCCGGCGCCGCCCGAGACTCCGCCGGCTCCGACGCCGGAGACGCCTGCAAAGCCGGAGCCCGAGGTCGTTCCACAGCCGACGCCTGCCGAGCCCACGCCGCCGGAAGTGCCCGGCAAGCCCGCGCCGTCTCAGCCCGAGGCGCCGGTGCCTGAGCCGACCCCTGTCGAGGTCCCGGCGCCCGCACCACCCCCGCAACAGCCGCCCGGCCCGGAGCATGTGCCGGAAACCCCAAGCCCTCAGCCGACGCCTGCTCCGCCGGAAATCCCGGCAGTGCCGTCGCCGCAACCAGGCCAGCCTGAGCCGACAGATTCTGCCACAACGCCTCTGCCCCCCTCTCCCCGCAGGCGGGGAGAGGGGGGCAGCAGCGTCGCAGCCGACCGCCAAAGTCACTGTCGCCAAGAAAGTTGAGGCTCAGGCTCAGCCGGCGCCCCGAGCCCCGACGGCGGCGCCGCGGCCGAAATGGTTCCAAAGGCTGCGGGAAGGCTTGTCGCGCTCGTCGCGGGAGCTTTCCTCCAATATCGCCGGCGTGTTCACCAAGCGCCGGCTCGATGAGGACACGCTGCAAGACCTGGAAGATGTGCTGATCCGCGCCGATCTCGGCATGGAGACGGCGCTGCGCGTCACTGACGCGCTCGCCTCCGGCCGCTACGGCCGCGACGTCTCCGACGGCGAGGTCCGGGCAATCATGGCCGAAGAGGTCGAGAAGGTCCTGAAGCCGGTGGCGATGGCGCTGGAGCTCGATCTTTCGCACAAGCCTCATGTCATTCTGGTGGTCGGCGTCAACGGCACCGGCAAGACGACGACGATCGGCAAGCTCGCCGCCAAGCTGGTGCAGGGCGGCCTCAAGGTGACGCTGGCCGCCGGCGATACATTCCGTGCCGCCGCAATCGAGCAGCTCAAGATCTGGGGCGAACGGACCGGCTCTACGGTCGTCGCCTCGAAGCTCGGCGCCGATGCGGCGGGGCTCGCCTATGACGCGTTCGAAAAGGCGAAGGCAGAGGGCTCCGACGTGCTGATCATCGATACTGCCGGCCGGCTGCAGAACAAGGCTGAGTTGATGGCGGAGCTGGAAAAGATCGTGCGCGTGCTCGGCAAGCTCGATCCGGAGGCGCCGCATACCGTGCTGCAGACCGTCGACGCGACAACCGGACAGAACGCGCTCAACCAGGTTGAGATCTTCCGCAATGTCGCCGGTGTCAACGGCCTGGTCATGACCAAGCTGGACGGCACGGCACGCGGCGGCATACTTGTTGCGATTGCCGCCAAGTACAAGCTGCCGGTCTATTTCATCGGCGTCGGCGAGCAGGTCGACGACCTCGAACCCTTTTCGGCCGGCGATTTCGCCAAGGCGATCGCTGGGGTAGGTTGAAGCTTGTCGATGCCAGCGCTCTACGTTGCCCCCCTCTGTCCTGCCGGACATCTCCCCCACAAGGGGGGAGATTGGCCTTCATTTTTGGCGGCGCGCACTCTGCAACGTTGGCTATTGGCGAAAATAAAGCGGCCGTCCGATCTCCCCCCTTGTGGGGGAGATGTCCGGCAGGACAGAGGGGGGCGCGACGAACGCAGCCCTTCAGTTCTAGCTCCTTTGCGATCTCGAGGAGAACAAAATGAATGAACCGATCCTCGAACGCGACCCTTCGGACCCAAAGCACAAGGAGGTCAACCCTGTGCTCAAGCTCGCGCTCGAGCTCGGGCCGCTAATCGTCTTCTTTTTCGCCAATGCGCGCGGTGAATGGCTGATGGAGAAGGTCCCGGCCCTCGCCAGCCTGGGTGGACCGATCTTCGTGGCGACCGCGCTGTTCATGATCGCGACGGCGATCGCGCTTCTCGTCTCTTGGTTCGTGATGCGCTCGCTACCGATCATGCCCTTGGTGTCCGGTGTGGTCGTTTTCGTGTTCGGCGCGCTGACGCTCTTCCTCCACAACGACGTCT
This sequence comes from Mesorhizobium sp. BAC0120, assembly GCF_033542235.1. Taxonomy (NCBI): domain Bacteria; kingdom Pseudomonadati; phylum Pseudomonadota; class Alphaproteobacteria; order Hyphomicrobiales; family Phyllobacteriaceae; genus Mesorhizobium; species Mesorhizobium sp. BAC0120. The sequence goes on along the minus strand of NZ_JAWRCU010000003.1, from coordinate 608,838 downwards.
TCATCAAGATGAAGCCGACCATCGTCAACGCGCTGTTTGCCGCCGTGCTGCTCGGCGGACTCGCCTTCGGCAAGTCGCTGCTCGGCTATGTCTTCGAGTCGGCTTTCCATCTGGATGCCGAGGGCTGGAAGAAGCTTACCTTCCGCTGGGGCCTCTTCTTCCTGTTCCTGGCCCTCGTCAACGAGGTGGTCTGGCGTTCGTTCTCAACCGACACCTGGATAGCGTTCAAGGTGTGGGGGATTATGCCGATCACGCTCATCTTCACCTTCAGCCAGATGCCGCTGATCATGCGGCATTCGCTCGACGACCGTTTCGGCAAGCTGAAATAGACGCCAAGACCATGCGTTGAGCAGCGCAGACGGCGTCTGCCGCCTTATTCAGCACACCTTGCCTAAAGGATGCGCATGGCTCGTTAACCAGCCATGCGCGCGTTGCATTGGTGCATTGCAACAATCCATGTTGCAATGCACATAAACCATGCCAAAATTTCAATCGGTTCAGGGAGGTCAACACGGTCCGTCGGAGGACGGCAGTAAAGGGCTACGACCATGATCTCTAACTTCGTAAAGTACGCAAGAAACCGTGTCGAGAAGCGCATGCGCTACGGCCGGCTCGTCGCTGAAATTCAGAGCCTGACGCCGCGCGACCTGGCTGACATCGGCGCCGATCGCGGCGAGATGCTGCGCCACGCCTATCTCGACGTCTACGGCCAATAATCCAATGTGGGGCGGCTGAGGGCGGGACGCGCAAATGTGTCCCGCCTTTTGCTATGTGCGATCCGGGCCTCGGCCGAACGCCTGCGATCCTATGCTAAAGTGATCTGTCTGATTCCGGATCACAGTGCCTTGCTTCACATCCTCGCCATTTCCGGCAGCCTTCGCGCGGCCTCGACCAACAGCGCCCTGCTTGCGGCGCTGGCGCGCAACGCGCCGCAAAGCTGCCGCCTGACCATCTATGACGGGGTAGGGCGCCTACCGATCTTCAATCCTGACGAGGAGGACGAGCGGACCCCACCCGAGGCGAGACGGCTGATCGAAGCCGTTTCGGAGGCGGACGGCGTCATCGTCTCATCTCCCGAATATGCTCATGGCGTGCCGGGCGGTCTCAAGAACGCCCTCGACTGGCTGGTTTCGAGGGATGCGGCCGTCGGCAAGCCGGCGATGCTCGTTCATGCATCGCATCGTTCGCTTTTCGCGCGCGCGGCGCTGGCCGAGATCATGCGGACGATGTCCTTCGACCTTTATGCCGACACCGAATTGGAAATCGCACTGCTCGGCAAGAAGCCGGAAGAGTTCGATGCCATACTCCAGCTACAGGAGAATGTCGCGAAAATGCGGGCCGCCGTGTCGGTCTTCGTCGGTTTCGTCAACGGCCGGTAGTCAATCCGGGCTAGAGCGGCCGACGCCCCAATAAATCCGGGCTGCCGCTATATCTCTTGCATCGGATTCGTCCGAAAATCGTTTCGCACTTTTTGGTCCGATGCTCTAAGAGGTCGACGCCGCGAACGCCTTCTCGATCTGAGGCATCAGCTCTGTCTTCACCGATTCTTCGGTGAGCGGGCCGACATGCTTGAAAGCGATCTTCCCGTCCTTGCCGACGATGAACGTCTCCGGCACGCCGTAGACGCCCCAGTCGATGCCCGCGCGCCCGGCGGGGTCGACGCCAATCGCCGAGAAAGGATTGCCGAAGCCGTCGAGGAAGTTCTTCGCCTTCTCAGGACTGTCCTTGTAGTTCAGCCCCATAAGTTCGAAGCGGCGGTCCTGCGAGAGCGCCAGCAGCACCGGATTCTCCTCCCGGCACGGCAGGCACCATGAGGCCCACACGTTCAGCACCGTGACCTTGCCCTTGAAGAGCGCCGAATCGAGGCCGGGCAGGTTGGTTCCGGCAAGAGGCTCGAGCTTCGTCTGCGGTGCAGGGTGCCCGATCAGCGCAGAGGGTATCTCCGACACGTCGCGACCGGAGAAAAGCTGCAGCAGGAAGACCGCCGCGAGCGCAGCGAAGACTGCGAGCGGCAGTAGGGCGAGCAGGCGCGATCTTTTGCGCGGCGCGTCGGCACCGAGGCTCACGATGCCCCTCCTGGACGGTCGGAGCGGCGCCGGGCGCCGCTGGCCTCGAGCTGAGCAAGCTCGCGCCGGCGCTCGCGCTGGTCCGCCAGGATCCAGATGATCAGTCCGCCGACCCCGACCAGCGAGCAGAGATAGGCAGCGGCAACGAAGGCGTCATGCGAACTCATGCCGGCCTCGCCTCGTTCCGCCGCGCCTGGATGCGCCGCATCGCCGCCACGCGGCGGCGGAAGATCTCGGTGCGCATCGCCACGATATGCAGCGTAAAGAACAGCAGCGTGCAGCCGAGCGCCATCACCATCAGCGGCCAGAGCATGCTCGGGTCGATGGTCGGACCATTGAGCCGGAACACGGAGGAGCCCTGGTGCAGCGTATTCCACCACTCGACCGAGAACTTGATGATCGGGATGTTGATGAAGCCGACCAGCGTGATCACGGCGACTGCGCGCGCCGCCCGGCCAGGGTCCTCGATCGCCCGCGAAAGGGCAATGATGCCGAGATACATCAGGAAAAGGATGAAGACGGAGGTGAGACGCGCATCCCACACCCACCATGTGCCCCAGGTCGGCTTGCCCCAGATCGAGCCGGTGACGAGCGCGAGCCCGGTGAAGACCGCGCCGATCGGTGCGGCAGCCTTGGCAGAGACGTCGGCCAGCGGATGGCGCCAGACCAGCGTTCCGAGGCCGGCAATGGCCATGATCGTGTAGCAAAGCATGGAAAGCCACGCGAAAGGCACGTGGATATACATGATGCGCACCGTGGCGCCCTGCTGGTAATCCTCTGGCGAATTGAAGGCGAGCCAGAGGCCGGCGGCAAGCACGAGGCCTGACGCCACGGCGAGCCACGGCGCAAAGCGATCGACGAACGCCACGAAGCGCGTCGGGTTCGCCAGATCGACCCAGCTGCTGCGAACAGGTGCGCTCGTATCGCTCATGGGCATTCAAATAGCGTCAGCCATCCTCCTCCGCAATTCACGTTGGTGCGGCAAATTCGGGGCGGCCGGATCGATTCGGCTCAGCCGCCCTTGTGCCGCGCTTTCCCGACAACAAGCTGTTCGAGGATCTCGACGGCCTCCTCGGCCCGCTCGGCAGGCACGAACAGGTGATCGTGATAAAAGGCGGATACGGGATTGACGGCAATGCGAGCCGCGGCAAGCCGAGTGGTGATCACGGAAAGGAAGCCCACCGCTTCAAGCGACGAGTGGACGTCGAGCGTGATCATGCGTGAGCGGAATGTCGTCTTGACGCCGGCGCGGTCCGCTTCGCCTTCCTCTAGAACCAGCGTTGTTCCCTCAGCCTCGATGAAGGTCATCAGAGGATAGACACCGGACGGGACGGCCGTTGCGGCCGGCAGGCTGGCAAAGACGTAGACACCTTCTTCGAGGCGCGGCGTCATGCCCGCCAGTAATTTCTCGAGATTAAATTCACCGGCCATCGGCCCTCCCCGTCAATCGGCTGACCACCGCAGCGCAAGCGCCGCCGCCACCGGTCCGATAACGGCAAAGCCGGCCGACAATGCGCACAGGATCAGGAACGGCGGTAGGAACGGGTCCGGATCGGCGACGGCGGCATAGCTCGCGAGCACTCCGAAGATAAGCACGGGAATCGTCAAGGGCAGAATCAGCACCGATACCATCAACCCGCCGCGCGGCAGCGCGACGGACACAGCGGCGCCGACCGCCCCGATGAAGGTGATGGCAGGCGTGCCGAACAGCAGCGTGAGCGTCGACGCGCCGAGCCCTGCGGGCTCGATGTTCATGAAAAGACCGAGCAGAGGGGTTGCGATTACCAGCGGCAGCACATTGGCCGTCCAGTGCGCAATGCATTTCACGAAAACCGTGAGCGCCAGCATGTGGCGGTCGGCCGCGAGAATCATGAGATCGAGCGCGCCGTCCTCGCGGTCGGCCTGGAAGAGCCGGTCGAGGCCAAGCAGGCTGGCCAGCAGCGCGCCGATCCACAACACTGCCGGCCCGATGCGGGCGAGCAGGTTCAGGTCCGGCCCGATCGCGAAAGGAATGGTGGCGATTACGGCGAGAAAGAACAACACGCCCGTCAGCGCCCCGCCGCCGGCCCGGATGCCAAGGCGCAACTCGCGCAGGAATAGGGCGGTCATGGGGTTGCCCCGCGAAGAGGGAGGCTACTGTTCGGGAGTGTGGGCCCTACGTTGCCCCCCTCTGTCCTGCCGGACATCTCCCCCACAAGGGGGGAGATTGGACGGCCGCCTGGATTTCGCCAATCGCCAGCGTTGGAGATTGGCGAAACCATCAATGACAGCCAATCTCCCCCCTTGTGGGGGAGATGTCCGGCAGGACAGAGGGGGGCGCGAAGGGGCTCACGCATCCGAGACTCTCCCTGCCGCGACAGAACCCAACCTCAACGCCTGCCCCTCCACCCCGAGCGGCTGATGCGTTGCCGCGATCAGAATGCCGCCGGTGCCGAGATGCTCCGTGGCCAACGCCGCGAATGTCTCTTCCGACGCCGAATCCAGCCCGGCAGTGGGCTCGTCGAGCAGCCAGATCGGACGCGAGGCAAGCAGCAGCCGGGCGAGCGCCGCGCGTCGCTTCTGGCCTGTCGAGAGATACCCGAAAGGCAAGTGGCCGAGCCCGCTGAGCCCGACACGCTCGAGGGCATCGGCCATGATCATGCGATTGTTACCAAGGAAGGCCGCCCAGAAGCGCAGATTCTCCTCGACCGTCAGCGCGGTCTTCATGGCATTGAGATGGCCGAGATAATGGCAAGCCGAGGCGACCGTCGGCCATTCTTCGCCGCCCGCCTCGAGCCGCAGCGTTCCGTCTTCCTGCGGCAGCAGCCCGGCAATGGTCCTCAGCAGCGTTGATTTTCCCGATCCGTTCGGACCCGTAACAATCAGCGAATCACCTGGGGCCAGATCGAAATCTATGCCTGAGAACAGCATCTCTCCGGCGCGTCCGCCGCTTAAGTTCTGGGCGATCAGCCGCATCCCCACTCCCAGGCGGCGCGCCGCCGCACAGTGCCTTTTCGCAAAGCGGCAATTTTGCCTCTCATCGATCTGGAATCCTTCTACGAAATTCTCTATGAGCGGGACAACCATGCCAGCGGTCGGCATGGCAACCAATTTGCGCCGAAACCAACGCGGTGCCGGACCCACCGGCGCAGCGCAGGGAACGGAAAGCGGAAATGACCGCACCCGCACCTTTGCGCGTCTGCACTGGCGTTCGTTTCCCTTCGGCAACCGAACATTTAGGGACCGCCACGTGTCAAAATCACTCGACAGCTTCAACTGCAAACGGACACTCACCGTCGGCGGCGCCGAATACTCTTATTTCAGCCTGGTGGAAGCCGAGAAGAACGGGCTCACCGGCATTGCCCAGCTTCCCTTCTCGATGAAAGTGCTGCTGGAGAATCTGCTCCGCAACGAGGATGGGCGCTCGGTCACCAAGGAATCGATCAAGGCGGTCGCAGACTGGCTGACCGACAAGGGCACGGCCGGTGTCGAAATCGCCTATCGTCCGGCACGCGTCCTCATGCAGGATTTCACTGGCGTTCCGGCCGTGGTCGACCTCGCCGCGATGAGAGACGCCATGGCCTCGCTCGGCGGCGATCCTCAGAAGATCAACCCGCTGGTGCCCGTCGACCTCGTCATCGACCATTCGGTCATCGTCGACGAATTCGGCTCGCCAATGGCTTTCGCCCGCAATGTCGAGCTCGAATATGAGCGCAACGGTGAGCGCTACCGCTTCCTGAAATGGGGCCAGCAGGCTTTCCGCAACTTCCGCGTCGTGCCGCCCGGAACCGGCATCTGCCACCAGGTCAACCTCGAATATCTCGCACAGACCGTCTGGACCAACACCGAGGACGGCGAGACCACCGCCTATCCGGACACCTGTGTCGGCACCGATTCGCACACCACCATGGTCAATGGGCTCGGCGTGCTCGGCTGGGGCGTGGGCGGCATCGAGGCCGAGGCCGCAATGCTTGGCCAACCCGTGTCGATGCTGCTTCCCGAGGTGATCGGCTTCCGCCTGACCGGCAAGCTCAGGGAAGGGGTGACCGCGACCGACCTCGTGCTCACGGTCACGCAGATGCTGCGCAAGAAGGGCGTGGTCGGCAAATTCGTCGAATTCTTCGGGCCGGGACTTGGCAATATGACGCTCGCCGACCGCGCGACGATCGGCAACATGGCGCCGGAATATGGCGCGACCTGCGGCTTCTTCCCGGTCGACTCGGAGACGGTGCGCTACCTCACCATGTCGGGGCGAGCGGAGAGCCGCATCGCTCTGGTCGAGGCTTACACCAAGGCCCAAGGCATGTGGCGTGATGCGGATTCGGCCGACCCGGTCTTTACGGATCTGCTCGAGCTCGACCTCGGCGAGGTGGTGCCGTCCATGGCCGGGCCGAAGCGCCCCGAAGGGCGGCAGCCGCTCGAATCGATTGCCTCGGGCTTCGCCAAGGCTATGGAGACCGAGTACAAGAAGGCGCTGGAGGCGACCAAGCGTTACAAGGTCGAGGGGGAAGACTATGATCTCGGTCATGGCGACGTCGTGATCGCAGCGATCACCTCCTGCACCAACACTTCCAACCCGAGCGTGTTGATCGGCGCCGGCCTGCTGGCGCGCAACGCCAACCGGCTGGGGCTGAAGCAGAAACCCTGGGTGAAGACTTCGCTTGCGCCCGGAAGCCAGGTCGTGGCCGAGTATCTCGACAAGTCCGGCCTGCAGAAAGAACTCGATCAGATCGGCTTCAACCTCGTCGGCTTCGGCTGCACCACCTGCATCGGAAATTCGGGGCCGCTGCCGGGGCCGATCTCGAAGACGATCAACGACAAGGGGCTGATTGCGGCCGCGGTTCTGTCGGGCAATCGCAATTTCGAAGGCCGCGTTTCGCCGGACGTGCAGGCGAACTATCTCGCCTCGCCACCGCTGGTGGTTGCCTATGCGCTGGCCGGTAGCGTCACAAAGGACCTTACCACCGAGCCGATCGGGGAGGGCAGTGACGGCAAGCCGGTGTTCCTCAAAGACATCTGGCCGAGCAGCAGCGAGATCGAGGAATTCATCGCCAGGAATGTGACGCGCGAGCTGTTCGCGCGCAAATATGCCGACGTCTTCAAGGGCGACGATTTCTGGCGCGACGTCAAGGTCCCGGAGGGCGAGACCTACGCCTGGGACGACCAGTCGACCTATGTGCAGAATCCGCCTTATTTCTCCGGCATGCATGCCAAGCCGGGCGAGGTCGGCGACATCAAGGGGGCCCGCGTACTTGGCCTCTTCGGCGACAAGATCACCACCGACCACATTTCGCCTGCCGGCTCGATCAAGGCGGCGTCGCCCGCCGGCCAGTACCTCATCGACCACGGCGTCGGCGTCGCCGACTTCAACCAGTACGGCACGCGACGCGGCAATCATGAAGTCATGATGCGCGGCACCTTCGCCAACATCCGCATCCGCAACCACATGCTCGGCGAGAATGGTCGCGAGGGCGGCTACACGATCCACTATCCGTCCAAGGAGGAGATGCCGATCTACGACGCGGCGATGCGCTACAGAGAGGAAGGCGTGCCGCTGGTGATCTTCGCCGGCGTCGAGTACGGCAACGGCTCCTCGCGCGACTGGGCCGCCAAGGGCACCAACCTCCTCGGCGTCCGCGCGGTGATCGCGGAGTCCTTCGAGCGTATCCACCGTTCGAACCTGGTCGGCATGGGCGTCATCCCCTTCATCTTCGAGGAAGGCACGTCGTGGAGTTCGCTCGGATTGAAGGGCGACGAGCTGGTGGAGATCGACGGTCTGCAGCAGATCCGCCCGCGCCAGCGCATGACGGCCCGCGTCACCTACGGCGACGGGTCCGTGAAGAACGTGCCGATCGTCTGCCGCATCGATACGGTCGACGAGCTCGACTACTTCAGGAATGGCGGCATCCTGCAATATGTCCTGCGCGATCTGGCCGCCTGAGGCCGTATCGCGGAGCTGCTGACATCCTCCTCTCCCACGCGGCCGCAGGGGAGGAGGATGCAAGCAGAAGTGTTAACTCCTCGTTTACCATATATCTTCATGGTCCTGCCGATTCCCGGCGGGGTTGCGGAACGCCGTCCCGCCGCATGCCGGAAACACTGGAGGCCGCCCGCAATGATCGCTGAGATGAATCGGATCGAGGCCGCCGCCCGACTCACAATGGCGAATTTCGGCACGGAGCCCAGTGCCGAAGCCGCGCCGTTCGGCAAGACCATTGCCGTCAAACTCAGCCTCGGCCTCGTCTCCTTAGGCGTGATCGGGTTGTTTGCGACCGGCCTTCTCTGAGCTTTGCCGCAGTACGTTGTGGAACCTGTGCGTGCAGTTCGTCGTTTCTTGCGGCGAAAGGCAATTTCGCCATGGAACACATTGCTGCGGTGCTTCTGATCATAGGCTGTTCTGACGACCTCATCCAATGCCACGAACTTCCTGCGCCAACGGCTATCTACGAAGCGAAAGAGGACTGCGACAGTGAGCTTCCTTATTCCCTCGGTGCATTTACAGGGCAGGTCGACCGCCTTTACGCGCAATGCGTTCCAGTCGATCCGGCACTCGAGGAGGAAGACGCTGACCTTGTTTGGGAGGTCCACGGCGACGGGACGTTGGTCGCATCGGTGCGTGCTCCCGTCATGGTTGTGTCAAATTCCCAACGCACAGCGGAGGTGCCGGACAGCAACTAGTTCGAACAGATGCGCTCCTGGCGCAGAAATTAGTAATGCTATTTTTGGAGGGTAGAATGAGGAAATTGATTGTGATGCTTGCCGCGGTAGCTGGCCTAGCGGGCTGTACGAATGCCGAGAGGGGCGCCGTGATCGGCGGAGCCGGTGGCGCCGCGCTCGGAACGCTCGCTGGCGGCAATGATGTGAGAAACGCCATTGTCGGCGGGGCGGTCGGCGCCGTTGCCGGCACCTTGATCGGCAACTCGATGGATAAGCAAGGCTACTGCCGTTACAGGGATCAATACGGTCGCATCTACGAAGCACGCTGTTCCTGAAGCAATTCTTGCCTGAACAGGCGGCCGTCTATCTGCCGTGGTCATTCAACCACGGCAGCGATTTTTCAAGCCAGAAGCCGGCCGGGCATGTCGCGTGTACGGACGGGCGATCAAGAAGGAGCGCACATATGAGGAAATTGCTTTTAACACTGACCATGGTGGGGGCCCTCGCGGGCTGCACCACTGCCGAGCAGGGCGCCGTGGTCGGTGGCCTCGGCGGCGCAGCGATCGGGGGCTTGGCGACCGGACGCACGAGCGGTGCATTGGCGGGCGGTCTGATCGGCACGACTGCCGGCTATCTCATTGGCAGGGCGGCCGACAGGCCGGGCTACTGCCGTTATCGCGACCAGTACGGCCGTGTTTACGAGGCACGTTGCCGGTAGGCGCAAATTCCTAGAGCGGGTGCGCGTCACGTGGATCGCCGGGCTGCTCTAGCTGTCTTGCAGAATGATCATGTCCGGAAGCTTTCGAGACATGCAACGCCTGGCCCAGGACCGTTTGGTGCCCTGGGCCTAGCACAGCGGTGCTGGACCGCTCCGCGTTCCTGCTTCATTCCTGAAGCGGGAGCTCGATATCTATCATGAGACCGTTTCCGCCGAATTCGCGGGCGATCGTGCCCTGGAGTTCGCGCGTGATGTTCATGTCGATCAGCCGGGTGCCGAAGCCTGTTCGTGACGGCTCGGGAACAGCGGACTGACCGCTTTCCATCCATTTGAGCACCAGATTGGGCTTACCGTTGGCGCGTGTGATCGCCCATTCGACGCTAAGCGCGCCATTCTCGCTTCCGGCCTCGCCGTATTTCAGCGCGTTGGTCGCCAGCTCGTGAAAGGTGAGCCCTAGCGCCTGGGTCGTATGCTCGTTGAGCTCGACCGGCGGCCCGGACAGCCGCACCCTGTCGATGTTCTGCCCAAACACCTGCTCCAGCTCCGTGCGAAGCAAGCTGCCGAGGTCGGCCTTCTGCCATTGCGATCGCGTCAGCATGTCCTGCGAGGCGGCCATCGCCTGGAGCCGCGCGCTGAACGAAGCCGTGAACTCCTCGATCGATTTCGAGCTTGTGCCGGTCTGCCGGGCAATCGCCAGCACCCTCGCAATGGAGTTCTTGATGCGATGCTTCATCTCTTGGAGAATCAGCTCGCGCTCGAGCAGGGCTTTTTCGGAGGTCATTCTCAGCGCCGCCTCGGTTTCGGCAGCCTGGTTCTGCAACCTGACCACCAGGGCAACCGCGGCCGCGAGCAGCAGTCCGCCAATGCCGATCAGGATTGGCGTGGCCGAGGAGGTGGGCGCTGTGAATGCCGATGTCGGCCGAAACTGGAGGTACCAGGTCCGCCCGGCCACCTTGGCCTGCCGCGTGACGGTAATGACATTGCCTAGAACTTCGTCCGGCTTGCCCTCCGAGCGGAAAAGAAGCTTCTCCGGGTCGATCGCGCCGTCATAGATCTCCACATTGACCGGCAGAAGGGGCGCCCTACCGAGCGCTGCGTTGAAGAGATCCTCGACGCGGAAGGCAACGAAAAGCAGGCCGATGGGCTCCGGCGGCGGCTCTGCACCCTCGCGGTGCACCGGGGCGTCGGCAAGCGGCGCAAAGACGATGAAGCCAGGATAGGTTCTTTCGTCGCCAGTGGCTTGTCCGAGTAGCAGGCGCCCGCTCGCGACAGGCTGCCCCGTCCTGAGCGCGCTCTCTATAGCGGCGCGGCGGATGGGCTCGCTGAACATATCGTAGCCTATGCCGGCGGCGTTCTCCGGGTCGAGCGGCTCGAAAAGTATGATCGGCGCGCGCCAGTCCTGATCCGTTGCCGGGAAGACCCGTCGCTCCATCCCCTGCGCCTTCACGATGTCACGTTGGGCATCCTCCTCGTTGCCGGTGCGGATCATGCGCAGATAGCCGATGCCGCGCAGCCCCTTGAAATTCTGATCAACATTCAGTGCATCGAAAAATTGCTTGAACTGGACGCGCGACATATCGGCCCCACGCAGGCGCAGGAAGGCGCGCGTGGAGGTGAGCAGCGAGAGGTTGAGGTCCACCGTGCTCTCGATGCGGTTGAGCGCGTCGTCGGCCGACGCCTCGAATTTGAGCCGCGTGGCGTCCTGAACGCCGACATAGGCGAGCCAAGCCGTGACGAGGCTCGCACACGCCACGACGAGAAACACCGCGGCTGAGAACAGTCGCTTTGGAATCTCGTTACACCCGATCAGTTTTCAGAGCATTTGTGACCGGCAGCCGGCTGCAATGCAATCGAAAGCTGCCGCCCCGTGTACTGATCATATTAGACCAGCGTCAGATCGCCAAGTAGCTTTGGATTCCTTCTTGCCGCAGGTTCTCCCCGCAAAAGCGTCAGAGGCTTTTTGCGGAACATGCTCGCGCCTCACGCCGCGGCGGCCATTGCTCCCGGGCCGGGAATTGCACCGGGCGGGCATTTGCCGAGGATGATCATGCCGAGCACCTCGTCCTTGGTGACATCCTTGGTCCAGGCCGTGCCGACGACCTGGCCGTTTTTCATTACGCAGACGCGGTCGGCGAGGTCGAACACATCGTGGATATCGTGGCTGATCAGGAATATGCCGATGCCTTCGGATTTGAGCTGTCTGATCAGCTCGCCGACCTGCGCCGTCTCCTGCGGTCCCAAGGCTGCGGTCGGTTCGTCCATGATCAGGATGCGGGCATTGAACAGGATGGCCCGGGCGATGGCGACGGATTGCCGCTGTCCGCCGGAAAGCTTGACCACCGGGTCCTTGAAGCGCTGGAAGCGTGGGTTGAGGCGGCCCATCACCTTGCGAGCCTCCGCCTCCATCGCGACGTCGTCGAGCGTGCCCCAGGGCGTCCGCAACTCGCGGCCGAGGAAGAGGTTGGCGGCAGCGTCGACATTGTCGGCCAGGGCCAGCGTCTGATAGATCGTCTCGATGCCGTATTTCTTGGCATCCCGCGGGTTGGCGATCGATGCTTCCTCGCCATTGACGTAGATCGCGCCCGAATCGCGTTTGTAGGCGCCGGACAAGATTTTGATCAGCGTCGACTTGCCGGCTCCGTTATGGCCGAGCAGTGCGACGACTTCGCCCGGATGAAGGTCGACCGATGCGTCGTCGACGGCGCGGATACCGCCGAAGGCGATCGAGATGTTGTTCATTGCGACGAGCGGCGTGCGGGCATGTTGCATCCTCGTTCCTCCCGTCAGATGCGCTTGCGATACATCGTGTCGAGCCATACGGCGACGACCAGCACGAAGCCGACGACGATGTTCTGCAGCGGCGTATCCATGCCGAGCAGCACCATGCCGGACTGCAGCGACTGCATGAGCAGCGCACCGAGCATGGCGCCGGCGACGGTTCCGGCGCCACCCGCCAGCGACGTGCCGCCGATGACGGCAGCGGCGATCACGAGCAGCTCGTCCAGCGTGCCGAGGGCGTTGGTGGCGGCGTTGAGGCGCGAGATGCCGATGCAGGCGGCGATCGCTGCCAGCAAGCCCATCACCATGAATATTTTCATGATGGTCCAGCGCGTGTTGATGCCGGCGAGCTCTGCCGCTTCCGGGTTGCCGCCAATCGCGAATACATAGCGGCCGAAGCGCGTGCGCCTGGTGATGAAGGTCATGATCACGCCCGCTGCCGCTGCCATCAGCACGGGGATGGCGATACCGTGCGCGATGAAGAGCCCACCTTCGGGCACTGTGATGCCATGGGCCTCGGCATATCTGTTCACGATGCCGGCCGGCCAGGGGTAGGAATTCGCGATCCAGACTGCTCCCAGGATCGCGCCGCAGGCAACGGCTGCGAGGAAGGCCTCGGCCCAGACCGGCCGCAGCGGAAACTTGAAGCGTTTGCGCTGGCGCCGGCCGTTCAAAAGGGCCAGCACCACCGCGACGCAGGCGACGACGCCGACCCACCAGCTCCAGTTCGCTCCGATGGCCCCTTCGGGGCCGCCGCCCATCAGCTTGAAAGTGGCGTCCATCGGCGCGACGGTGCGTCCGTTCGTCACCAGCCAGGCGGCCCCGCGCCAGACGAGCAGGCCACCCAGCGTGACGATGAAGGCGGGGATCGAGAGATAGGCGATCAGGAAACCCTGCAGCGCGCCGATCAGCAGCCCGAGCACGAGCCCGACGATCAGCGCGATTATCCATATCGAGGGCTCGCCGAGCCTGAAACCAAGGAGCTGAGGGAGCAATTCGGCCTGCGTGACGCCGACGATCATGCCGATGAAACCTTGCACCGAGCCGACCGACAGGTCGATATTGCGCGTGACGATGACGAGCACCATGCCGGTTGCCATGATTGCCACCGACGAGGTCTGCACGGACAGATTCCAGAGGTTGCGAAAACTAAGGAACGTGCGACTGTCGAAAGCGAGCGGGCTCACTCCAAGGCGCCAGCTCGACACGATCTGCAACCCGGCCCAGATGATGATCAGCGCGCCGATCATGCCGAGCATGCGGGTATCGAGCTCGGTTGCCTGCAGGAAACGACCGACGGGGCCGACCTCCGATGCTCTGGCGCGGTCGACAGGCGCAGTCGAGGTCGTATCCGTCATGATGTTCCTCCCCGCCAGTAGCCATCTTCCGCGGCTGCCAGGCCTCTTATGCTAGCTTCTTTCCACGATGGTTTGAAGCGACGGAAACCGCCTTGACAAACGCCGCGGCGTCTTGCGAGCCGCGGCGTCCATCAGTTCGAGGGCTCAGGCCGTATCAGTTGCAGACGGCGACCTTGCCGGCCGGCACGCCAGCGCAAACCTCTTCCTTCTTGATCCAGCCCGCATCGACCACGACGTTGAGATTGTCCTTGGTGATCGCGATGGGCGTCAGGAACACTGACTTGGTGACGTTGCCACCCGGCGTCTTGAATTCGACGACATTCGGGATGTCGGTGAACTTCTTGCCGTCCGCCAAGTCGGACGCAATCTCGCCGGCCTTCTTGCCGAGCTCGCGCGCATCCTTCCAAACCGAGACCGTCTGTGTCCCGAGGGCGACACGGTTGAGCGCCGCCTTATCGCCGTCCTGGCCTGAGACCGGAACCGAGCCCGCAAGGCCCTGCGCGTCGAGCGCGGCGATCGCGCCGCCAGCAGTGCCGTCATTCGAGGCAACAACCGCGTCGACCTTGTTGTCGTTGGCGGTCAAAATCTGCTCCATGTTCTTCTGCGCGTTCGCGGGCAGCCAGCCGTCGGTATAGGCCTCGCCGACATTCTTGATCTTGCCGGAATCGATCGCCTCCTTCAGCACTTCCATCTGGCCGGAGAACAGGAAGTCCGCATTCGGGTCTGCGGAGGAGCCCTTGATGAAGGCATAATTGCCTTCCGGCTTCACCTTGAACACCTCGCGGGCCTGCAAGCGGCCGACCTCCTTGTTGTCGAAGGTCAGGTAGAAGACCTCCTTGTTCTCGATCAGGCGGTCATAGCCGAGGACCGGGATGCCTTCGGCGAGCGCCTTTTCGACCGCCGGGCCGATTGCCGAAGCATCCTGTGAGAGAATGATCAGGGCATTGGCACCCTGGCTGATCAGGCTCTCGACGTCTGTCAGCTGCTTGGAGGCGGACGATTGTGCGTCTGCCGAGATGTATTTGTTGCCGGCAGCCTCGACTGCGGCCTTGATCGCAGCTTCGTCGGTCTTCCAGCGCTCTTCCTGGAAGTTCGACCAGGACACACCGATCACCTTGTCTTTCGCATCGGCGACTGTTGCCAGCGACAACGACAGCGCGACCCCCGCCAGCATGGCGGCAGCAAACTGCTTCATGATTTCCTCCCTCGCGCGCGGTTCGCGCGCTTTCCCTGCATCGGTAACGAGACTTTTTTCGAGCCTCGAAAAAAAGAATGACTCACGCCCCGCCCCGTGTCAATATGGTTTGGCGGAGCGTCGAAGGCCCGGATATGACAACGGGCTGTCGACCACGCGAGGGAGGAAGAATGCGATGACGGTAGGGATCCGTCACGACGATCTCAGGCGTCGCAACCGCGCCATGGTGATATTGGCGGTCCGCCACGCCGGCCAGGCGTCGCGCACCGAGATCGCAGCGACCACGGCGCTCAGCCATTCGACGATCTCCGCCATCTCTTCGGACCTGATCGGTGAGGGTGTCCTTGCCGAGGTGAAGGGCGGGGAGGGCGGTGCAATGAAGCGTGGCCGGCCGCAAGTGGCAATCTCGCTCAATCCCAGTGCAGCCTCAGTCTGCGTCGTCGTCCTTTCGCTCAACTCGCTGATTGCGACTGTCGTGGATTATGCGGGCTGCTCGGTTGCAGAGGAATCGCTCAGACTGCCGACGCTCAGCATGCCGCGCGACGAGCTGATCGGCCAGACAGTGGGGACTGTCGTCCGGCTGATCGAGAAACATTCGGCAAAAGCCGGGCCGGTGATGCGCATCATTCTGGCGATCCAGGGCATCACCGATTCCGAAAGCCGGACCTTGATGTGGTCGCCGATCACGCCGGAGAGCGACATCTGCTTCGCCGACCTGCTCGAACAGGCGACCGGGATACCTGCAACGGTCGAGAACGACTGCAACATGATAGCGCTGGCGCTGCGCTCGCACGATCCCGAACGCTACCGCAACGATTTCATCGCCATCCTGCTCTCGCACGGCATCGGCATGGGCATGGTGCTACGAGGCGAAGTCTTCACCGGCACGCAATCCTCCGGGGGCGAATTCGGCCACATGATTCACCGTCCGGACGGTGCTCTCTGCCGCTGCGGCCGGCGCGGTTGCGTCGAGGCATATGCCGGCAATTACGCCATCCTGCGCAACGCCGAAGGCTTGGCCGAGGATACGCCTCCGGTGGCCGATGTCGGCGACGGCGACATCGCCGCGCTCGCGGACAAGGCACGCCGCAGCCCCGGCCCCGAGCGCGAGGCGTTCCGCAAGGCGGGGGAAGCGCTGGGCTTCAGTCTCGGCAGCCTGTTTGCGCTGCTCGACCCGGCGCCGGTCGCCATGGTCGGCCACGGATCGCTTGCCTTCGACCTGTTGGAGGGGCCAATCCGGGAGGCGATCGCCAAGACGGCGGGCGGCCAGCATTCGAAGGCGATATCATTCGCCACCGAGCCGAACGAGATCCCGCTGATCAGGGAAGGCTGCGCCATCCGCGCGCTCACCTTTCTCGATGAGCATGTCTTCGCGGCCGGCATGGTGAATCTCGGCGCGCGAAAGAACGCCGGGTGAGGGTGCATTCCCAGCTATTCGGCCAGCATGCGCTGCCAATTCAAGGCAGGCCAGACGACTAGCGGGGACGAAGGGGGAGCGGATGCATGGGCTTGGGAGAATCGTAGCGCTGGCGCTGCTGGCCGCATGGGCGTGGTGCGGCCCTTGGGGAGCAGAGATTGGACAATCGGCAAGGCCAGAGCCGGAACAGGTTCTTCACGCCTGGTACGGGCTGGTGCTGGAATTGGTACGGCACACGCCGACCTATTCGCCGCCCGTTGCCGCCCGAGCCTTTGCTTATCTCGGCGTGACTGCGTTCGAGGCGGCCGCCTCCGGCTCGGGCAAGCTCCGATCGCTCGCTGGCCAGCTTAACGGATTGACCCCCGGTCCGCAGCGCGAGCCTGGCCACGCCTATGATGAGGCCGTGGTGGTCAATGCCGCGCTGACCGTCGCAGCACAGAATTTCTTCACCCATACCGGTCCGACCGGACAGCGGGCGCTCACCGCGATGGCGAAGAGGACCAGCGCCAAGGTCTCGACGGGCATCCCCGACGATGTCGCCGCCCGCAGCGAGGCCTATGGCAGGGCGGTTGCCGCGCATATCCTGGCCTGGTCGCAAGGTGATGGCGGCGCGGACATCGAGAACATGGGCTTCCCGCTGGAGTACCAGCTCAATCCAGGTCCCGGCCACTGGGTGCCGACCAGCACGATTGCGCAACAACAGCTCCCGCTCCTGCCCAAGTGGGGCAGTAACCGCACCTTCGCGATGCCCGACGGCGCCGCCTGTTCGCTGCCGCCGCCGCTCGCCTACAGCGAAGTCCCGGATTCAGCTTTCTACAAGGAAGCGATGGAGGTCTATCAGACCGTCAACAGCTTGACGCCGGAGCAGCGCGCCATCGCGCGCTTCTGGTCGGACGACCCGATGCTGTCGCCCACGCCGCCCGGTCATTGGATCTCGATCGCGCTCGAGGTGCTCGAGCGTGAACAGGCCGGGCTCGACAGAAGCGTCGATACGCTGGCGCGCGTTGGCGTGGCGATGGCGGATGCCTTCATCGGCTGCTGGAACGCCAAGTATGAATACGACCTCGTGCGGCCGGTCACCTACATCAAGCGCCTCATCGACAAGAAATGGGAGGCGCTGCTGATCACGCCGCCATTTCCCGAATATCCCTCCGGCCACAGCACGCAATCGGGTGCTGCGGCCGTGGTGCTCGCAAAGCTCTTCGGCGACAGCTACGCGTTCGAGGACCATACCCACGAGGCAGACGGGCTGATCCCGCGCTCCTATCCCAGTTTCTGGGCAGCGGCAGAGGAGGCCGGCATCTCCCGGCTCTATGGCGGCATCCATTTCCGCACTGCGATCGAGCGTGGCCTCGAGCAAGGCAAGTGCGTGGGCGCTTATGTCAACGCCTTGCAGACAAGGAAGTAGGCCGATGCGAGCCTCCTCTCTATGTCGAATACTCCTCGCCTTCGGTGCTACCGGCGCGGTGCCTTCGCACGCTGCAAACAATGCCGTCGCTGTCCCGTCCTTTCTGGAGGAAACCGCGACCTCGGGCCTCGACAGCGTCTATGCCGGCGACTGGCAATACATCGTCGGCGGAGGAGTCGCGACCTTCGACTGCAGCGGCGACGGCTATCCCGACATGCTGCTTGCCGGCGGCGAGGCGCCGGCCAAATTCTACAGGAACGTCAGCACGCGCGGTGGTGCGCTCAAGTTCGTTGCCCAGAAGAGCGGGCTCGAACTGGACAAGGTGACCGGCGCCTACCCGCTGGATGTCGACGGCGACGGCAATACGGATCTGGTGCTCTTGCGTGTCGGCGAGAATGTCGTGATGCGCGGGCTCGGCGGCTGCCGCTTCGAACGCGCCAACGAGCTCTGGGGCTTCGACGGAGGCGACGCCTGGTCGACCGCGCTTGCCGCCACATGGGAGCGCGGCGCCGACTGGCCGACGATAGCGATCGGCAATTATTTCAATCGCAACGAGGACTTGGCCCCATGGGGCACCTGCACGGACAATTGGCTGCATCGTCCGCTGACGGCCGACGGCAGGCCGCAGCGCAAATTCGCTCCGCCGGTCGCGCTCAAGCCAAGCTTCTGTCCACTCTCGATGCTGTTCACGGACTGGAACAGGTCCGGCCTGCCCAGCCTGCGCGTCTCCAATGACCGCGAATATTACAAGGGCGGCCAGGAACAGCTCTGGCGCCTGGAGCTTGGCAAGGAGCCGACGCTCTACACCGCGGCCGACGGCTGGAAGTTCCTGCGCATCTGGGGAATGGGGATCGCCAGCTACGATCTCGATTCGGACGGCTACCCGGAATATTTCCTGACCAGCATGGCGGACAACAAGCTGCAGACGCTGGCGAGCACCTCCCGAGGCACGCGCCTGGAGCCGTCTTATGCCGATGTCGCCTATGCAAAGGGTGTCACCGCTCACCGCCCCTATGTCGGCGGCGATTGGCATCCGAGCACCGCCTGGCATGCCGAATTCCAGGACGTCAACAATGACGGCCTGGTCGACCTCTTCATTGCCAAGGGAAATGTTGCCGAGATGCCGGATTTCGCGGCGAAGGATCCCAACGACCTGCTGGTCCAGTTGCCGGACGGCAAATTCGAGGAGGTTGGCGACAAGGCGGGCGTTGCCAGCATGGCGGTTTCCCGCGGCGCCGCGCTCGCCGATTTCAACCTGGACGGACTGCCCGACCTGGTGGTCGTCAATCGCAATTCGCCGGCGCAGTTGTGGCGCAACGTCAGCGCCGATGCTGGAGGCTGGATCGAGGTCAGGCTCGAGCAGGCGGGGGCGAACCGCGACGCGATCGGCGCATGGATCGAGGTGAGGTGCGGTGACAGCAAGGTGATGCGCCGCGAGATAAGCGTGGGTGGCGGCCATGCGAGCGGTGAGCTCGGCTGGCGCCACTTCGGGCTGGGCGACGCCGGCAAGGCCGAAATTCGCGTGATCTGGCCGGACGGAACGACGAGCGGCTGGCAATCCGTCGAAGGCGCCAGCTTCTATGTGCTCAGGCAAGGCAAGCCGGCGCAGGCGTGGACGCCGAAGTAGCGCATCGGAAGACAATTTAATCGGCGGGCGTACCGTCCTCCGGAGAACATTGTCCGAGGCTCCCGAAGCCATCTAACCGCACATCACCTCCAGTGTTGGAAAGCTGGCCTTAAGCACAGCAATTTTGTCCGCCGCCTCAGACTTGGCAGCACTGGCAAATCAAATTAAGTATTTTTCGCGAAAATCACTTTCGCGAAGCAAATCGGCCTTTGTGGCTTCAGCGGTCGGAGCGTTGCTGCGGGGTCTAAGGGAGGGCGCCGCCATGCGCACAGGGGCTCGCGACTCCGGTTCTCAAACTGGCGTGTTTTCGAGCCTGCAATCGAAGCGTCCGGTGCTTCGCGCCGGCGTGAGCCTGCTCGCCCTTGGCCTCTGTGGCATCACTTCTGCTGCTTTCGCTGCTGACTGCTCGCCCAGCAACATTCCCGCTTGCAGTGCGCCCTCAGGTGTTGGGGCAAGGCCGACCCGGAACACTGCGGGCGGTGCAGGGAATGGCAATGGCGGCAACGCCGGCGATGTCGGTCCTGTCGAAATCACAGAAACGCCGGGAAATCCGTCCAGCAACGGCAATGGCGGAGATGGCGCGACTGGCGGCGATTCCGGCGGCAGTACTGCCGCCGGAGGTGCTGGCGGCGCGGTGGGGGCAACCGGGTCCGCGGGCGTCAATGCTTCGGTGACCGGAGGTGACGGCGAAGACGGCGATGGAAACATACCCACCGCCCGCATGGGCGGCGGCGGCGGGGGTGGTGGTGCCGGCGTCTATATAAACGATGCGGCTTCCACACCCTCCGTTGGCGTCGGCACGGTGATCAAGGGCGGCAAGGGCGGCAACGGCGGCAATTCCGGTGATCCTGCCGCAGACGCAGGCGGTGGCGGCGGCGGCGGCTCCGGCATCATCGTGGACGCCACGACTGTGAGCATCAAGAATGGCGGTCAGGTCATAGGCGGCGCTGGCGGCAATGGCGGAAGCGCAGGCTTTGCCGGCAATGGCGGCGGCGGCGGTGACGGTGTTCTCGTCATCGGTTCGGGCGCTACCATCGACAATCTGGCGGGCGGGCAGATCCTCGGCGGAAAGGGCGGCAATCCGGGAACGCCCGAGCTTCCGAATGGAGGCAATGCCGCAACCAGCGGCGGGGGTGGAGCCGGCGTAAATCTGGTCAGCACTGGAACGCTGACGAATTTCGGCACAATAGCAGGCGGCGCCACCGATGGCGCCATATTGTCCACGGACAGTGGTCTCGGGGCGGCAGCTCCGGGGCCAGGCGGAGCTGGTGTGATCGCCTGGAGCGGGGGCCTCGTGACCAATGGCGGCACGATCGTCGGCGGCCGAAGCGGCGGCGTCAGCGCCGCGGGCGCTGGTATCGTGGGTACCCACCTCACCATCAATAATGCCGCCGTGATCACCGGCGGCCAGAACAGCGGCGCCGGCACTGGCGGTGCCGGCATCATCGGCGACAACCTGATCATCCAGAACGCAGGCCAGATCAGCGGCGGCCTGGGTGGTGGCGGCGGGCGCGCCAACGCCATCACATTCACCGGGGGCACCAACCGCCTGGAGCTGCAGCCTGGCTACGGCATCACCGGCAACGTGGTCGCAAGCGGCACCAGCACATTGGCGCTCACTGGTTCGTCTCTTTCTGCAACCTTCGATGCGTCGCAGCTCGGAAGCCAATATCAGGGCTTCACAGCCCTCGAGAAGAATGGTTCCGGCAAATGGACCCTGACCAACCAGACAAGCGCTCTTACGCCTTGGACGATCGCTACCGGGGTGCTCAGCATTTCCTCCGACGCTTCCCTCGGGGATTCTGCCGGCGCGCTGACCTTTGCTCCGAGCGGCACCATTCCCGTGCTGGAAATGACCGGAACGGGCGCCAGCAATCGGACAATTCAATTGACCGGCCCGGGCGGCATAGCTGCCGCGACGGGCCAGACATTCACGGTGAATGGGCTGGTCACTGGCACCGGGGAATTGGCGATAAACAACCTCACCGGTGACGAGGGCAAGGTGGTGCTCGGCAACGCCGCGAACAACTATTCCGGCGGAACCAGGATTGTCGGCGGCACGCTTGCGATCTCCAGCGATGGAAACCTGGGGGCCGCGGCTGGGCTCGTGAGGCTCGTGGACGGCACGCTGGAAACGACGGCCAATGTCAGTTTGAATGCTCAGCGTGAGATTAGAATCGTAAACGGTGACAGCACCTTCCAGGTCGACCCCTTGACCCAGCTCACCGTGGACGGGCTGGTTTCGGGCTCCGGGCACATCGCCAAGACGGGGACGGGCACGCTGGTGCTGAACGGCGCCAATAGCTACAGCGGCACCACGACGGTGTCGGCCGGCACGTTGATCGTCGGGGACGATACCCATCCCGGCGCCACGCTCACCGGCGGCGTGACGGTCGAGAGCGGTGCGACGCTCGGCGGGCACGGGTCGGTGGGGACGACGACGGTTTCGGGCGGCACATTGGCGCCGGGCGCATCGCTCGGCACCCTGACGGTCAATGGCGACCTGACGATCGGCGACGGCAGCAGCCTGGATTTCGAATTCGGCGCTCCGGGCCCGAATTTCAGCACGCCCGGCCAGAGCGACCGGATCGTGGTCACCGGCGGGCTGACCATCGGCCATTCGACGCTCAACGTCACGGACATGGGCAGCATGGGCCCGGGCATATACAATCTGTTCAAGTGGGGCGGCTCGCTCAGCATCAACAATGGCGGCTTCGCACCGCCTGCAGGCATGTCCCTGCAGATCCTCACGGCCGACAAACAGATCAACCTGATCAATACGCAGTCGCTGACGCTCAACCTATGGAATGCCAACGGGCAGGCAAGCGCCGGCCATATGGGCGGCGGCACCGGCACCTGGAGCGTCTTTTCCAACACCTGGGCCGATACCACCGGCCAATTCGTCGGCCCGATGGCGCCGCAGCCGGGCTTTGCGATTTTCGGCGGAGAGGCAGGTGCGGTTTACGTCGACGATGGCGACGGCGCCGTTTCCGCGACCGGCATGCAGTTCATGACCGACGGCTATCGGCTGACGGGCGATACTGTCAGCCTCGTCGGGACGGGCGGCACGGCGCCGGTCATCCGCGTCAGTGGCGGCGCGACCGCAACGATCGAGAGCGTGATCGACGGCGTCAACGGGTTCAACAAGACCGACGCCGGAACCCTGGTGCTCAGTGCGCAGAACCTCTATTCCGGCAATACCGTGCTCAGCGGCGGGGAGCTTTCGGTATCATCGGACGGCAATCTCGGCCAGCTTGCGAACGCGCTGCAGTTTGAAGGCGGCACGCTGCAGGTCACCGGCAACGGCTTCCACCAGACTGACCGCACAGTCATCTGGGGCAATCCGGGCGGCGGCTTCGATATCGCAGATGCATCCAACACCTTCACCGTGGCGCAGGCCCTGACGGGTTCCGGCGGCCTGCTGAAGATCGGTGCCGGTACGCTGACGCTTTCCGGCAACAACAACTACTCAGGCGGCACGACGGTCGGGCACGGTACCCTGCAACTCGGGGACGGCGCCCACAAGGCAGCGATCGTGGGATCGGTGACGGTCCGCAACGACGGCACTTTCCGGATTTCGAACGCCGACACGTCGGCAATCACGACCATCTCCAACAACGATGCGGGTACCGTGGTTTTCGCAGGCGCAAGCAGCGCCTCCGATATCCACATCATCAATGGCCCGGCGTCCGCCGTCCTGTTTGTCGATGACAGCGATGCCGGGCACGCCACGATCGATAACAATGGTGTCGATCCGAGTGCGGGAAACGGGACCGGATTTTACGATCACAGCACGGCCGGCCATGCCACGATCACCGCGCAGAACGCGCTGGTCGATTTTAGCGGCGACAGCAGTGCCGGAAACGCGACGATCATCATCGGCAATGGCGGCAGAGCGAGGATATTCGGGAATGCCTCGGGCGGTGCGGCCCATTTTGCGATCAATGCCGGAGGAACATTCGACATCTCAGGCTTGGCAGTAGCGGGAACAAGCGTCGGATCGATCGAGGGTGCCGGCGGCCTGTTCCTGGGCAGCAAGAGGCTGGAAGTCGGCGGCGACAACAGTTCGAGCGAAGTCAGTGGAGTGATCTCCGATGGCGGATTCGCAGGCGGCAAGGGAGGCTCGCTGGTGAAGTCCGGTTCGGGCATGCTGACGCTGACAGGGGCCAACACTTATAGCGGCGGCACGACGGTAAGCGGCGGCACGCTTGTGGGCTCCGTAGCAAGCTTCGGCTCGGGAGCGATCCTCGATAATGCCGCACTGGTGCTGGACCAGGCCGCAAATGCTGCTTTTGGCAATGACATTTCCGGATCGGGCACGCTGACGAAGGCTGGCGCCGGCATTCTTGCCTATGACGGCAATGGCTCCGGTTTCATTGGCACCACGACCATATCTGCCGGTGCGCTGATCGTCGGCTCGGATGAAGCGCATAAGACTGCAGTGCTCGGCGGTTCGATGAATGTGTTGTCGGGTACCATGCTTGGCGGCCATGGCACCGTGGGGTCGAACGCCGCCTCCGTGGTCACGGTCGAGAACGGCGCCACGATCGCACCGGGCAATTCCATCGGCACGCTCACCATCAAAGGCGATCTAGCCTTGGCCGCCGGCTCACGTCTCGAGGTGGAAGTCGATCCCGCCGGCGCTGCAGCCGATCTGGTACACGTCACCGGCACAGCCACCGTCCATGGCGGCTCGGTCGCACATATCGGTGCGGTCGGCAGCTACAGGCCCTCTTCGACCTATGCGATTCTCACAGCCGATGGCGGCCTGTCGGGCAGGTTCGACAGTGTGGTCTCCGAGTTTGCCTTCCTGGACCCGACGCTGCTCTACGACGCCAGGAATGTCTTCCTGAAGCTGAACCGCAACGATGTCGCTTTTGCCGACAAGGCGCTGACTCGCAACCAGAAGGCCGCGGCCGGCAGCCTCGATACGTTCGATCCCGCCAATCCGCTTTATGGGGCAATCGTCACCTTCGCCGAAGACGATGCCATGATCCGCGATTCCTTCGATCAGCTGACGGGAGAAGTACATGCCTCGGTCAAGGGCACGCTGATCGAGGACAGTGCACTGCTGCGCGATGCCGTCAACGACCGTATCCGCTCGGCCTTCGGCACCGTGGCGGCCACCAACGTGCCTGTCCTGGCCTATGGCGCAGAGGGCGGCGCCACCCCGGCCATCGCGGCAGCGCTGGCGCCTGCCGACGCCGGCCGGCTGGCGGCCTGGGGTACCGCCTTCGGTGCCTGGGGCGATCGGGACGGTGACGGCAATGCGGCCGAGATATCGTCGGCGACCGGTGGCTTTCTGACCGGCATCGATGCCCCACTCTCCGATACCATCCGGCTGGGCGTGGTAACAGGCTTCAGCCACACCACCTTCGGGGTCGACGAACGCGCCTCTTCCGGCGACAGCACCAATTGGCATTTCGGCCTCTATGGTGGCGGGCAATGGGAAGGCGTGATGGGCGGCGCCTTGGGTTTCAGGGCAGGGGTTGCCTATAGCTGGCACGACATCTCGACCGTCCGCTCGGTCGCCTTCGCCGGCTTTGCCGACAGGCTATCGTCCGACTACGACGCCGGCACCGCACAGGCATTCGGCGAGCTCGCCTATGACATCAAGGCCGGCAGCATCGGGCTGGAGCCCTTTGCCAACCTGGCCTATGTCAGTCTGCATACCGATGGCTTTACGGAAACGGGCGGTGCCGCGGCTCTCGCCAGCCGGTCCTCGAACACCGATGACACATTCACGACAGTCGGTTTGCGCGCCTCCGCCGACTTCAGCCTCGGCTCCGTGACGGCCACTGCGCGCGGCATGCTCGGCTGGCGCCATGCCTTTGGCGATGTGACGCCCGAGGCCAGCCTTGCCTTCAGCGGCTCCGCCCCCTTCACCATCGCCGGGACTCCGATCGCCGAGGACGCCGCCATCCTCCAGGCAGGTCTCGACCTCAACCTCTCCTCCAAAGCAACGCTCGGCCTGGCTTACCAGGGCCAGCTCGCGTCAAAGGCCCAGCAGAACGGGTTCCGTGCGAGCTTGGAGGTGAGGTTCTAGAGCAGAGCGTTCTGTTTTTGAGTTGGCGCTGCCCCTCACCCTTACCCTCTCCCCGTTTTTCACGGGGAGAGGGTGAGGGTGAGGGGCAGCGCCTGCCTCAAGCGAATAGCAGAACGCGCTAAAGACAGGGGCAAGGATCAGGGGAGCACTCCCCGTCAGTTCTCGCGTATCGCGTAGCCGGCGCCGCGAATCGTGCGGATGACGTCGGGCATGCGGCCGTTATTCACCGCCTTACGCAGCCTGCCGACATGCACGTCCACCGTGCGCTCGTCGATATAGATTGTCTCGCCCCAGACATTGTCGAGGAGCTGGCTGCGCGAGAAGACCCGGCCCGGATGCTGCATCATGAATTCGAGCAGCCGGAACTCGGTCGGCCCGAGCTTGATCTCGCTCTTCTTGCGATAGACGCGGTGCGCCTCGCGGTCGAGCACGATGTCGCCGACCTTGAGCACGCTGGAAAGCACTTCCGGCTTGGCGCGCCGCAAGAGCGCCCGCACGCGGGCGATGAACTCCGGCGTCGAGAACGGCTTGACCAGATAGTCGTCGGCACCCGTAGAGAGGCCGCGCACCCGGTCGCTCTCCTCGCCACGCGCGGTGAGCATGATGATCGGCAGCCGCTCGGTCTCGGGACGCATGCGCAGGCGCCGGCAAAGCTCGATCCCCGATACGGCCGGCAGCATCCAGTCTAGCACGAGAAGATCGGGCACATTCTCCTGCAGCCGGATTTCAGCCTCGTCGCCGCGGCTGATGATCTCGACCTGATAGCCTTCAGCCTCGAGGTTGTATTTGAGGAGGACGCAGAGCGGCTCCTCGTCCTCCACGACCATGATCTTGGGTGCGATCATCCGGTGTGCCTCGAAGTGATACGTTATTCGGTAAGCGCAGCCACGGACATCTCGTCAGACTTCGGCCGGTAGGGCGGAAGCTGCGTGCCGGTGATGACGTAATAAGCGTTCTCGGCGATATTGGTCACGTGATCGCCGATACGCTCCAGGTTCTTCGCGCAAAAGAGCAGATGGGTGCAGGCGCTGATATTGCGCGGATCTTCCATCATATAGGTGAGGAGCTCGCGGAAGACGGCTGTATATTTGATATCGACCTTCTCGTCGTCCGCCCTGAGCGTGCTCAGTCCCTCCGCATCGCGACCCACATAGGCACTGACGACGCCGTAGACCTGGCTCAGCACCAGCGAGGACATATTCTCGATCGTCTGCGCGAGCGCCTTCGGCGTCGCCGTCTCGCCGACCGCGCCGACGCGCTTGGCGATGTTCTTGGCAAGATCGCCGATCCGCTCGAGATCGGCCGCCATGCGGATCGCGCCGACGACCGAGCGCAGGTCCTGCGCCATCGGTTGGCGCCTGGCGATCAGCGTGATCGCACGCTCGTCGAGCTCGCGCTGCTTGGCGTCCATGATCGCATCGTCGGAGATGACGCGCTGTGCCAGTGCGCTGTCGGACTGGAGCAGCGCGGTTGTCGAGGACGACACCATCGACCCGGAAAGATCGCCCATATCGCGGATCAGCCGGTCAATCTGTGCGAGATCCTCGTCGAAGGAGGCAACCGTATGTTCAACCATGACCTGTCCTCGTATCGTGCCGCGGGGTGTCGAATCGCTCAGCCGAAACGGCCGGTGATGTAATCCTGCGTCCGCTTTTCCCGAGGCGAAGTGAATATTTTCTCGGTCTGGTCGAACTCCACCAGCTCGCCGAGATACATGAACGCGGTCTTGCTCGACACACGCGCTGCCTGCTGCATGTTGTGAGTGACGATGACGATCGTGTATTCGCTGCGCAGCTCGTCGATCAGCTCTTCGATCTTCGCGGTCGAGATGGGGTCCAGCGCCGAGCAGGGCTCGTCGAACAGGATGATTTCGGGCTTTACCGCGACCGTCCTCGCGATGCAGAGCCGCTGCTGCTGGCCGCCCGAGAGGCTGAGGCCGCTTGCATGCAGCTTGTCCTTCACTTCGTTCCACAGCGCGGCGCGCTGAAGCGCCTGCTCGACACGCGCATCCATTTCGGACTTGGACAGCTTTTCATAGAGCCTGACGCCGAATGAGATGTTCTCGTAGATCGACATCGGGAAGGGCGTCGGCTTCTGGAAAACCATGCCGATCATTGCCCGCAGCAGATTGAGATCCTGGGAGCGGTCGAGGATATTCTTGCCGTCGACGACCACTTTCCCTTCGGCACGCTGATTGGGATAAAGCTCGTAGATGCGATTGAAGACACGCAGAAGCGTCGATTTCCCGCAGCCGGACGGTCCGATGAACGCGGTCACGCTCTTCGCCGGCAGGGCCAGCGAAATGCTCTTCAGCGCTCTCGTCCCGCCATAGAAGAAGTCCAGGTTTTGCACCTCGAGCTTCGGGGCGGCGACGGATTGTTCGGGGGAAAGAGTAAGTTGATCGGGAGACAACATCTGGCTCATCTTTCCTCTCTGCGTCCTGTGAGACTGCGGGCGGTGATGCTCAACGTAAGCACCGCAATCGTGATGATCAGTGCGCCGGTCCACGCCAGCTGCTGCCATTCTTCATAGGGGCTCAGCGCGAACTGGAAGATTGTAACGGGCAGGCTGGCCATTGGAGCGTTGAGATTGGCGCTCCAGAACTGATTGTTCAGGGCCGTGAAGAGTAGCGGCGCCGTCTCGCCGGAGATTCGGGCAATCGCAAGAAGTATTCCGGTGATGATGCCCGAGAGAGCAGCCCGGTAGGCGACGGAGCGGATCACGATCCAGCGCGGCGCCCCGATTGCCGTGCCCGCCTCGCGCAGTGCATTAGGCACCAGCAGAAGCATGTCTTCGGTGGTGCGCACGACCACCGGAATGACCAGCAAAGCAAGTGCGCAAGCGCCGGCGATAGCCGAGAAGTGACCCATCGGCCTCACAAGCAACTCGTAGATGAACAGCCCGATAACGATCGAGGGGGCCGAGAGGAGAATGTCGTTGATGAAGCGCACCGCGACCGTCAGCTTCGAGAAACGTCCATACTCGGCCATGAAGGTGCCGGCCAGGATCCCGATCGGGGTTCCTACAACCACTGCGATGATCGTCATCGCGACGCTGCCGGCGATCGCGTTGAGCAATCCGCCGGCCTCGCCGGGCGGCGGGGTCATTTCCGTGAACACTGCCAGCGAAAGCCCGGAGAAGCCCTTGTAGAGCAGAGCGCCTAGGATCAGCGCCAGCCAGGCAAGCCCGATGCCCGCCGCTAGCGTGCACAGCGTCATCATGACTGCATTCTTGGCTTTGCGACGGTTGTAGATGGCGGGGGACATGGTCAGGCTCCGGCTCGGCGCTCGATCCGCATCAGCATGAAGCGGGCGGCGGCAAGAATGAGGAACGTGATGACGAAAAGGATCAGGCCGAGAGCGATCAGGGATGAAGTATAGAGCTCGCCATCGGCTTCGGTGAAC
Organism: Mesorhizobium sp. BAC0120; assembly: GCF_033542235.1. Lineage (NCBI taxonomy): Bacteria > Pseudomonadati > Pseudomonadota > Alphaproteobacteria > Hyphomicrobiales > Phyllobacteriaceae > Mesorhizobium > Mesorhizobium sp. BAC0120. Next base: position 580,185 of record NZ_JAWRCU010000003.1, on the reverse strand, counting down.
TCGTTGGCGATGGTCGCCGAAATGGTTGTGCCGGGTGCAAAGAGCGAGGCGCTGATGCGATGCGCATTGCCGATCACGAAGGTCACGGCCATGGTCTCGCCCAACGCTCGGCCAAGCGCGAGCATCACTCCGCCCATAATGCCAATGCGCGTGTAGGGAATGACGACGCGGCGTGTGACCTCCCAGGTCGTGCAGCCGATCCCGTAGGCGGACTCCTTGAGCACGGGCGGCACCGTCTCGAACACGTCCTTGGTGATCGAACTGATGAAGGGCAGGATCATGATCGTGAGGATCAGCGCCGAGGTCAGAAGCCCGATGCCGTAAGGCGGGCCGGCGAAAAGGCTGTTGAGGCCCGGAACGCCGTGAAACAGGTTGATGATGAAGGGCTGTATCGTGGTCTGCAGGAAGGGCGCGAAGACGAACAGGCCCCAAATGCCATAGATGATCGACGGGATACCTGCGAGCAGCTCGATCGCGATGGCGATCGGGCGCCGGAGCGATCGTGGGCAGAGCTCGGTCAGGAAAACGGCGATGCCGATACCGATCGGGACAGCGATGACGATCGACAAGGCGGCGGTCACGACCGTGCCATAGATCGGGGCGAGCGCGCCGAACTTTTCGGTCACCGGGTTCCAGCTTTCAGTAACCAGGAAGGCCGCGCCGAAGGTGGACAGTGCCGGCCAGGAACCTATGACCAGCGAGATTGCAACGCCGCCCAAAATCAGGAGAACGAGGATGGCGGCAGCGCGCGTAAGGGTTCGAAAAAACGCATCAGTGGTAGCGAAGCGCTGGACGGTGGCCTCTCTGGCCCGGGCTGCGACCGATGGTGCTGGCATGGCTTCGGATGCGATGGTCATGTAGCCCCCTTGCTGAAGAACAGGTGGAGGGCGCCTAGCTCGCGCCCTCCACGCTAAGGAGATTACATGGCCGAGTAAACCGGCTTGCCGTTGGCGTCTACGACGTCCTTGGCCCACATCTCTTCGACGCTCTTGACGACCGCATCCGGCATCGGGACGTAGTCGAGTTGCGCGGCCATCTCGTCGCCCTTGGCGTAAGACCAGGCGAAGAACTTGAGCGCTTCGGCGGTGGCGGCCGCGTCATCGGGCTTCTTGTAGACCAGGATCCACGTCGCCGAGGTCATCGGCCAGGTTTCGGCGCCCGGCTGGTTGGCAAGGATGACGCCGTAGCCCGGCTGCGAGTTCCAGTCGGCATTCGCGGCGGCAGCGGAGAACGCAGCAGCGGTCGGCTCCACCTTCTTGCCGTCCTTGTTGATCATGTCGGCGTAGGTGAGCTTGTTCTGCTTGGCATAGGCATATTCGACATAGCCGATCGCGCCGACCGTCTGCGCGACGTTGTTGGCGACGCCCTCATTGCCCTTCGCGCCGATGCCGACCGGCCACTCCAGCGCCGTGTTGACGCCGACCTTGTCCTTCCAGTCGGCGCTCACGTCTGCGAGATAGTAGCTGAAATTGAAGGTCGTGCCCGAACCGTCCGAGCGGTGCACGACTGCGATCGCAGTATCGGGCAGCTTGACGTCGGGGTTCAGCTTCTGAATCGCAGCGTCGTTCCAGGTTGTGATCTTGCCCTGGAAGATGTCAGCCAGCGTTGGTCCATCGAGAACCAGCTCGCCGGGCTTGATGCCTTCGAGGTTGACGACGGGCACGATGCCGCCCATGACCATCGGGAACTGGGCTAGCCCGATCGACTCCAGATCCTCGCCCTTCAGCGGCGCGTCGGAGGCGCCGAAGGTGACGGTCTTCGCCTTGATCTGCTTGATGCCGCCGCCAGAGCCGATCGACTGGTAGTTCAGTCCGATGCCGGTCTCTTTCTTATAGGCGTCCGCCCATTTGGCGTAGATCGGATAGGGGAAGGTCGCGCCGGCGCCGGAAATATCCGCGGCCGTGGCCAGTGAAGCAGTGAAGCTGGACGATGCGATGGCAATGGCCACCGCCGCCGAGCGGATGAAGTGTTGCATGTCGCCTTACTCCCGTTTTCGGAATTCAGTGAGGACGCCCTTGCGGCACCTCGGGGGAAGGCCATAAACATGCTATGTTACAGTTGGATGACAGTTTTGTGTCGCTGAGATAAAGCTTTCCGATGGCTCGCCGACACCATCTGGCAAGCTGGACCGGCTGTCGGAATAGCCCCTTGCTTTCAGCATCTTGCTCGAGCAGCCGGCTAAGTGGGCGGCTTTCACCGATCGTCATGACATCCTGAATATGTGATCGCCGCCGGGCAGCGGGCGCCGGCGAGCGCCCGCTCACCAACCAACGAAGTCGCCGCTCAGGCCAGTCTGGCGTCGAGCGAGACGTTGATCGCGCCAAGCGCTCTCGACACCGGGCATTCCGCCTTGGCCTTGTTCGCGAGTTCGCTGAACTTTGCCGGATCGAGCCCGGGCACGGTGCCGACGAGGGTCAGCGCACTACCGGTTATTCCGGTGCCGGGCACCAGCGTCACCACTGCCTTGGCATCGAGCTTGGTCGCCGGCGTGCCGTTCTCGGCGAGAAAGTGCGACAGCTGCATGGCGAAGCAGCTGGCGTGTGCCGCCGCGATCAGCTCCTCGGGGTTGGTTCCGGACTTTCCGCTTTCGTCCTCGAAGCGAGTCTTGAACGAATAGGGCAGCTCGGCAAGCGCGCCGCTCTGAGTGGTGATCGTTCCGGTGCCTTCCCTGAGATTGCCTTTCCAGACGGCTGTTGCGTTACGGTCCATAATTACGTCTCCCTGTTGATCAGAAGGCCGTCGAGCGGCGGCAAGCTCAATATAGGGCCGGTGCTTGGCCCGGTCATGCTGCGCAACGGACAGTTTGCCTTTTGCCGCGCGGGCTGGCTTCGGAGCGCCACAGCCCCCCGCGACAGAAAGGCAAACCGATCCCTGCACCCATTCTCAGATCGCCTCGCCCTTCAAAAGCCGTGGCGACGGGCCGGAAAGTCCGGCGGCCTGCCGGATGAAAAACTCCTTCAGCCTCGGCATGCGGTCGACGAAGCCGAGGCCGACATCGCGGATTGCTCTTACAGGAGCAAGATCGTTGGAGAAGAGGCGATTGAGAACGTCTGTCGTGACGCCCATCTGCACGGTATCGAAGCGGCGCCAGCGCTGATAGGCTTCCAGCACGTCGATAGCGCCGATGTCCCGGCCGAGCCGGTCTGCCTCGACGATCGTCTCGGCAAGGGCCGCAGCATCCTTGAAGCCGAGATTGAGGCCCTGGCCAGCAATCGGATGGATGCCGTGCGCCGCATCGCCTGCAAGCGCGAAACGCGGCTTCACGAAATCGCGGGCAAGGGTGAGCGCCAGCGGCCAGGCGCGCGGCTTGCCCTCGACGCTGATCTCACCGAGCTTCAGCCCGAAGCGCTGTTCCAGTTCCGCTTCGAACAGGAACGGGTCCGCCGCCACGAGCTTGTCGGCGTCCGCGCTGCGTTCGGTCCAGACGATTGACGACTTGTTGCCCGGCAGCGGCAGGATCGCGAACGGCCCGGCCGGCAGGAAGTGTTCCTCCGCCCGGCCATTGTGCGGTCGTTCATGCGCAACCGTGCAGACGATTCCCGACTGCCCGTATTCCCATCGCACCGTCTTGATGCCGGCCATGTCCCGCAACCGCGAATTGACACCGTCGGCCGCGACGAGGAGCATGGTTCTCAGCGTGGCGCCGTCGGCGAGATGGACCGTTGCGCCGCCTGGCTCGACCGTGAACGCCTCGACCGCTACGCCCTCGATGATGTCGATGCCGAGCGCGGCAGCACTGCGACGCAGCGCGCCGTTCAGGGTACGGTTGTAGACCATATGCGCGAATGGCTCGCCGGGCGCGACCTCCCCGCCGAAGGTCAGAAACACGGGCCGAACGGGATCGCCCATGCGCGAATCGGTGATGATCATCTCAGTGATCGCCTGTGCCTCGGCCTCGATCTCGGCCCAGCAGCCGAGCCGGTCCAGCATGCGGCAAGCGGCCGCTGCGACGGCCGAGGCCCGGCCGTCGCGCTCCCACGCGCCTTCGGGCGCGGCGTCGACCAGCGCGACCCTGAGGCTGGGGCGCGCCGCGCGGATCGCAACCGCCGTAGCAAGCCCGACATAGCCGGCGCCGGCCACCAGCACGTCGAGGTGGCTCTGCTCGCCTTCCCTGGTCGACCTCATGCGCGGCATTCGATCATCCTTTCGCGCTTCTCGCCTGCCTTGACTTGACCAGCCTTCCGGTCGAAATCGTGAGTCCTTTGTTTATAGCAGGTTCTCGTCGCAAAACGTGGGACACTTTGCCGAGCCTGCGTGGCCTGAAAGGACGGAGACTATGTCGCCAGCCATGCAGGAGCTGCTCGACATACTCGACCTCGAGCGGCTCGAACACAATCTCTATCGTGGTCGCAGCCCGCGCACGAGCTGGCAGCGCGTCTTCGGCGGGCAGGTCGTCGGACAGGCGCTGGTCGCGGCGCAGCGCACGGTCGATGCCGACCGGCACGTGCATTCACTGCACTCGTATTTCATGCTGCCGGGCGATACGACCGTGCCGATCGTCTACGAGGTCGAGCGGTTGCGCGACGGCCGCTCCTTCACCACCCGTCGCGTCACCGCAATCCAGCACGGCCAGGCGATCTTCTCGCTCGAGTGCTCGTTCCAGCTGGACGAGGGTGGTCTCGACCACCAGCTTCCGATGCCGCTCGATGTGCCCCACCCGGACACTCTGATGGACGTCCGCGAACTGATCGCCACTTTCGGCGACCGAGTTCCCGACAACATTCGCCGGTACTGGCAGCGCGACCGGCCGATCGAGATGAAGCCGGTCATCCTGGAACACTATACGAGCCGAGAAAAACTGCCGCCGGTTCAGCAGATCTGGATTAGGTTCACCGGCCCGGTTCCCGATGACCGCGCCACGCGCTCGGTGGTCCTGGCATATCTTTCGGACATGACGCTGCTCGACACCTCGACCTTTGCGCATGGCCGCGTCGTCTTCGACCCGGACATCCAGGCTGCAAGCCTTGATCACGCAATGTGGTTCCATCGACCGCACAATCTCGACGGGTGGTTGCTTTACTCGCAGGACAGCCCATCGGCATCCGGCGCGCGCGGCTTCACCCGCGGCCTCATTTTTGCGCAGGATGGCACTTTGGTAGCCTCCGTTGCACAGGAAGGGCTTATCCGCCTGCGCCGACTGCCAAACTCTTAGGCAGTTTTCCAGTTTTGCCTAACAGTTAGGCATTTTGCTTTTGCGGCGTCCGGAAAACGGCCGGGGTAGGCAGGCTGTTTCCGTTTATTTCCAAGAGATTAGGGCAGCCTCCGGCGATCTGGCACGGAGCTTGAATCACGCTGAACACTTTGCGGCGATCCAACGACCGCGGCGAGGGCACGAAACGCGGGGAGCCTGCAACGGGGAGCCGCATCAGCAAAGGGTGAAACCTCATGAAAATCGTGATGGCAATCATCAAGCCGTTCAAGCTCGACGAGGTGCGCGAAGCGCTCACCGGCGTCGGGATTCAGGGCCTGACCGTCACCGAAGTCAAAGGCTACGGGCGGCAGAAGGGACATACCGAGATCTATCGCGGGGCCGAATATGCGGTGAGCTTCCTGCCGAAGATCAAGATCGAAGTCGCGGTGCCCTCCGACCTCGTGGACAAGGCGGTCGAGGCAGTCGTCGGAAGCGCGAAGACCGGCCAGATCGGCGACGGCAAGATCTTCGTGCTGCCGATCGAGCATGCGGTCCGCATCCGCACAGGCGAAACCGACACCGATGCGCTTTGAGCCCAGAGCTTTCAGGAGAAATCTGATGAATATCCGAACTTCAGTGAAGACAGGGGCGAGGATGGCCCTTCTGAGCGCCTTCGCGCTCAACGCGTTGGGCACGCTGGCGGCTTTCGCGCAGGAAGCCGCCCCTGCCGCCGCCGCGCCCGCTCCTGCGCTCGACGCCGGCAATACTGCGTGGATGCTGACCTCGACGGCTCTGGTGCTGATGATGACGATCCCGGGCCTTGCCCTGTTCTACGGCGGCATGGTTCGCAAGAAGAACGTGCTCGCGACGGTCATGCAGAGCTTTGCCGTCACCTGCCTCGTCACCCTGCTCTGGTTCATCGTCGGCTACTCGCTCGCCTTCTCGACCAACGGCAGCGAAGCGCTGAACCCCTACATCGGCGGCCTGTCCAAGTTCTTCCATAGAGGCATCACCGTCTCGACACTCTGGGCCCCGGGTGTGGCCAACATCCCGGAATTCGTCTTCTCGATGTTCCAGATGACCTTCGCGATCATCACCCCGGCGCTGATTGCCGGCGCTTTCGCGGAGCGCATGAAGTTCTCGGCGCTGCTGCTCTTCATGGGTCTGTGGCTGATCTTCGTCTATGCGCCGATCGCCCACTGGGTGTGGGGCGGCGGCTTCCTCGGCGGGGCTGGAGTGCTCGACTTCGCAGGCGGCACGGTCGTTCACATCAATGCCGGGGTGGCCGGCCTGATGTGCGCGCTGGTGCTCGGCAAGCGCCAAGGCTACGGCCAGGTCAACATGGCTCCGCACAATCTCGTGCTGTCGGTGATCGGCGCTTCGCTGCTGTGGGTCGGCTGGTTCGGCTTCAACGCCGGCTCCGAGCTCGCAGCGGACGGCCTTGCCGGCGCAGCCATGATGAATACCCAGGTCGCGACCGCCGGCGCGGCGCTCGCCTGGATGTTCTCCGAGTGGATCGTCGCCAAGAAGCCGAGCGTGCTCGGCATCATCTCGGGAGCGGTCGCCGGCCTGGTCGCCGTCACTCCGGCATCCGGTTTCGTCAACCCGACCGGTGCGCTGGTGATCGGCATCGTTGCCGGCATCCTCTGCTACTTCGCCGCAGTCAAGGTGAAGCACATGTTCGGCTATGACGACTCGCTCGACGCTTTCGGCGTGCACGGGGTCGGCGGCATCATCGGCGCGCTGCTCACCGGTGTCTTCGCGGATGCGGCGATCAACCCGCTCGGCGCGAACGCCTCGGTGCTGACGCAGATCTACGGCATCGTCTTCACGATCATATGGACGGCGATCGCGACGCTGGTCATCCTCTACGTCGTCAAGGCGCTGGTGGGACTGCGCCCAACCCAGCAGGAGGAGGTCGAGGGCCTCGACATCACCCTGCACGGCGAGGTCGTACAATAAAGGATATGGCGCGGCCGCTCAGTCGGCCGCGCCTAACTCGGGACAGCCTCCCAAGCGTCCGCTCACCCGCCCTCCCGAGGGCGGGTTTCTCTTATTTGAGCAGCCGTCCGGATGGGGTCAGCTGCGTCGGCCGGCCGCCTGCCTGGCGCGCTTGACGAGGCTTTCCGCGGACTCGTCAGAAGAGCGGGCGCCCAGCACAAGGCCGGCCATCAACGCAATGATGAGAAGGCCGACTGTGGCAACCGCTGCCGGGTGATCGTAGGCAGCTCTTTCGACCGCCCTCGCTTGCCGGCGGAAGCCGGGAACGATGCGCTGGGAAACATCGGAGAGATAGTCCGAAAACGTATCACCGGCATTCTCGTAAAAATCCGAGCTGCGCCTGCCGACGGCCTTCTTCAAAGCCGCCAATTCTTGTCTGAGGGAGCTGACCTGCTCCGCCAGGTCCACGTCCATCAATCCATGCTGTGCCATCTTAGAACCTCTGAGCGGGAGATGGTTCAACGGTCGGCATAGGCAAAGAGTTCCGAGAGGAGGGCAATAGGGCAATAGGGCAATAAGGCAATAGGGGGAATAGGGGAGTGGACTGCACTGAGGCAGCGCGGCAGTCTTCCCCCTACCGCCCTATTGCCCTATTGCCTTACCGCCCTATTCCCCTGCTGCCCTACCGGCAGCACCATGGTTAATGCTGCCTTAACCCTCACCAAATAGTCTGATTCCGAATCCGCGAGCGCCGGAAGTCCGTGCTGAGCGGCGTTCCTTCACGGGGTTTGAAGCATGCGTTCCGGGCTCTCCGCACCTTTGGCTCTTGCCGACGACGACCACGGCCTGCGCGCCTTTCTGCGCCGCCAGGCGGGCCGTGCGGCGGGCCTGGCGCTGCTTGCAGGAGTGGCTTTCACGCTCGCGGCACTCGGCACCTGGAATGTCGATGACCCGAGCTTCAGCCATGCGACGGACAACCTCGTCACCAATGCCGCCGGCTATCCGGGTGCGGTGGTGTCCGACCTGCTTATGCAGTTCTATGGCCTCTCCTCGGTCGCGGCCCTCGTCCCGGCGGTGATCTGGGCGTTCTTCTTCGCTACCGCGCGCGGCGTCGACCGCATGGCTCGGCGTGCCGCCGCCTGGTTCGGCGCCTCGCTGCTTTTTGCCGCGATTGCCGGCTGCCTGACGCCGCCGCCGACCTGGCCGCTGCCGACCGGCCTCGGCGGCGTGTTCGGCGACATGGTGCTGAGGATTCCGCATCTCTTCAGCGGCACCTATCCCGGCGGCTTCCTCGCCATGTTCGTTGCGGTCGTGTTCGCCGGACCGGCGCTCGCGCTGTTCGCCTATGGCTCGGGCCTCGTCGCACGCAGGAGCGGGCCGGCCATTTCCGGGAATCGCCGCCGCCCTGCCCGGGAGGAAGAGGAGATCGAAGAGGAGGACGACAATGGCGGCGCGCTGGCTCTCGGAGCCCTTGTGCATCTGTGGCTGTCCTTCACCTCTTTCCTGCGCCGCTCGTTCGCCCACTACCGCGAGGACCGCCGGCGCTTGGACCGCGATGACGATTTCGCGCCGGCCGCTCCCGTCGCCCGCGCATCCAGCCGCAGCCGCGGCCCGGGCGAGCGCATCGAGCCGGGATTCGAGCCCGAAATACCCTCGGTCAGCCTCGACGACGACCTCGATATATCCGAGGAGATGCTCGACGATGAGGAGGAGCAGCGGGCCCCTCGGCCTCGAGCATCAGCGAATCAAGGGCACGTCCAGAATTTCCGGTCGCCGTCCAGCCAGCGTGTCGGCGACCCCGCGCCGCGGCCGGTCCAGGGCGCACGCGTCCAGCGCGAGGCACAGACCTCGCTGCTCGGCTCAGGCCACTTCGAAATGCCGTCGCTGCATTTCCTCGCTGAGCCGAAGAGCGTCGGCCGCGATCCGAGCCTGTCGAAGGACGCCCTGGAGCAGAACGCGCGGCTCCTGGAAGGCGTGCTCGAGGATTTCGGCGTCAAGGGCGAGATCATCCATGTCCGTCCCGGCCCGGTCGTCACGCTTTACGAGTTGGAGCCGGCGCCAGGCATCAAATCGTCGCGCGTGATCGGACTTGCCGATGATATCGCCCGCTCGATGAGCGCGATCGCGGCCCGCGTCGCTGTCGTCCCCGGCCGCAACGCAATCGGCATCGAGCTTCCCAATGCCAAGCGCGAGACGGTCTATCTGCGTGAGCTGCTGGCGAGCCGCGATTTCGAGCAGACCAAGGCCAAGCTGGCGCTGGCGCTCGGCAAGACGATCAACGGAGAGGCGGTGACCGTCGACATCGCCAAGTTTCCGCATCTGCTGGTTGCCGGCACCACCGGCTCCGGCAAGTCGGTCGCCATCAACACCATGATCCTGTCGCTGCTCTACCGGATGAAGCCGGAGGAGTGCCGGCTGATCATGATCGACCCGAAGATGCTGGAGCTCTCGGTCTATGACGGCATCCCACACCTCCTCACGCCTGTCGTCACCGACCCGAAGAAGGCGGTCGTCGCGCTCAAATGGACGGTGCGCGAGATGGAGGACCGCTATCGCAAGATGTCCAAGGTCGGCGTTCGCAACATCGAGGGCTTCAATGCGCGCGTGGCGGCTGCGAAGGCCAAGGGCGAGCGCGTCTCGCGCACCGTGCAGACCGGCTTCGACCGCGAGACCGGCGAGGCGATCTACGAGACGGAGGACCTCGATCTCGAGCCGATGCCGTTCATCGTCGTCATCATCGACGAGATGGCCGACCTGATGATGGTCGCCGGCAAGGATATCGAAGGCGCGGTGCAGCGTCTGGCGCAAATGGCGCGCGCCGCGGGCATCCATGTCATCATGGCCACGCAACGCCCGTCGGTCGACGTCATCACCGGCACGATCAAGGCCAACTTTCCGACCCGGATCTCCTTCCAGGTGACCTCCAAGATCGACAGCCGCACCATTCTCGGAGAGCAGGGCGCGGAGCAGCTGCTCGGCATGGGCGACATGCTCTACATGGCCGGCGGCGGCCGCATCCAGCGTGTGCACGGGCCGTTCGTATCGGACGACGAGGTCGAGAAGGTCGTGGCGCACCTCAAGCTGCAGGGCGCGCCCGAATATCTCGATGCCATCACCGCCGATGACGAAGAGGAGGGAGACGACGATGCGCCACGCGGAGGCGGGGGCGGCGGCGGCAACTTCGAGGATTCGGAAGATCCATACGATCAGGCGGTGGCCGTGGTGCTGCGCGACGGCAAGGCGTCCACCAGCTATATCCAGCGGCGGCTGGGCATCGGCTACAATCGCGCCGCCTCGATCATCGAGAGAATGGAGAAGGAAGGTATCGTCGGCCCTGCCAACCACGCCGGCAAGCGCGAGATCCTGGTGCCGACCGAAGAGGATAAGTTCTGAAGGCGGCCGCTCGGGTTTGCCATGAAAGAGCGCAATGTCGGCCCAACTGCCGACAAACTGACGGGTTAGCGGAACCATAATCTGGTTGGAACGTAGTTGGGACGAAGCTTGATGAGCAGCACGAAAACCATGGCGACGAAGGCAGACGGGGCGGTCGATCCGCTGCGGCGGGCAGTGCTGGGCATCGGGCTTGCCGCTTTCGGCGCGTTGCTGGCAGGCGTTGCATCTTCCGATCTTGCTCTGGTCAAACCTGCCGCGGCACAGGTCTCGGCGACGGCACAAAAGATCGCCGACCACTTTTCGAGCGTGCAAACCATGGCCGGCGAGTTCGTTCAATTCGGGCCGCGCGGCCAGCAGACCGGCGGGAAGTTCTATATCCAACGACCCGGCAAGCTGCGCTTCAACTATGACAAGCCGAATTCCACCACCGTCGTCTCCGACGGCAGGTCCGTGGTGATCGAGAACGTCAGGCTGAAGACTGCCGACCTTTACCCGCTGTCGAGAACGCCGCTGAAGCTGCTGCTCAACGACAGGATCGATCTTTCCGCGGCAAGCGTGGAGAGCGTCAAGGAGGAAGACGACCTCACCACGATTCGGCTTGTCGACAGGTCGGTGTTCGGCAACGCCAAGATCACCATGATGTTCGATCCGAAGTCCTACGACCTGCGCCAGTGGACCATCACCGACGCCCAGGGCAAGGACACGACCGTGATGATCTACAACGTCAAGCAGGACGTGCAGCTCGACCCGAAGCTCTTCAAGATCAACACGCAGCACCTGCAGGAGTTCGGCAGGCACAACACGCGCTGAGCATCCGCCGGCTTGCCTGAGAGGCGTCAGTTTCCCCCCCGTTCTCGATGGCTTCATTTCCCGGCCTTGTAAATCACCACCTGGGCTGGCAGTTTCCGGGGGCTTCTGACCTCCGGAAAATCTTGAATGCCCCTCACCATCGCAACGTGGAACATCAACTCTGTTCGGCTGCGTTTGCCGATCGTCGAGCGCCTGCTCAGCGAACGCGCGCCCGACGTGCTCTGCCTGCAGGAGACCAAATGCCCGGACGAGCTGTTCCCGCATGCCGCCTTCGAAGAGCTAGGCTATCGCCATATCGCGATCAGCGGCCAGAAGGGCTATCACGGCGTCGCCACGGTCTCGCGGCGGCCGATCGAGGTGGTCGAGAAGCGGCAGTTCTGCGGGATTCCCGACTGCCGCCACCTTGCCACGCGGCTCAGCGCCGGCGGCATGGACATACTTCTTCACAATTTCTACGTACCGGCGGGCGGCGACGAACCCGACCCGGACATCAACCCGAAATTTCGCCACAAGCTCGACTTCGTCCAGGAGATGCGCGCCATCCGCGCCGAGTGGAACGTGGCCGCCGCGTCGATCCTGGTCGGCGATCTCAATATTGCGCCGCTCGAGCATGATGTCTGGTCGCACAAGCAGCTGCTCAATGTCGTCAGCCATACGCCGGTCGAGACAGAGGGCTTCGAGGCGATGCGCAGGGACGGCGACTGGGTGGACCTGATGCGCCAGGTCGTACCGGCGGACCAGAAGCTCTACACCTGGTGGAGCTATCGCGCGCGTGATTGGTCCCTCTCCGACCGCGGCCGCCGGCTTGATCATATCTGGTCGTCCCCGAACATCTCTGCCCGGCTCACCGGGATCGACATCCTGCGTGAGGCGCGCGGCTGGGATAAGCCTTCGGACCACGTGCCGGTCATCGCGCGGTTCGACATCGAGGGCTGATGTGCAACAAGCCTATGCTGTTCTCCTGCTGACGACCCTGTTCTGGGGCGGCAATGCTGTCGCCGGCAAGCTCGCGCTCGGCCATGTCTCGCCATTGCTGCTCAATCTGGGGCGATGGGGTTTCGCTTTTGCGATACTCTACATGATCGGCCGGAAGCAGCTCTTCGCAGACTGGCCGGCCATCCGCCCCAAGCTACCGCTGCTTGCCTTGCTCAGCGTATTGGGCTTCACCGCATTCAACGTCGCGCTTTACAGCGCGCTGAACTTCACCTCGGCGATCAATGCCAGCATCGAACAGGCCGGCATGCCGATGCTGATCCTGATGCTCAATTTCATTCTGTTCCGACTGCATGTCACTGCAGGGCAGATCATCGGTTTCCTGCTGTCGATCGCCGGCGTGGCGCTGACGGCAAGCCATGGCGAACCCATGCGCCTCCTCGATCTCGACCTCAATGTCGGCGATGCGCTGATGCTTGTCGCAGTCGTCGTCTACAGCATCTACACGATCGCGCTGCGTTACCGCCCGCCCGTCCATTGGCTCAGCCTGATGATCGTGCTCACGGGCGCGGCAACCATTTCCGCGATTCCCTTTGCCGCTGCCGAGCCCGCGCTCGGCGGCGGAGGCCTGCCCGACGCCAGCGGCTGGGCAATCATTGCCTTTGCCGCTATCTTCCCGTCGATTCTGTCGCAGGCCTTCTATATCAGAGGCGTCGAACTGATCGGCGCCAACCGCGCGGGCCTCTTCATCAATCTGGTGCCGATCTTCGGGACGCTGCTGTCCATCATTCTTCTCGGCGAGGATTTCCACACCTACCATGCCGTCGCCCTGGCGCTGACGCTCGGCGGGATATGGCTCGCTGAAATAAGCGGTAAGAAGGCGGCCGAGCAGACCGGCTTGCGTTGAAGGATCGCCAGAAGACGAATAATCTTGGTGCTTAGTCGGCGAAACTAGAGACGAAGCTCAGATGCCTGGCGATGCGGACGTTCAATCGAGGGCGCTCGGTGGCAGACAAGCCGTCCTCTTTCGGGCGCTGCGGGGTTGGAGCGGCAGAGATCTTGGCGCAGATGTTGCCGCCGGGCTGACATTGGCGGCAATTGCAATACCGGAGCAGATGGCGACCGCGCGGCTCGCCGGCCTGTCGCCGGATGCAGGCTTCTTCGCTTTCATCGCCGGCTCGGTCGCCTTTGCCGCTTTCGGCGCGAACCGCTACCTTTCCGTTGGGGCCGATTCCACCATCGCGCCTATCTTCGCCGGTGGGCTGTCGCTGGTCGCGGCCTCGGGTTCGCCGCACTATGTCGAGCTCGCGGCCATGCTGGCCCTCATGGTCGGCGCGATCGTGCTTGTCAGTGGCTTGCTTCGGTTGGGCTGGATCGCCGACCTCCTGTCGGTGCCGGTGACGGCCGGCTTCCTGGCCGGCATTTCTGTGCACATCGTCATTTCGCAGCTGCCGGATCTGCTCGGGCTGCCGCAAGCCAGCGGCAGCGTTTTCGATCGTGTGGCGGCGGTGGCCTCAGCGGCCGCTCAGATCAGTGCGCCCAGCCTCGGTCTCGGCCTCGCGGTTTTCCTGGTCGTTCTGGCGGCCGAGCGCATCAGCGCCCGCATTCCGGCAGCGCTGATCGGCATCGTGCTGGCGACACTGGCTGTAATCGCCTTCAATCTCAAATCGCGAGGAGTTGCCGTGCTCGGTGCGCTTCCCGAGCCCTCGCTAGCTGTCGGCCTGCCGAAGGTCGCATTCGAGGATCTGCGCACACTGGCGCCGCTGGCGCTGCTGATCTCCTGGGTCGTGATCGTTCAGACCGCAGCGACGACACGTTCATTTCCCGGGCGAGCGGGTCCTCCCGACGTCGATCGGGATTTCGTCGGGGTCGGCACCGGCAGCATCGCCGCCGGGTTGCTCGGTGCTTTCGCCGTGAATGCCAGTCCGCCACGCACCGCCATCGTCAGCGAAACCGGCGGGCGCTCGCAGCTGAGCGGTCTGCTTGCCGCCGCGATCGTCCTTCTGATCGCGCTGTTCGGCGCTACCCTTCTTGCAAATGTTCCCCAAGCCGCCTTGGCGGGCATCCTGTTCTTCGTCGCATTCCGCATCCTGCGCTGGCAGACCTTCATCGGCACCTTCCGTCGGGCACCGATCGAGTTCGCACTCATCGTGATCACCGCCGTGGCAATCATTGCGCTGCCGATCGAGGTCGGCGTCGCGACCGGCATCGGCCTGTCGCTGTTACACGGGGTCTGGAGTACCACCCAGGCGAAGCTCGTCGAGCTCGAGAGGGTGCCCGGCACATCCATTTGGTGGCCGCCGGGCAGCGCCCCCGGTGGCGAGCGAGTCGATGGCGTGCTGGTAGCGGCTTTCCAGGCGCCTTTGTCTTTCGTCAATGCCGAGCGCTTTCGACAGGAGCTGCAGGCCATGGCCGCAGCCCGCCGCAGCACGCTGCGACTGGTCGTGCTGGAAGCGAGCAACATCGTGGATATCGACTATACCGCAGCGGGCGCGCTCACCGATGTGATCGCTTATTTCCGCGGCTCGGGTGTAGGCTTCTCGATCGCGCGGCTGGAGTCCGTGCGTGCGCAAGCTGCTCTGGTTCGTTTCGGGATCGCCGAGCAGCTTGGCAAGGACGGCATCTTCCATAGCGTCGAAAATGCCGTCGCAGCCTGGTCACGAGGTGCCGCAAATCCCTCTGACGCGGTCCCGACCGCATGACAAAGGCGCTATTGTCGCGCCTAGATGTTGGATCGCTGCCCTGGCTGGGATGAGCGTGAAGCGGGCCTGCGCTTTGATCTGAGATTCCAGCGTGCTATCATGATAGCACATAGGACCACGGGAACGAGCGATGGCGCAACTGCTCATTCGAAAGATCGATGAAGACGTGAAGGAGAACCTGCGTCAGCGGGCGAAACGTCACGGCGTTAGCATGGAGGAGGAAGCACGGTCGATCCTGCGCGCGGAACTGCTCAAACCTAAAAGCGAGGAGTACGGCTTGGGTTCGAAAATCGCCGCGCTGTTTCGCGACATTCCCGATAATGACGAGCCGTTCGAATTCGAACTCAAGGGAACCGTGCGCCCGGCGACCTTCGACGAATGATCGTCCTGGATACGAATGTCCTTTCGGCCCTGATGAGACCGGAGGGGAACGAGCCGGCGGTCGAGTGGGTCAACCGGCAACCGGCTGCGCTACTGTGGACGACTTCGATCTCGCTCATGGAAATCCGAATCGGGCTGCATCTCATGCCGGAAGGCACGAGGCGGAACAAACTGGTAAGCGGCTTCGATATATTGCTTGGAGGACCGTTGCGGGACCGCATCTTGCCTTTTGATGCCGAGGCGGCTGAAGCTGCGTCGAAGATCGCCGCTCTCCAAAAACGGCGCGGCTTCAATATCGAAATCGGCGATCACCAGATTGCCGGGATCATTGTTTCTCGAGGCGCCTCACTCGCGACTCGCAACGTGAAGGACTTTGCCGGACTCGACCTTGTGATCCTAAATCCATGGCAGGGATGACGGGCGGATGGGACCGCCCGACCTTACTTCTCACGCCGCCTCGACGTCGAAGGTCAGCGGCCTCGCCGAATCGATCAGCTTGTGCGCGCGCAGCTCGGCGAGCACCTTCTCGGGGAAGGGCGCATCGAGATAGAGCAGCGCGATGGCGTCGCCGCCCGGGCGATCGCGGCCGAGAGCGAAGTTGGCGATGTTGACGCCGTTGTTGCCGCAGATCGTGCCGAGCAGGCCGATGATGCCTGGCGCGTCCGGGTTGGTCGTGTAGAGCATGTGCCGGCCGACCTCGGCGTCCAGATTGATGCCCTTGATCTGGATGAAACGCGGCTTGTGGTCCGAGAAGCAGGTGCCGGCGATCGCGCGTGTCATGTGCTGGGTCTTCACCGTGAGCTTGATATAGCCGTCGAAGACTCCCGACTTGTCGCGCTTGACCTCGGACAGGATGATGCCGCGCTCCTTGGCCATGATCGGCGCCGAGACCATGTTGACGTCGGCCACCTGGGGCCGGATCAGCCCGGCAAGAGCGGCGCTGATGAGCGCCCTGGTGTTCATCTGCGCGGTCGAGCCGTCGAACAGGATCTCGACCTCCTTGATCGGATCCTCCGTCACCTGGCCGACAAAGGAGCCGAGCACTTCGGCGAGCTTGATGAAGGGCTTCAGCCGCGGCGCTTCCTCGGCGGTGATGGAGGGCATGTTGATGGCGTTGGAGACCGCACCCCTGACCAGATAGTCCGACATCTGCTCGGCGATCTGCAGCGCGACATTCTCCTGCGCTTCCGTGGTCGCGGCACCGAGATGCGGGGTGCACACCACGTTTTCCATGCCGAACAGCGGATTGTCGGTCGCCGGTTCCACCTCGAACACGTCGATGCCGGCACCCGCCACCTTGCCGCTCTTCAGCGCCGCGATCAGATCGGCCTCGACGACCAGTCCGCCGCGCGCGCAATTGATGATGCGCACACCGTTCTTCATCTTGGCGATGGCGCCGGCGTCGATGATGTTCCTGGTCTTGTCCGTGAGCGGCGTGTGCAGCGTAATGAAGTCGGCGCGAGCGAACAGTTCGTCGAGGTCGAGCTTCTCGACGCCAAGCTCGGATGCGCGCTCTTCGGAGAGGAACGGGTCGTAGGCAACGACGTGCATCCTGAGCCCCACGGCGCGGGCGGCCACGATCGAGCCGATATTGCCGCAGCCGATCACGCCGAGCGTCTTGCCGGTGATCTCAACGCCCAGGAAGCGGTTCTTCTCCCACTTGCCCGCCTGGGTCGAGGTATTGGCCTCCGGTATCTGTCGGGCCAGCGCGAACATCAGCGCGATGGCATGTTCGGCTGTGGTGATCGAATTGCCGAACGGGGTGTTCATGACGATGATACCGCGCCGTGAAGCGGCCGGAATGTCGACATTGTCGACGCCGATGCCAGCGCGACCGATCACCTTCAGCCTGGTCGCTGCGTTGATCAGCTTCTCGGTGACCTTGGTCGCCGAGCGGATGGCGAGACCATCATATTCGCCGATCACTTCGAGGAGCTTGTCCTTGTTGGTGCCGAGGTCGGGCTGGTAATCGACCTCGACGCCATGATCGCGGAAGATCTGGACAGCAGTCGGGGAGAGCTTGTCGGAAACGAGAACGCGGGGCGCCATGGCGGCCTCCTCAGGGAAGAATGCGATTTGATGGGAGCGGCGGCCTCACGGCCGCCTGTGCGAAATTTCAGGCAGCCGCCTTGAGCGCAGCCTTCTGCGAGGCGAACGCCCAGTCGAGCCACGGCATCAGCGCTTCGAGGTCGGAGCGCTCGACCGTCGCGCCGGTCCAGATACGCAACCCCGGCGGCGCATCGCGATAGGCGCCGATGTCATAGGCGACGCCTTCCTTCTCCAGCGTCGCGACCAAGCCTTTGGCAAAGGCGGCCTGCGCGTCATTGTCGAGCGCGGTCACGGCCGGGTCGACGATCGAGAGGCAGACGGAAGTGTTGGAGCGGGTCGCCGGCTCGACGGCGAGGTGGCCGAGCCAATCGGATTGCTGCACGAAGCCGTCGATGACGGCGAAGTTGGCGTCGGCGCGCTTGATCAGCGCGTCGAGCCCGCCAATTGATTTGGCCCAGGTCAGCGCGTCGAGATAGTCCTCTACACAGAGCATGGAGGGCGTGTTGATGGTCTCGCCCTTGAAGATGCCTTCCGAGAGCTTGCCGCCCGAGGTGAGCCGGAAGATCTTCGGCAACGGCCAGGCGGGCTTGTAGGTCTCGAGCCGCTCGACTGCGCGCGGCGAAAGAATGAGCATGCCATGGCCGCCTTCGCCGCCCAGAACCTTCTGCCAGGAGAAGGTGACGACATCGAGCTTTGCGAAATCGAGACGCTGCGCGAAAGCCGCGGAGGTAGCGTCGCAGATTGTCAGGCCCTTCCGGTCGGCCGGGATGAAATCGGCATTGGGGACGCGCACACCCGACGTGGTGCCGTTCCAGGTAAAGACCACGTCCCGGTCGAAATCGATCTGGGCGAGATCGGGCAGGTGGCCGTAATCGGCCCTGATCACGCGCGCGTCGGCAAGCTTGAGCTGCTTGACCACATCGGTCACCCAGCCTTCGCCGAAGCTTTCCCAGGCTACCATGTCGACGCCGCGAGCGCCGAGCAGCGACCACATTGCGATCTCGACCGCGCCGGTGTCGGAAGCCGGAACGATGCCGATGCGATAGTCGGCGGGACCCTCGAGCACTTCGCGGGTGAGCTCGATGGCCTTGGCCAGCTTGTCCTTGCCGATCTTGGCGCGGTGCGAACGGCCGAGCGCGGACGTGTCTAGCGCCGCCGCCGACCATCCGGGGCGCTTGGTGCAGGGACCTGAAGAAAAATTGGGGATTGCCGGGCGCAATGCCGGCTTCGAAATAGCTGTCATCGTGGTTCTATCCTTCCAGATAGCGCGCTCCTCGGTGGGGAGGAGTGGCCCACGGACGGCGTTACGGGTTGGAAGCCGCGGCGTCAAGAAGAATGTTTTTGTCGCAGCCGAGACATTTTGTCCGGCCGCGACCACACGTAAGCCAGACAGCTACCAGAGATCGTAGCGCAAGCCGAGCCGGACCTCGTGCGAGCTGAAGCCGGGGTCGTCACCCTGTATTCCCGCCGTGGTCGGCGTCGCGGCCACGCTGAACATCGCACCGCTGTCAATGCGGCGGTAGCGGTAGCCGAGGTCGAGCTTAAGATCCTTCGAAACGTCGTAGGCGAGGCCTGCCATCACGGCCCAGGCGAAGCGCCAGCTCTTCTCGCCCTCCACCTCGGTCGATCCGGCCGGCACGACCGGGCAACCGGCTCCGGTGCAGAAGAGATTGCTGCCGAGCGAGCTCCATTCGACATAGCTGTAGCCGATGCCCGCGCCGACATAGGGCGTGAGGCCTACATAGGTGCCGAGGTCGACATAGCCGTTCAGCATGAAGTTCAGTACAGAAGCTTCCGAACTGTCTTCGGAGCGGCAACCCGTTCCGGCAAAGGCTGGGTTCACGGCCGGATTGATGCAAGGCGTGGCGCTGGATGTCGTTCCGTCGAAACCTGTGCGGTACCCGTCGAAAGTGAAGTCGGCGCGCAGCATGTCCGTGAAATGGTAGCCGAAGCCGATGCCGTAGGTGAAACCCTCGTCCAGCGAGGCTGTATCGAACGAGCTTGGGGTGGTAACGCCCGTAGCCGGATCGAAGGTCCGGAAATCGAAGCTGCCGCCTTCCTGGACCGCCACGTTGTAGCCGACGTCGCCGCGCAGGTACCAGCCGGAACCGACCTCGACGGGAACTTCCTCGATCGGCTGATCAACCACGATCGGCGGCTCGTAATCGGCCGCAAGGGCCGGCAGGGCAAGGGCGGAAAAGCTGAGTGCCGTGGCCGACATCAGGACGCGAAGGCTGGCATTCATGGATGAACTCCCGAGCGCCCGCCCAGAGCAAGGGTTAATCCTTCCAGGCGGTTTCGGCGGGATTGTTAACTATACTGGTTAAATGCCGGTTAAGCATAACGCCGGTTACGATGCGAACCTCGGCGCCAGTCCCTCGATGCGATGGATCATCGCCTGCAGATCTTCGAGGATGCGCTCGTGCAGCATCGCTGCGAGCTCCGGATATTCCTCGAGGATGCGGCGGAACAGCTTGCGCGAAAGCCTCAACAGATCGGTCTCGACCTCGGCGCGCGCCGACGTGAGCCGATTGGTCTCGGCGATCAGCGCCAGCTCGCCCAGCATGACACCGGGCTTGGCATAGCCCACAATGGCACGCTCGCCGTCGCGCTCGCGGTAGAGCACGATCCCGCCGCGCACCACTACATAGGCCGAATCGGCCTCTGCTCCTTCCTCGAAAAGCCCCTTGCCAGCCGACAGCCTGAGGCTCTCGGCGCCGAATGCCAGCAAACGGAGCTGTTCCCGCGTGAACCCCTCGAAAAGGCTCACGCCGGAGAGGATGCGGATATCGTCATCCAGCGCCATGGCGTCCCCGGTCCGCGAGCGCACCACCCAGGCAGCCGACAAACCGGCCTGGTCCGCACGCAAATCGACAATTCGAGCCCCTCGGCAATTGAAATTGAAATTGAACTTACCGACTGGCCTGGCACCCCTGGGCTATGCGGACCCACCCGCCCGCAAATCAGTCAGGGCACCAGCTTGTATCCGCCGCTTTCTGTCACAAGAATTTCGGCATTGGAAGGATCGCGCTCGATCTTCTGGCGCAACCGATAAACATGTGTCTCGAGCGTGTGTGTGGTGACCCCCGAATTGTAACCCCAGACCTCCTCCAGGAGGATGTCGCGCGTCACCACCTTCTGGTCGGCGCGATAAAGATATTTGATGATGGAAGCCTCCTTTTCGGTCAGCCTCACCTTGCCGCCCTTCGGGTCGATGAGGAGCTTTTGGCTCGGCTTGAAAGTGTAGGGGCCGACCGAGAAGGTGGCATCCTCACTCTGCTCGTGCTGGCGCAACTGGGCGCGGATGCGGGCGAGCAGCACCGCAAAGCGAAATGGCTTCGTCACGTAGTCGTTGGCACCTGCCTCCAGCCCCAGGATCGTATCCGAATCGGTGTCATGGCCGGTCAGCATGATGACCGGCGCCTTGTAGTTGCTCTTCCTCAGGATCTTGACCGCTTCGCGCCCATCCATATCGGGCAGGCCGACATCCATGATCAGGAGATCGACCAGCCCGGCGCGGGCGGCCGCGATCCCTTTCGCCGCCGTCGTCTCCTGAAGCACTTCGAACTCCTCGATGAGGGACAGCTGCTCGACCAGCGTCGAACGCAGATCATCATCGTCATCGACAATCAGAATGGTTCGCGACGTCATGGCTCAATCCGTTATTTCGAAAACAATAAGGGCTGTTGACGGCCTGTCATCTATCGGGAACGTGCCTCGCCTGATATCTAGTCACGCCGAGTTGTGTTGCCATGCGATCATACTCCAAAAAACGTTACCGTAAGCCCTCGCCGGCAAAATTCTGCAACAGCCTCAAGACGATCACCGTGCGAGCCCGGCCGGGCCTCCCGACGCAGGGGCTGATCAATGCCGGCGCCGGCGTGGTTTTTCCTTGTGCACTGGGGCGTGGCGGGATTTCGGCAATGAAGCGCGAAGGCGACGGGACGACGCCCCTTGCGCGAATGCGACTGCTGTCCGGTTACCTGCGTGAACGCAGCTTCGGCCGCCGCTCGAGCCTGCCGCTGGCGCGAATCACTGCCAGGCTCGGATGGTGCGACCTGCCGGAGGACCGCAACTACAACCGGCCGGTCACAATTCCATATGGCGCCAGCCACGAAGCCATGTTGCGACCCGACGGCCTCTATGATGCCGTGATCGTCCTCGATTGGAACATCCGGCCGCGCTGCCGCGAGCGCGGCAGTGCGATCTTCTTCCATCTTGCCCGGCCAGAATTTGCTCCGACGGCAGGATGCGTGGCCGTCAGCCGGGCCGTCATGGCGCGGCTGCTGCCGCTTCTGTCGCGGCGGACTCTGCTGGTCGTGCGTCGGTAACTGTCAGCGGCGGACTACCAACGCCGGCGGGGCCAGCCGGTGCCCAGCAGGGCGTCCCGCGCCATCTCGCGCTTCACCAACTCGGCAATGTCAGGCCGATCGACGCCGATATCCCGCAGAAAATGATCGGAAAGAGCGTTGAGCTCGGTTTCTATGCGGCTGCTCTGCAGCACCGCACGGGTGAAGCGGGGGATTTCTGCAAGCAGCGCAGGAAACCGCCAAGCGCCGCACGGAGCGGCTCCCGTCCCGACAGCCATCTCGATCTCCTAAGGAATTTTGATGCGAATGAATTGCTGAGGAGAGTATTCGTTTGATTGAAAGGCGGGAAACGAGTTATTTTCTGCCGATCAGTTAGTTTTCTTTTATGATGTTATGGCTCTCCACATTCCGGGCACGCGCGCGCTGAAGGCACTGGATGCTGCCGCTCGCCATCGCAATTTCACCCGCGCGGCGGACGAGCTCGGCCTGACGCCCGCCGCGGTCAGCCATCAGATCAAGGAAATCGAAGAGCAGCTCGGGGTAACGTTGTTCGTCCGGACCAGCCGCACGGTGCAGCTCACGGAAGCAGGCGCAATTCTCCACGAGGCCGCCGTCGAAGCGCTCGGCACCCTTGGCCGCGCAGTCGCGCGGGCACGCAAGAAGGAGCGCGGAGCCGGCGAGCTCAAGGTGAGCGCGGACGCGACGTTTGCCTCGAAATGGCTGCTGCCGAAGATCGACCTGTTCCGCAAGCTCAGCCCGGACATCGAGCTGCGCTTCGACGTGACGAGCCTTGTTCGCGACTTCGACCATGACGACATCGACGTCGCGGTCCGCTTCGGCACCGGCAAGTATCCCGGGCTTGTTGCAGAGCGCCTTTTCGACAATGTCGTCATTCCGGTCTGCAGCCCTCGTCTGCTGAAGTCGGGCGCGCCGCTCAATGAACCGCGCGACCTGCTCAATCACACGCTCGTCCATATCGAATGGTCGCGGCAGGGGGTGACCTGGCCGAACTGGCGGATGTGGATGACAGCGGCCGGCGTGGAGGATTTCGACGACAGCCGCTGCGTCGTTTTCGAGGATTCCTCCCATGCCGTTCAGGCAGCGATCGACGGCAGCGCGGTTGCGCTTGCCGATTTCGCCATGATAGCCAGGGACCTTTCCGCCGGCCGGCTCATTCGTCCCTTCGAGTTGGGCATCAAGCTGCCCGCGGATTTTGCGTATTACCTGGTCTATCCGCCCGAGGCCGGAGCCGATCCGCGTGTCTCGGCGTTTCGCGATTGGATCTTCGACCAGGCGGCGGAGACGCATGCCGAGCCGTGACATAAGGCGAATGTGCTGGCAAAAGCCAGCTGACATTGTTATTTGTTCATAGTTTGTTCCGCGAGGTCGCGATGGCCCGACGCGCCGGCAGCGCCGATCTGCCTCTGCATCATGGACGAGTGCCTGCATGGCTCGGCAAGCGCATGACAAAGCTCGGCGCCGTGATTGCCGAGGCCATCGTCCATCACTATGGGCGGGACGAATTCCTGCGCCGCCTTGCGCATCCCTTCTGGTTCCAGTCCTTCGGCGCCGTGATGGGCATGGACTGGCACTCTTCCGGGATCACGACCAGCGTCATCGGTGCGCTGAAGCGCGGGCTCGGCCCCCAGTCCGGGGAGCTCGGCCTGCATGTCTGCGGCGGGCGGGGCAGCCATTCGCGGGAGACGCCTCGGGAACTCATCGCCATCGGCGGACGTACCGGTCTCGACGGCGAGGCACTCGCCAGGGCAAGCCGGCTGGTCGCCAAGGTCGACAGCGCGGCGGTGCAGGACGGCTTCGACCTTTATCTGCACGGCTTCATCCTGGCTGACGACGGCAAATGGGTCGTCGTGCAGCAAGGCATGAATGGCGACACCAGATACGCCCGGCGCTATCATTGGCTTTCGGAGGAGCTGAAGAGCTTCGTCGATCAGCCGCACGCCGCGATCGAGGGACGGAACCAGGGAAACATCGTCAACCTGACCGACCGCCGCGCTGCCGGCTCGCGGAAGGGCCAGCTCGACCTGCTGCGCGACCTCGGCCCCGACCGAATTGTGCGCGAGGTAGCCACGCTGGAGGGCAGCGCTTCAGCAGCTGCGCCGCCGGATGCGCCTTTCCTGCCGCATCTGGTGATGCCCGCACATCACGATGTCCGCGCCAAGGACGTGATGATGCGCCGCTTGCATGGCGCGCTTTCAGCGGCGGCGGACCGGGCGCCAGAGGACTTCGCTGAGCTGCTGCTGGTGCCCGGCGTCGGTGCGCGCACGGTCGAGTCGCTTGCCATGGTTGCGGAAGTCATCCACGGCGCGCCTTGCCGCTTCGCCGATCCGGCCCGCTTCTCGCTGTCTCATGGCGGCAAGGACCGGCATCCCTATCCCGTGCCGACGCTGGTTTATGACCAGACGATATCGGTGCTGAAATCGGCAATCCAAAAGGCCAAGCTCGGCAATGACGAGCGGCTCGATGCCATCCGTCGGCTCGACGATCAGACGCGCAGGCTGGAGCGCACGGCGAGGGGCCCGTCATTCGACGAATTCGTCGCGAAGGAGCGCCAGAACTCGCACGCCTATGGCGGCCGCAGCGTCTTTGGGTGGGAGCCGGCGCCCGCCGAAGCGGGCGCGCCCGACCGAACGGCCAAACGATCTGGGATGGCGCCGGGCGAGGGCAGGTAGGGCGTTCTTGTTTGAACACAGCCTGGGAACAGAAGGCTCGAGCAGCCAACCAAGCAATCAGAACAAGAACGCCGCCGTCGCCGGGTCCGGGCCCGTGCGGCCATCGCGCGAATCCATGCCGTCGACAGCCTTGAGGTCTTCCGCATCCAGCTCGAAATCGAACACGTCGAAATTGGAGGCGATACGATCCTCATGGATTGATTTGGGAATGACGATCAGACCTTCCTGAAGGTGCCATCTGATGATCGTCTGCGCCACGGATTTTCCGTGCTTCCTGGCGATCTTCTCCAGGGTCGGGTCCTGCAGCAGCCGGCCGCTGCCGAGCGGGCTCCAGCTTTCGATCCTGATGTCGTGGCGGGCATGGAACTCGCGCTTGTCGCGCTGCTGGAACCGCGGGTGCAGCTCGATCTGGTTTCACCGCGGGAACAACTCCGGTTTCGCCGATGATCCGTTCCAGATGGTCCTGGTTGAAATTGGAGACGCCGATGGACCTGATCCGGCCGGCATCCCTGAGCTCGACCAATGTCTTCCACGCTTCGACATAATTGTTCCGGCTGGGAACGGGCCAGTGGATCAGGAACAGGTCGAGCTGCTCGATCCCGAGCTTCTTCATCGTCTCGTCGAAGGCCTTTAGCGCAAGGTCGCGCTGGTGGGCGCCGTTGCGCAGCTTGGAGGTGATGAACAGCTCGTTCCTCGGCACGCCGCCCTCCCGGATCGCCTGCCCGACGCCCTCCTCGTTGGCATAGCCTTCGGCGGTGTCGATCGACCGGTAGCCGGCCTCGATTCCCCAGCTTACCACCTTAGCGGTGATCGCAGGATCGACCTGCCACACCCCGAGGCCGAGCTGGGGGATGGTCAAGCCGTCGTTGAGCTTGATCTGTTCGGGCATCGTGCGGGTCCTTTCGTGTATCGGGAACTTCGTTCCGGCGCCTAGTATCTAGTCGCGACCTCGCGCTCGGGCTACCGGATGGCAGGCATAACGGCCGACGCTTCTGTCTTGACATCAAGAAGGTGGCGGCGGCTCGCTGCGTCAAAGCGATCGCAATCCGCGCGAAGCCGTCCTGCATTCGCAAGCAGGTCTGCACGATTTCAAACGGGTAACTTTAAGTGAACTACACGCGCTGGCGGAAGCGCGGCGTCAACCTATAAATGTCTGCGGTGGGAAGGGCGTGTCCGGCTGGGAGACATAGCCTTGCAGCATTCAAAGCGCATCCTGGTAACGGGTGGAGCTGGCTTTCTCGGATCGTTCCTATGCGAACGCCTCCTGGCTCAAGGGCATGAGGTGATCTGCGTCGACAATTTCTTCACCGGCAGCCGGTGGAATGTCGCGCATCTCCTTTCGAATGCCGGTTTCGAGGTCATCCGTCATGACGTGACCTTCCCGTTTTACGTGGAAGTCGACGAGATCTATAACCTCGCCTGCCCGGCGAGCCCGATCCATTATCAGTACGATCCCGTGCAGACGACAAAGACCAGCGTGCATGGCGCAATCAACATGCTGGGCCTGGCCAAGCGCGTCAAAGCCAAGATCCTGCAGGCCTCCACATCCGAGGTGTACGGCAATCCCAACGTTCACCCGCAGCCGGAAACCTATTGGGGCAGCGTCAATCCGATCGGACCTCGCTCCTGCTATGACGAAGGCAAGCGCTGCGCCGAGACGCTGTTCTTCGATTACTGGCGACAGCATTCGCTGCGGATCAAGGTCGCGCGGATCTTCAATACCTACGGTCCACGAATGCGACCCGACGACGGACGCGTCGTGTCCAATTTCATCGTCCAGGCGTTGCAGAACCAGCCCATCACCGTCTACGGCAGCGGGGAACAGACACGGTCGTTCTGCTACGTCGACGACCTCATAACCGGCCTCATCCGGCTCATGGGGACGTCCGACGACGTTACCGGCCCGATCAATCTCGGCAACCCGGCAGAGTTCACGATGCTGGAGCTCGCCAGGCTGGTGCTCGAGCTGACAGGCAGTCGTTCCGAGATCAAATTCCTGGCACTGCCGGTCGATGATCCCCAGCATCGGCGCCCTGACATCAGCTTGGCCAAGACGGCGCTTGACTGGACTCCACAAACGCCGCTGCGCGAGGGCCTCGGCAGTACGATCGCCTATTTCGACAGGCTGCTGGCCTCGGGCCAGAGCAGCGGGCATCTCGCCGCCGAATGAAAACAGTGCTGGTCACCGGCGGCGCCGGTTATGTAGGATCGCATTGCTGCAAGGCCTTTGCACAGGCCGGCTGGTCGGTCGTCGTCTACGACAATCTATCGCGCGGCTGGCGCGACGCCGTCAAATGGGGGCCGCTGGTCGAAGGCGACATAGCGGACGCCGCTACGCTTGGCGCTGCGCTCGACCGTTACCGTCCGGATGTCGTCGCTCATTTCGCCGCCTACGCCTATGTCGGGGAATCGGTCGAGAGGCCGGAAATCTATTACCGCAACAACAGCCTCGGCACGTTCATCCTGCTCGAGGAGATGTTGAAGGCCGGCGTCGGCCGGCTGATCTTCTCCAGCACCTGCGCAACCTACGGCATCCCCGAGCGCACGCCGATCGACGAGGAGCATCCGCAGAAACCGATCAATCCCTACGGATGGTCGAAATTCATGATCGAGCGCATGATCGAGGATTTCGCGCGCGCCCACGGTTTCGGCGCCGTCATTCTCCGGTATTTCAATGCTGCCGGCTGCGATCCCGAGGGCGAGATTGGCGAGCGTCACGAGCCGGAAACGCATGTCATCCCGCTGGCGATCGAGGCAGCGCTCAGGCAGGACAGGACGTTCGTTTTCAACGGTTCCGATTTCGACACCCGGGACGGAACCGCCGTCCGCGACTACGTCCATGTCAGCGATCTCGCGCGTGCCCATGTGCTGGCCGCGGAGAAGCTCTGCGGCGAGCACGGCGTCCATGTCTACAACCTCGGTACCGGAATTGGGACGACCGTCGCCGAACTGGTCGAAGCCGTCGGCCGGATTTCCGGGTCGAAGCTGCGGATCGCCTACGGCCCTCCCAGGCCGGGTGATCCGCCAGTGCTGGTGGCTGCCCGCACGAAGGCAGAGCGAGAGCTGCGATGGGTTCCGCAGCAGTCCGGCATCGATCGTATCGTCGAGACGGCGCTCGCCTGGCACCGGGATCGGCTGTAGCGCTATTCGAAAGCGCGGCGCTGACGATCCCTGCCCACAAGGGGGAGGGGGGCACCAGCGCCGCGCCACATGCCTTCAAGTTGCTCCAAGAAACGCATCGAGCGCCGCCCCGACGGCGCTGAGCGAGAACTTCTCCTCGACGCGGCGCCGTGCGGCGAGCCCCAGCCTATGGCGCAGTTCGGCATCGCCGCGGAGCCGCCTCAGGCGATCGGCGATTTCGTCAGGCGCCTCACGGCGCACCAGCAAGCCGCCCGACGCTTCGCCATTTGCCAGGATGTCCGGCAACCCCTGGGCCTCGCTCGCGACCACAGGCAGGCCGCAGGCCATCGCTTCCAGGGGCGCGACGGGCATGCCCTCGATGCGTGATGCGGTGACATAGGCATCGGCCGCCGAGAGCCAGCGCCGTAGCAAACTGCGGTCCGTCGTGTAATCGGAAAGCCACCGCACGTTCGGGGCCCCGCCTTTCCGAAGGAGGCCGGCAAAGGCTTCGCGGTCCTGGCCCGAGCCGATGATCACAAGCTCGGCCGCCCTGTCTTCGGCAAAGGGGGCCCATGCCTCGATGAGCACGTCGAGGCCCTTGCGGCGGATATCGATGCGGCCATGATTGATAATGAGAAACCGGTCGGCGGGGAGGCCAAGCTCTGCCCGTGCCTGCTGACGGTCCGTCGCCCGCCATTCCTCGGCATCGATCGGATTGGGGATATCGGCAATGTTCAAATCGATGCGCGGATAGGCGCGGGACAGGCGCGTGCGTTCCCCGGCGGAGGCGACGATCAGGCCGCGGCAGGCTCGCAGGGACGCCTGGCGGGCAATGGCCTCGATCCAGGACAGCGTGCGGTCGCCGCCCTGAAAGGTCGCGTAGAGGGGAATTCCCATGCGTCGCGCGAGGAAAGCCAGCGCATCGAATCGAGTGTACTCGTATTCCTGCGCAAGGATCACGTCGCATGCCGCACTCTTCAGCACGTCCCGAAAGGCGGCAAGCGGCGTCTCTCGCCACCGGCGGACGCTATAGGCCGCATCCGAACCTTCTTTTCGAGCCCGCCTGCCGGGCACGATCCATACGGCAGCGCCGGTAGCCGCATGCCGCCGGCGCTCGATCCGATCTACGCGCTCGGATGCGCAGACGATCATGGGCGTGTGCCCGAGAAGCTGCAGCGCGGCGGTATAGCCGAACAGCCAGCCGCCGGTCATGTGTTCCACGAAATCCCCTAGCCGCAACCCGATCGGGTCGAGGAATTCTTCTACGACGTCTCCCCAGGGAAAGAGCGCGACCACCTTGGAAGCGCGGCCCTCGCTCATTTGCGCCAGGCAAAGGCCGTTTCGGTGCCGCGCGTAGAGGGCCTGTGCAAGAGGTAGCCGAACGCCGTCAGCGGTGCGGCCAGCGCGTAGAGCAGCTTGCGGCGACGCCGCCCCAGCCGCGAGAACGCCACGTCATGGAAGAACGCGGTGACGGGGTTGATGAACGTCGCGCGCCGCTCAGCCTGCCGGCCGAACAGTGCGGCGAGCTCAGGGTCTCGATAGCCTCGCCGTACGTGACCCCATTCCTGCATCAGCTCGCTTTCGTGGGGGCAATAAGGCCGCATCGATTTGAAATAGGGGTAGTGCCAGCCGGCCTCGGGCGTGGAGACGAGGACGCAACCACCAGGCCGGACCACGCGCAGCGCCTCCTGTGCGGCACGATCGTCCTCTTCGATATGCTCGAGCACGTCGAACATCGTCACGACGTCGAAACTGTCATCCGCAAAGGGCAATGAACGCGCATCGCCGCAGACGAAGAAGGATCGTTCCCAGCTCGGTTGGTTCTTCGACAGGTCGAAGTCGATATCGAGCGTGACGATATCAGCTTCCGGGTAGAGCAGGCTCGCCATGCCGCTGCGGCCACCCCCGACCTCCAGCACGCGTCCGCGCCCTTCGAGCTTGGCAGGCGCGACGCGATGGATTGCGCGCATCTTCTCGCGATAGAACAGCCCGTCGGTCCAGCCATTGGGGAAGGGGTTGCTGGCGAGAAACGAGCCCAGCGGTGCCTTGCGACTCACTGCATACCTCCGTCGGAAATCAGGCGCGGCGCGCGCTGCCTGCGCCAGCCGGAGCGGACAAGGAACTGTAGCCCGGCGGCCCACCCGGCGAATTCGGCGGCCAGCGTTTCCTGCCGGCCGCGTGGGCCCTCAAGAAACCCCTTCAGGAACCTCTTGAGGAAATGGACCGGCAGCTGCCCGAATATGCGGGCAACATTGCCGCGATCGCCGAACTCGTCATATTGCGCGACGAGCGCTGCGACATGGCCCTTCATGTAGGAGCGCATCTGCCGCCTGAGTTGGTGCAGGTCCTTGCGGTGGTGGTGAAAGACCACTGCGCGAGGCTCGTAGAGGCAAGCTCCGCCCTTGGCGAGAAGCCTGTACCACAGCTCGGAATCCTCGGAGCAGCCGGCGGCTCCAGCCCCGAGGCGTTCGTCGAAGAGACCGATCCGCTCGAAGAGCCTGCGTCGGAAGGCCATGTTCGCGCCCGCGCCGATCTTCCAGACATGCGCCCCGTTCGGCCGCGTCTCGTCGAAGAAGCGGTGGTCGAACCTCAGCGGGACGAATGTCGACCCGAAGCCGCCGATGCCCAACTGGAAAATGCACTGCGCGGGCGTGTCGAGGCGCGCAGGCAGCACGAGCCCCGTCATCGCGTCGATGCTCTCATCCGCGAAGGCGCGCGCGATCTCGCCGGTCCAGCCGGGATGGAGCTCGACGTCGTCGTCAGTGAAGGCGACGATCTCCCCGCGGCTCGCATGAATTCCGGCATTACGGGCGACGCTCAGCCCCGGCCGCGGCTCGCGCAGGTGGCGGACCTCGGGAAACCGCCGGCATATGGGCTCCGCATTGCCGCTCTCGGAGTTGTCGACCACGATGATTTCGCCAGGAGCACTCCGTTGCGCGGTAACGCTTTTCAGGCATTCGGCCAGTGCCTCGCCCCGGTCGCGTGTGCAGATCACGATGGAGACGCGCTCGGCAGCAACGGCGGTCGCGGAGGCGAGCAGATCCATTTCCTCAATCAGATGATCGCCTGCTTCAAGCACCTGCGCCATGGTGAGCGCCGGCTTAGGATTGCCCTCGAAAGTCGCCCGCAGCGGCGCGCCGAAGGCCGGACTGCGCGCGGCGAGCTGTAGGGCGGCATATTCGGCCACGAACTGACGCAGCTGCGCCTCGCCGAAAGGTAATTCGTCGGGCAGTGAGGCCCGCATGCCGAGCGGCAGGTCCTTCCACCAGAAGATCGAGAAGGCAGGCGCGTTGCCGGGGTGCTTATCGGTCCGCACTGCGCTGAGGTCGATATGCCTCACCGGAAACCCCGTCATTGGTTCAGCTCCCGAATCGCTTGCACGCGGGAGCGGGAGCGGTCGTATTCGCCGGCGAGGCCACAAACACCGCCCCACAATTCGGCGATACCGAAACGGATGTCGCGGCCACGCAGTCGGCGTGCTCCCCGCACCAGCGCCTTGGCCTGGTCCATGAACCACCAGCGCACCATGGCGACGTGCCGGGAGCGCAGCTCATGGTCGCTGCGGCTGCTTTTGACGAGAAAGGCCATCATGCCGAGGCCCCAGGACCAGTATTGGCGCCTGAGCTGCGCAATCGTCTCGCGATGCTCATGGTAAACGGCAAATTGCGGCTCGTAGACCATGGCGCGACCGGACCTGAGAACCCGGTAGAAGATGTCGAGGTCGCCGCCGCCAGGGAGCGGCGCTCCGGTGTCGAGCGCCTCATCGAAGCCGCCGAGGCGGATCAAAAGCTCCCGCTCGAAGGCCATGTTGCAGCCTGCGCCCAAGACGCCGGCGCCGACCGGATGCAGGGGGTTGTCGAAGCGCGTGTTGCGGAACTCGTTGCAGCAGAAGCCTCGCCCGAAGCCGCCGCGCTGCTCGAAATAGATCTGCGCCTCGGTGTCGAGCCGGAACGGCAGCACAAGCCCGGTGAACCCGCCCGCCCCCGGATTGTCACGACAGGCTTTGGCGAGACCCTGGAGCCAGTTGCGGTCAACGACGACGTCGTCGTCGAGATAGGCAATCAGCGCGCCCGTTGCGGCATGAAGGGCTGCGTTGCGGGCAAAATCGAGCCCGGCCTTGGGCTCGAACACGTAGCGAAAACCATCGAAGCTCGCGACCGCCTCGCGCGTGGCGGAGCTGGTCGAGGCATTGTCGACGACAACGATCTCGACCGAGGGAAACGCCGAATTCTTGTGGACGGCATCCAGCGATTTGAGCAGACGCGCGAGCCGTTCAGCCCGGTCCTTGGTGCAGATCGCGATGCTGAGCGGGGGCAATGAGGTGTGCGCCGACGTGCTCGACCCCAGCTCATCCTCGATCTTTGCGACCAGCACGCGGGCGGCGAAACGTTCATCCGCCAGCGTACGGAGCTGATCGGCCGAAAGCGTCGAGCCGTCGGGAGCGGCGATCATCTCGAAGCCGATCAGCCGATCGCGCCAGCGCGCGATGAGCCCCACGCCGCTCTGATCCGGAGCGAGCGCGATTGCGTTGAGCGGTTCCGACAGCTCCACTTCGACGAGTTTATAGGCCATCTCGCTCGCTCTATCGGGCTAGGGCTACAGGCGGATGCCCGCCCTGGAGATCATAGAGTCTTGCAAAATGGCCGGGCCGCTTCAGCAGCTGGTCCGGCGCGCCGATTTCGACGACTCGTCCCTTCGACATGACGATGATCTGATCGGCCGCCCGCACGGTCGAAAGGCGATGCGCGATGACTACGACCGTGCGGTTCCTGGAAAACTGCTCGAGCGCGAGCTGGAACGCCTGTTCGTTCTCGATGTCGAGGGCGTTGGTCGCTTCGTCGAGCAAAAGAATGTCGGGATTGCGAAGGATCGCGCGGGCGAGCGCGATACGCTGCCGCTGCCCGCCTGACAGGCGCATTCCCTGGTCGCCGATGCGGGTTTCGTAGCCGTCCGGCAGCCTGCTTATGAAGTCGTCGGCCCTGGCAATTCGCGCGGCTTCCCGGATGCGCCCGAGGTCCGCGTCGAAATCGGCATAGCCGATATTGGCGGCGATCGTGTCGTTGAACAGATAGACTTCCTGCGACATGACGGACAGGCGCTCGCGCCAGCTGTTGAGGTCGAATTCGGGAAGCGCGGTGCCGTCGGCGAAGATCTCGCCCGAGCTGGGGTCCCGGAAGCGGAACAGCAGGGAAAGCACGGTCGATTTGCCGGCGCCCGACTCCCCGACAATGGCGGTTGTCTTGCCAGCTTCAATCCGGAAGGAGATGCGGTCCAGCGCCAGCGGCTCGCTCGGCGCGTAGCGGAACGACACGTCGCGGAACTCGACGCCCTGCCTGACCGGCGGCGCTGGCATATTGCCGCTCGCGAGAAAGGGCGTATCCGTGGCGTGCAGGAAATCGTCGACATCATCGATTGCCGCGCCGATGCCGTCGAGGGCGATCTTCGACTGCAGCAGTTCCCGGACCGGCCCCTGCAGACGATAAAGGAGCGACAGGAATGCCGCCAGCGCTGCAATCCCGGTGCCTGTCTTTTCCGCGACGAGGATCAGGATGCCGATCATGACGGCGATCGACATTTCGGACACCGGCCCAGGGGCCGCCCACAGCATGTCAAGCCGCAGCAAGCGCTGGCGCACCCGATCGGAGACCTGGCGCAGGCGTTTGCTTTCATAGTCCTCGCGGGCGAAGGCACGGATCAGCTGCAGGGAGTTGATGCTCTCCCACATGCGCAGCCCAAACTGCTTGTTCTCCTCGACGACCGCCTTGCCGGTCTCGTCGGCGCGGCGTGTCGCGAAACGAATAGCGGAGGCCGCCAGCAACAGGAACGCCATCGACAGCATGGTGAGGCTGACGGAGATCGCGAGCATCAGGAGAACGAAGACCGCGAAGGTGCAGGCGCAGATGATCAGCCGGTATGAAAGGCTCAGTCCCTGGCTGAGCTTCCAGGTATTGTTGGCGATGGTGGTGACGATGTCGGCGCGCTTGTTCTCCACGCGATAGTCGATGCAGGAGCTTATCGTCTGCTCGAACACGCGGCATCTGAGCTGGTGGGCCACCAGGCCGTCCACGTAGCTGGTCACCCAGGTGTTGACCAGGTTGACTGCGATTTTCAGCAGAATACTGATGCAGAGCATGGCGACGAGAACCGCCGTCAGATATCCAGGAGGAACCGGCGACAGGAGGCGGTCGAACAGCGGCTGCCAGCTTCCCCGTTGCGCCGTCGCGCCGAGGCTCTGGACAAGCGGGATGAAGAGGAACAGACCGGCGCCTTCCAGCACCGCCGCTGCGAGACCGAGCGAAATGATGGTTGGGCCGGCCCAGGAGGGGGCCTCGGCCAGGCGGAAGAGTCGTCGCATCCGGTCGAACAGAGGCTGCATTTACCAGGCCATCTCCGCATAGGGCGGCCGCGGCTCGGCCCGGCTGATGCGCCGCCAACATGCCTTGGCCCATCGCGGCACCAGCCTGGCGCGAAAATAGATGTCCAGCATGCCCGGCAACCGGGAGATCGCCATGCGCGGCTCCAGCCCAGCCAGTCGTTTCAGGAGCTCGGCGGCCGAGAGCAGGCGCCCGCCCATCAATGCCCTGACGGCGAGCCACTCCAGCATGTCGGTCAGATGAGCGTCGAGTTCGTCGCGGAGTTCAGGACATTTCTCCCGGAACTCATCGAAAACAATCTCGCAGGACCGCAGCATCTGTCTGACGTCGCTCGACATGCTGGTGCTGGTGATGCGATAGCCGACGAGATACTGAGGCACCACGCGGAACTCGAACTGCTCGGCAACGCGCATGCACATCAGCATGTCTTCGCCGCCTTGCGCGTTCCTCGCCCTGAGCGAAGGATCGAACCCACCGGCGGCCTCGAAGGCCGCTCGGCGGAGCATCATGGAGCTGCCATTGCCGACGAAATTGTTCCGGCAGAGGCGGTGCAGCACCCATCCTTCGTCCAGCGGGCGACTGTTCAGGGAATAGACGCCGCCTTCGGCATCGATCTGTGCAAACCAACAATAGGCCAGTCCCACCGAGGCTCCGCCTGTCTCGAGGGCATGCAATTGCAGGGCGATCTTTGGGGGTGCCCAGAGGTCATCGGCGTCGATGAAGGCCAGGAATTCCGCAGCGGTCGACGCAGCGCCAAGATTGCGCGCCGCGGCAACGCCGCTGTTCTCCTGCTGCACGAGGCGGATGCGCGAATCGCTCCTAGCGTAAGCAGCCACGATCGCTGCGGACGCGTCCGTCGATCCATCGTCGACGACGACTATGTCGAGCGCGGAATACGTCTGTCGGCAGACACTTTCGAGCGTTGCGCCGATCGTAGACTCGGCATTGTACATGGGGATGATGACACCGACAGGAATGCTGTCGCTGCTCATCGGGGAGCCCGCCTCGATCCGTTGGGTCGGCGGTAGAAAATATCCGGCATTAACGAACTCCTGAGCGAACGAATTCCTGCTCAAAAGCCCCCCTACCTAGATCGAACTCCTGATTGAGGCCCCGATCCGATACGCTGACTGCCCAGTGCCAGCGAATGGACCGACGCTCGAAAGACGCACTTTAGCGGTAGGTTATAGTGCAGTGCAGCAGGATGACTACATCAAAGCCCCGCCGCTCGGTCAGCTTTTCTAACAGGGCGAAACAATCGCCGCGCAAGATTAGGCTCCCGGCTGCGGACTTCGGGATTCTGTGTTTGATACGGTCCAGCACCGGCTTGGGTAATCTTGTGAATGCCGTAAAGGTGGTCGAGCCTGCGTTCGCGTGCCGAATCGAGCCTTCAATACAGATCCCGCGGCCGTTTTCAGGAGACTATCGATACCGATGCAGCCTTCCGATGTGCCCTACTTCAGCCAATGGGAAACTGCGGACATGACGTCACAAGTGCTGGCCGAAGGGCCGCTGGCCCTCCTGCGCGATCCCTTGTGGCGCAACTCAGGCGCTGAAACGATCGAGGAATACGCGCGCTGGGCGGTCAATGTGTGTGGCATGGCGTGCCTGAAGATGATCCTGGCCGCGCGCGGCGAGTGTCATCCGATCCTGTCGCTCGCCCGGGTCTGTACCGACTATGGGGGTTATGTCGTCAATCAAGCCGATGCTTCGATCAAGGGATTGATCTACGACCCCTTTGTCACCTTTGTGAGGGAGCGCTTTGGCCTGCTTGCCGAAACGCGCACGAGCGTAGCCACAACGGAAATTCCCGGCATTCTGACGGAGAGGCAGTTCTTCATTGCCTCCGTCAACAGCGGCATTCGATGGCCTCACCGTGAGCCCCCATCCAAAGGCGGCCACCTGGTCCTTGTTACCGCGGCTTCGCCGGATACTATCCGATTCCATAATCCCTCGGGCCACGACCAGTGCAGCCAAGCAAACGTGACACTCCCGCTCGATACGTTTGACCTTTTCTT
Organism: Mesorhizobium sp. BAC0120; assembly: GCF_033542235.1. Taxonomy (NCBI): domain Bacteria; kingdom Pseudomonadati; phylum Pseudomonadota; class Alphaproteobacteria; order Hyphomicrobiales; family Phyllobacteriaceae; genus Mesorhizobium; species Mesorhizobium sp. BAC0120. Next base: position 544,333 of record NZ_JAWRCU010000003.1, on the reverse strand, counting down.
TGCCAATCGCGGTATCGCCTTAAGCTGGCCGGCAGAACCGGCTTCCCCAACTCGCTCCGATCGTCGATAAGTGCCGCCTTGTCGCCTTCGGCGGCAATGAAGAAGCGCGCACACTATTCCTGAGGACGGACGATGCACGATCTTGCGATCCGCGGCGGGCGGGTGATTGATCCGGAAACGGGGCTCGACGCAATCCGCGACGTCGCGGTGGACCGCGGCCGCATCACGGCCATCGCCGATACGGTCGGCCGGGCGAGGGAGGAGATCGACGCGGCCGGGCTGATCGTCGCCCCCGGTTTCATCGACTTGCATGCGCATGGCCAGTCGCTGCCCGCCGACCGGATGCAGGCATTCGACGGGGTGACGACTGCGCTCGAGCTCGAGGTGGGCGCACTGCCTGTGGCCGGATGGTATGAGGCGCAGGCGGAGCGCAAGCGCCTGCTCAACTACGGCGCAGCGGCGGCCTGGATCTTTGCCCGCAAGGCGGAGATGATCGGCATTGAGCTCGACGGGCGGGAACCCGCGCTGACCACCATGGGCCGCGGCGCGGACGATCTGCGCTGGTCACGCGACACGGCAAGCGCCGCGCAGGTTGAAGGAATCGTCGCAAGGCTCCGGCAGGGGATCGACGAAGGTGGGCTCGGTATCGGGATTCCCTATGCCTACGCACCCGGCGCCGGGGCCAAGGAGATGAGCCTGGTCTGCGATCTGGCCGCCGAAACCAGGACGCCGACCTATACCCACATCGCGCAGATGTCGAACATCGACCCGAAAAGTTCGGTCGAAGCCTATGTGATGCTGATCGGGCTGGCCGGCGCGACCGGGGCGCACATGCACATATGCCACCTCAATTCGACCAGCCTTCAGGACGTCGAGCGCGCTGCGGCGCTGATTACGCGGGCGCAGGCGCAGGGGCTGAAGGTCACGACCGAAGCCTATCCCTACGGCACCGGATCGACCGTGGTCAGCGCCGGCTTCTTCCGGGATCCCGCATTTGCCGAACGCACGGGCACGGATTTCGGCGATATCGAGATGGTGGCGAGCCATCGCCGCCTCACAGGCGTCGCCGACCTGTCGGACGAGGCCGCGCGCAATCCCTCGGCGATGGTGCTGTGGCATTTCCTCGATGCGGAGGCGAACCGGAGCCATCGCGACCTCCTCGACATATCGGTCATGTTCCCCGGCGGGGCCATCGCCTCGGACGCGATGCCTTGGAGCCAGCAGGACGGGACACTCTACGACGGCGACGAATGGCCGCTGGGAGCGGACAAGACTTCCCATCCGCGATCCTCGGGCACCTTCACCCGCTTCCTGCGCCAGTGGGTGCGCGAAAGGCATGCGGTTCCGATGCTGGAAGCCATCGCCAAATGCACGCTGATCCCCGCCCGGATCATGGAAGGCTGCGCCCCTGCCTTCCGCCTCAAGGGGCGGATCGGGCAAGGCATGGATGCCGACATCGTAGTGTTCGATCCCGCCCGGGTGGGCGAGCGGGCAAGTTTTGCCGAGATGAACCGTCCGGCCGAGGGCATGGTCCATGTCCTCGTCAACGGGGTACCGGTGATTTCGGGCGGCACACTCTGCCGTGACGCCGCGCCCGGGCGCCCCATCCGTCGGGGCGATCAATGAGCCTGCCGGTTCTCGTAGTCTCCGGGTTCCTCGGTGCCGGCAAGACGACGCTCATCAACCGGTTGCTGATGTCTGCAGAGGGGCGGCGCATCGCCGCCGTCGTCAACGACTTCGGCGCGATCAACATCGACGCCGAGCTCATCGCCGAACGCAGCGAGACGGTGCTCGGCCTCTCGAATGGATGCATCTGCTGTTCCCTGCAGGGCGACCTTCTGCGCACGCTGAAGCTCATCACCAGCCGCGCCGACCCGCCCGATCTTGTTGTGATCGAGGCGAGCGGCATTGCCGACCCGCAAGGTATCGTCGCTGCGCTCATGGACCAGGCACTCTGGGGTTCGGTGATGCTCGACACGGTTCTGACCGTGGTCGATGCCGAGGATTGCGCCGCGACGCCCGCGCGGATGGAAGACCCGATCTGGCGCGCGCAGGTCGGCTCCGCGCATCTGCTCCTCCTGGCAAAGACCGGCACAACGGACACCGCACCGCTCATGGCGCGGCTGGCTGCAATTGGTCGGGTACCCGTGCTGCTGTCGGACGATGCGCCGCTGCGCGTGGACCTGCTGCTCGGCACCGGCGCGGGCGATCGGCCGCGCTCGGCGTTGCGCCCAGAGACCAAGGATGATCGGTTCATCTCATTGGAAGTGGAGAGCGCGGAGCCTGCCATACTCCCCGAATTTCAAGAGGCCATAGAGCAGATCGCCCCCAGTCTTCTGCGCGCAAAGGGGATCATGACCTTCCGTGAAATGCCCGGGCGGACGCTGCTCTTCCAAATGACAGGCCGTCGGGCGACCTTCGTCCCGCACGGGAAGGAGGCATCAGGCTGCAGGCTGGTGTTGATCGGCGAGCGATCGGGTTTCGATACCGGAGCCGCCGCCCGGTTGCTCGCCCATGCGTTGCCGGGGATGGTGAAGCGGGGAACGTTCTAGACTTGAAATTTGGATAAGCCTGGAAGAGCGGACCGTAGTTTGCGCTTTTTGGCGGGAGGTGTTGATGCCGTGGAAAACGTGACCTGAGCTGTCGCATCGGTACACGCCGGCGGCAGCCAGTACACCTCATCACTGCATTAATTCAGTGTCGATCGCGGCGGATACCGTCTCGAAGGTCAGGCCGCCGACATGCATCTTGGAATTGATGAAAAAGGTCGGAGTACCTCTTACGCCAAATTCGTTCACAGCTTGCCCCGTCAGTTGCTGAATCGGTTCCAACCCATTCCGGTCGCTCAGGACTCGCTCAAATTCTACACCGTTGATGCCCACAGTCTCAGCGATCTCCTCCAGCAGAGCGCGGACGTTCGAAGCGCCGGCAATATCGTTGTATCGCCTGTAGTAGGCGTCCAGAACGACATTGTATTCATCGCCCGTCCGGCTTTCGGCGAGCATAAAAATAGCCGCGTCGATCGCGTTGCGGACAAACGGCCTATAGATGAGCCTTACCTTGCCGGTTTTCACATACTCGGTGTGAACCCTCGGAGCGACGTCATTGTGATAGACGACGCAATGACCGCAAGTCGGTGATGAATATTCGATGAGCGTGACAGGAGCGTCTTCGGCACCTTGTGGTCGGTCGGAACGGCCAGCCGGGGAAAGGAGATCCTGCGCCGAAACGACGGAAACCGCCGCGAGGGAAAAGAGAAGGGCGGTTGCTATGTTCCGGGGGCCAGGCACTCGTGCCATCATGAGTCTTTCTCCTTTGAGATGGTGTTTTTGACTGCTTCGTGGACAGCGATGGCGATCGGCGACAGAGCCACCTGTCGAGCGCAGCCGTTACGGCGAAATCGAAAGCTTTATCCACCCACACAAAATTCGAGGCATCGCCTCCACGCTGATCCAGACATCGGCCATTTCCCCCGGCACGCGAATAAGGGCCATTGACCGCCCCCGCGCTACGAGATCGGGAGAAAAACCGCGGCCAGAATGGCAAGAGTCACGAGAACAGCTATCGACGAGGTTCCTGCTGCGAGGACTCTTCCGCCAGACGCGAGGACCGAACGAAGATTGACCGACAGCCCGAGCGCCGCCATCGCGACCAGCGTCAGCTCGGACGACGCGATGTGAAGCGGCTCGACGGCGACGTCAGGCAAGATCAGGAATGACCGGGCCGCCATCAAGAGGATGAACCCGACGATAAACCAAGGCACCAGAAGCGAGATCGGCAGGCGCGCATCGCCTTGCCGTCCGTGGCGAAGGCCGACGGCAAGAACCACCGGGCCGAGCATCAGCACCCTGACCAGCTTCACGATCGTGCCAATCTGCGCGCTGAGGGGGCCGACCGTGACGGTCGCCGCCAGGACCTGCGGCACCGCATAGACGCTGAGCCCGGCAACCACACCGTATTGCCACTCGGTGAGGCCGAGCAGGGTGAAGCAGAAAGGCAGCAACACGACCACGACGATACCCAGCACTGCCGTGAAGCCGATCGAGGCGGCAACATCCTCCGACCGCGCTTCGATGGCCGGCGCTGCCGCCATGATGGCAGAATTCCCGCAAATCGAGTTCCCGCATGAGACCAGTGTCGCGAGCCTGTCATCCAGGCCGAGAAGACGGCCGATCGCATAGCTGAGCACGAGAGTGACGATTACAACCGCCACAATGGTGGCGATGAGAGGCAGACCGGATGAGGCGATGGTGGTTGCGCTGATGGTCCCGCCGAGCAGTACGATGGCGACCTCGAGTATGATCTTGGCCGAAAACTTGACGCCTGCCGCGAACCGTTCGTTGAGCCCAAAGATCGTATGAAGCAGAGTGCCGACCAGGATGGCGACAACGAGACCGTCCAGATAGGCGTGACCAAGCAGCCGGATCTCGGCCCATTCGAAGCCCGCCGCCATCATTCCGATGGCTGCCGACAGCACCAACCCAGGAAAAATCTCTCTTGATCGACCCCGGTTTGGCATCCCGTTCTCCCGTCTTCGATACTGGGAGGATAGGATTTGCAATCATTTCATTCTATCGAATAATATGCCACGTTATGTTCGATTAGGACGAATGAATGACACTCGAGCAGCTCTCGATCTTCATTGCGGTAGCCGAGCGAGAACACTTGACCAACGGCGCAGCAGCGGTCGGCCTTACGCCTTCGGCAGCCAGTGCCGCCATCAAGGCGCTGGAAAATCAATACGGCGTCCGCCTGTTCGATCGTGTGGGCCGGCGTATTGAACTAACGCGCGCAGGCCGGCTGTTCCTGACCGAGGCACGCCGAACGCTCGCTTCTGTAAGGGAAGCCGAGGGGTTGCTCAGCGAGCTTGGAGGGTTGCGCACGGGTCGTCTCGACATCGAGGCAAGCCAGACGATCGCCAACTATTGGCTACCAACGAGGCTGCTGCGCTTTTGCGAACTCCATCCCGGTATCTCCGTGGGATTCCGAGATGGCAATACGGCAAGCGTCGTGCAGGCGGTGATCTCAGGCCGGGCGGAACTCGGTTTCATCGAGGGCACAATTGATGAACCGGCATTGGCTTCGCTGCCAGTACATACCGACGAACTCGCCGTAGTCATGTCTGCCCGTGCAGGGCACATCGCATCGCGGACCACGCCGGCGCGCCTTCATGAATTGAATTGGGTCATGCGGGAACCCGGCTCCGGAACCAGAGCCGAATTCGAGGCCGCCCTGGCCGCAATCGGCGTCGATTGCAGGACATTGCCAGTGGCGTTGACACTTCCAACCAATGAAGCTGTTTTGAGCGCCGTCCGTGGCAGTTCCTGCGCTGCCGCCTTGTCCCGGCTGGCGATATCGCCGTTTGTCGCCTCGGGCGAACTCGCCATGCTCGATATCGCCCTCGCGCCGCGCCAGTTCACAATCCTTCGTCACAAGGAACGGCGTCTATCGGCCGCAGCACTGGAATTCGAACGGCTCTGCAGGGAGCGGGACTGACGGCATCGCAAATGCCGCCAGGGACAGCGACACCACGGCGCGGCGGTTCATCACGGTTTTTAGAGAGGGCGCGAGTTGTTGCTTCGTCATCGGGGACGTGAACGAACCCTGACGGGCCTGAAGGCAACCGGGCGTTGGCCCTTCACTGTGGAACGAGAGCAGCCTTTTGGTGTTGACCAACCGAAAAGGGAGAGGCCACACGAAGGCGATGCTCATTCGGACCCATCGACAACCCGTTCGGCACGAGGTTGTCACCCATGTCTTAGGTACGTTCTGTTACCCATGTCTCCGGGTCGGACACTTTGAAACTGGAGCGGGCGAAGGGATTCGAACCCTCGACCCCAACCTTGGCAAGGTTGTGCTCTACCCCTGAGCTACACCCGCTCGCGCGGCCTCGGGCCGCAAGCCGCGCCTATATGGCCGAACTCAGAGGTGATTGCAACAGGGAATTCCCTGCAGCGAGCGGTCGCAGCTTTTTCGGCGGCAGCATGAGCGGAGTGTGGACTTTGAAGCCGGATGCGCGCGGCAGGAGTGCGGTCTTGCGGCCCGACATTGCCGCCGGATGAGCGACAGGCTAGATGCGTGTCTCGGCTGACGCCAGACATGCAAGGGAATGACGATATTGCCGAAATCGCCTGAAGAACTCTTCGCCTTTCTGGACGGGCTGGGCATCCGCACGACCACGAGGACGCACGAGCCGCTCTTCACCGTTGCCGATTCGCAGGCTCTGCGCGGCGAGATCCCTGGGGCCCACACCAAGAACTTGTTTCTCAAGGACAAGAAGGACAATTACTTCCTGCTGACTCTCGAGGAGGAGGCGAGCGTCGACCTGAAATCCGTGCACCAGTTGATCGGCGCGGCGAGCCGGGTTTCCTTCGGCAAGCCTGAGGCGCTTATGGAATTGCTAGGTGTTCAGCCTGGAGCCGTGACCGTGTTCGGCGCGATCAACGATGCGGCGGGCCGGGTGAAGATCGTCATCGACCAATCGCTTGCGGCAGAGCCGCTCATCAACGCGCATCCGCTCGTCAACACCGCGACAACGACGATTTCGTCGGCCGACCTCTTGGCATTCGTCGTGGCGACGGGCCATGATCCGATCGTCTTGAATCTTGCGGGCGGAACGCCACATGGTGGGCCGAAAGATTAAAGTGCCGAGCCCCGCATCGCAGCCAACTGATCAGAGGCCGAAATGAGCAACGGACAGAACCCATATGGCACAGCCGGAGGCGGCTATACGGTGCAATTCGGCGGCGAATATGCGCGGCCGGCCGCAGCCTCCCCGAACGGACCAGCCGGCGATACGGTGCTGGCATCGGCTCCCGGCGACGTGATCAAGGATACGACGACTGCCGCCTTCGCCGCTGACGTGATCCGCGAATCGCGGCAGCAGCCGGTGCTGGTCGATTTCTGGGCGCCCTGGTGCGGGCCTTGCAAGCAGTTGACACCGGCGCTCGAAAAGGCGGTCCGTGCGGCCGGCGGCAAGGTCAAGCTCGTCAAGATGAACATCGACGAGCATCCTTCGATCGCGGGCCAGCTCGGCATACAATCGATCCCGGCAGTCATCGCCTTCAAGGACGGGCAGCCGGTCGACGGCTTCATGGGCGCGATCCCCGAGAGCCAGATCACGGAGTTTCTGAAGCGCGTGATCGGCAAGGGCGCCGGTGCCGAAATCGCGGATGCGCTTGCTGCGGCAACCGAGGCGCGCGCCGCGGGCGACGTCCAGACGGCGGCGGACATCTACTCGGCGCTCCTGGAGCAGGCACCCGACAATGCGGACGCGGCAGCAGGGCTTGCCGACCTGCTGTTCGAAACGGGCGATGAGGAGACGGCTGGCGCTGTGCTCGACCGGGTGCCCGAGGACAAGCAGGACGCGCCGGCCGTCGCTGCCGTGCGCGCCAAGATGAAGCTTGCGGAAGAGGCGGCCGCGCTCGGCAATCCAGCCGAGCTCGAGGCGCGCCTGGCGCGCGACCCGAAGGACCATCAGGCGCGGTTCGACCTTGCCGCCATCCGCAATGCCCAGGGAAATCGCACCGAGGCGGCGGACCATCTGCTGGCGATCATCAAGGCCGATCGGAACTGGCGGGATGACGCCGCGCGACAGCAGCTGCTCAAGTTTTTCGATGCCTGGGGCATGACCGACGAGGCGACGCTTGCAAGCCGGCGCAAGCTGTCGTCGATCCTGTTTTCATGACGAGGTGATGGCGGCCTTGTAGCGCGGCCGGATTTACCGCAAACTGGGCGCCCCTCGAGTTCCGAGCCTGGAGGCACACTTGCAGGCAGGAAATGTGAAATACCGCGTGGCAGCGGACGTCCCGCTGATCGTTCCGGTGTTTCCGCTGGCGGGGGCGCTGCTCCTGCCCGGCGGGCGCCTGCCGCTCAACATATTCGAGCCGCGTTATCTGCAGATGGTCGACGAGGCGATCGGCGGAGACCGCCTGATCGGCATGGTGCAGCCGGCACTCGACGGCAGCTTGCGCGAGGACGGTGAGCCTGCCCTTTCAGAAGTCGGCTGCGTCGGTAGGCTCACTTCCTTCGCCGAAACATCCGACGGGCGCTATCTGATCTCGCTCACCGGCGTATGCCGGTTTCGTATCGCGGACGAGCTTACGGTGCGTACACCCTTCCGGCAGTGCCGGATCATGCCCTTCGCGGCCGACCTCAACGAAGATCAGGGAGGCGGCGATGTCGACCGCACAGCGCTTCTGAGAGCATTCCGGCAATACCTTGAAGCCAATGATCTCGAAGCCGATTGGGAAAGTGTTTCGCGCGCCGACAATGCGACACTGGTCAATGCGCTTTCGATGATGGCGCCCTACGGCCCCGCCGAGAAACAGGCCCTGCTCGAGGCACCCGATCTGAAGTCGCGCGCCGAGACATTGATTGCGATAACTGAAATGGCGCTGGCGGGGGATGGCGACGATTTCGTTTCCAGCGTGCAGTGACGGTTCGAGGAGCAGAGGATGGCTGAGACGATGGACAAGGCGACGATCGACCCAAAGCTGCTCGAGCTTCTTGCCTGCCCGCTCACCAAGGGATCGCTGAAATGGAACGCGGCGACGTCGGAGCTGATTTCCCGGGCGGCGCGGCTCGCCTATCCCGTGCGAGACGGCATTCCTATCATGCTGCCGTCCGAGGCGCGCTCGCTTTCGGCAGAGGAATAGGGTCAGGGCGCGTTGATATTCAGGTGAGGCCGGCCTGCAAATGGCGGCTTTCTGCGCTTCCGGTGCTCACGTACGAATGTACGCTGCGCGCCGGTTCTCGAAAGCCACCATTTTCGGCTCGGCCTGACCTGAATCTCAACACGCCCTGGAGCGTCATGTAGACCTGGCTTCATTGGAAATTCCGACCCTTGGGCATAGCCTCACGGTTCCGCCACGCCAGCTCGTTCCGGTCCGGCAAGACCTTTCCCGGCGTGGCGCGGGAAGCCGCGTCGGCGGTTCTTTCGCGCGGATCCGAGCCGCCATGGCGCACCCCGTCGGCAGGGATGTAAGTGTCGAGCTCGGGCGCCTGCTCGGAAAGCTCCGCCAGCCAGGGCGTGAGATCCTCCATCCTTTCGGCGACGATGTGGATCACATCCGATTCCTTCTGCAGCCTGCCGGTGACGCGGATGAATCTCGAACCCATGACGATGGGCCGGAAGCGTTCGAATCTGCGCTGCCAGACGATGACATTGGCTACCGATTTCTCGTCCTCCAGGGTCAGGAAGATGGCATTTCCCTTGCCGGGCCGCTGACGCACCAGCACGAGCCCCGCCACCGAAACGCGCTTGCCGTCCGGGACCTGAGCCAGCCGCGCATTCGGCGTTATGCCGATCCGGTCGAGCCGGGGGCGCAGGAAAGCGATGGGATGTGCCTTCAGCGAAAGGCCGAGCGATCGATAATCGTGGATGACGTGCTCGCCGAGCGGCATGATGGGGAGCTCGGTCCGGGGCTCATGATCGCGCAGACGGGATTTCGGCTGGTCGAAAAGCGGCAGACTTTCGGCGGCGTTTTTCCCGTCGAGCGCCTTCACGGCCCACAAGGCCGAGCGTCGGCTGAGACCGATGGAGCGGAAGGCATCCGCCTGGGCGAGCCGCTCGATCTCGTCGATATCGAGGCCGGAGCGCAGCCAGACGTCGCGCACCGATTCATAGCCATCGCCGCGGCGCTCGACGAATTCCTTCATCCGCTTCTCAGGAAGTCCCTTGATCTGCCGGAAGCCAAGCCGGACAGCGTGTCGCGCGCGAATGACGTCGCGCATCCCGGCATGTCTCCCGATGATCCGGCCGGAATCGAAGGAGGCTTTCTCGAGCGTGCAGTCCCAGTCGGAAAGATTGATGTCAGCCTCCCTGATCTCGACGCCGTGGTCGGCGGCGTCCCGCACCAACTGCGCAGGCTGGTAGAAACCCATGGGCTGCGAGTTCAAGATCGCGGCGCAGAAGACATCGGGATAGAAAGCCTTGAACCAGCACGACGCATAAACCAGCAGGGCAAAGGAGGCGGCATGGCTTTCCGGGAAACCATATTCGCCGAAGCCCTCGATCTGCTTGAAGCAGCGCTCGGCGAACTCCCGCTCGTAGCCGCGTGAGACCATCCCATCAACCATTCGCTGGCGATAGTTGCCGATCGTGCCGACGCGCTTGAACGTCGCCATCGCCCGCCGCAGCTGGTCCGCTTCGCCAGGCCTGAAGCCGCCGGCGTCGATGGCGATCTTCATCGCCTGTTCCTGGAAGAGCGGCACACCGAGGGTCCTCTCCAGGATCTTGCGCAATTCCTCGCTCGGATAATCGACCTTCTCCTTGCCCTGACGGCGGCGCAGGTAAGGGTGGACCATGTCGCCCTGGATCGGGCCGGGCCGGACGATCGCGACCTCGATGACAAGATCGTAGAATTTTTTCGGCCTGAGCCGCGGCAGCATGCTCATCTGGGCGCGCGATTCGATCTGAAAGACGCCGAGCGTATCGGCCCGGCAGATCATGTCGTAGACGCGGCTGTCCCCCGCAGGAAGAGTCGCCAGCCTGTAAGGCGCGCCGTAATCATCCCTGGCATCGGGGTAATGGTTTTCCAGGAGCTTGAAAGCGCGCTGCAGGCAGGTCAGCATGCCGAGCGCCAGAATATCGACCTTGAGGATCTTCAGCGCATCGAGGTCATCCTTGTCCCACTCGACCATCTTGCGCTTGGGCATGGCCGTCTTGATGATCGGCACGATCTCGTCGAGGCGGTCCCTGGTGATGACGAAGCCTCCGACATGCTGGGACAGATGTCGGGGAAAGCCCATGATCTCGTTGGCGCGTTCGATGACATGCGCGGCGACGGGATCGGTCCTGGCAAGGCCGCCGGCCGCAGCCTCCCTTTCGCCGAGCTCGGATGACGACCAGCCCCAGATCGAGCTCGTAAGCGCGGTCCTGACATCGTCGGAAAGGCCCATCGCCTTGGCGACCTCGCGCAAGGCCGAGCGGCCGCGATAACTGACCACCGAAGCGGCGAGCGCCGTGCGCTTCTCGCTGTACTTCCGGTAGATGTATTCAATGACATCGTCGCGCCGCTCATGCTCGAAATCGACATCGATGTCGGGCGGCTCGTTGCGTTCCTTGGAGATGAAGCGTTCGAAGAGCGTGTCGATGACCTCAGGCCCGACATCGGTGATCTCGAGGCAGTAGCAGATGAGCGAATTGGCGGCCGAACCCCGGCCCTGGCAAAGAATGTTCTGCGAGCGGGCATATTTGATGATGTCGTGGACCGTCAGGAAATAGCGCGCATAGTTCAGCTCGGCGACGATCGCCAGCTCGTGCTGGATGGTCATCATGACCTTGCCCGGCACGCCTGCCGGATAGCGTTTTGCGGCGCCTTCCCATGTCAGCCTTTCGAGCTCGGCCTGCGGCTCGAGTCCCGATTCGGTCGGCTCGTCGGGATAGTTGTATTGCAGCTCCCCCAGCGAGAATTGCAGCTCGCCGGCAAAGCGGATCGTCTCGGCAAGCGCTTCCGGAAAGAGCCTGAAAAGCCGGGCCATCTCCCCCGGCGGCTTCATGTGCCGCTCGGCATTGGCCCTGAGGTGGTAGCCGGCTTCCGGGACAGGCATGCCGAGCCGGATGGCCGCGACGACATCCTGAAGGGGCCGCCGTTCTGCCGCATGGTAGAGGACGTCGTTGACGGCCATCAGCGGAATGCCGGTCGCTGCGGCAAGGGCCGAGGCTTCCTGCAGCCGCCAGGGGTCATTGCTCTCATAGAGCAGGGCAACGGCCAGCCGCAGGTTGCGGCCGAAGCGGTCGCGAAGGCCGGAGAGCAGGGGCAAGAGATCCTGGCTCGCGTCACGGAAATCCGGCAGGACGGCAAGCGACATCCGCTCGCCCCATTTGAGGAGATCGTCGCGATAGAGGATAGGATCGCCCTTTTCGCTGTCGTCGCGGAAATTGGCCTCGGTCAGCATGCGGCAGAGATGCCCCCAGCCTTTGCGGTCCTGCGGATAGGCCAGCATATCCGGCGTGTCGTCGGAGAAGACCAGGCGGCAGCCAGGATGATAGGCGATCTTCGCCTCCTTCGCCTGCTGCCAGGCCCGCACGACGCCTGCCACCGTATTGCGGTCTGCGAGGCCGATCGCGGAATGGCCGAGAAGCTTGGCCGTGACGACAAGCTCCTCAGGCTTCGACGCGCCGCGCAGAAACGAAAAATTCGACTGCACGGCGAATTCGGCATAGGCCGGCGCAGTCATGCGAAGAGACCCTGGACGAACCAGCGGGGCATTGCCTCCGCGTCCCCGTAGAAGCCCTCGCGGCAAAGCCAGTAGCGGCGGCCGTCCTGATCCTCGACCCGGTAGAAGTCGCGTGTCGGAGAGGCCTGTTTCTCCCGCCACCATTCGGGGGCGATGCGTTCCGGGCCTTCGGCTTTGGTCACGCGATAGGATACCTGCCGCCAGCGGAAACGGGCCGGAGGACCTTCGGGAAGCTCCGCCGTCACCTCGATCGCCTCGGGCTGGCGGAAAAGCCGGATCGGCCTTTCCTGGGGAGCAAACCTCTCGGGCAATCTTTCTTCCGCATCAGCCGCTTTGGAGGGAGGCTCGGCGAAGGGCACCATCCGCGCTGCGTCTTCGGGAAGATGGGTTTCGCGAAGGAGGGCCTTCAGCAGCACACCCTCGCCGAGGCGGGCGCGGATGCGATCAGCAAAATGCGCGAGAGCCTCGCCGGTTTCCGCCGATGCCCCGGCGAGATCGCCCTGCGCGTCGTCGAAGCGGGCCGCGGACAAGACGGCAAGCCGCACCAGGTCGAAGCCGTAGCCGGCATCGATGCCCTCGGCCAGCGCCGTCAGGCGTTCATGGAAGAGCCTGCCGATCAGCATCGGCTCGCGTATCGGCCGCGACGTGCCGACGGCGATGCGGGTCACCGCGCCGTCGACCCTGAACAGGGCAAGCTGCAGGCGGCGAGCGCCTTCGCCGCGCTGCTCGAGATCCTGTTTGAGGCTCGCGGAGAGCATGGGCACCAACTGCTCGATGTCTTCCGTCCTGGAGATGGGCTCGGCAAAATGCCGTTCGGCGGAGAGCGACGGCACGGGCAGGCGCGGCGAGATCGCCTCCTCGATATGGCCGAGCGCCTGGTCTAGCCGAAGAATGAGTCTTTTGCCGAAGCGGCGGACAAGCGGCGCACGCGGCGAAGCCAGAATCGATCCGACGGTGCGCAGCCCGACGCTCTCCAGGCCGTCCCGTGTCTCGCTGTCGATGCGGAGCGCGGCGAGCGGCAAGGGCGCCAGTATCGCAGCCTCGTCTCCCGGCGCGACGGGCGGCAGGCCAAAACGCGCCGCGGCCCAGGCAGCGCCCGGCGTAGAGGCCAGGCCGGCACGCGCATCGAACCCTTGTCCCCTCAGTCGACCGAGAAGATCCTCTCGCATCCTCTCCTCGCCGTCGAAGAGATGCGCGCAGCCGGCAATGTCGAGGAAGAGGCCGTCGGCCCCGTCGATCGCGACCAGCGGCGTGTAACGATCGCACCAGTCGGCAAGAGCCTCCAGCAGACGGCGGTCGGCCTCCGGCTCGGCCTCGACCACGTCGATCGCAGGATATCGTGCGCGCGCATCGGCAATGCCGAGGCCGGGCTTAAGCTTGAGAGCCTCGGCCTGCTCGTCGAGGGCCGCGATGCGCTGCGTGTTCTGGTCGCGGTGGCTGATGACCAGCGGCGGCCTCTTCCCGCCACGGGAACGCCATGACCGTCCCAGGCGCTGTCGCCAGATTCTCTCCGGGCCGAGATAGGGAAACCAGACGGCGAGCATCCTGCGCCCGGCTTTCTTCGAATCGTCTTTCCCTAAGAGAGAGGTCATGGCTGTTCCACTCCACAATGAACTCGCCCGCAGGTGCGGCACGGCTCTTGCCGATCGTGACTGAGAAGGCAGGCGCGCCGATGGATCCCGGCAGCGGTCCGGCTAGGGTGCGGCGCGGCGCGGCGCGCGCGGGCCCCACGACGAGGCGGACGGGCGCGGCGGTCGGCTCGGCTGCGGCGGCCTGGCGGATCAGGAATACCGGCCGCCCAGCCTGCTCGGCGCGGCGGTTGAGACGCCGGGTTGCGGTAAGATCAAGCCTTTCGGGATTGCCGCGCAATTCGACGAACACGGCGGCAAGCCCCGCAAGCGACGCGGCCTCCTCGGCAACCCACAACAGGTCGGTGAGCTTCGACACCTCGGAAAACAGGAGATGCTGAGGGGCAATGCCGAATTGACGGACAAGGCCGGGCGCATAGGGAAAGCCCGCTTCCCGGAAAATCTCCGCCGAGCCGATCCACAGCAACGGCAGGCCCTTGCCCGCCGCCTTGAGGATCAGGCCGGCGAGCGCCAGCGAAAACCCCGCCGTCATCCCTGCATTACGGGTCTCGGAGCCATGGATCTCGGTGAGCGCTGCCTTGGGAAGGCCGCCGCCGAGCGCTCGGTCCAGCCTCTCCGCCCCGGTCGCGATGAATGCTCCCTCGCGCTCAGCCGCACCGCCATGACGCAGCACCGTTGCATCCTGCGAGCTGCCGGCCGGCGCGAGCTGCTCGGGCAGCCGGCCTTCGATCTTTGCGATTTCGCGGCGCAAGGTAAAAATAGTCTTACGCGCCACGGCGGTGGTCGCCATGTCGATCTGCTTCCCGGCTCGGTTGTTCCTGTTATGTTCCTATGGATTCCAGAGCCACGATGGAGAGTCAAGCGGATTCGCGGAGAATTTATTCCTGTCCTGACTGGGTTCTCTGTTCGTCGCAGGTTCTTATCGCTAGCCGTGGACAGTTTTGCGGAACCGGCTAACGGCCCCGCCGCACCGGCCGTTCTTCATCATTGCAAAGGCCTCGAAACCCAACCAGCAAACGTCTATATGGCGGGAGACATGGCCCGCATCTATCAAACCCGCAGATGGGATGACCAGCTCTCGCCCTCAATGGAGGAGATGGAGCTGCTTGCCCTCGAAACCTATGCGCATCTGCCGGAGGAGTTCCGCAAGCTCACCGGCGAGATCGTCATCCTGATCGCCGAATTCCCGACCGACGAGATCATGGACGATCTGTCGCTGGAGACGCCTTTCGACCTGCTTGGCCTCTTCGAGGGGCGCGGCATCGCCGAGCGCTGGAACCCGCAGACCGGCGAGGGACCGAACCGCATCACGCTCTACCGCCGTGCGATCCTCGACTACTGGGCGGAGAACGAGGAGACGCTGGGCGACATCGTCGCGCATGTCCTCATCCACGAGATCGGCCACCATTTCGGCCTCTCCGACGACGACATGGAGCGCATCGAGGCGAGCGTGGAGTAAGCGGGCCTCAATAATCCCCGAGCTTCATGTCCGGGCTGTACTCCACCCCGTCGACATCCTTCACGATCGCCTGGCCGCAGCGCATCGCCTGCTCCTTGCCATCGTAGCTGTAGGTCGGCGAGCCGTAGAGATGCCAGCCCTTGTTCAGCGCCGCCGTCAGCTTGTGGCAGAAGCTGGCGTCGTCGGGACCGGTCAGGAAACGGTAGAGCCTCATTCGTCACGTCCTTCGATCATGGCTGCCTTGGCAAGCAATGTCTCGGCCTCGGCGAGATGCAAACGTTCGATCATCCTGCCGGAAAGGGCAATGACGCCCTTGCCGGTGTTCTCCGGCCGAGCGAAGGCGGCGACGATCGCACGGGCGTCGTCGAGCATGTCCTTGCTCGGCGTGAAGGCCTCGTTGGCGGCGGCGATCTGGCCGGGATGGATCAGCGTTTTGCCGTCGAAGCCGATCGCCGCGGCCTCGGCGCATTCGCGGGCCAGGCGTTCGCCGTCCCGAAAGTCGTTCACCACGCCGTCGAGCGCCGCGAGCCCTCCTGCGCGGGCGGCAACCACGATCTGCAGCAGCAGGGGGATGAGATAGCGCCTGTCCGGCCCCGTTCTGATGCCGGTCTCCTTGGCAATGTCGTTGCTTCCGGCGACCAGGCAGGCGAGCCGCGAGGCGGCATCGCGGCCGAGTTCGGCGATGGCGCCGATATTGAGCAGCGCTCTTGGCGTCTCGATCATCGCCCAAAGTTTCACCGAATGCGGCACGGAGGCTTCGTCGAGCGCGTCGCCCACTTCGAGCATGTCGCGCGGCGTGTCGACCTTGGGGAGCAATATGGCGTCGGGTTCAAGCGCACCGGCAAGCTTCAGGTCTTCGGCGCCCCATTCGCCGGAGAGCGGGTTGATGCGGATTGCGATCTCGGTTTCGTCGTCACGTTCCGTCCGCGATTTCATGAAGGCGGCAAGCCTTTCGCGCGCAGCGGGCTTTTCCGAGGGTGCGACCGCGTCCTCCAGGTCAAGAATCACGGCGTCGCAGGAAAGCGTGGCGATCTTCGCCAGCGCCCTTTCGTTCGAAGCCGGGACGTAGAGCACGGAGCGGCGCGGGCGGCTCATGATTTGCTGCATGCGGCCTTCATGCCCTTGCCAACGAGAGCGCGCAACCCCTTGCGGCGCGCCAACGAAACTGGTTCTGTCCGCACCGATTCCTCGAACGCGGTCTTTTTCGGGAGTGCGCATGGCCCGCTACGACATCGTCATTATCGGCGGAGCCATCGTCGGCAGCGCCGTGGCCTACTACCTCAGGCGGGAGGGGTTCACGGGCTCGGTCGCGCTCATCGAGAAGGATCCGACCTTCGCCCATTCCGCGACCACGCTGTCGCTCGCCTCGATCCGCCAGCAATTCTCGATTCCCGAGAATATCAGGCTCTCCACCTTCACGCTCGGCCTGTTCCGACGCCTCAAGGAGGAGTTCGGCGAGGATGCCGACATCACCTTCCGCGAGACCGGCTACCTGATCCTTGCCGGCGAGGCGGGCTTGCCGATCCTGCGGGCCAATCACGCCGTGCAGGCAGCCGAAGGCGCCGATATCGTCATCGAGGATGCCGCGGCGCTCACGCGGCGCTTCCCGTGGTTGTCGGTCGAGGGCATTGCCGCCGGCGCCTTCGGCCGCTCCGGCGAAGGGTCGTTCGATGCGCATGCGCTGCTTGCGCTATTTCGCAAGGCGCTGCGCGGCAAGGTCGATTTCGTGACCGCAACGGTCGCCCGGATCGAGCGGGCAGGCAGTCGCGTCACCGCGGTGACGCTCGACAATGGCGAGCGGCTGGAGACGGGCACGGTGGTCAATGCCGCAGGGCCGGCCGCCGGCAAGGTGGCCGCTTTTGCCCGGCTTGAACTGCCCGTCGAGCCAAGGAAGCGCAACGTCTTCGTGTTCGAGGCGCGCGACAGGATCGACGACCTGCCGCTGCTCGTGGACCCGGGCGGCGTCTATGTGCGGCGCGAGGGGTCGGTCTACATCACCGGTGGTGCAGAAGCAGAGGAAGGCGAGGGGCCTGCCGATCCCGCGGATTTCGAGCCCGACTGGGCGCTCTTCGAGGAAGTGATCTGGCCCGCGCTCGCCACCCGCATCCCTGCCTTCGAGGCGATCAAGATGAGCCGCGCCTGGGCCGGGCATTACGACTACAACACGCTCGACCAGAACGCGGTCATCGGACCGCATCCGGAGGTTTCCAACCTGTTGTTCGCCAACGGCTTCTCGGGTCACGGGCTGCAGCAGGCGCCGGCTGTCGGCCGGGCCATCGCCGAGCTTGTCGTCCATGGCGGCTATCGCACGATCGACTGCTCGGCTTTCGGCTATGAGCGCATCGCCGAGCGGCGGCCATTCAGGGAACTGAACGTGATCTGAGGAGGGGAGGCGCCCGGGGACAGTTTACTTATTTCGGCCAGTACGTGCTCACGTGGGGCAGTGGACTGCACCCCTGTTGTGAGACAGGGAATAGGTGACAGCGTTAGCGTTTAGGCCGCACGAGGCTGCTGCGCAGCAGCCCCGTGCGGCGGCCAGTTTGCCTCGAACTCCACCGGCGGTCGATAGCCGAGCGCCGAATGCAGTCGTTGGCGGTTGTAGATCTGCTCGATGAAGGCGCCGATCTGCTGGCGCGCCTCGTCGATGTCGCGATAGTCGCGGCCGTCGACCTCCTCCTGCTTGAGTGTCTTCATGAAGCTCTCTGCCTTGGCATTGTCGTAGGGGTTGCCGACCCGGCTCATGGAGGCCTGGACGTCGTGTCCCGCGAGCACGGCACTGTATTCGGCACAGGCATACTGAACGCCGCGATCGGAGTGATGGATGAGGCTTCCAGGCGGCGGACGGCGTGCCTCCAGCGCCATGGTCAGCGCTGCCACCGCCAGGCTCGCCTCCAAATGGTCGTCCAGGGCCCAGCCGATGACACGGCGGCTGAAGGCGTCGAGCACGACGGCGAGGTAGGCGAACTCCTCGCGCAGCCGCACATAGGTGATGTCGGCCACCCACAGCTGGTCGAGACCGCTCACAACGAGGCCGCGCGCCAGGTTCGGCACCACCTGCCAACCGTGCCGGGAGGCGGTCGTGACCGGCACGAACGGCTTCTTCCTCAGGCACAACAGGTTGTCCTCCCGCATAAGCCGCAGCACCCGCTTGTGGTTCACCACGAGGCCTTCGCGCCGCAACTGCCAGGTGATGCGCCGATAGCCGTACGAGCGGTTGTTCGCCAACGCCACGCGCTGGATGGCATCGCGCACGCAGGTCTCCTCCTGGCGCGGTGCCGAGGTCTGAAAGTGCCGGTAGTAGCCGGCCCGGTTGACGCCGGCCAGCGCGCACATCCTTTCGACGCTCAATCCGCCTTGCGGCCGAGGGGTCGTCATCGCCGTGATCGAGGCGTAGACGAGCTCGCGCCAGGCCCGTCGCTCGGCTGGCGCTTCTCCCTGACTTGCCGCAAGGCTTCGCGAAAAAAATCGAGCTTCAGCTGCTGCTGGCCGACCTTGCGCTCCAGTTCGGCTATGCGGGCCTGCGCCTGCCCAAGATCGGCTGGCGTGCGGGGCGGCTCAAGCTGGGGCTCCTTACGCGGCTGGCCAGGTTCCCGCAACGCCGAAGCGCCGCCGCTCAGATACCTGGCCCGCCACTCATAGAGCATCTTGCAGGCCACCCCCAGCTCTTTCGACAGCGCTGCCACCTTCTCACCGGCCAGCATCCGCTCAACGGCTGCCAGCTTCACCTCTCGGCCAAATCGTCGTCTCTTGGGCATCAGTCCCCTCTCAGGACTGTCACTTATACCCTTGTCTCAGTTTTGGGGGGCACTCCACAGTGATCTCTTGCCGAAATAAGTAAACTGTCCCCTGAGCCCACTCGATACATGGCCCTTTGCGTCCCGCCGACGGTTCCTGTAAAGCGATGGCCTGCAAGCAACCAGAAGACGGGCTCTAGCCATGGAAAAGTTCACCAAGCTGACCGGCGTCGCCGCAGCCTTGCCGATCGTCAATGTCGATACCGACATGATCATTCCCAAGGATTATCTGAAGACGATCAAGCGCACCGGGCTCGGCAAAGGGCTTTTCGCCGAGATGCGCTACCTTGATGACGGCGCGGAGAACCCGGATTTCGTGCTCAACAAGCCGGCCTACCGCAATGCGCAGATCCTGGTCGCCGGCGACAATTTCGGCTGCGGCTCGAGCCGCGAGCATGCGCCCTGGGCGCTGCTCGATTTCGGCATTCGCTGCGTGATTTCGACCTCTTTCGCCGACATCTTCTACAACAACTGCTTCAAGAACGGCATTCTGCCGGTCACGGTCAGCCCCGAGGATCTCGAAAAGCTGATGGACGACGCCTCGCGCGGCGCCAATGCGACGATCACGGTCGATCTCGAAGCCAAGGAGATCCGTGGGCCGGACGGCGGCGTGGTCAAGTTCGACCTCGACGAGTTCCGCCGCCACTGCCTCCTGAACGGCCTCGACGATATCGGGCTCACAATGGAGAAGGCGCCGGCCATCGACGATTTCGAGAAGCGGACCGCCGAAAGCCGGCCCTGGGCCTGAGCGCTGCCGGGAGTTCCTCGCCTGCGCGGAGCAGGCGAGCATCGCCCGTGCCAGGCGAGTTTGCGATGTGGCATTTTGCAGGAGGGGCCTGAATGACGCTCGCTTCCAGATTGTCGTCTGCGCTTTTCATCTGGCTTGCGGGCGGCGGCTTTGCGCTTGCGCAGGACGCGCCGCAGCCGCCTATCCCCTTCGAAGGCGGTTCGCTTACGATCACCGAGACGGAGGATCTCGACAAGGTGCTGGCCTTCAACGGCGAGGAACTGGCACGCAACTATGTCGTCTACTTCGACAAGATCGTCGAGCTGAACGGCGTGAAGGTGGCGCTGTTCGCGGTCGGCGACGGGGGCAACCAGTGCGGGCCGGCCGAGGTCATGGTCTGGAAGCCGCAAGGCGGCGAGGTCGAGACCGCGACAGTCGGCGAAGATTGTGGCGCGCCTCCGGCCGCCGTCACCGGCAACAGCATCTATTTCGTGCCATATCTCTTGCCCGGCGAGTCCGAGGCGGTGCAGGTCTGGTCGCCGGACACAGGACTCGAGGTCGCCGGCACGATCACATACGCGCCGCAGCCCGGCACGGGCTGGCAGGATCTCGATCCCTCCAAATTCGAGAACATCATCGGTTCCTTCAAGAACGAAGCGGTGTACGAAGCCTCGAAGAAGCTGCTCGGCGACAAGCTGACCGACGTCGCCACCGGGCTTTCCGTCGGCGGCAGCCCAGAGACGACGGCCTCGGGCATCTTCTATGCGAGCGGCTGCGTTCCGCATGCCTGCGGCAGCGCGGATGCCTTCATGGCCGTCGATCCGCATGGCCAGAAGCTCTATTTCGCGCAGGAGGGCGACAATCCGGAACCGTCCGGATGGCCCGAGATCAATACCTGGCCGGCCGAGGTCAAGGAAGCGATGAAATCGTCAATGGGGCAACAGTGAGATGCGCAAGCTGATCTCGACCGGCTCGCCTTTCGAGAAGACCGCAGGCTACTCGCGCGCCGTGGTCGACGGCGACTGGTGCTTCGTCTCCGGCACGACCGGCTACGACTACGCGACCATGACCATGCCGGAGAGCGTCGAAGCGCAGACGCGCAACTGCCTCGCCACCATCGCAAGGGCCCTGGTAGAGGGCGGCTTCGCGATGGCCGACGTGGTGCGGGCGCATTATTACGTCACCGACCGGGACTATGTGGACCTGGTGTTTCCAATCCTGGGCGAAGCCTTCGGCGAGATCCGCCCGGCCGCGACGATGATCGTCTGCCAACTGAACAAGCCCGAGATGAAGATCGAGATCGAGGTGACGGCGAAGCGGCGGACGGCCTGACCACCAACTTTTAGGTCACTCGCAGACCGAGATGTTCGACCATTGGACTGAAATCGCGGTCATTATGTAGAAGCCTATAGCCGCGATCGATGCAGAATGTCCCGATCGCCAGGTCCACGGTCTTCCTGATTGTAATGCCTTTTGATCTGAGTTGCCGAAAACTCTCTGCGGTACGCACAGCCAACTCGGGATCCATCATCCGAGCAATGCGAAAGGAACGCAAGTAATATTCTAGCCGTGCAGCATCCCGATCGTCTCGTGCACCTTGAAGCACTTCCAGGAGCACAATGTCGCCGACAATTATTTCGTCGGTATCTCTGATTGCGTTGAATCTTTCGGTTGCTGCATTAGAGACGTTTCGCAATTTGGCGATCCAGACTGAGCTATCGACGACGATCATTTTATGTCGTCGAAAAACCGGCCTTCTCTCATCTTATCGAGATCGCCTTCCCAACCCATACCCTGAATGGCTTCCAAGGCTTCCTTCTGCCTGGCCAAGCGTACATATTTCCGAAGGGCTTCTTCCACCACACCCTTCTTGGTCTTCTGTCCGCTGAATTTCATCGCCTCTTGGAGAAGCGTGTCGTCAATCTCGATATTTGTTCGCATATATGTTCTCCGATGTGTCCGGCTGGAGCGCTTGATAGCCGTAGGCAACATCACTTCTCGTCTCGCAAGCCCCAGTCGACATCCGGCGTCCAGTCGCTGCGCATCTCATCGAGATCGCCTTCCCAGCCAATGCCCTGCAATTCCTCCAAGGCCTTCCGCTGACGCGAGGCCCGGACGATGCGTTTCAGAGCCTCCTCGACCGTCGCCTTCTTGGTGGTGAGTCCTGTTGCTTGCATGGCCTCTTTAAGAAGCGCGTCATCGATGTTGATGTTGGTGCGCATCCGTGTCTCATGTGTATGAATTTCTCGAAATGTACACATCAGGCCTTTACCAATCAAGCTGCCCTTCCGTTTGCCTCTGCATCACCTTGCGTCCTGCCCCCGCTCCCGCTAGCAAACCGCATCCCGAACTTCCCGTGAAAGGCATAAGCGATGGCTTCGAAGAAACTCCTCCTTCTCCCCGGCGACGGCATCGGGCCGGAGGCCATGGCCGAGGTGAAGAAGCTTATCGCCGTGATGAATGCCGAACTCGGCGCCGGCTTCGAGACCGAGGAAGGGCTGGTCGGCGGCTCGGCCTATGACGCGCATGGCAAGGCGATCTCGGAAGAGGACATGAGCAAGGCGCTCGCGGCCGATGCAGTGCTGTTCGGCGCCGTCGGCGGGCCGAAATGGGACAAGGTGCCCTATGAGGTCCGGCCCGAGGCCGGTTTGCTGCGGCTCAGGAAGGACATGCAGCTTTTCGCCAACCTTCGTCCGGCGATCTGTTACCCGGCGCTGGCCGAGTCCTCCTCGCTGAAGAAGGAGGTCGTCGAAGGCCTCGACATTTTGATCGTGCGCGAGCTCACCGGCGGCGTCTATTTCGGCGAGCCCAAGGAAATCATCGACCTCGGGAATGGCCAGAAGCGCGGCATCGACACGCAGGTCTACGACACGTTCGAGATCGAGCGCATCTCCGGCGTCGCCTTCGAGCTTGCCCGCACACGCAAGAACCACGTCACCTCGATGGAAAAGCGCAACGTCATGAAGTCCGGCGTCTTGTGGAACGAGGTGGTGACGCAGACCCATCAAGCCAAATATTCCGACGTGAAGCTCGACCACATGCTGGCGGATGCCGGCGGCATGCAGCTCGTGCGCTGGCCGAAGCAGTTCGACGTGATCGTCACCGACAATCTGTTCGGCGACATGCTGTCCGACGTCGCAGCGATGCTCACGGGCTCGCTGGGCATGCTGCCCTCCGCCTCGCTCGGCGCGCCGGATGCCCGGACCGGCAAGCGCAAGGCGCTTTACGAGCCGGTGCACGGCTCGGCGCCCGACATTGCGGGCAAAGGCATCGCCAACCCGATCGCCATGATCGCCTCATTCGCGATGTGCCTGCGCTATTCCTTCAACATGGTCGCCGAGGCGGACCGGCTCGAAGCTGCGATCGCCGCCGTGCTCGACGAGGGCTATCGCACGAAGGACATCACGTCGGCCGGCATGAAGGAAGTCGGGACCGGCGCGATGGGCGACGCCATCATCGAGAGGTTCCGGTCGTTGCCGCGGTGACCGAGACGCGCTGGGCGACAGTTTCGGACGCCGCGGACCTGGCGCTGATCCTGCGTGAGATGGCCCTACACTATCGGCAGGCGCCTCTGCCGCAGGCCATGGCCATATCAGCGGTTCGGCGCTGGCTTGCGGACGAAAGCCCGGCCTATCCCCATTTCGCGCTTGCCTGGCGGGGCGGCGAGGTCGCCGGCCTCGCCTCGGTCGCCATCGCCCATCCCGGCGTCGACCTGCAGCGCTTGCTCTTCCTCAAGGACCTGTTCGTGCGGGACGGACACCGCTCGGCCGGCATCGGCCGGGCACTCCTGAAATTCCTCGCCGGGCATTGCCTCGCCAAGGGCATCGGCCGCATTGATCTTACGACCGGGGGCAGGAACGAAGGCGCGATCCGGTTCTACGACCGGCTCGGCGCCAAGCGGCACGACCAGAAGGTCTTCCTGCGCTTCGACACCGAGGGCTTGCGAAAGCTCGCTGGGGAGGCCTTCGAGTCCTGATTCTGCAAGTCACCCGTGCCCATCCGGTGTGTTTCGAAGACGAGGGTGGTCAGCGTTTGGCAAAACGTATGCGGGATCCCTTTTACGGCAAGACTGGCGGGACAGAGGGGGGCAACGTAGCGTGTCGAGCTTTCCGTGATCTCTGCCGAGCCGCGATCTCCACGGCTGACAGTGTCATAAAACCGTCAGCAAAGTTTCATCCGGCCGCAATGGCGCTGCAACAGAAAGGTTGAAGGTTGCGTCCTCGTTCCAGCCATCGAGGAGACAGCGATGAACAGGTTTTCTTCCCTTAGCCGCCGCACTTTCGTCGTGACGGCAGGTGCTGCCGGGCTTGTCGGCGCATCGGGACTAGCGCTTCCCTACTATTCGCGCGCCAACCAACGTCCCGCCTTCACGCATGGCGTGCAGTCGGGCGACGTCGACGCGGCGAGCGGGATGGTCTGGACGCGCACCGATCGACCGGCCCGCGTCATGTTCGAAGTCGCGACGACGGAGAACTTCGCCAATGCGACCAGGCTGGCGCCGCTCGACACCACCCCGGCGAGCGACTTCACGGTGAAACGGCTCGTCGAGGAGCTGCCCGCCGATCAGGACATCTTCTACCGCATGATCGCCGCCGATCTTGCCGACATCAATGTGGTGTCCGAGCCGATCGTCGGCCGCTTCCGTACCGCGCCCTCCTCGAAGCGCAGCATCCGCTTCGCCTGGTCGGGCGACACCGCTGGTCAAGGCTGGGGCATAGACGAGACGGGGATGAAGACCTACGCGACGATCGCCAGGCACACGCCGGATTTCTTCCTGCATTCTGGCGACACGATCTATGCTGACGGTCCGATGAAGGATGAGGTCGATCTGCCGGACGGCAGCAAGTGGAAGAACATCATTCTTGTCGACGAGAAGCGCAAGGTCGCCGAGACGCTGGACGAGTATCGCGCCCAGTGGAAGTACAATCTGATGGACAAGAACGTGCAGGCGCTCGCCGCCATCTGTCCGACCTTCTACCAGTGGGACGACCACGAGGTGGTCAACAACTGGTCGGATTCGAAGGACCTCTCGAAGGACGACCGCTACACGGAGAAGTCGATCCATATCCTTTCGGCGCGCGCTTCCCGCGCCTTCCAGGAGATGACGACGATCCGCTACCAGCCTGCCGAGCCCGGCCGGGTGTACCGCAAGATCTCCCACGGCCCGCTGCTCGACGTGTTCTTCCTCGACATGCGCTCCTATCGTGGTCCTAACGGCGCGAACCTGGAGGACACGCTCACGCCGCAGTCGCGCATGATTGGTGAGCAACAGTCGAAGTGGCTGAAGCGCGAGCTGGCCAAGTCGACCGCGACCTGGAAGATTATCGCGGCCGATATGCCGCTTGGCCTTGTCGTCTGGGATGATGGCAACCTGAAGAAGGGCTCGGAAGCCGTCGCCAATGCCGACAACGGCCCGGCCAAGGGCCGTGAGCTCGAGTTCGCCGACCTGCTCCGCTTCATCAAGAATGCCGGCATCGATAATACGGTGTGGCTGACCGCGGACGTGCACTATACGGCCGCGCATTACTACAATCCGGACAAGGCGCAGTTCCAGGATTTCACGCCGTTCTGGGAATTCGTGTCCGGCCCGCTGCATGCCGGCACCTTCGGCCCGAACGATCTCGACATGACCTTCGGCCCGGAAGTGAAGTTCGTGAAGGCGCCGACCGCCGAGCAGGGCCAGAACCTGCCGCCCTCGGCCGGGCTGCAGTTCTTCGGCCTCGTCGACATCGACGGACAGACCGAGCAGCTGACGGTCCGCCTGATGGATCGCGACGACAACGAGCTCTACAAGATCACGCTCGACCCGGTGCGGGCCGCGTGAGGGTTGGCTGGCGCGTTCTGCTCTTGGGTTGGCGCCGCCCCTCACCCTCACCCTCTCCCCGTGGAAAACCGTGGAAAACGGGGAGAGGGGATTCTGAGACGTTGCCGCCCCCCTCTCCCCGTCCTTACGGGGAGAGGGTAAGGGTGAGGGGCAGCGCCAGCGTCAAGCGAGTTGCGGAACGCCGTAACAGCAGCACGTCCCGAACCGAAATCACCCCTCGATTTCCTCGCGCAGCATCTCGAGCTCCAGCCATTCTTCCTCCATGGCGGCGAGTGCGGCGCGCTCCTTCTCCAGCTCAGTTGCCGTCTTGTTGAAGGCGGCGGCATCCCTGGAGAAGAGGGCCGGATCCGTGAGCTTCTTTTCGAGGGCGGCGATGCGATCGGCTGCCTCCTCCATCTTCTTCGGCAGAGATTCCAGCGCGAATTTCTGCTTGTAGGAGAGCTTCTTCGCCGTCGCGCGCGATGGTTCCGCCGCCGCTGGCTTTACGGCAGCATCGGAGGGCTGGGCCGCCCGCGCCCGCACCTTGCGCTCGTCGAGCCGTGCACCGCCGCGCTGGGCCAGCATGTCGGAATAGCCGCCGGCATATTCGATCCAGCGCCCGCCGCCGTCGGGCGCAAGCACGCTGGTTACCGTCCGGTCGAGAAAGTCGCGGTCGTGGCTGACGAGCAGCACGGTGCCGGGAAAGCCCGCGACCAGCTCCTGCAAGAGGTCGAGCGTTTCCATGTCGAGGTCGTTGGTCGGCTCGTCGAGCACCAGAAGGTTCGCAGGCCTGGACAGCACGCGCGCCAGGATGAGCCGTGCCCGCTCGCCGCCCGACAGTTCGCGCACCGGCGTGCGCGCCTGTTCCGGCTTGAACAGGAAGTCCTTCATATAGGAGACGACGTGACGCTCCTCGCCGTTGACGACGACTGTCTCTCCACGACCGTCGGTCAGGAAATGCGCCAGCGTTTCGTCGGGATCGAAGCGGCGCTTCTGGTCGAGCGTCGCGATTTCGAGATTGGTGCCGAGCCTGATCGTGCCTTCGTCCGGCTGAAGCGCACCGGTGAGCAGCTTCAGGAGCGTCGTCTTGCCGGCGCCGTTCGGTCCGACAAGGCCAATGCGGTCGCCGCGCTGAATGCGGGTCGAGAAGTCCTCGACCACGGTGAGCTCGCCATAGGATTTCGAGACATTCTTCGCCTCGATGACGAGCTTGCCGGATTCTGGGGCTTCGCTGGCTGCCATTGCAACCACACCCTCCGTGCCGCGATGGCTATGGAAGCGCTGGCGCATCGCCTGGAGGTCGCCGAGCCGGCGCATGTTGCGCTTGCGGCGGGCCGTCACGCCGTAGCGCAGCCAATGCTCCTCGCGCACGATCTGGCGGCCGAGCTTGTGCAGCTCGCGTTCTTCCTCCTCCAGCATGGCGTCGCGCCAGGCTTCGAAATGGGCAAAACCCTTGTCGAGCCGCCGCGTCTGCCCGCGGTCGAGCCAGATGGTCGCGCGCGATACCCGTTCCAGGAAGCGTCGGTCGTGCGAGATCAGGATCAGCGCCGACGAAGAGCGATTGAGCTCGTCCTCCAGCCATTCGATGGTCGAAAGGTCAAGATGGTTGGTCGGTTCGTCGAGCAGCAAGATATCCGGCTGGGGTGCCAGCACGCGCGCAAGCGCGGCGCGCCGCGCTTCGCCCCCCGAGAGCGTTGCCGGGTTCTCATCGCCGGTCAGACCGACATGGTCGAGCAGATAGGTCGCGCGGTGCGGATCGTCGGAAGGGCCGAGGCCGGCCTCGACATAGGCGCGGACAGTCGCAAATCCTTCGAAGTCCGGCTCCTGCGGCAAGTAGCGCACGGTCACCGAGGGATGGCGGAACACCTCGCCCTCCTGCGGCTCGACGAGGCCGGCAGCGATCTTGAGCAGCGTCGATTTGCCGGAGCCGTTGCGGCCGACGAGCGCTATGCGGTCGCGAGGCTCAACCTGCAGCGATGCACCGTCAAGCAATGGCGCGCCGCCGAAGGTGAGGCCGATATTGTCGAGCTTCAGGAGCGGTGGAGCCATGATCAGAATGTGGTGCCCGGAAATGGATGCGCAATAAGCATCGCCCGGCCGCCTTGCAGCTCGATGCCGAGCTTGCCGGTGACCTCGTTCGAGATCGTGAGGGACGAGCCGAACGGCATTGCGATGCGGTCAAGCGGCCAGCGGGCACCGGCCACCGACAGGCCGGAGAGGTCCGAAAAGCCGATGATGCTGAACAGCGTTCCGGGTGAGTAGTCGAACTCCGTAGCGCCAGTGAGCAGCGGCCGTCCCTCCTGCCTGCCGTCGGTGAGAATCGTCGGGAAACCTTGCTCGGCGAGCTTCAGCGCCAGCGCCAGATGCAGATATGCATGGTCGGCGCGCGGGCCGCCGAAGGCGCCGGCAAGCACGAAGGAGGTCGCGCCCCTTGCCATGGCAGCCTCGACGGCGAGCTCGCCGTCGGTCCTGTCCTTCTCGGCCGGGAAGGTCTCGCGCGGCACCTCTGCCCAGGCCGCGGCCAGCCCGTCCGGCACCGAGTCGAAATCGCCGCTCCACAGCTCCGGCACGACGTCGAGCGCCCCGGCATGGCGCATCCCGCTATCGGCTGCGACGACGCGCGCGCCGGCAATCTGCCCATCGAGGCGCGGGGTGCGGACGAGATCTCCGCCGAGCAGGATCAGAAAGCGGCTCATAGCGGCGGCCTCTAGCACGCTGCCACAGCCAAGCGAAAGCCGGGAGCGACCTCTACTTGCCAGCCGGCTTGCTTGTTCGCCGGCTCCGATCTAAATCTACCCGCGCTCTAACGGGGTGCCGTCGCGAGATCCGCGCCGGCTGAGAGGCAGTATTGGGGGAACCCGGCCAACCCGCTGAACCTGATCCGGCTCATACCGGCGGAGGGATTAGACGCTCGCTGACAGCGCCTCAATTCCCTTGCAACCGACACAAGGAGGCGCCGATGCGCAAATTGCTTCTCTCTCTGCTCGCGATCTTTGTTGCGCCGGCTGCGGCCGCGCGTGCAGATACGCTCACCGTCTATACCTATGAGAGCTTCACCGCGGAATGGGGCCCCGGGCCGCAGGTCGAGAAGGCCTTCGAGGCAGAATGCGGCTGCGACTTCAAATTCGTGTCGGTGGCCGACGGCGTCGCGTTGCTCAATCGCGTCAAACTCGAAGGCGCATCGACCAAGGCGGATATCGTGCTCGGCCTCGACACGAACCTCACTGCCGAAGCGAAGGCGACCGGGCTGTTCGCGCCGGCCGGCGTCGACGAATCGGCGCTCACCGTGCCGGGCGGGTGGAAAGACGACACCTTCGTTCCCTTCGACTACGGCTATTTCGCGGTGATCTACGACACCGAGAAGGTGTCTACGCCGCCGAAGAGCCTCGCCGAGCTGGTCGACGGCGACCCGAACGTCAAGATCGCCATCCAGGATCCGCGCACCTCGACACCGGGTCTCGGCTTGGTGCTCTGGATGAAGGCCGTCTACGGCGACAAAGCGGCCGAGGCCTGGGGCAAGCTGAAGAAGCGCGTGCTCACCGTCACGCCGGGCTGGAGCGAGGCCTATGGCCTGTTCACCAAGGGCGAGGCGCAGATGGTGCTCTCCTACACGACCTCGCCCGCCTACCACATGATCGCCGAGAACACGGAACGCTACCAGGCGGCACCCTTTGCCGAAGGCCATTATCTGCAGATCGAAGTCGCCGCACAGACCGTGAATGGCGCAAGAAACCCGCTTGCGCAGAAGTTCCTGGCCTTCATGACCAAGCCTGCCTTCCAGGACGTGATTCCGGAGACCAACTGGATGTTCCCGGCCGCCAGGACGGACAAGCCGCTCAACCCGGCTTTCGACAAGCTCGTGAAGCCTGCAAAGACGCTGATCTTCAGCCCGGAAGAGGTCGCGGCCAATCGCAAGGCGTGGGTGGAGGAGTGGCTGAAGGCGATGGGGGAGTGACGGGCCGATAGAGGCGATCCTTGCATGGTCCGCGCCCTGTCGCGCCCCCCTCTGTCCTGCCGGACATCTCCCCCACAAGGGGGGAGATTGGACGGCCGATTTGGTTTCGCCAATCGGCGACGTTGGAGATTGGCGAAACCCTTGATGACAGCCAATCTCCCCCCTTGTGGGGGAGATGTCCGGCAGGACAGAGGGGGGCAACGTAGGGCACCAACCGGCGTAGGTTTCGCGCTCTCCACATCCTTCATCCTCTGCGGCATCCCCGATGCGCCCCGCTAATCGCCCCGAGCCCCGCATCCTCGCCGGCGTTGCGGCCCTCGCGGCAATCGCCATCCTCATCGGCGGCGCCTTGCTCGGCCTTCTCATCGAAGGTGCATCCGACCTTCCTGCCGCTTTCGACGCCCTCGATTCCTATTTCGTCCGCGTGGCGATCTTCACGCTCTGGCAGGCGGCGCTCTCCACATTGCTGTCGGTAGGTCCGGCGATCTTGATCGCGCGGGCCCTGTCGCGGCATCCCGCATTCCCCGGGCGGGGGCTGATCCTGCGGCTCTTCGCGCTGCCACTTGCCTTGCCGGCGATCGTCGCCGCGCTAGGTGTTCTGTCGCTGTTCGGGCGGGCGGGATTTTTTGCGGGCGTGCTTTCGGCGTTCTCGGGAGGCGATTGGCCGGGAATTTACGGCCTTTCCGGCATTCTCGTCGCGCATGTATTCTTCAACCTGCCGCTGGCCACGCGCTTCCTGCTGGAAGCGCTCGACGCGGTGCCGGCCGATCAATGGCGGCTGGCGAGCCAGCTCGGCATGGGCGCCGGGCCGTCTTTCCGGCTGATCGAATGGCCTGCCGTCAGGGCAGGCTTGCCGGGCGTCGCCGGGCTCGTCTTCATGCTCTGCGTCACATCCTTCACCATCGTGCTCACCCTCGGCGGCGGCCCGGCGGCGACGACCCTGGAGGTGGCAATCTATCAGGCGCTGCGCTTCGACTTCGATCCTGCACGCGCGGTGGCGCTCACGCTCGGACAGATCCTGCTCACCCTGGCGACGGTATGGCTGCTCACGCGGCTCGGCCGCGATCCGGCGCGCGAAGCCAATCCCGGTGTTTCGCCGCGCCGATACGTGTCGGTCTCGCCGGCCGAGATGCTGGCGAATGCTGTGCTGATACTGGTGGCGACAGCCTTCGTGATAGGTCCCCTTGCGGCTATCCTGGTGTCCGGCCTTGCCGCCGACCTTGCCCGGCTCGCCGGCGAAGCATCGCTCCAGCGTGCCTGCATCACCAGCCTGACATTCGCCATCCTCTCTGGCCTGATCGCTACGCTCATGTCGCTGGCGCTGGTCGGCGCTCGGCGTGCGCTTGAAGGCAGACGGCGCGGCAAGCGGCGTTCATTGCTCGAGCACGCCGTGGACGCGGGCGCCGGCTTCGTGCTGGTCGTGCCGCCGATCGTCATCGGCGCGGGTTGGTTCGTGCTCGTCCGCCATATCGGCGACGTCTTCCTTATCGCCCCCTTCATGGTGATCGCAGTGAACGCCGTAATGGCGATGCCCTTTGTCGTGCGGGCGATCCGCCCAGCCCACGACGCCGCGGCGGAACGTCACGATCGCCTTGCGGCCTCGCTCGGCATCTCTGGGTGGGATCGTTATCGGCTCGTCGATTGGCCGTCGATCCGCCGGCCGTTGCTCACCGGCTTCGCCTTCGCAATGGCGCTCTCGCTCGGCGACCTCGGCGTCATTGCGTTGTTCGGCAGCGATGCCGTAAAGACGCTGCCCTTCCTTCTCCTCGAACGGATGGGCAGCTATCGCACCGCCGATGCGGCGGGCCTGGCGCTGATCATCGCGCTGGCATGTCTTTCGCTGATGGCGGCGGCGGATCATTTCGGCAAGGAGCGGGCATGAGCGAAGGGGTAGCGGTGCGGCTCGAGGACGTCTCCTTCAGCTATGGCGAACAGGCTTTCAGCTTCGACGTGGCATTCCCTGAGACCACGATCACCGCGGTCCTGGGACCGAGCGGCTCGGGCAAATCGACGCTGCTCAACCTCGTCGCCGGATTCGAGACGCCGCGGCGCGGCCGCATTTTGATCGGCGACGACGATGTAACGATGCTGCCGCCGTCGGCGCGGGCGGTCTCAATGATTTTCCAGGAGAACAATCTCTTTGCCCATCTCGATGTTGCCGCCAATGTCGGGTTGGGCATCTCGCCGGCCCTCAGGCTCACTGTCGCGGATCGCGAGAAGATTGCGGACGCACTCGCCCGCACCGGGCTCGCCGGCAAGGAGAAGCGGCTGCCGCGCGAGCTGTCGGGCGGGGAGCGCCAGCGGGTCGCGCTCGCCCGTGCACTGGTGCGCAACCGGCCGGTGCTGCTGCTCGACGAGCCCTTTGCATCGCTCGGGCCTGCGCTCAGGGACGAAATGCTCGACCTCACCATATCGGTGCAAAAGGAGCGAGGGATGACGACCCTTCTCGTCACCCATCATCCCGAAGACGCGCGGCGTGCCGCGCAAAGAATCGTTTTTCTCGAGAATGGGGTTGTCGCGGCTCAGGACGAAGCGCATCTTTTCTTTGCCGAGAAGAGCCCGGAGGCATTCAGGCGCTATGTCGGTTCCGAACAACGGCCTGCGCAATCACGATAGTTTGCCGCCAGGCAGACATAATTTACACGCAGAAAGCGAAAGTTTGCTTCGCGTTGTTGTATCGATTGCGAGAGTGTTGCTAGAGCGGGGCTGGTTCGGCACGAGCCAATGGCGATGGGGTGCGAGTTGTCCCTGAGAAGCGAAAGGAAGCCGTTCTGCTGCCACGCGTGACGCGCCTCGACTATTTGATGCCACAGGCCCGGTGGAGCTTGCGCTTTGCCGTGGCGGTCTGCACCGCCGCGCTGCTCGCCGGCTGCCAGATACTGGGCATAGGCACCGAAGTCCGCGAGCAGGCGTTCCAACCGTCCAACAACCCGGTCACCTTCGACAATGTCAGCAAGAACGACAAGCTGGTCGAGCTCGCCAAGGGCCAGCATCCGCGCATTCTTGCAACCTATGGCGGTGAATATTCCGACCCCAAGCTCGAGCGTATGGTTGCGAAGGTCGTCGGCAACCTGACGCTGGTTTCGTCCAACCCGACGCAGACCTTCCGAATCACGATTCTCAACTCGCCCAACGTAAACGCCTTCGCCTTGCCCGGGGGCTATCTCTACGTGACGCGCGGCTTGCTCGCGCTTGCCAATGATTCGTCCGAGCTTGCCGCCGTCATTGCGCATGAAATGGGTCATGTGACGGCAAATCACGGCCTGCAGCGTCAGAAGCTGGAAGCCGAGGAAGCGCTGGCCACCAAGGTCGTCTCCGACGTGCTGGGTGAATCACCGACGGCGAAGGCCGCGCTGATCCGCGGCAAGCTCAGGCTTGCCCAATTCTCGCGCAACCAGGAGCTGGAAGCCGACGCCATCGGCATCAAGTCGGCCGGCAGCGCAGGCTACGATCCGTTCGCGGCGGCACGCTTCCTGCAATCGATGCAGGCCTATGCCGACCTGCGAAGCGTCACGGGCGCCTCGGATGCCAGCCTCGATTTCCTGGCGAGCCACCCGAATGCCCCGCAACGCATCGATTTGGCCATGCAGCACGCCCGGCAGTTTGGCGCTCCCGGCATCGGCAATCGCGATCGCGAGCCCTTCCTCGCCGGCGTCGACGGGATGCTGTTCGGCGACACGCCGGACGAGGGCTATGTGCGCGGCACGACCTTCCTGCATCCCAGACTCGGGGTCTCCTTCTCGGTTCCTCAAGGTTTCGTCATCGACAATTCTGCTGCCGCGGTCACTGCGACGGGTCCGGGCGACATCGCGGTGCGCTTCGACGGCGTGGCAATAGACAAGAACATCTCGCTCACCGATTACGTGAAAAGCGGCTGGGTGGCAGGGCTGGAGGAGACGAGTGTCCGCTCCGAGACCATCAATGGCAACGAGGCGGCGATCGCGCGCGCTGCCGCCGGTGGCTGGCGCTTCGACATCACGGTGATCCGTGCCGACGGCCAAGTCTATCGCCTGCTCACTGCCGCTCCGCAGCAGAGCCCACAGCTCGACGATGTCGCGCAATATGTCGGCTCG
This sequence comes from Mesorhizobium sp. BAC0120, assembly GCF_033542235.1. Lineage (NCBI taxonomy): Bacteria > Pseudomonadati > Pseudomonadota > Alphaproteobacteria > Hyphomicrobiales > Phyllobacteriaceae > Mesorhizobium > Mesorhizobium sp. BAC0120. The sequence goes on along the minus strand of NZ_JAWRCU010000003.1, from coordinate 510,750 downwards.
AGCTTCAAGGTGCTCAGCGCCGCTGAAAAGGCAGCGCTGAAACCGCTGCGCATCAAGGTCGTGACCGTGCAGGCCGGTCAGACGGTCGGCTCGGTGGCGGCCGCGATGAGCGGCGTCGACAAGAAGCTCGAGCTGTTCCGTGTCCTCAACGAGCTCGCCCCCGGCGCCAGCCTGTCGGCTGGTCAGAAGGTGAAGATCATCACCGATCAGTATTGAGCGGGCGCCAAGCAACCGATTGCGCCCTCTCAGCCTGACTGCGGTTGATGCCTGGCGATGTGATGTAGGTTTGCTTGCGGGAGAAGATGCCGGCAGGCAGATGGGGCGGCGCCGACGGTCAAAGTGTCAGGCCGCGCCAGTCCGCCAACGAATCTGCGGCTGCGTCAATCGAATTGCCGCACGGCTTGGTCAGGCCGATTGCGAGACGAAGGCAGGGTTGGCCTTCACCAGGGCCGATTTCAGCTTCTCCATGGCCCGGCTTTCGATCTGGCGCACGCGCTCCTTGGAGATGCCCATTGTCTCGCCGAGCGATTCCAGCGTGGCGCCTTCGTCCTTGAGCCGGCGCTCGCGAATGATCTGAAGCTCGCGCGGGTTGAGCACGCCGAGCGCATCGTTGAGCCATATCGAGCGGCGCTCCACATCGATCGTCTCTTCGGCGATCTCGTCCGGACGAGGCTCGTCGGAGACAAGGAAATCCATGCGGTCCGCAGCGGTGTCGTCGACCAGCGGAGCGTTGAGCGATGTGTCCGGCGCGGACAGGCGGGAATCCATCATCGCCACATCAGCGATGGGGACGCCGAGGGTGGTCGATATCTCCTCGTACAACGATGTCGAAGAACGCGTTTCCGGCCCCCGCGCAAGCCGTGCCCGCAGACGGCGCAGGTTGAAGAACAGGGCTTTCTGGGCCGAGCTGGTGCCACCGCGCACAATCGACCAGTTGCGCAGGATATAATCCTGGATCGAGGCCCTGATCCACCATGTGGCATAGGTTGAGAAGCGGACCTCTCGCTCCGGCTCGAACCGTGCGGCCGCCTCGAGCAGGCCGACATGGCCCTCCTGGATCAAATCACCGATCGGCAAGCCGAAATGACGGAACTTGGCCGCCATGGAGATCACCAGCCTCATATGGGCTGTGGCAATACGGTTCAGCGCCTGCTGGTCGCCGTCTTCCTTCCATCGCACGGCAAGGTCCCGTTCCTCCTCCCTGTCCAGGTAAGGCGCTGCCAAAGCAGCGCGGATCAAGCTTCGCTTGGCCAGGTCGTCCCTCATCGAGAACCCCCGATTTTGCGAGATGAGAATAACTAAGGCTATCGCAAGTCACATCCTTCGGCTGGACCTGGGTCCGACGCCGGAACGCAACCCTGCTGAATCCCGAACGCTTGCGGAGGGAAATCGTTCCAAGCTCCGGATAGGACTTTCGGATTAGTGCCGCTATTTTGAAGCCCTTGGAGGAGTCCGATTCCTGGGCCCTAAAAGCAGAGACCCGGCGCGGTGGCCGGGTCTCGAACGCGTAGTGCCGAAGAGAGGCCCTTGCTTACGCCGCCTCTTCCTGCTCCGTCTCTTCGTTGTCGGCCTTGGCGCCACGACGCGGGCCCTTGTTGAGATTGACCTCGATCAGGCGAACCGCCTCGGTCTCCGACATCTTGTTCACGGCAGCGATTTCGCGCGCCATGCGGTCGAGGGCAGCCTCGTAGAGCTGGCGCTCGGAGTAGGACTGCTCGGGCTGGTTGTCGGCGCGATAGAGATCACGTACGACTTCCGAGATCGAGATCAGGTCACCGGAGTTGATCTTGGCATCATATTCCTGCGCGCGGCGCGACCACATGGTGCGCTTGACGCGTGCGCGGCCCTGCACGACTTTCAACGCACGGTCGACATAATCGGTCTCGGACAGCTTGCGCATGCCGATCGAGGTCGCCTTTGCCACCGGCACCTTGAGCCGCATCTTGTCCTTCTGGAAATCGATGACGAACAACTCGAGCGAATGGCCCGCCACTACCTGCTCGTCGATGGCCACGATCTGGCCGACGCCATGCGCCGGATAAACGATGAACTCGCCGGTCTTAAAGCCATGACGCTGCGCCGACTTTTTCTGCTGAATTGCCATTACGCCCTGTACTCCTGTTCAGCCGCCGGCACTCCCAGCCGACGGAACTAATGGGCCGTCAGACGGCCCCGATCAATGCCGCAAGGCACGCGAAGAGCCTCGGAGAATCTTGAGCCGGCCAGCTACAAAAAAGACGCAACCGGCTCAGGTTGCCCTGGTCCCGAACGAGAACTTCGCTTTGCAATGAATAACGCTTCCGCGCCCTGAATCGATGCTGTGCCACTGGCAGGTTTCAGACTTCTACCACAAAAAGGTGGAAGAATCAACAATTTGCTTGTGGAAACGAAAGCAGCACGTCTCGCGGCGCGACCGACGCTTAACGCGAGTAGCAAATTCAGGTGGTAGCTGTTCTACCAGCGGTCGTGTGTCAGTCGCCTTCTCCAGGCTTCTCGGAGAAGAATTTCTCGAATTTACCTTCCACGCCGTCATATTCCTTGGCGTCGGCCGGCGGCTCCTTCTTCGATGCGATGTTCGGCCATTTCTCGGCGTATTCGGAATTGATCTGCAGCCACTTCTCAAGTCCGGGCTCGGTGTCCGGCTTGATCGCATCGGCCGGGCACTCGGGCTCACACACGCCACAATCAATGCATTCGTCCGGATGGATGACGAGCATGTTCTCGCCTTCGTAGAAACAGTCGACCGGGCAAACCTCTACGCAGTCCATGTACTTGCACTTGATGCAGTTGTCGGTGACGACGTAGGTCATGGGGAATGCTCCCAGGCAGTCCGTATCCGGTCTCGGTCGCGCGTGAGGTAGCGACTTTGCCGGTTGATGGCAAGGGCAGTGATCCTGCCCTATCAGCCAATGGAAGAACGTCTTTGCCGCGACATGATCACCTAAGAAATCGACCAGAGCGCGATGAATGGAACAGAGCCATTTATCGCGCTCCAGCTTTTGTGGGCATGATCGGATCTGCAACTTCCGGGATCATGCCGCAGGCCGATCGGCCTTGCCCGCCATCAATCGTCGGGAAGGAGCCTGTCCGTCTGGCGCCGTTCCTTCTTCGTCGGCCTGCCGGAACCGCTTTCGCGCAGCGGCGGGGTGGCATCCGGAGGGGCTGATCGATCGGCGGCCGGCGGGCTGACATCCTCATACAGCCGGCGCGCCTCCTCGGCCGGACCGCGGCGAGTTCCGCAGGCGGTGACGCGATAGACCAGGACGCGCCGGTCGAGCGTGATGGTCAGCACGTCGCCCGGCTTCACGCCGTGTGCGGCCTGCTCGACCTTGTCGCGATTGACGCGTACGCGCCCCGCCTGAACCAGCTTCGCCGCCAGAGAGCGCGATTTGACGACGCGTGCAAAAAACAGCCATTTGTCGATGCGCTGGCGTTCTTCGCCACTCATCTGGCCAGGAGCCACCTATTTCTTGAGCTGGTCGCGCAAAGCGGCGAGTTTGGCGAAAGGTGAATCGGGATCAAAGCGCGGGCTACGTTCCTCGCGCTTGTCGGTCGACCACGTCTTGCCGCGCTCGCCGGCATTGCGAGTATTCTTGTTGCGCCCAGCAAACCCTTCCTTGCCCCTGCGCTCGTCATCCCGGCGCTCGCCTTCGCGGCGGTCGCCGGTGCGCCGGCCCTCCTTGCCGAACTTGCGATCGAAGCGTTCCTTGCCGCCATCGTCCCGTTCACGTTGCGGGCGTCCGTCTCGCCGGCCCGGCTGCGTTTGACGGGCGCCATCGGCAGATGGCGCTTCGCCATGACGGCTCGTATCGCGGCCGCGCATCTCGGCCGAGCGGCCATGACCGCGGCCGCGCTTTTCCTGGCGATGGGAGGGCCGCTCGAAACGGCCGGGCCGCCAGATCAGGATCGGCTTGGGCTCTTCGACCGGTTCGGCGGGTACTGCAGCGGCGCTGCTGTTCTCTGCGGAGACAACCTCGCCCGCATCGGCCTCCAGCACATGCTGATCCACCGAAGCGGCAGGAGATGGAGCGGCTAGATCAGGGCCTGCGGCCCCGATCCCTTGCGCCGGCACGCGATCTTCCCGCGAGGGGGCCGCGAAACCGTCTGCTCCCTCGAGCGCGGCATCCTCACCCTCGGCTGCCTCGGCCTGCAGCTCTGCAGCCTCTTCAGGATGAGCGTGGCTGATGAAGCTTTCCGGTACCGTGAGCGCTTCGCCGGCATGATCATGATGCGGCGGCTCGGCCAGCTCCGGTCTGTCGAAAGGCTCCGTGTCGTGCTGCACCATTTCCTCGGTGATCGGTCCGGTTTGTGGCGCCGGGATATGTTCCCCTTCGCCGGCCAGCGCAGCATCTTCGCCCTCGGCCGCCTCGGCTTGCAGCGCGGCCGCCTGTTCCGCCTCCGCCCGGGCGGCCGCCTCGGTTTCCGCCTTGGCGGCGGCTTCCGCCGCGGCCCTTGCAGCCTCGGCGGCAGCGCGCGCCGCCTCGTCGAGGGCGGCCAGCTTCGCTTTCACCTCGGCAGCAGGCTTTGCGTCGGCGCGATAGCCGAGCCCCTTCAAGACCTCTTCCATATCGTCGGCGGTCGCGCCAAGGATTGACATCATTGGTGGCGTGACCGTGAAACTGCTGCCGTCGAAGGCGCCGTCGGGACGCTGGCCCTGTCCGGGCCTCCAGGCGAGCGTCGGCCGAATCAGATCCGCAAGGCGCTCCAATATGTCGACGCGCACGGCGCGCCGGCCAAGCACACGGAAGCCGGCGAGCTTATAAAATGTGCGGTCGAAGGTTGTGTCGACGACGACAGAGGTGCGACCGGCGGCCAGCAGGTTGACCACGTCTCCAAATCCAGGCTTGTCCTTGCCGTCGTTGCTTAGCGCCCAGAGCAGCGTGATGAGCCCGGCAGGCGCCGGCTTCAGCAGCGCGGGAATGAATATATGATAGGCGCCGAACCGCACGCCGAGGCGCCTGAGCGCGGCGCGCCCTTCCTGGTCGAGCGACCTGACCTGGTCGGCGATATCGCGGCGGTTCAGCGTGCCGAAATTCTCGACCAGCTGGAAGGCAATCCCCCGGCCGATCCCGGAAAGCGTTTCTGCGCTTTTCAGATCAACCAGAGGCTTGAGCAGCGAATTGATCTGGTATTCGACATAGCGGTCGGCCCGCGCTGCGACCTTGTCGCGCGCAGGACCGGTGAGCTGTTCGTCGGCGAGCAGCACCACGCGCGGTTTCAGCACGTCGTCGCTGGAAACCACCGTGCCTATCGGCGCACCGATCCAGCGCAGGACTCCATCCGAGCCGAGCGCGATATCGCCGTTTGCGCTAGCCGCGAACCGCTCCGCACGCGCCTCGAACTCGGCCGCCAGCGCTTTTTGCGCGGCGGCTTTGACCGCCTTGGCGTCCTCACCGCCAGCCGACTGGTCGGCCGTGAAGCGAAAGCCCTGCAATTCGCCGACGTGATGCCCTTCGACCAGCACTGCGCCGGCGGGACTGATTTCGGCTTCTGACATCGTATTCTCTCTAAGGTGCCGCATGAGCACGGAAGTCCTGCGATCTACGAACCGTTTCGTCAACCGCTCGTGCAGCGCATCCGACAACCTGTCCTCGATCTCACGCGTTTTTTCTTGCCAGTGTGCCGGATCGGCAAGCCAGCCGGGCCGGTTCGAGACGAAAGTCCACGTACGGATCTGCGCAATCCGGTGCGACAGCGTATCGATATCGCCATCGGTGGAATCGGCGCGCCTTACCTGTTCGGCCATGTAACTTTCGTCGACATGGCCGAGCCGAACAAGGTCAGTATAGATCGATGCGATGAGGTCGGCATGCTGCGCCGGCGCTATCTTGCGGTAGTCCGGCAGCGCGCAGGCTTCCCACAGAAGCGCTACCCGCTCGCGTGAGGTGGCGAGATCGCTGATCTCGGGATCGTGAGCGAGCCGTTCGAGCGCCTGCTGGTCCACAGCGGGAAGTGCCCTGGTGAGCCCGTCGATCGGGGAGGGCATCTCGATCGAGCGGCGCAGGGCTTCGAGGCTGGAGAAGTCGAAGGAGGCGGTGCGCCACTGCAGAACCTTCACCGGCTCGAAATCATGGCCTTCGATCTTGGCGACAAGGTCGTCTGGGAAAGGATCGACTTGACCGGTGACCCCGAAAGTGCCGTCGCGCACGTGCCGCCCCGCGCGGCCGGCGATCTGGCCGAGCTCGGCTGCCGAGAGATCCCGGAACTGATAGCCGTCGAATTTCCTCTTTTGGGCGAAGGCAACATGGTCCACATCGAGGTTGAGACCCATGCCGATCGCGTCGGTCGCCACGAGGTAGTCGACATCGCCGGACTGATAGAGCGCTACCTGGGCGTTGCGGGTGCGTGGCGAAAGCGCGCCGAGCACGACGGCCGCTCCGCCGCGCTGGCGGCGGATCAATTCGGCGATGCCGTAAACTTCGTCAGCCGAGAAGGCGACAATGGCGCTGCGGCGCGGCAGGCGGGTGAGCTTCTTCTCGCCGGCATAGGCAAGATGCGACAAGCGTGGACGCGTGACGACCGAGATGCCCTTGAGCAGCCGCTCGAGGATACCCCGCACGGTCGCCGCGCCAAGCAGCAGCGTCTCCTGACCACCGCGCAGATGCAGGATTCGGTCGGTGAAGATGTGACCCCGCTCAAGGTCTGCAGCGAGTTGCACCTCGTCGATTGCTACGAAGGCGGCATCAGTCTCGCGCGGCATCGCCTCGACGGTGCAGACCGAGTACCTTGCACCTGCCGGCACGATCTTCTCCTCGCCGGTGATCAGCGCCACCTTCGACGCGCCTACTTTTTCGCAAACGCGACCATAGACCTCGCGCGCGAGCAGCCGAAGCGGCAGCCCGATCACCCCGCTCTCATGCGCCACCATTCGTTCGATGGCGAGGTGGGTCTTGCCGGTGTTGGTGGGGCCGAGCACTGCCGTGACGTCGCGGCCCGAGAGGACGAGGGCTTCGGCGCTTTTTGATTGAATATTCATGAAGAAGCTTCGATGGCCTTTTCGGCTTGATCATCCGCAGATGGGGTCGGCTGGCGTTCGACGCAAGCGACTTCCGAAGGCGCGACACTTACAGGAAATTGGGCGATCAACCCAAGCGGAATTCCTCACACGCCGCGCGAGAAACGTTGCCCCGTTAACCGCCGGAACGAGTCTGGAACGAATCGGCGACGAATCACTGACTCGTTCGGATTCAGGTTTTGTTCACCGCAATATCTAGTTGGGCTGTGGATAAACCTCACCACATGCTGAATCGGCTAACAGTTGAGTCGATGCGATTTTTCGCACCGGCGTTAACCATTGCGTCGGCGGTCTCGGCCATCGCCGGTCGCCTTCATCTAAAATTATGATTTCATTGACGAAAGTTAATCATCTGTGAATAAGGCGGCCCCGGTTTCGCGGGCCTGTGTTAACGCTTCGATCAAAGGCGGAACGAATCAGCGACGAATCACTCACGGCAGCGATTTCTCTTTTCGTTCACGGCTATATCTTGTGCCGTGCACAGCTCGTCCACCGACGGTTCACAGTTTGCTCCGGCCTTGTCCACAGGAATGCGAAATCCGTCGTTAACGATTTCGTGCCGAAACGGGACTCTCGCGCAAAAGAAAACGGCGCCAGACGGCGCCGTTCGTTCTCTATGCCGCTAGCCGTTCAGACGATGTACTGCCCACCATTGGCGGTAATCGTCGAGCCGGTGATGAAGCCGGCCTCATCCGAGGCGAGGAAGACGACGCAGCGCCCCACCTCTTCCGGCTTGCCCAGCCGGCCCGTCGGGATCTGAGCGACGATCTGCTCGCGCACCTTCTCAGGCACTGCCATGACCATGTCGGTCGCGATATAGCCCGGACAGATGACGTTGACGGTAATGCCCGCGCGCGCACCTTCCTGGGCGAGCGCTTTCGTGAATCCGATGTCGCCGGCTTTCGAGGCCGAGTAGTTGGTTTGGCCCGCCTGGCCTTTCTGGCCATTGATGGAAGAGATGATGATGACACGCCCGAACTTGCGCTCGCGCATGCCGCCCCAGACGGGGTGCGTCATGTTGAAGACGCCGGAGAGGTTGGTCTCGATAACCTCTTTCCACTGCTCGCGCGTCATCTTGTGGAACATTGCGTCGCGGGTGATGCCGGCATTGTTCACGAGGATGTCGACCGGGCCCAGGTCGGCCTCCACTTGCCTGATGCCCGCCGCGCAAGCCTCGTAGTCGGCCACCGACCATTTGTAGACGGGAATGCCTGTCTCGACCTTGAACTTCGCCGCAACCTCGTCATTGCCGGCATAGTTCGCGGCTACGTTGTAGCCCGCATTCTTCAGCGCCACCGATATGGCCGCGCCGATGCCGCGTGACCCGCCAGTCACGAGAGCCACTCGCGCCATGTTGTCCTCCCGTTGCTCTACGTCATTTTATCCTGGTGAAAGCGTCCGTCATGATCTTTTCGCCGATCTTCTCGCCATATCTGGCGATGGTGTCGTCGACCGCCGGATCTGTCAGCTGTGAGGCAGGGATGTTGCAGTTGTCGATTGCAAGCTGGACGATGATGCTGCCGTAGCTCGTCGCTTCGGCTCTCAGCTTTTCGCTGTCGTCCTGAAGGGCGCTGATCATCAGTCGCTTCATCGCATCAATGTGATTTTGGGCCGTCTTGGCGACGAGGCATTCGGTAAGCGCAGCCGAGTCGACCTGCTGCGCCGCCGAAGGCATGGGCCAGACGAGAACGGAAGCGGCGGCAAGACCGCAGGCTGCCATGACGGCGCTGCCGTAAACCGATTTTCCCATGCCGCTTCCCGCCTCTGAGCTGATCGCGACGCCCGTCTCGACCTCCTTTACTGCAGAGCCTCTAGGCACATTGCAACGCCCATGCCGCCGCCGATGCAGAGCGTCGCGAGCCCCTTTTTCGCGCCGCGCCGCTTCATTTCGTAGACCAGCGTGTTGAGGATGCGGGCACCCGATGCGCCGATCGGATGGCCGATGGCGATAGCGCCGCCATTGACGTTCACGATCTCGGGGTTCCAGCCCAGTTCCTTGTTCACCGCGCAGGCCTGAGCGGCGAACGCCTCGTTTGCTTCGACCAGATCGAGGTCGCCAACCTTCCAGCCCGCTTTCTCCAGAGCCTTGCGCGAGGCCGGGATCGGGCCGGTGCCCATGATCTGCGGATCGACCCCGGCCGTCGCCCAGGAGGCGATGCGCACCAGCGGCTTCAACCCGCGGCGGACTGCCTCCTCTTCCGTCATGAGCACGACCGCCGCGGCGCCGTCGTTGATGCCGGAGGCGTTGCCGGCCGTCACCGTCCCCTCCTTGTCGAAAGCGGGCCTGAGCTTCTGCATGGCCTCGATCGTGGCGCCATGACGGATGTATTCGTCCTGGTCGACGACGACGTCGTCCTTGCGCCCCCTGACGGTCACCGGCACGATTTCATCCTTGAACTTGCCGGCCTTCTGCGCTGCCTCCGCCTTGTTCTGCGACGCGAGCGCGAATTCGTCCTGCGCTTCGCGGGTGATCTGGAACTGGCGGGCGACGTTCTCCGCCGTGATGCCCATGTGGTAGCCGTTGAAGGCGTCCCAGAGCCCGTCCTTGATCATAGTGTCGATGAGCTTCAGGTCCCCCATTTTCGTCCCGGAGCGCAGATGCTGGCAGTGCGGCGAGAGCGACATCGATTCCTGCCCGCCCGCCACGATGACCTTGGCGTCGCCAGTCGCGATCTGCTGCATGCCCAGCGCAATTGCGCGCAGGCCCGAACCGCAGACCTGGTTTATGCCCCAGGCGGTCGTTTCCTTGGGAAGGCCGGCGCCGATCGAAGCTTGTCGCGCCGGGTTCTGGCCCTGGCCGGCAGTGAGCACCTGGCCGAGGATCACCTCCTCCACCTCGGCGGCCTCAACGCCCGCGCGCGCAAGCACTTCCTTGATGACGACCGCACCGAGCTCATGCGCCGGCGTATTGGCGAAGGAGCCGCTGAAGGAGCCGACCGGCGTGCGCGCGGCACTTGCTACGACAATTGCTTTGGAAATGGACATCGTGGTCTCCAGGGATGCGGGTAAGACACCCCTATATAAGGAGTGTCTGGTAGATGTTTCTTGCCCGTTCCACGACTTGAGTCAAATCGAAGATCAGGGGCAGGAAAGCAGGATAACGGCTTTCGCGCTACACAAGAACGCGAAATAGCGTGATCTGCGCCATGGTCGGGCTTGCCGCACTGCACAATTCACTTTCAATTGCAGCGATTTTGCGCATATCCTCACGAAACGGCACTATTCGTTACCGGCCGCTTACGCAAAAGCCGAGGTCCTGGGAGGATACTGGATGCCTGCAAAAGACGAACCGGTCGTCATAAAAAAATACGCCAACCGCCGCCTCTACAATACGGGAACGAGCACGTATGTGACGCTCGAGGATCTCGCCGAGATGGTGAAGAAGGGGGAGGATTTCAGCGTACAGGACGCCAAGACCGGCGAGGATATCACCCACTCGGTGCTTACCCAGATCATCTTCGAGCTCGAGAACAAGGATGGGCAGAACATGCTGCCCATATCGTTCCTGCGCCAGCTGATCTCTTTCTATGGCGACCAGATGCAGATGATCGTGCCGAGCTTCCTCGAGCAGTCGATGATCGCCTTTTCAAAAGAACAGGAGCGATTCCGCGAACAGCTGAAGGCAAGCATCGGCAAGTCGCCGATGGAGATGATGAAGATCGCGACTCCGATGAAGGCGATCGAGGATCAGGCGCGCCGCAATATCGAGATGTTCCAGAACGCCATGCGCCTTTTCACGCCGTTCCCGAATGCGCCCCAGGGTTCAGAGCCTGAGCAGCCCAAGACCAACGAAAAATCCGACGAGCTCAAGGAACTGAAGGCGCAGATCGCTGCCATGCAGCGCAAAATCGATTCGATGGGGTGAAAAGTAAGGCAGTAGGGCAATAAGGCAGTAGGGGTTTAGAGCAAATCTCCTCAGTCGTCGGCGGCGGTAAGAAATGACTTGCAGGTACAAGCCGGCATGGACCATTTCTACTGCCCTACTGCCCTACTGCCTACCATCCCGCCGCCAATCCGTCCTTCCTCGGATCCGAGCCCCCGATCAGAAAACCGCTGTTACGGTCGATGACGATCATCTGGCTGCCACCGTGCGGACGCGCGGCATCGCGAAGCTGATGCCCTTTGTCGATCAGATCGCCGCGCACGCCTTCGGATGTGCCGGGCTCGGCCTCAAGCACGCCGTCGTCGCCCCAGAACAAGCGCGGGTGGTCGATAGCTTCCTGGGGGTCCATGCCGTGAACCACAAGGTTCGAGAAGACGTGGACGTGGCCCGCGGGCTGGAAGGCTCCGCCCATCACGCCGAAGGAAACTGCCGCGGCCCCGTCCTTCAATGCCATGGCCGGGATGATGGTGTGCATGGGGCGCTTGCCGGGACCGATCTCGTTCGGGTGGCCCTTGGCCAGCGAGAAGCAGGCGCCGCGGTTCTGCAATGCAATACCGGAGACCGGGGTGACGATCATCGAGCCGAAAGCGTCGTAGGTGGAGTTGATGAAGGACACTGCGCGCCGCTCGCGATCGACCACGGTCAGGTAGATCGTATCCGAGTTGGGGATTGCCGGCAGCGTCACGTCGGGATTGCGGCGGCGGCGATCGATCCGGCCTGCGAGTTGTTCGATGAAACGGTCAGACAGAAGTTCGGCCGGAGACACGACCATGGTCGCCGGATCGGCAACCATGTGGTCGCGCACCGCATAGGCGAGCCGTCCGGCTTCGATCTCGAGATGGTAGCGCTCGGCGCTATCCGGATCGGAAGCAGGCTCGAGCATGGACAGGAGCCGGAACATGATCAGCGCCGTGATGCCCTGGCCGTTCGGCGGGATTTCGAGCACTTCGTGACCGGCGAAGCGCGCCGACACCGGCTCGACCCAGTCGGCCGAGGCGGCGGCGAGGTCGGCCTCGGTGAGGAAGCCGCCACGCTTCTGGACGGTTGCGGCAATCTCGCGGGCGATGGCGCCTTCGTAGAAGATTTGCGAGCCGTCGCGGGCGATCGACCTCAACGTCGCCGCCATCGCTGGCTGGCGATGGCGCGAGCCGATGGCAGGCGCGCGTCCATCAACCAGATAATGCAGCCTGCCGCCCTCGTCGGCGGCAAGCGCCGCGGCATGGCGCGCCCAGTCCCAGCCGACCCGCGGATGAACCGGAAAGCCGTGCTCCGCAAACCGGATAGCATCGGCAAAGAGAGCCTCGAAGGGCATTGTGCCGAGCCGGGCAAGCAGCGTCTCCCAGGCCTTGATCGCGCCAGGCACTGTGATCGGATGCGGCCCGCTCTCTGGAATTTCCCGGAAGCCCCGGGCACGATACCAGTCCGCATCGACGGCAGCCGCGGCGCGGCCCGAGCCGTTCAGCCCGTGGATGCTCCCGTCCGGCTCCGTCACGATCGCAAAGCAGTCGCCGCCGATCCCTGTCATATGCGGCTCGACCACGCAGAGCGTCGCTGACGCTGCAATCGCCGCATCGACGGCATTGCCGCCCCGCTTCAATATGTCGATCGCCGTCATCGTGGCGAGGGGATGCGAGGTCGCCGCCATCCCGTTCTCGGCATAGACGGGCGAACGGCCTGGTTGATCGAAACGGCGCATCTTTTCCCCGCGGGTCGCTTATCCTTGCGATGTTAAAGGAAATTTCACGCCACGCCAGATGTGAGCGGGTGCGTTCGAGTTGGATCGCGACGCCGCTCACGTCTTTGTTTGGACTGTCGAAGACCACTGCGCGTTTCCGGTCCGATGCGCCCGGCCCCGAGCGCTCGCCCCGGCATGGCGCCTGCGCCGGTGGCTAGCCCTCGATGCTGACGTCGCGCTCGGCGGCGCGCAGCGAAACCGAGAAGCCCGCCAGAACGTCGACAAGGGCGATGACCATCAACGTGAAGAACACCGAGTGCGCTGCATCCTTGACCAGCAGGAACTCGACCAAAAACGCGATGAAGACGAAAGTCGAGAGCAGATGATCGAGGATCGACGCGCGGGCCGCACGGGTGGATTTTATGACCTCGACGAAGAGCAGCACCAAGGCCAGCACAATCAGCGCGTCGCCAAGCGTCATGGTGAAGACGCCGCCCGACATCATCTGGAAGGAGAAGAGTTCCTCCCTCCACGGAGTGCCGCCGACTTCGCCGATCACGCCGGTGATGCCGATATTGTATAGGATGAAAGGGATGATAAGGAGCGGAATGCTGCCGAGCATCGTGTTGATCCGGTTTGCGGCAGTTCTGGCGGGGAACGAAAAAGACCGGCACATGGCCGGCCTCATCGTATTTCCCTATCGATCGAAGGCGCGGCTCAGCGCTCCTTCGGCTCCAGCACCTGACGACCGCGGTACATTCCGGTCTTCAGGTCGATATGATGAGGGCGACGCATCTCGCCGGAATTCTTGTCCTCGACGTAGGATGGCGCCTTCAGCGCGTCGGCCGAGCGGCGCATGCCGCGCTTCGCCGGGGAAGTCTTTCGTTTTGGCACTGCCATGGGATTGCTCCACTCGAACAACGGTCAAAAGCCCGGCATGCCCTGGCTCGAAGGGCCTGTCATCCCGGACCATGGTCTGAAAGTGGGCGTGCCTATACACGCTCGCCTGGCTTTTGACCAGCGTCGCCGCCCAAATTTTTTGCGGCAGCGACGCTTCCTAGAGCGGCTGACGCCCGGATAAATCCGGGCTGCCGCTCTATCTGTTTGTTTTTGCCGCATTTGTGCAACGCCAAGTGATTCCACTTGGCTGCAAAATGCTCTAGTCCAGGCACTTCACATGGCCCTCGCCGAGAGCGGCACGCCTTTGGATGATCGAGGCCAGCCTTCGCAGGCCGGGGCCGGGATGCGCGGGGTCGCGATCGATCGGGTTTGGCAGTGTCACGGCCAGCAGCGCGGCCTGGCGGGTGGAGAGTGATTTCGCCGATTTGCCGAAATGAAATTGTGCGGCTGCTTCGATGCCGTAGACGTTCGGCCCCCACTCGGCGATGTTCAGATAGATCTCGATGATCCGCCTCTTCGAGAGCACCGCGTCGAAATAGACGGCCAGCGGCAGCTCCAGCACCTTGCGGACGGTGCCCAGCGGGCGTTGCCAGAGATACAGGTTCTTCACCGTCTGCATGGTGATGGTCGACGCTCCGCGCGTCAGCTCGCCGGCAAGCGCATCGTCGATGACCCCGTTGAGCTCGCCCCAGTCGATGCCGCGATGGTAGCAGAACTGGCCGTCCTCCGACATGACTACCGACTTCACCAGCACCGGAGCGACATCGTCGAGTGAGACCCAACGCCGATCATAGCCGGTAAACGTGACGAGATTTTTCATCATCAGCGTGGATATCGGGTGCACGAAGGAGGGCGCATAGACGAATGTAAGCACGGCGGGAATCGCGCCCAGCACGATGAGGCCGAGAAAGATGCGGCGGAACCAGAATCGAGCCCCGGCGCGGCTGATGCCCCTCTTCCTACCCGGCATGGCCGGACTTTCCACCTCTGGCTCTGCGATCGGCTCGGTCAACGCGCCATGCACCCCCTGTCACCGCTCCTCCCCGTTGGCATAGACGCGCGGAAGGCCTTGTGCAACGGAATGAATACCTCCAGTGAGCAAGTCGGTTTGATTTTGACAAGTCCTGAACGGTGGTCGCCTCGCAACTCGAACTCCTGTATGCCATGCTTGCATGCGGCAAGGAGGCTATGATGGCAGGTGATACGGCCCGAAGCGCAACCATTGTGGGTCTCAATCACGATTTGAGGAGGAAACGTTCCTTCGTGCTGCTCGAATGGGACGACGATGCGGAGAAGCATCTGTCGCTTCCGGTTCCCTTCGGATGCAGCCTCGAAAATCTTCCGGGGGAGGCAGAAAAGGCGGTGCGTGAGGTGTCCGCGGAAACTGCCGCACTGAAAATTCACGCCGCAGATTGATTGTCGGCAGATGTACGAGCTCGACAGTCCAGATTTCGAGACGGTGCTCGCCGGGTGCGCGGCGAAGGTGGGAGCGCTGCTCGATCGGCTGCTAGACGAGCGCGTCCGGGACGGCGAGATCGCGCGCCCGGCAGGCTTGCTCGCAGCAATGCGCCACGGCGTGCTCAACGGCGGCAAGAGGCTCAGGCCCTTCCTTGTGATGGAGAGCGCCGCGCTCTTCGACGTCGATCCGGCAGATGCGCTGACGATAGCTGCAGCGCTTGAATGCGTGCACTGCTATTCGCTGATCCATGACGACCTGCCGGCGATGGACGACGACGACCTGCGCCGCGGCCAGCCGACGGTCCACAAGGCTTTCGACGAGGCGACCGCCATCTTGGCGGGCGACGCACTTCTGACTTACGCCTTCGATCTCCTGGCTACCGGGGAGAGCCGAATCCCGGCTGCGGCACGGCTGGAGCTCGTCGCCGGACTTGCCAGGGCCGCAGGCATCGGCGGGATGGCGGGCGGCCAGGCGCTGGACTTGGCGGCGGAGAAATCGCAGCCGGACGAGGCTGGCATCATCACATTGCAGGCAATGAAGACCGGCGCCTTGATCCGCTACGCCTGTGAGGCGGGCGCGATCGCCGGCGGCGCCGAGATCGCCGATCGTGAGCGGCTCGCCGAATTCGGCAGCGCGATCGGGCTTGCCTTCCAGCTTGCCGACGACCTGCTGGACCTCTCGGCCGATGCCGTAACCATGGGCAAGGCGACCGGCAAGGACGCTGCGGCCGGCAAGGCGACGCTTGCCGCACTGCACGGCGCCGATTGGGCAAAACGCCAGCTTTTCGGTCTGGTCGAGCAGGCACAGGCGCTGCTCGAACCATATGGCGAGCGCGCCTTCATGCTGCGTGCGGCAGCCGCATTCGTCGCCGATCGCAGGCGATGATTGTTTGTTGACGGCAAAAGTACTCTTTGCCGCCCGGCTGAACGGAATATTAATGCAAATAACGCGTAATCCGCCCCGGTAAAAAGCGTTCGAGTGTCCGGGGTGCACGCGTGCCGAACTATGCTCTTTTCATCCGTTCCATACGGATACGATATCTTTCGGGCATTCTGATCTTTGCGCTGGCCTCGTGTGCCATCATCTTTGCGCTCAACAAGGCGAATAGCTATCGGCACAGCATCGACGCGTTCGGCGCGGAGCTTATGCAGCTCATGCGCGACTTGAAGGCAGCCGCGAGCTTTGCCGAGCAGACCACGCATATCTGGTCGCCTGAAACCAGCGCCGAGCTCGGCGCGGCGGCGCGTGGTCATGCCGAACGTCTCGATGCCGAAATATGGGAGATGGAAGCGACGCTCGGCGCGCTCAGGCCGAGGCTCTCGAAGGTCGCCATCACCGAGATCGACGCCTCGTCGGTCAATGGCGACCTGTTCTGGTCGGCACGTGACATCATCAGCAATCTAGGCGTGCTCGCGCGCGCGGCGAAGGTTGATGAGTGGAGCGTGCGCCAGATCCACAACCAGAACGATCTGTTCGCGCAGCCGATGCTGATCCGCGCCCGCACAGCGATCGAAAACGAACGCCACAAGGCCGAGGCGTATAGCGACCGGCTGCTCGCCTGGGCAAGCGGGCTCATCATCGTCGCGCTGGGCGGCGTCGCCGTCTGGGTGTTCCGGCCGATGGAGAAGGCGATCCGCCGTGCCTTCGAGGAATGTGCGGCGCTTCTGGTGAAGGCTGAGGCCGCCGACCGCGCCAAGTCCGAATTCCTCGCCAATATGAGCCACGAGATCCGCACGCCTATGAACGGCGTGCTCGGAATGGCGGAGCTGCTCGCCAAGACCGAGCTCAGCCCCCGGCAAAGGACATTCACCGAGGTCATCGTGAAGTCGGGCAACGCGCTGCTCACGATCATCAACGATATTCTGGACTTCTCGAAGATAAATGCCGGCCAGCTTACCCTCGATCCCCACCCGTTCCGTCTCGACGAGGCGGTCGAGGACGTGGCGACGCTGGTGTCAGCCCGAATTGCGGAGAAGAATCTCGAGCTCATCGTCCGCGTCGACCCGCGCCTGCCGCATCATATGGTGGGAGATGTCGGCCGCTTCCGGCAGATCATCACCAATCTGCTCGGCAATGCCGTCAAGTTCACCGAAAAAGGCCATGTGCTGGTCGACGTATCCGGGACGGTGCAGGACGACGTCGCGCATCTCAATGTCCGGGTCGAGGACACAGGCATCGGCATTCCAGCGGACAAGCTGAAGAGCGTGTTCGAAAAGTTCGCGCAGGTCGATTCCTCTTCGACCCGCCGCCATGAGGGAACCGGACTGGGGCTCGCCATCGCGGCGCGGCTCGTCGACATGATGGGCGGCAAGATCGGGGTCGAAAGCGAAGTCGGCCACGGCTCGGTCTTCTGGTTCACAGTGCCGCTTCCGGTTCACGACGCGAGCGCCGACGAGCACATCGTTCCTATCGACGTGACCGGCGCGCGAGTGCTCGTCATCGATGACAACCAGGTCAATCGCGAGATCCTGCTCGAACAGCTCAGAAGCTGGGGCTTCGACTGTGCGGCAGCTGAGAGTGGCGCGATCGGGCTTGCCTTCCTCGATCATGCCGCCAAGCTTGGCGCGCGAGTCGACTGCGTCATCCTGGACTATCAGATGCCCGGCATGAACGGCGCGGACGTCGCCAAAGCAATGTCGTCGGACAGGCACATGGCCGGCATTCCAATCGTGCTTTTGACCTCCGTCGATCAGATCGATTTCGGCCGCATGGTCATCGACTACGGCATTTCTGCGCATCTGACGAAGCCGGCGCGCTCCTCGGCTCTGCTCGGCACCGTGATCGCGGTGATCCAGAAGACGCGCTCGCAAGTGCTTCGGGCCAATGGCTCCGGCCGACCTGCACCGGAGCCGGCCAATTCGGCAGTCACCGTGCTGCGCCCGCCGCCGGCCGTTGCCGCGGCGGCTGCCGAGATGCGCGATCAGCAGCCGGCACAGCAGAGCGCTTCCCTCGATATACTGATTGCCGAGGACAATGAGGTGAACCAGCTCGTCTTCGGCCAGATCCTGAACGGGCTCGGGCTTAGCTACAAGATCGCCAGCAATGGCCGCACCGCGGTCGAGATGTATCGCTCGATGAAGCCGAAGCTCATCCTGATGGACGTTTCCATGCCGGAGATGAACGGCTACGAGGCGGCCCGTGCCATCCGCACGATCGAGGGCACCACAGGTGCGCACACGCCAATCGTAGGCGTCACAGCCCATGCGCTGAAGGGCGATCGCGAGAAGTGCATAGAGGCCGGGATGGACGACTACCTGCCGAAGCCGGTCTCGCCCGACCGCCTCGGCGCCAAGATCGGCACCTGGCTCAGCGAGAACGCGCTGGCCAAGACGGCATAAGGATCGGGTCCGGGGACAGTTTACTTTTTTCCGCAGAAGGGCTGCTGTCGTCAGGGAGTCCGCGCGAGCGGAAAAAAAGCAAACTGTCCCCAGCGCCAACCCTCCGGTAGCTACCCCTGCCGCCTCGCCATGAAAGCCAGGCGCTCGAAGAGGTGCACGTCCTGCTCGTTCTTCAAAAGCGCGCCGTGCAGCTTCGGCAGTGCGTTCTTGGGATCGCCCCGCAGGTCGGCCGGATCGACGTCGTCGACCACCAGCAGCCTGATCCAGTCGAGCACTTCGGACGTCGACGGTCTCTTTTTCAGCCCGGGCACTTCACGGATCTCGTAGAACTGCGTGAGGGCGGCGCGCACCAGCTCTCGCTTGATGCCGGGATAATGGACCTCGACGATCCTGGTCAGCGTTTCGACATCGGGAAAACGTATGTAGTGGAAGAAGGAGCGGCGCAGGAATGCGTCAGGCAGCTCCTTCTCATTGTTCGAGGTGATGATGACGATCGGCCGGTGCGCGGCACGGATCGTCTCGCCGGTCTCGTAGACGAAGAACTCCATGCGGTCGAGCTCCTGCAGGAGGTCGTTCGGGAACTCGATGTCGGCCTTGTCGATCTCGTCGATCAGGAGCACCATCTTCCTGTCGGAGGTGAAGGCGTCCCACAGCTTGCCACGCTTGATGTAGTTCTTGATGTCGTTGAAGCGCGCGTCGCCGAGCTGGCTGTCGCGCAGCCGGGACACCGCATCATATTCATAAAGGCCCTGCTGCGCCTTGGTCGTCGATTTCACATTCCATTCGATGAGGTCGAGCCCGAGTGCGAGCGCGACCTGCCGGGCAAGCTCAGTTTTGCCAGTGCCAGGCTCGCCCTTCACCAGCAGCGGCCGTTCCAGCGCGATCGCCGCGTTGACGGCCACCATCAAATCTTTGTCGGCGACATAGGCCGGCGTACCTTCGAAGCGCATGCGATTCCTAATCGGGTATAGAGCGACAGAAATCAACAATCGGACGCGGTCAAATGGATGGCGGGACGCCGCTCGGCCGACTATATTGTCATTGGCGGTCTGCGCTTCGCGACAGGAGAGACATTTCCCCGGGGCCTTATCGATCTCGAAGGGAGCTGTCCCTGGCCGGACCCGTGGGTTCGGACACACGGCGCCCACCTACTTTGTAGGTTCCCGGGATCGACTTCTCCATCGGTCGTCGTGGATCGCCGCTTTCCCACCTATTGATGAGAGAACCCATCCGTCGCAGCGAGGATTGCTTCAGCGAGCCCCGAGGCACGTGAGTCGTGCCCGGCTTCGTCGATCGCCACCAGCAGGCAGGCGGGCCATCGCCTGCAAAGCTTTCGGGCCGTGACCAGTGGACCGCTGATTTCCGGCTTCCTTGCCCGCAAGGGTCGGTTTGGGGATAACGTCTGGGCGCCGTGGCTCCGTATGAGTTTCCGGGTTCGGCTACGGTCGGCGATATCGAATCGGTTGCGGTGAGTGAGGGCGATGGAAGGGGACTCCAGGACGTTGAAGAAGGAGCTGCGTCGCGAAGCACTTGCGCGCCGCGATGCGCTCGACGAGAGGTGGCGCATCGAGGCCTCGCTCGGCATGGTAGAGGCAGCGGAGAAGATCACTGTCGAACCCGGCGAGATCGTTTCGGGCTTCTGGCCGATGCGGTCCGAGGTCGACATCCGGCCACTCATGTTTGCGCTCAATGAGAAAGGCGCGCGGCTCTGCGTGCCGGCAATCCTCGACAAGACGACGATGGTCTTTCGCGAGCTCGTCCGCGGCGCGCCGATGGTCGAGATGGGCTTCGGCACGAGGGGTCCAGGCGCGGAGGCGGAGGTGCTCGATCCCTCGCTGATGCTCGTGCCGCTGGCCGCCTTCGACCGGCGTGGCCACAGAATAGGTTATGGCGCCGGCTATTACGACCGAGCCATCGCCAGGCTGCAGGATGCCGGCCGCGCACCGCGCCTTGTCGGCATTGCCTTCGATTGCCAGGAAGTGCCGCTGGTGCCGAACGAATGGCACGATGTAATAATCCCGGAAATCCTGACCGAAAGCGGGCTGCGGAGGTTCGGGCCGCAAATCTGATGGCTGCACCGCGGATCAGCCGAGATCTGCGATCTCGCCCCACGGCAGCTCCTTCAGCGCGCAACCAGGTGAAGCGATAACGCCCAATAGCGGCCGTTCGGTCGGATGCAAGCCGGCATAGGTGAGCAGGCGACGCCGATTTTCGTCAAAGAAGGTCTTCCAAACCGGCTGGGTGGAAAACACCTTGTCGTCGAAGACGAATGCCACCTGCTCGCCAGGGCGGGCAAGACTGGCAAGCACGTCTCGGTGCCATCCGGTGGGGGATACCTGTGTTACCTTCAGGCTGCAGCCGGCTTTCATGGCAGGTAGCATGGCAGGATCGATGTCCGGCAATGGCGCGCCGACGGCAAAGCCCTGATGCTGGAGAAAGGTCACAACCGGTGCCTCCCATTGGCTTGGCACGGCCGCCGGGGTAGCCTGGGGAGCGAAGGCGATCTTGATGGCGAGCGTCAATGCCAGCGCCAAGGTGATGCCTGCCTCAGTTGGATGCAGCGACGGCATGCCGTCCCCCGCGTGTCGCACCCCAGAGACAGATCGCCAAGGTAACGGCAAAAATGAGCCAGCCCAGGATCAGGTTGCCAGCCTCTCCGTGGAGGAGCGCGTAATTGTCGTGAGATAGCCCGGTGAGCACCTGACGCATGACATTGATGACGATCACAGACACCACTGCCAGAACACAGTAGCGCGTGGCAGGATTCGGGCGCCCGAGCGCTTGCGTCACCAGTACCCAGCAGAGCAGGGCGAGCGAGACATTGGCAAGCGAGGAGCATGGCGGGGCGATGTAGAAGTAGCCCCAACCGTCGGCGAAAGCGATTGCGTTGCCGGAACGGCCGGTGCCGAGGATCAGCCCCACCAGAACCGCATCGAAGCGCAGGATGGTGTCGCTCATCAGCAGAAACAGCATTCGGCTCCAGAACATCGGCACCGTCAGCGCAAGCAGGATCCAGGCGCCGCGCCGGGAAGCCGAGCCGGGTGGCGACGTGAGGGCGATATAGATGCTCAATCCCGACAGGCCGAGCCAGGAGAGCGGCGGCGCAGGCGCCAGAAAGGTTGCGAATGCCAGGCCGGCCGCGAGCATGTCGTTAGGTGAGGCTGCCTGCTCCCGCTGGCGAACAAGCATATAGACAGATGCAAAAAGGGCGATCCACACGACCGCGCCGATGTCGAAGGCGTGGAGAAAGGAGCGACCCGGGTCCTCGCGAAGCGCCCAGATGACCCGGTGCGAGATACCGTTCGCGTAGCCGATAAGCGCCAGCCCTGCGAAGAGCCTTCCCCGCTCGATCGGCCCCACTCGGCTGGCGGCGCGTTGTTGCATTTGCGCCGCCGTGTTTGCTGCAACTGGACCTGACATGAGTGCGCAACCTTCCCTGGCGCCTCCATCCGATGGCAGAGCGCAGACGGCCGAGACGTGACTCGGTCTCAGTCGGGCTTGCGGAAGCGGCGTATGGCCGCGTAGATGGCCGCGCCTGCGACACCGATGGCGATCAGCCCGGCCCCTGCGATCGGAGCCGGCGTCGATGCCGAGCCGCCGCCGGGCGATCCTGGTATCACTCCCAACGCTGCTGCCGGCAATGTGAATCCCGCCAGGCAAATTGCGATTGCGATATGAAGTTTCAAGGAGCGCAGCTTCTTCATTTTATTGTCCCAAGCTCTGGTAAACACTGAGCTTATTTAACAATCTATGGTCGCAGGACTCAAATGAGATGAGGGTGTAGCCACCTAATCAAATAAGGGTAGATCTGGAGCTACTGTACTCAATTGAAAGTTGGAGAAATTGCACCCTCGGTCGGGACGGACTCAATGCCGGTCCGCGGCGGTTCGGTACCCGGCTGCTTGACGGCACGTCTTGGGGCTGAAAGAAGTCTCTTTCGCGACACGGATCCTGAATGAGACTTCTATTTCTTGGCGATATGGTCGGGCGCTCTGGCCGTTCGGCGGTGTGGGAAAAGCTCCCCGGCCTGATCTCGGATTTCAGGCTCGATTTCGTGATCGTCAACGGCGAGAACGCCGCGGGCGGATTCGGCATCACCGAGGAAATCTTTCGCGAGACCATTTCTGCAGGGGCCGACGTGGTGACGACGGGCAACCATGTCTGGGACCAGCGCGAGGCGCTCGAGTTTGCGCAACGCACCGACCGATTTCTCAGGCCCGCCAACTATCCGAAAGGCACGCCGGGCCGCGGCTCCGGTGTCTACCAGGCCCGGAACGGGGCGCGCGTCTTCGTATCCAACATCATGGGACGCGTTTTCATGATGCCGGAGCTCGACGACCCTTTCCAGAGCGTCGAGGCGGAGCTGGCGGCCTGCCCGCTGGGCGAGCAGGCCGATGCCGTCGTCATCGACTTTCACGCAGAGGCGACCTCCGAGAAGATGTGCTTCGCACATTTCGTCGATGGCCGCGCGAGCCTCGTCGTCGGCACGCATACGCATCAGCCTACGGCCGATCACCAGATCCTCAACGCCGGCACGGCCTATATTTCCGACGCCGGGATGTGCGGCGACTATGATTCCTCGCTCGGGATGGACAAGGAGGAGCCGCTCAACCGCTTCCTTTCGAAGGTGCCAAAGGGCCGCTTCGAAGCGGCTGGCGGGCCTGCCACGATTTGCGGGGTGGGGGTGGACATCTCCGACAGAACAGGACTCGCCGACAGGATCGCGCCGCTGCGCCTGGGGCCGCGGCTCGAAGAAACTGTGCCGGCCTTCTGGAGTTGACGTTGACGTGCGGCAGGGCGCTTCCTAACTCTGCGTCACGCTCAACTCATTGAGCAGACAGCGGGAGCGAAATGCAGATCATAGAATTCCTGGCGCCGCATTTCGCCTGGCTGAGCAATCCGACGGCGTGGGTGGCGCTGCTGACGCTGGTCGTCATGGAAGTCGTGCTCGGCATCGACAACCTGATCTTCATCTCGATCCTCACCAACAAGCTGCCGCTGCATCAGCAGAAGACGGCGCGCCGGCTCGGCATCAGCGCCGCGCTCGTGCTGCGGCTCATCCTGCTCGCCACGATCTCCTTCATCGTACAGCTCACCGAGCCGGTCTTCACCGCTTTCGGCCACGGCTTTTCGTGGCGCGACCTCATCCTGATCGCCGGCGGCCTGTTCCTGGTCTGGAAAGCGACGCGCGAGATCCATCACAACGTTGACCCCGATAGCGATGAAGCCGACCCGCTTGGTCAGGTCGTGAAGATGTCGATAGGCGCCGCGATCTTCCAGATCCTGCTGCTCGACATCGTCTTCTCGATCGATTCGATCATCACCGCTGTCGGCATGACCGAAGAGATCGCCATCATGTACATCGCCGTCATCGTTGCCGTGACGGCGATGCTTGTTGCAGCCGAACCGCTGTCGCGCTTCATTGCAAGCAACCCGTCGATCGTCATGCTGGCACTGAGCTTCCTCCTGATGATCGGCATGACGCTGATCGCCGACGGAATGGGCTATCACGTGCCGAGGGGCTACATCTACGCGGCTATGGGCTTCTCCGCACTGGTCGAGCTGCTCAACATGCTGGCGCGAAGGCGGCGGAAGGGCGGGGAGAGCGGCGAGAGCCGTTAACCCCAGGTAACTAGCTCTCCGGAAGTCCCTTGGGGTGGCGGTCGCGGACCAGGCCGAGCTCGAGGCCGTGCTCCAACCATGCTTTCGCGCCGGCCAGCACCAGCGAAAAACCGCCGGTCGAGTCGAGGGCGTCCCTCACGCGCTGGTCCGCGGTGCCGGAAAAGCCGTAATTGCGGATGTCGACGAAGGTTGCGCCTTCCGGCATGGGGATGAAGGTCCAAACGACGGTTGTCGGAGGGTCGCTCCACTCGATGACAATCTCCCTGTTCCGGACGAGCGCTTGCACGCGGACCGTTGTCGAAACCTCGTACATCCGCCATTCCCAGCGGACCTCACGGCCGGCATCCAGCCGACCGCTGCCGTGAGTGAACCAGAATCTCGACGTGATCGCCGGGTCGATGAAAGCCTCGTAGACTTCCTCGACGGGCCGGCGGATCAGCATTCCGGCTGTGGCGATGGGGGTCTCCTTCACCTCCATTTTTTCCTCTTTGCGCTCTCTATTTCAGCTCGAGTTGCCCCAGGTTGAGCTGCCACGAGACACCGAACCTGTCGTTCAGCCAGGCGAAGCGGCGGCTGAACCCGTAGTTGTCGGGAGGCATGAGAACCCCGCCTCCCTTTCCGATGGCCGCAACGATCGCCTCGAACTCCTGCTCGGACCGGCAGGTGACGAAGAGCGAGAATGAGGGTGTGAAGGTGAATGCGTGCTCTACCGGACTGTCGATGCACATCACTTCAAGACCGCCGATCGAAGTCCGCGCCATCTTCACGGAGCCTTCCTTGCCAGGTCCTTCGGTTCCGTAGCGCTGCAGCTCGATGATCCGGCTGTCCGGGATGATCTGACAGTAGAAGTTCAGCGCCTCTTCGGCCCTGCCCTGAAACATCAGAAACGGCGTGACAAGTGTCTGCATCTTGGCCCCTTAGAGGTTGTCTTCCCGGGCGGGTTCGCCTTTCAACTCGCTGCGGTAGTAACCGTCGCGAAGGTTGATGCCGTGTTCGAGATAGGCCTTCATGCAGGCGAGCATTTGCGACCATCCTTCGCAGTTCAGGTAGGATCGCTTCCGCCCGGCCTCGTCCTCGCGCCAGCCCTCTTCGGCGATGGTGACGAAGGTGGCGCCATCCTCCAGGGGCTCGAAATTCATCTCGATCCTGGTCCTGTAGGATGGCTTCGCATCGGCGCCGCCGCCGTCCCAGCGCAGCACGATGCGCCTTTGCGGCACGACCTCGTCGACCTCAACGGGGATGTCGCCCCACCAAGTCACCGTGGTCCCGGCCACAAGCGGCGCGCTGGCACCTTTGATCGTCGTGAAATAGCCGCTGAGCTTCGTCGGGTTGACGACAGCGTCGAAAACGTCGGCCACGGGCTTGGCGATGCGGCCGGAAACCTTGAAACCGAGCGACATATCAACAGCTCCTCCTTGCTTGCAGCACCATGATGTTATAAAAACATAACATGTCAAGCCGAACCGAGGACGACAGTGTTTTCAAGGCATTGGCTCACCCGCGTCGGCGCCAGATACTCGATCTTCTGAAAGACGGGCCAAAGACGACGGGGGCCCTGTGCGAGACCTTCGACGACATGGACCGGTGCACGGTGATGCTGCATCTGAAGGTCCTGGAGGAGGCCGAGCTCGTGGTGCCGCGCCGCGAGGGGCGCGAACGCTGGAATCACCTGAACGCGCTGCCGATCAAGCAAATCCACGACCGCTGGATCAGCGAGTACGCGACCCACGCGATGACAATCCTTGACAGGCTGAAAGCCGATCTCGAAAAGCCGGCGTGAAGCGAATTCGCTGCCGGCAAGTTTGCCCGGCAGTCCGTCCCTGACACGACGCAGACAGAGAACTCATCGCAGGGCGGGAAGGGGTCCATGACGAAGAGAACCGTCGTTCTCGCGGCGATGGCGGCTTTGGCCGCTGCGATCTATGTCAACAATACGTCGCTCATCTCTGGGAGGGCACCCGGCCGGCCGATGCTGCTCGCCCACCGTGGGCTTGCCCAGGATTTCAGCCGCGAAGGGCTGACGGGCGATAGCTGCACCGCCGCGCGCATGCTGCCGCCGCGGCACGCTTACCTGGAGAACACGATCGCTTCGATGGAAGCCGCCTTTTCGCTCAGCGCCGACGCCATCGAGCTCGACGTGCACCCGACCACCGACGGCCAGTTCGCGGTCTTCCACGACTGGACGCTCGACTGCCGCACCAACGGCAAGGGCGTCACGCGCGAGCACGACCTAGCCTATCTCAAGACGCTCGATATCGGCTACGGCTACACGGCCGATGACGGCGCCACCTTTCCTTTCCGAGGCAAAGGGGTCGGGCTGATGCCGAGCCTCGACGAGGTGCTGGCGCATTTCCCCGGCCGCCGCTTCCACATCAATATAAAGAGCAGCGATCCTGCCGAAGGCGAGGCACTCGCCGGGTTTCTCGACGGCCTCGAGCCGCGGGAAAGGGCGCGGCTCACCGTCTATGGCGGCGACGCGCCGATTGCGGCGGTCGAGCAGAAGCTGCCAGACATGCGCAGCTTCAGCAGCGGCTCCTTGAAGAAATGCGCCTTGGCCTACATCGCTGCCGGCTGGTCCGGTTATGTGCCGGAGGCATGTCGAAAGACGACGCTGCTCGTGCCCGTGAATATCGCGCCGTGGTTTTGGGGCTGGCCGAACAGGTTCCTCGATCGAATGGACGCGGCGGGCACACAGGTCTTTCT
The DNA here is from genome assembly GCF_033542235.1 of Mesorhizobium sp. BAC0120. Classification (NCBI taxonomy): domain Bacteria; kingdom Pseudomonadati; phylum Pseudomonadota; class Alphaproteobacteria; order Hyphomicrobiales; family Phyllobacteriaceae; genus Mesorhizobium; species Mesorhizobium sp. BAC0120. The sequence continues at coordinate 484,155 of NZ_JAWRCU010000003.1, read as the reverse complement.
TCTCGGGCCCTATCACGGCGGCTTCTCGGAAGGGCTGAACGATCCCACTGAGATCGAGCAGTTGCCGGCCGGCTATTCAGGCGGCATCTCGACCGACGCGCTCGATGTCGTTGCGCCTGTGCTCCAACGGCGCGGCGTGAACTGAGTTGCTCACACTCCGTCGAGCACGACGATCGTCGGCTGGCTCGGCAATGTCCTCGCCGATATCTTGAGCGAGCGGTCCGCTCGGAAGTCGACGCTATAGCCCTTGCCCATCCGCGCAGTGAACTCGCCGATCGGCGTGGACTGGCGGTGCATAGGCAGCACCATCGAAGAATGGAGCCTGTTCGTTATCTCGCTCATTGCGTCGAGTGAGAGCGTAAGGCCGCCGTCGATAGGCACCATAGTAATGTCGAGCCGGCCGATCGCTGCGTATTGAGCGTCGGTCAGTCGAACGTGCAAGTGGCCGAGATGGCCGATGCACAGATTGGCTACCTCGAAGATGAAGATCGAGTTGCCGTCCTTCTCCATGCCTCCGCCTGGGCTGCGAATGTCGGTCGTCACGTTGCGGATGTAGACGTCATCAACGACAAGCCTGTGCCTGGCCCGCCCGCCATCGGGATTCCAGCCGCGCAGCACATATTCGATCCGCGGGTCGGGAGACGGCGTGTAGTGCGTGCGGTGCGCCTTGTTCATGGTCACGACGCGTGGCAGCGGGTCGTTGCCATATACACCGGAATAGTCGGTCGCGATCCGCACGCCAGCCGGAGTGTCGATCACATAAGTCGAGTGTCCGGCATAGGTGATGGTTACCTCGCCATCGGCGTCTGCCTCGGCCGGCGTGAACTTCGCGTAAGTGACGTTGGGCAGGGCCTTTGCGATCTCCGTGCATTTGCTGGGAACGGGATCGTCCTCGTCGGCACGCGCCACGGCCGCCGGTAGAAGGAAAAGGAGAAAGGCGGCGCAGACGGCGATTACGGCGGAAAGGCGCATGGCGGCTCCGTCGGCGGGAGGTCGGGGAGGGCGGTCGCGCGAGCAGTATGATCATCAACGCCCCGCGCCGCGTAGTCACGATTGCGCGAGGCATGCAGCTAGAGCAGGAGCAACTGGATCGAAATCGTCCATCACGCGCTAACTATTTGTTTTGCTGAATGATCTCATCCGAAAGGTATGCAACTTTCGGGATCATGCCGTGGCCGCTGCTGGACCTTTTTCGCAGGAATCTCTATAAAGCGCGCCATTTCCGACAGCTGAACAAGCATCAAAGGGGCTACATGGCCGGCCATTCACAGTTCAAGAACATCATGCACCGCAAGGGCCGCCAGGATGCGGTCAAGTCGAAGATGTTTTCGAAACTCGCGCGCGAGATCACGGTCTCGGCGAAGATGGGCGTACCCGATCCCGACATGAACCCGCGACTGAGGCTCGCCATCCAGGCCGCCAAGGCTCAGTCCATGCCCAAGGACAATATCCAGCGCGCTATCAACAAGGCGGCCGGCGCCGATACGGAGAACTATGAGGAAGTGCGTTACGAGGGCTACGGCCCCGGCGGCGTCGCGCTGATCGTCGAGGCGCTCACCGATAACCGAAACCGCTCCGCCTCGAACGTGCGCGCTGCCTTCACCAAGGCTGGCGGAGCGCTCGGCGAAACGGGCTCGGTTTCCTTCATGTGGGACCGCGTCGGCGAGATTTTCTATCCGCCGACGGCCGGCGACGCCGATAAGGTAATGGAGGCGGCGATCGAGGCCGGCGCCGACGACGTGGAGTCGGACGAGGAAGGCCATACGATCTATTGCGCTTTCGAATCCATCGGCGAGGTATCCAAGGCGCTGGAGGCCGCGCTCGGCGAGGCCGAGTCGGTCAAGATCATATGGAAGCCGAAGAATACCGTGCCGGTCGACGAAGAGCGGGCGCAATCGCTGATGAAGCTGGTCTCGACCCTTGAAGAGGATGACGACGTGCAGAACGTCTACGCCAATTTCGAGGTGGACGAGGCCACCATGGCGAAACTCAGCGCCGCCTGAGCCGCCGCATGACGGACGCCAAGCCGCGCATCGTCATCACCTACTGCACGCAGTGCAATTGGCTGTTGCGCGCCGGCTGGATGGCACAGGAGCTTCTCTCCACCTTCGGTACCGATCTCGGCGAGGTGACGCTGGTGCCAGGCTCCGGGGGCATCTTCACCATCGCCTGTGATGAACACCTCATCTGGGAGCGCAAGCGCGATAGCGGCGTCCCCGACGCTGCCAAGCTCAAGCAGTTGGTGCGGGACGTGATCGACCCCGAGCGCGATCTCGGCCACGTGGACCACAGCAGACCCGCAACAAAAAACCCCGCCTGAAGCGGGGTTTTTTTTTAGAACCCTGGATGGGCTGAATTTCTTTGCCGCATGATCTTATCCGAAAAGTCTGCAACTTATTGCTGCGCTGACCTTCGGTTCGGGATCATGCTCAGATGCCGAGACCCTCGTAGCGCTTCTTGAACTTCGACAGGCGTCCGCCACGGTCGAGAAGCTGCTGCTGGCCGCCGGTCCAAGCCGGGTGGGTGGACGGGTCGATGTCGAGGTTCAGCGTATCGCCTTCCTTGCCGTAAGTCGAACGCGTCAGATATTCGGTGCCGTCTGTCATGACGATCTTGATCGTGTGGTAGTCGGGATGGATGTCGGCTTTCATCAGTCGGTTCCTGAGATGGTCTCGGGCCGCCATGCCGGCAGCGCCGAACTGGCCTGCGGCGTTGCGCCCACTTTGAAACTCCAAAGCCGCAGCTATGACAGGCCGCAGCTTCAAAAACGGTCGGCGAGCCTATACATCAGCCGAAATTGAAGCACAAGGCCGTGAACCGGGCATTTCTCCGGTGAGAAAGGGCAGTGCGATGAGCGAAGCGAGAGCGGAAGGAGCAGCCCGCGTGGCGAGGCTGACGCCGCTGCGCAACCTCTTCCCTTATGTGCTCCGCTACCGGGGCAAGGTCGCAGCCGCGCTCTTCTTTCTCAGCCTCGCCGCGGCGACGACGCTGGCCTTGCCGGTTGCCGTGCGCCGCATGATCGATCACGGCTTCTCCAATTCCGACTCCGCCTTTATCGCCAATTATTTCTCCATGCTGGTGGCGATCGCCGGGCTGCTCGCGGTCGCCTCCGCATGCCGCTACTACTACGTCATCATGCTCGGCGAGCGTGTGGTGGCCGACATTCGGCGCGACGTCTTCACGCATGTGACGGAGCTTTCGCCGGCTTTTTTCGATACGGCGCAGTCGGGCGAGATCGTTTCCAGGCTTACGGCCGATACGACGCAGGTCAAGGTCGCCGTCGGCGCCACCGCTTCGGTTGCGCTGCGCAACCTGATCCTTGCGCTGGGCGCCGTGGTGATGATGGTCTTCACGAGTCCGAAGCTCTCCGGGCTGGTGATTGTGGCGATCCCGCTGATCGTGCTGCCGCTGGTAGCGTTCGGCCGCTCGGTCAGGCGCAAGTCCCGCATCGCGCAGGACACGCTCGCCGATGCAACCGCCTATGCCAGCGAGCAGATCGGTGCGGTGCGCACGCTCCAGGCCTTCACCAATGAAAGCCTCGTGACCAGCCGCTTCTCGCGCGCAGTCGAGGCTGCGTTCGGGGCCGCGCGGTCCTCGGCGCTGGCGCGCGCGTTTCTCACCTTCGTTGCGATTTTCATCATCTTCACCTCGATCGTGGGTGTGCTATGGTTCGGCTCGCGCGACGTGCTGTCCGGGGCGATCACGGCAGGCACGCTCAGCCAGTTCGTGATCTATGCGGTGATGGCCGCCAGCGCGCTCGGCTCGTTGTCCGAAGTCTGGGGGGACCTCAGTCAGGCGGCTGGCGCATCCGAACGCATAACCGAGCTTCTCGCGGAGCAACCGGCAATCGCCGCGCCGCCAGTCGCGAAGCCATTGCCCGAGCGCCGCATCGGCTCGGTCTCGTTCGATGATGTCAGCTTCGTCTATCCGGCGCGTCCCGACCGGTCGGCACTCGACCGCCTGAGCTTCGCCGTAAAGCCCGGCGAGACCGTCGCCATTGTCGGGCCGTCAGGCGCGGGCAAGAGCACGATCTTCTCGCTGATCCTGCGCTTCTACGACCCGCTCTCCGGCACCGTGCGTATCGACGGCGTCAATGTCAGGGAGGCCGATCCCAGGCAAGTGCGGGGGCGGGTCGCCATCGTACCCCAGGACGTGACGATCTTCGCCGCGAGCGCGCGCGACAATATCGGATTCGGACGTCCCGGCGCCACCGATGCCGAGATCGAGGCGGCGGCCAGGGCAGCCCATGCCGACGAATTCATCCGCAGGCTGCCGGACGGCTACGCCACTCAGCTCGGCGAGCGCGGCGTGACGCTGTCGGGCGGCCAGCGGCAGCGGATCGCGATTGCCCGCGCGATCCTGCGCGAGGCGCCGATCCTGCTGCTCGACGAGGCGACCTCGGCGCTCGACGCCGAAAGCGAGACGCTGGTTCAGACGGCACTTGGTGAGCTTGTGCGCGGCCGCACGACGCTGATCATCGCGCACCGGTTGGCGACAGTGCTCAAGGCCGACCGAATCCTCGTCATGGATCACGGCCGCATCGTCGAGGAAGGCACGCATCAGAGCCTCGTGCGCCAGAACGGCGTCTACGCACGGCTCGCCAAGCTGCAGTTCGAGACAGGCGCGAGTGCATTTCAAGGGGCGGCGGAGTAGGGGGGGCCGCGACGTCAGTGCGCTTGCTTTGAGGCTGTTTCACAGGGAAGCGGGCGGTCGACTCCGGAGCGCCGGCATTCTCTGCCGGAGACGCTTCCACCCTTCTGCTTTTAGGTTGACGCAGGCTTCATGTCGCAAATCCATTTGGACGGGGGGCGGAGTAACAGCGGCTTCAAGTTTGACCGTTGGCGCCGCCCCTCATCTGCCTGCCGGCACCTTCTCCCCGTAGAACGGGGAGAAGGAGGACTGCCGTTTTGATTTCGCCAATCGCCGACGTTGCAGAACGAGCGCCTTCATTGCGGCCGGCGTCCTTCTCCCCGTTTACGGGGAGAAGTGCCCGGCAGGGCGATGAGGGGCGGCGCCAACGATCAAAACCTACCATCGCCGCTATCACAGGATAAAGGTGGGAGGTCTGCGTCGACCCACCAGCAGAGCGCTTAGCGACTACCGTCTATTGGCCTCGTCGCGGTCGAACTTCCAGCAATCGGGCAGCGGCCTGCGCAGCTCGCGGACGCGATTGATCGCCTGCTTGCGATCTTTGTCCACCCCACCTTCAGATTCCGCGCTTGCCTTGTTGAGAGGCTGCTGCCGCGATGTCAGTTGCCCCTCACGCCTCGCCGCAGTCATGTTCAACTCCTGCCTAAAACAACTTGGTATGAGCGACATAGGATGAAATTGCAGTTTCAGCCATCCGCCACTCTCCTCCCCGCATTCCTCCCCGAGAATATGCATCCGCCAAGGAACGTTCCTTCGAGCGCGTTGTAGCCGTGATAGCCGCCGCCGCCAAAGCCAGCGACTTCGCCGGCCGCATAAAGGCCCGGAATTGGCGCGCCCGCAACATCGAGCACCTCGCCGTCGAGATTGGTGTGCAGGCCGCCCAGCGTCTTGCGTGTCAATATGTTGAGGCGCACCGCTATCAGAGGGCCGTTGGCCGGGTCGAGTATCTTGTGCGGCTTCGCTACCCTCACCAGCCGGTCGCCGCGATAGTTTCGAGCGCCGCGAATGGCGATGATCTGGGCATCCTTTGAGAACGGGTTGTCGATCTCGCGGTCGCGCGCTTCGATCTGCATCCTCAACCGATCGTGGTCCAGCAACGGCGCGCCGGCAAGCGCGTTCATTGCAGTGACAAGGTCGCGCAGATCGCTGCGGACAATGAAATCCTCGCCTTTCTGCTTGAATGCTTCGACCGGCGGCGGCGCTGCCCTGCCGCGGCGGCTCTTCAAGACAGCGAGCCAGCTTTTCGACGTCATGTCCGGATTCTGCTCGGAGCCAGAGAGCGCGAACTCCTTCTTTATGATCGCCTGCGTCAACACGAACCAGGAATGATCGTAGCCGGTCGAAAGGATGCGGCGCAGCGCGCCGAGCGTGTCGAAGCCCGGCAGGTACGGCGCTTCAAGCCGCTCGCCTTTCGCGTCGAACCAAAGCGAGGATGGCCCGGGCAGTATGCGGATGCCGTGGTTCGGCCAGATCGGTGCCCAGTTCGTCACGCCCTCGGTGTAATGCCACATGCGGTCGGCGTTGATCACCGAGGCGCCCGCGTCTCGCGCGATTGCAAGCATGCGGCCATCGACATGATACGGCACGCCCGAAACCATCTTCTTCGGCGGCGGCCCGAGCCGCGCCACGGGCCAGCTTTGGCGCACAAGCTCCTGGTTGCCGCCGATGCCGCCCGACGTCAGGATCACTGCGCCGGCGTGAAGCTCGAACTCGCCGACGACATTGCGTCCGGACCGCTCGCCGCGCTTCACCGTCGATGGTTCCAGCACCTCCCCGGCGACACCGGCCACGGCGCCATTGGTCCTGATGAGCCGGCTGACCTGGTGGCGGAATTTCAGCTCGATCAGGCCGCGTCCTGCGTGCTCGCGCACGCGCCGCTCGAACGGCTCCAGGACGCCGGGTCCGGTGCCCCAGGTCAGGTGGAAGCGCGGCACGGAATTGCCGTGGCCGTGCGCCATGCCGCCGCCGCGTTCGGCCCAGCCGACGACCGGGAACCAGCGCATGCCCATCGAATAGAGCCATGCCCGCATCTCGCCGGCGGCGAAATCGATGAAAGCTTCAGCCGTCTTTCGCGGCCAGAAATCCTCCAGCCGGTCGAAGCCGGCCGAGCCCAGCCAGTCCTGCAGGGCCAGCTCGCGACTGTCCTTTATTCCCATGAGGCGCTGCTCGGGACTGTCGACGAAGAACAAGCCTCCGAGCGACCAGAAGGCCTGGCCGCCCAGCGAATTCTCGCCTTCCTGCTCGAGGATGATGACGTGCTTTCCCGCGTCTGCCAGTTCGGCTGCAGCGACCAAGCCGGCAAGCCCGCCGCCTATGATGATCGCATCGGCCCGTTCAGGCATTTCCTCTCCCACGCATCCGAAACGAGCTCAGTCGCGGCTTCTCAATGGCTCTCCCTGTGTTCAGGCCGTTCCTGCTGGCTCACTGCCCTCCATACCGGCTCTTCAGATGCGCCGTGAAGTAGGCGGCGTTGAGCTTCTCGCCCGTGGCTCGCTCGAGCAGAGCCGGCGTCGAATGGAACGATGCCTGTTTCCAGATCTTTTCACTCCGCCATTCGTTGACGGCGTCGAACTTGCCGGCGGCGATGTCGTCGTTGACGCCGGGCACCTCGCGCTCCATCGCCGTCCATTGCTGGGCCGCCATCAATGCGCCGAGGGTGTAGGATGGGAAATAGCCGAAGATGGCGGCGGGCCAGTGCACGTCCTGCATGGGCCCGTCAGCCGGATTGTCGATCGTCGACAGGCCGAGATACTCGCGCATCTTGGCGTCCCACGCTTCGGGCAGGTCGGACGCTTCCAGCCGGCCGGCAACCAGCTCCTGCTCCAGCTCGTAGCGCAGGATCACATGCAGCGGGTAGGTCACCTCGTCGGCATCGACGCGGATCAGGCCACGCTCGACCTTGTGGATCAGCGGCAGGATGTCGTCATAGCCGAACGTCTCGCCGAGGTGCTTCTCGACGACCGGCAGCGCCCAGCGCCAGAAGGCCGGGTTGCGGCCGATCTGCTTTTCCACGAACAGGCTCTGGCTCTCGTGCATGGCCATGCCGCGCGCCCGGCCGACCGGCCAATGCGCCCATTCGGCGGGCAGGTTCTGCTCGTATAACGCGTGCCCGGTCTCATGTAGCACGCCCATCAGCGCCGACAGGAAATCGGAAGTGTTGTAGCGCGTGGTAATGCGCACGTCGGTCGGCACGCCGCCGCAGAAGGGATGGTGCGAGACCGAAAGGCTGCCATGGGTGAAGTCGAAGCCGACCGCGGCCATCATGGCAAGGCCGAGCTCGCGCTGGCGCTCGATCGGGTAGGTGCCGGCAAGCGGCTTGACCGAAGGCTTCTTCTCCTGCGCTGCAAGCGCCTCCGGGATGAAGTCGCGCAGGAATGCCTTCAGCTCGGCGAAGACAGGCGTGATGTCGATGGCGCGGTTGCCGGGATCATATTGCTCCATCAGCGCATCGTAAGGTTCGAGCTGAAGCACCGAAGCGCGGAGCTGCGCCTCCTCACGGACCAGGGCGATCACGCCTTCCAGCGCCGGCAGGAAGCCCGCCCAGTCGTTCTTGGGCCTCAGGTCGCGCCAGAGCTGCTCGGAGCGCAGGCGAGCCTTCGTTTGGCGCTCGACGAATTCGGCCGGAAGGGATGTCAGGTTGGCATATTGCCGTTTGAGTTCGCGGAGCGCCGCGCGCTGGGCCTCGTTCAGCGTCTCGCCTTCCGCCGCGGCGATCCAGTCTGCGATTTCGGGCGCCGTCGCCTGGCGATGATGCATGCCGGCGAGCGCGGCCATCGCCTCGGCGCGGGCTGCGCCGCCGCCGACAGCCATGTGGGTCGCCTCGTCGGCGCCCAGGATCGCCAGCGCGTGATCAAGTGCCTGCAGTTTGTGGCCGAGCTCGTCGAGTTTTGCAAAAGACATCAGGCGCTCCGATTCGTGAGGTCGGTTGAGAGGACAGCAACTGAAGCCCGGCTGCAAGAGCTGCAGGGCGGTGCCGAGACGGTTTGGGCAATTGCACCGGGGCGCGTCCGAAACCGCGACGAGCAATTCCGGTTCGCAAAAAACGGCCGCCGCGCCGAGCGCAGCGGCCGTCATTTCGAGCTTTGTGAGCCGTCAGTGCTGCGACGTCTCCATCTCGATCGTCTGGTTCAGTGCAGCCAGTCGACCGAGCAACGCATTGTAGCTCGCATCCGGGATGCTGCCTCGGTTCTGTGCGATGCTGTCGAGGGCAGAGTTATGGATCAGCCGGCCCTCTTCGCGTGCATCCTGCGCTTCGCTGGCGGTGATGTAGCCTTGACGCCGATCGGCACTGATCGTGCGCTCGGCTTGACTGAGCTGCGAGTCGATCTGCGCCAGGCGCGGGTTGGCGCTTGTGAACGGGCTGCTCGGCTGGAACGGCTGGGCGAGGTTCTGCGCGTAAGCGTCCGCCGGGGCAGCGGTGCGCCTGAGCGGCGCAGCGTCAGCGGTAGCGAGCGAGGTTGCGAGGGCTGAGGCGGCTATTGCCGCAATCGACAGGAGTGAGCGCATGTTTGCGTCTCCATCGGGGAAACGGCTTGCAAGCCGTGATTCCCAAATCGGGCCGTCCGGTTCCGTCGCGTCGCGCTGCCAGTGGGAGGATTGGCCTCGCCGGCGGTTCCCGGCCCGGGACATGGATCTAAGTCTATTCCGGACGTGAGCCCAATCAACAGGCAATCAAAAGGGCGTTGTCAGCGCTCGGTGAGCTTCAATTCGATGCGCCGGTTCTTCCTGCGGGCCTCGTCATTGTCGGCGGCGTCGAGCGGCTGGAATTCGCCGAACCCGGCGGCGACAAGGCGATTGGCCGGCACCCCGTTGGCGATGAAGAACTTGACGACCGAGGTCGCGCGCGCGGAGGATAGCTCCCAATTGTCGCGGTAGCGGCCGGTGCCCGACAGCGGCTTGTTGTCGGTGTGGCCGTCGACGCGCAGCACCCAGTTGATCTCCGGCGGTATCTCCTTCTGGAGCTGGATGATCGCATCGGCGACCTTTTTCATCTCCACCTGGCCTTCCGCGTTAATCGCGTCCGAGCCGGTCGGGAACAGGACTTCCGACTGGAAGACGAAGCGGTCGCCGACGATGCGGATGTTCTCACGGTCGGCAAGGATCTCGCGCAGCCGGCCGAAGAAATCCGAGCGGTAGCGGTTCAGCTCCTGAACACGCTGCGCCAAAGCGACGTTGAGGCGGCGACCCAGATCGGCGATCTTGGTGTTGGACTCGCGGTCGCGTGCCTCCGAGGCATTGAGGGCGTCCTCCAGCGCGGCGATCTGCTTTCTGAGCGCCGCGATCTGCTGGTTGAGCAGTTCGACCTGAGACAGGGCGCGCTGATTTGCCGCGCGCTCGTTCTCAAGGTCGTTGCTCAGCGTGCCGATGCGGGCATTGGCTGCCGCGTCCGAGCCGGCTCCTCGATCAAGCAAGGTTTGCAGCCGCGACTTCTCCTGCTCGGCTGCATTGAGCGAAGCCTGCAGGTTGGCGAGCTGGTCCTGCGCATCCTGCGTGTTCGACTTTTCGAGGGCAAGCAGCTGTGTCAGCTCGTTGATCTGCGAGTTGAGGCGGTTGAGCACTTCGTCCTTGCCGGATATTTCGCGGCTGAGCAGGAATTGCGCCAGCACAAACACCGACAAAAGGAACATGAAGGTCAGGAGGAGCGTCGACAGCGCGTCGACGAAACCCGGCCAATAATCGATGGCACGCTGGCTGCGGCGCCCACGCGCGAGAGGCATCAATGCATCTCCCGCTGTCTCAGCGCTTCAGCGATCTTGTCGAGAGTATTGCGCATCGCCTTCTGCTCTTCGGACTGCGCCTCGACCCAATCACGCATGATCTGCTGCTCGTTGCGCATGTTCTTGACGAGGCCGGAAATGCCGTCGGCAAGATTGGCCATTGCGGTCGCGACGCGCTGGTTGGAGCCACCGGTTTCCTGCAACGTCCTGAGGCGCTCGGTGACTGCGCGAAACTCGTCGGGAGGCGCGGCCCTGCCCGGATCGACGGCAATGTCGGAGGAAAGATCGGCCACGGTCGAGAGCCAATTCTCCAGTTCGGTATAGAAGCGCGTCTGCGCGCGGCCGGCCTGCAAATCGAGGAAGCCGACGATCAGCGAGCCAGACAGGCCGAACAGGGAGGCTGAGAAGGCGGTGCCCATACCGGCCAATGGCGCAGCGAGGCCCGTCTTGAGCGCTTCCAGCATGTCGCCGGCGTCGCCGGTGCCGGGATCGAGCGCCTGAATGGTCTGGCCGATCGAGCCGATCGTTGAAAGCAGGCCCCAGAAGGTGCCGAGCAGGCCGAGGAAAACGAGCAGCCCGGCTAGGTAGCGCGTGATGTCGCGCGTTTCGTCCAGCCGGTTGGCGATCGAGTCGAGCATGGTGCGCATGGAGCTGGTCGACAGCGCCATGGTCGAGGAGCGCGACAACAGCGCCCGCATCGGCGCGAGCAGCACCGGATCCGTAGCCTCTGAACCGGCGCGGAACGAGTTCACCCAACGCACCTCGCGGAACAGTCGGATGACATGCATGAAGGCGAGCAATATGCCGACAATGAGCACCCCGACGATCAAGCCGTTGAGGCCGGGATTGGTGACAAAGGCACGCGAAATCTGGCGATAGAGGATTGCCGCGATAAAGGCGACGATCGCCAGGAATATGAGCATCGACAGAAGGAAGACCTGCGGGCTCGACAGCTTGTGGGGGTCGTAGCCGGATTCCCCAAGTGCGACATCGCTGCCGAAAGCTTTGAAAAATGCCATCCGCGCCTCAAATCCTTGTCAGGACTATCTGGAGCGGCGTGCGATCAAGCCGGATCGCTGCGCCGCTCTAGCTCTTTGTTCACACGCCGGATTTGTCCGAAAACAGCTACGCACTTTTCGGTCCGATGCGCTAGCCCGCGACTCTAAGCGGATTTAGCAGGAAAATGAAAGACGCGAAGCGGTCGCGCCCAACCCTGTCAGATACGGTCAATGACGAGGCAGTCCATCACGGCGGCCAGATGCAGGCCGGCTCCCACAACCACAAAGCCGTGCCAGAGAGCACTCTGGAAGCGCAGGCTCTGCCAGGCGAAGAACACCACGCCCACCGAATAGAAGATGCCGCCCGTGGCGATCAGCCAGAGCGTCGCCGGCGAAAGCACCTCGAGCACCGAGCGGCCGAAGACGAGGCCACCCCATCCGATTGCCAGGTAGAAGACGATCGAGAGCCGATCGAATCGGCCGGGCAGCATCAGCTTGATCGCGATGCCCGTCCCCGCGGCGCACCAGATAAGGGCGATCATCACCCCGGCGGTGGCGCGGTCGTTAAGCTGGGCGAGAAAGGGCGTGTAGGTGCCGGCGATCAGGAGATAGATGGCGGCGTGGTCGAAGCGGCGCAGCACCCATTTCGCCTTCGAAACAGGCCACAGATTATAGGCCAGCGAGATCGACAGCACGGTGAGCAGCGAGACGACATAGAACACCGCCGCCACATATTCCCAAAGGCCGGCATGGAAAACCGAGAAGGCGAGCAGGATCGATCCAGCCGAGATCGCGAACACGATCCCAACGGCATGCACGACGCCGTCGGCAATCAGTTCGGCCTTCGAATATTGAAACCGTCCGGAAAACGGAATCTCGATGCTCAAAACGCGACCGTCACCTGCTCGCTTCACCCCTCTCCGGGTGTCAGTCGGGATGTAGGCAGGCAAACTTAACTATTTTATGGCCGGCAGGTTTCAGGGCAGTAAGGCAGTAGGGCAATAAGGCAATAGGGCCGGTCGGGATGTGCCGTCGCGAGAAATGGCGATGGCAAAAAGCGCTTGCAGACTGGAATGGGTGGATAAGCAGTTCCTACTGCCCTACTGCCCTACTGCCCTACTGCCCTACTGCCCTGGTGCTTATCTGGCAGACAGCGGTTTGCGGACCGTCTTGAGCAGCGCCCGGTGGATCGCCTCGTTGCCGGCGACGAGGGACTTGCTCTCGAAAATGTCCTGGCCCCCCGCGCGGTCGGAGACGAAGCCACCGGCCTCGCGGATGAGCAGGATCCCAGCCGCGATGTCCCACGGCGACAGTGCCTCCTCCCAGAAGCCGTCAAAGCGTCCGGCCGCGACATAGGCGAGGTCGAGCGAGGCCGCGCCGAGCCGCCGGATTCCGGAGACTTCGCCCATGACATTGCGCAGCTCGATCAGGAAATTGCCATGATGACCGCGGCCGAGATGCGGAATGCCGGTGCCTATCACCGCGTCCGGCAACTGTGTGCGGGCTGAAACCCTGAGGCGGCGGTCGTTGAGGAAGGCACCGCCGCCGCGCTCGGCCGTATAGAGCTCATCCATCGCAGGATTGTAGACCACCGCCGCGACGAGCTGACCTTGCCGCTCAAGCGCGATCGAAATGGCGAAGATCGGGATGCCGTGAAGGAAATTGGTCGTGCCGTCGAGCGGGTCGACGATCCAGCGGTGCTGGCCGTCATCGCCCGAAACCTCGCCGCGCTCTTCCATCAGGAAGCTGTAGCCCGGTCGTGCGCGCGACAGCTCAGCGAAGATGATTTCCTCCGATTTGCGGTCGGCCTGGCTGACATAGTCGCCCGGCCCCTTGAGCGAGACCTGCAGGTTCTGCACCTCGCCGAAATCGCGCGCCAGCGAGCGCCCGGCCTTTGTGGCGGCCTGCACCATGACATTGATGATCGCAGAACGGGCCATTAGAAGACAATCCTGATTTTCAGCACGCGCGTTAAGATCATTCCGCGCGCCGCAGATAGGTGAGCTCGTTGGTATCGACGACCACCCGCTCGCCGGCAGCGATGAAGGGCGGCACCAGGATGCGGATGCCGTTCTCGAGCACTGCGGGCTTATAGGAAGAGGCGGCTGTCTGACCCTTGACGACAGGGTCGGCCTCGGAGACTTCGAGCGTCACCTGGTCGGGCAGCGAGATACCGATCGGCTTTTCCTCATAGAGCTGAACGGTGACCTTCATGCCGTCCTGCAGGAAGGCGGCGCGGTCGCCGACGAAATCCTTCTGCAGCTCGAGCTGCTCGTAGGTCTCGGTGTCCATGAAGATCAGCGCATCCCCCTGCTCGTAGAGAAAGGAGAAATCCTTCAGCTCCAGCTGCACCCTCTCGACGGTTTCAGCCGAGCGGAACCGCTCGTTGAGCTTGGTACCATCGATCAGGTTCTTCAGCTCGACCTGATTATAGGCGCCGCCTTTGCCGGGCTTCACCGAGTTCGTTTTCACCGCAACCCACAGGCCGCCATTATGCTCAATGACGTTGCCGGGACGGATTTCGTTTCCGCTGATCTTCATTGATCATTCCGAAGGGATTGATGCCGGCCGTTTTGCAAGAGCGGCAATTTTGGGCCTCCAGACCACAAATCACCGGCAAGGGCAAGGCTTCACCGCAGGCGGTTGGCCTTCTCGATCGCCTGCTTGGTTTCTTCGGGCGTCAGGCCGTTCAGGAAGTCGTCCATGACGGGATCGGAGAGCCCGGCGCGGTGAGCAGCGATGTACCATGCGGCTGCCATGATATTGTCCGGGTCGGTCCCGAGCCCCTGCATGTATAGCTTGGCGAGCCTGTTCTGCGCGGCCACATTGCCGATGAGCGCTGCACGGCGCAGCCAGTTGAATCCGGCCTTGCGATCCTGCGGGCCCCCGCGCCCTTCGACCAGCCAGGTGCCCAGGTCGAGCGCGGCCGTGTCGTAGCCCTGCTCGGCAGCGAGCTGCAGCCAGCGGCGCGCCTCCACCTCGTCGCGCTTCTTGCCGCCGGCGCCGTTCGCATAGATCTGCGACATCGCGTATTGCGCGTCGGCAAGCCCCGCCTTTGCGGCCTGCTCATAGTAGGGAACCGCCTTGGCCATTCCCGCGTCGCCGGGTTCGCGACGCACGATGAGCTGCGCGAGATTGAACTGGGCGAGCACGTTGCCGGCCTGCGACGCAGCCTCGAGCAGCGCATAGGCCTCGTTGAGGTCCTTCTTCACATAGTCCCCGTCAAGGAGCATCAGCGCGTATTGAAACTGCGCTTCCGGAACGCCCTGCTCGGCGGCGAGCGAGTACCACTTCGCCGCTTCGACCGGATTGCGCGGCAAGCCCAGCCCGCGCGACAGAATCTCGGCGACCAGCGTCTGCGCAGCCGCGTCGCCGTCCTTGGCACGCCGCAGGGCGAAGTTGTAGGCGGTGACATAGAGGCCGCGCTGGTATGCGCCATATGCCGCGTCCGGCTGCTTCTCGCCGAACCGATCCGGGTTGACGACTCCAGGGTTCCCGGTCGTGGTCCCCGGCTGCATGTCCTTGCCGGCTCTTGACTGCTTCTCGCCGAGCGCCTGGCCGGGCGCGCTTTGCGTCGCCGCCGGTTGTGCCATCATTTTGGTCGCTGCCAATTTCTCCGCGCCGGCAGCCAGCGCAGTCGCTGGCAGCGCGGCAACGAGGAAGAGCGACGCGAGGCCGATTACGCGGGTTATGGTCGGAGCCGGCGCCCCCTCCACCGCCTTCGGCGGTCCCCCTCCCCCGTTTACGGGGGAGGGGGACCACGCGAAGCGTGGTGGAGGGGGCCTTTGCGACAGCCCCCTCGTCACGGCTCATCCTCGAAGCGCGGCGCGCTTTCGTCGAGCAGTCGATTGACACGCGCTATCGCCTCGGCCGCGTCGACGCCATCGGCAAAGATCGCAGTCGACAGTCCGGCGAACTCGGCGCCCGTGGCGGCGACCGTCGCTGCAGATTCGACGCTTGATCCCGCCAGTACAATGCAGGGGATTTCGATCATCTCCGCCCACCAGCGGCCAAGCGCCAGGTTGCGGTGGTGCGGCTCGGGCTGCGTGTCGTAACCAAAACGGCCGAAGAACATGTAGTCCGGGCGCTCCTCGCCGAGCGCCAGCGCATCGTCACGCGTCTTGGCGCCGCCGACGCCGACCATCATCTTGTCCTGCATGCGGTCGATGACGTCTGCGAGAGCTCCTTTGCCGCCTTCGACATGGATGCCGTCGGCCCGCAATCGGGCCGCGATCCGTGAATCGCCGCCGACAACCGCTGCGACATCGCTCTCCTGGGCAAGCGGCACGATACGCTCGGCAAAAGCCTGGAAGGCCACGTCATCGAGCTTATAAGGCGGCAGGATGAGCGAGGCTACATCGCCACCCGAGATCGCGTCGGAAAGCTTCCGGCCAAAGTCGCCGGCATTGGCACCGGGTGGGGCGATCAGCACAATGCGGCAGCGGTTCGGCGGGGTTTTCGCAATCATGGCGCTCGGTTGGTGAGGCCTCGCTATGGAGGCTGATCTTGGTTGGATTGCGGCATAGTCGATCACGGTCGGGCTGAACAGCCTACACCCTAAGCAGGCTTTCGTGGGTTGTCCCACAAAAGCCTGCTTAGATTCGTTTCCCTGTCGCAGTTTCTTATCGCAAAACGACGGGACACTTTTGCGGAACCTGCTTAGGCAAGCTTGCCGCTTCATTAACAGGCGAAAAAGGTTTATTGCGACGCCGAAAGGCTTCCCCTCCGTGACCGAACTCTTCGCCGATCCGTGGTTCTATGCCGCAGCCGTGCCTGCCGTCATCCTTGTCGGCCTCTCCAAAGGGGGGCTCGGTGGTGGTGTAGGCGTTGTCGGCGTGCCGATGATGGCGCTTGCCATCTCGCCGGTGCGAGCTGCGGCGATCCTGCTGCCGATCCTCGTCCTGATGGACATGGTCTCGCTGTGGAGCTGGCGGGGCATCTATGACAGGAAGATACTCAGGACGACCATGCCCGGCGCTATGGCAGGCATCGGCATCGGCTGGCTGATGGCGGCATTCGTCACCGAGAACCTGATCCGCTTCGTGGTCGGCGCAGTCTCGATCGTGTTCGTCGGGCGCTGGCTCTATCAGCAGTATCGGGATCGCGGCGCAATCGAAAAGGCGTCGCCAAACTGGGTCGCAGCCGGCTTCTGGGGCACTGTCGCCGGCTTCACCAGCTTCGTCGCGCATGCGGGCGGGCCGCCTTACCAGGTCTACACCCTGCCGCTGGGGCTCGATCCGAAGGTCTTCACCGGTACCAGCGTCATCTTCTTCGCGATCACGAATGCGGTGAAGCTCGTCCCCTATTTCGCGCTGGGGCAATTTGACACGGAGAACCTCGCCGCTTCCGCCGTGATGATGCCGCTCGCGCTCATCTCGACGCTCTTTGGCGCCTATCTGGTGAAGCGCATGAGGCCCGCGCTCTTCTACCCGTTCTCCTACATCACCGTGGCTCTGGTGGCCGTCAAGCTGCTCTGGGACGGCGCGGCTGGCCTGCTTTAGCCTTGGCCGAAGCGACGCCGCTCGACGTTCAAAACGGTTCAGAAAAACGGTTGGTCCAGCGCCACTGTGTATCAACATGTGAACAATCGTGAGGTATCATCGCCTTTTTTTTGAACCGAGGCTGACCCTATTTCGTTTGTGAGCGGGTTGCATCGTCTGACGCCGATTCGCGCCAAATCAATGAAACAACGTCGGGACCCATCTAACATGACCGCTCAAGCCTTGCCCGCGCGGGACACTCGCATCGATGTTTTTCGAGCATTGGCGCTGCTCACGATCTTCGTGAACCACGTTCCCGGCACCGTCTACGAGCATTTTACGAGCAAGAACTTCGGCTTTTCGGACGCAGCAGAATCCTTCGTTCTGATCTCCGGCATCGCCGTCGGCCTCGCCTACGGCGTGAAATTCGTGCCGGGGAGCCGAGTCCTGATCACCGTCAAGGCCCTTCGCCGAGCGGGCGTCCTTTACATCGCCCATATCATGACCACGGTCGCGACGCTGGCGATCTTTTCGGCCGCCGCGCTGCATTTCGCACGGCCGGACCTCTTGAAGCTCATCAATATCGAGCTGATCATCGAGGATACGCCGGAGGCGCTGGTCGGCGTCGCCACGCTCGGCCACCAGATCGGCTACAACAACATATTGTCAATGTATGCCTCGGTTCTCGTCATGCTGCCGCTCTTCCTGCTCATCGGCAGCATCAGCCTATCGCTGATGGTCGGCGTTTCCGGCATGATCTGGCTCATCGCGGGCATCTACCAGCTCGCCCCGAAAGATTTTCCGGGCGAGGGGCTGTGGTTCCTGAACCCGCTTTCCTGGCAATTCCTGTTCGTGATCGGCCTGGCCGCCATGCTGCATGTCAAGCGTGGCGGCAGGATTGCCTTCAACCCGTGGCTGGCAAGCGCAGCTCTGGGCTATGTCGTGCTGTCGCTGCTGTGGGTCCGCATTCCGCTATGGGGCATCGATACCTCGCTCGGTCTGCCGGCTGTACTGACCGGCTTCGACAAGACGTTCCTGTCGCTTCCGCGCCTGCTGCACATCCTGTCACTCGCCTATCTGATCGCCGCCATGCCGGCGATATCCGGGCTGGCGCGCACACGGCCGGACAATCCGCTCGCCATTCTCGGCAAGCACTCGCTGCCGGTGTTCCTGGCGGGAACGATCCTCGCCATGGTGGCACAGGTCTATAAGGCCATCGATCCAGGCGGGCTGCTCGACGACACCGTGCTGATCGCCACGGGCATCCTGTTGCAGTTCGGCTTCGCCTATTTCCTCGAATGGCTCAAGAAACTCGAAAAGGAAAACCGGAGCAAGCTGCAGTCCGGGAACGCTACGCGTCCGATGCTGAGCGGACAGGGGGCGCGGGTTGGCGCGCTGGCGAAGGCGCCGAGCTAAGGCAGTAGGAGGATAAGCGGGCAGGGGGTATAGGGCAGTCGCGCTGTAGGGCGTACTGAGCACCGGTTTCCCTTATTCCTTGTCTCACAAGAGGGGTGCAGTCCGCGCCTCCATTTGCCCTACCCCCATCTTCCCTATTCCCCTCCATAGTTAGCGATTGCGCTAAGTGTCCGGCCCTGATACTTAGCCATATGGAAAACTATCAGGGCCAGCTCGACGGCATATTTCAGGCGCTCGCCGATCCCACCCGGCGCGCGGTGCTCAGCAGATTGGGTGCAGGCCCGGCGAGCATCAGCGAACTGGCAAAGCCGTTCGCGATGGCTTTGCCTTCCTTCATGAAGCACATCCACCTCCTCGAGGGGAGCGGGCTGATACTGACGCGCAAGCAGGGCCGCGTGCGGACCTGCGCCATCGAGAAGAACCAGTTTGCCCTGGTCGAGAAATGGCTCTCCGCGCAACACGCGATCTGGGAAGGCCGCACCGACAGGCTGGAGCAATTCGTCACTGCTCAACAAAGGGAAGATCAGAAATGACCAGATCCTTCGACCCGTCTCGCGACTTGACCATTTCACGTATCATCAAGGCTCCGCGGGCAGCCGTGTGGGACGCGTGGGCAGATCGCGCGCGCTTCGAGCAATGGTGGGTTCCGGCGCCGGCAAGATGCAGGGTCGTGGAGATGGAGCTGCGCCCGGGCGGTTCGTTCGTCACCCGCATCAGCGAGGACGGCGGCGATTTCATGCCGCATATGAATGCCTGCTTCCTGGCCGTGGACGATCTCGAACGGATCGTCTTCACCGATGCGCTCACCGGCGGATGGAGGCCGGCCGAACAGCCCTTCATGGCGGCGGTCATCACCTTCAAGGACCATCCGGAGGGTACCGACTACGCGGCCCACGTGATGCACAAGAGCGATGCCGACAGGAACATGCATCAGGAATTGGGCTTCTACGACGGCTGGGACACCGTGATGGAACAGCTCGCAAAACTCGTCGAACCAGGCGTGTAGGGGTGAGACGAATGCGCAAGATCGTGCTGCAGATGATGACCACGCTCAACGGCCGGCTGGACGATCCGCTGGCCTGGTTGCACGGCGTCAGCGATGACCAGTATCGCGAGATCGACCGTCTCTACGCAAGCTATGACACGATCCTGGTCGGGCGGACGACCTATGAGGAGATGGCGGCCTATTGGCCAGGCGCCGTAAATGAGGGGACCGAGGCCAATCGCAGCATGGCGCGTCGCATGAACGCCTACAAGAAAGTGGTCTTCTCGCGATCGGGACGCGAGGGCCTGACCGAGTGGGTGAATGTCGAGCAGGTCGTGGTCCGCAGCGATGCCGATCTGGCGAGATATCTCACCGAATTGAAGGCACGGCCGGGCGGCGACATCCATCTATCGGGTGGCGCCAGCCTGGCGCAGTCCGTCATCGGCCTCGGCCTCGTCGACGAGTTCCGGTTCTTCGTCTACCCGGTAGTGTCGCAGGGCGAATCCTGGTTCGCCAAGCTGACCGACAAGCACGACCTGGAGCTCTTGAGTACCGGCTCTTATGAGAATGGCGTGGTCGCGCTGCATTATGTGCCACGTCAGCTCGCGGCCACGGTCCAGCCGAGCAGCTTTACCGATTTGTTGACGTGATGTGCCGGCGAAGCCGAGCGCGGCCGTCGATCTGCTCCAGATAGTTCCTCGGCTCCCGCTCCCCCGTTCTAGCTGTCTGTTTTGCAGCATGATCTATCCGAAAGCTCTGCAACTTTTCCCTATGCTGACTTTCGGTTCGGGATCATGCTCTGGATTGGCGACATCCGATCGGGAGGAGAACCGTGGCAGGCATCTATGACAGTGGGCTCGACAAGAACGCGGCGAACTACCAGCCGCTGACGCCCATCACATTCCTCGAACGTGCGGCGAAAGTCTTTCCAGACCATCTCGCGATCGTCCACGGCAGCAACCGCGTCTCCTATCGCGAGTTTTGGCAGCGTTCGCTGAGGCTCGGTTCGGCGCTGGCGCAAAAGGGCATCGGCAAGGGCGATACGGTGACCGTGATGCTGTCCAATACGCCTGCCATGCTGGAAGCCCATTTCGGCGTGCCGATGGTGAAGGCAGTGCTGCACAGCCTCAACACCCGGCTCGATGCGGCTGTGATCGCGTTCCAGCTCGACCATGCCGAGAGCAAGATCCTCATCGTCGACCGCGAGTTCTCTGCGGTGGTGAAGGAGGCGCTGGCGATCGCCAAGGTGCAGCCCTTCGTCATCGATTATGACGACCCGGACTACGGAACTGAGGCGCCCTACCCGAAGGGCGAGCGCGTCGGCTCCATGGATTATGAAGAATTCGTCGGCTCGGGCGATCCCGGCTTTCGCTGGTCAATGCCGGATGACGAATGGGACGCGATCTCGCTCAACTACACCTCGGGCACGACAGGCAATCCGAAGGGCGTGGTCTATCATCATCGCGGCGCGGCCCTGATGGCCTATTCCAACACGATTCACGCCGGGATGGGCAGGCACCCCGTCTATCTCTGGACACTGCCGATGTTCCACTGCAACGGCTGGTGTTTCCCCTGGACGCTGGCCGTGCAGGCCGGCACACATGTCTGTCTGCGCTGGGTGAGGGCGAAAGCAATGTATGACGCGATCGCCGACCATGGCGTGACGCATCTCTGCGGCGCGCCGATCGTGATGGCCACGCTTATCAACGCAGCACCCGAGGACAAACGCAGCTTCCCGCAGACGGTGACCTTCAACACGGCGGCGGCTCCGCCTCCGGAAGCCGTGCTCGCCGGGATGGCCGAGGCGGGGTTCATCGTGAACCACCTCTATGGTCTCACGGAGACTTACGGTCCGGCGGTCGTCAACGAATGGCACAATGAGTGGGACGCGTTCGACGGCTCGGGACGCGCGACGAAGAAGGCGCGACAGGGCGTGCGCTATGCCGCGCTCGAAGCGCTGACCGTGATGGACCCGGCGACGATGCGGCAGACGCCCGCCGACGGCGAGACACTTGGCGAGGTGATGTTCCGCGGCAACATCGTCATGAAGGGCTATCTCAAGAACAAGAAAGCCACTGACGAGGCCCTGGCCGACGGCTGGTTCCATTCCGGCGATCTCGGGGTCATGCATCCGGACGGCTATATCCAGCTCAAGGACCGCTCCAAGGACATCATTATCTCCGGCGGCGAAAACATCTCCTCGATCGAGGTCGAGGACGCGCTCTACAAGCACCCGGCCGTCGCCTCATGCGGCGTCGTCGCGCGGCCGGATGAGAAATGGGGCGAGACGCCAGTCGCCTATGTCGAGCTCAAGCCCGGCAGGACGGCAAGCGAGGAAGAAATCCTCGGGCATTGCCGCAAGCTCCTTGCCCGCTTCAAATGTCCGAAGACCGTCGTCTTTGCCGAAATCCCCAAGACCTCGACCGGTAAGATCCAGAAGTTCAGGCTGCGCGAGCTCGCCCGCGAGCTCAGGTAATGCCGATCAACCGAGTCGATATCGGTACTCGTTTCCCATGTTCGGGGTCCGGCGACATACGCCGGATACATTGGGAGCCCCACACATCCGGCGTCGAAACGATGGGCTCTCTGCGGATGTCATGCTTCGCGTGACCAGAAGAGCCACAGCATTTGGGGACTGAAATGCAGGGCGTCGCACGCAACTTCTTCACACTCGCCGTCATCTATGCACTTTGCGGGATGGCGCTCGGGCTCTTCATGTCGATCACGCAGGACCACAGCCAGATGCCGGTCCACGCGCACACGATGGTGGCCGGCTGGCTGATGTCGTCGGTGTTCGCCTTCTTTTATCACCTCTTCCCGGCGGCCGGCGAAAGCCGCCTCGCGCAGATCCACTTCTGGCTGACAGCCGTGAGCGGCATCGGCCTGCTCGTAGGCCTTTTCTTCCTGCTCGGCGGCAACACTGCCATCGAGCCGGTGGTCGGGATCTCCTCGATCGGCTTCTATCTCGGGACGTTCCTGTTCGCTTTCATCGCGCTGCCGGCCATCTACAAGCCTCGCGTGACAAGGCCCTGAGCAGGTTCCGCAAAAGTTTAGCTAAAAAAGTTCGGAGGCGTTAAGGCTTCGTTAAGCTTTACGGGCGTTTACTCTACGGTATCCAGTGATCTGGATTCTTACCGGGTGGTTGGAGCCACTCTGTTTGACGCCTCCCTGTTAACTTCTGAGAGCCGCCCTTCCGCGGCTCTTTTTTTGCTGCCGGGAGCAGGGTGAACGGCTCCGGGGGCCCGGCTACAACCCTTTGACTTTCCAGCATGTCATCATCTGGAACGTCCACCCCTCTATGCGGGCCTCCAGTTCGGGATCATGCTCCAGAAAAGACGCTGGGCATCTGCGCCGCACGCCGTTAACCCTCTGTTAAACATACGCTTGCGTTAGCGTGCGCACAGGCGCATTTTTCAAGTTCCCGGTCGTGCAGGCTCGTGACACTTGCGTAAGAACCTCTGACCGGCAAAACAGCGGCAGTTTCAGGGGCGCATCGATGAGCGGGGTTTCGATGGAAAGCGGCAAAATGGTCAGGCTCGCGGAGCGCCGCATTTTCTCGCAATCCTTCAAGCCGCTCTACAATGAGGGCATGGGGCTGGTCGAACAGGCCGCGGAATATCTCGACGGCAAAGGTCGCGCCGAAGCGAAGCGCCTATCGCGGCTCGCCGCCACCCTCTATGCGGCCGAATCGATGCGACTGACGACCCGGCTGATGCAGGTCGCTTCCTGGCTGTTGCTGCAGCGCGCCGCCAATTCCGGCGAGATGAGCCGCGATCAGGTTGCTTCGGAAAAATCCAAGGTGCGGCTCGACACGGCTTCCGCACATGACGACGCACCTGGCTGGGACGAGTTGCCTGCCGACTTCCGCGACCTCGTCAACCGCTCGCTCAGCCTGCAGGCGCGCGTGCGCCGCCTCGACGAGGAAATCTACGGCAACGCCCGGCTCGCGCCGCCCGAGACAGGCCGCAAGGGCAACCCGGTCTCCGATCAGATCACACTTTTGAAGACGGTGTTCGCAGGCGGCTGACTCTCTTATTCCGCGTCAGCTTTGACGAAGGCGGCCAAACCGGCGAAGAGCCCGTCAAACAACGGAAGCGCGAGAAAGGCCGAGAGCAGGATCAGCCCGAAAGTCACCAGCCGGTAGGTGTTCTCGCTGGCGTGGTGGAAGAGTTTTCCGCCGATGGTGAGGCCGACGAAGTAGAACGGCGCCGAGATCAGCCCGACAATCACGAGCGGCCATTGCAGCAGGCCCGCGGTCCACAGCACGACCGCGGAAATCAGCGCCTCGAGCGCGAAGAAACTCATCAGATTGGCCCGCACGATGGCCGCCGTGTAGTCCGATGCCATCCAGTAGGCTATGACCGGTGGCCCGGGAATGGCGGCGATGCCGGAAAGCACGCCGGCAACGCTGCCGGCGCCGAACGAAGTGGCGAGATTGCGAGGGCCGCGGTAGCGATAGTTGAATGCGAGCACTGCGACGGAGGCGAAGATGGTCAGGGCAATGATCCATCGCAATGTCTTCACGTCGCCATGCACCAGAATGAAGACGCCAAGCGGGTAGAGCAGGAAGAGGCCGACGAAAGCTGGAAACACCTCGTTCCAGCGCGCAATGCGAATGGCCGGAATGGTGATCGGCAGCGCCGGCAGCGAGTCGAGAATTAACATGATGACCAGTGCTGCGGTCGGGCCATAAACCGCGCCGGCGACCGGCGCCACGATCATTCCGGAGCCGAAGCCCGCCAAGCCTCTCGCCACGCCGGCGACCAAGACAACGGCGACAAGAACGGCTAACGCCAGATCGAGCGTCGGGAACATCATTCGATACTCGATGGATCGCCCCTTTCCCCTGGGAAATCCCCTTTCCCCTGGGAAATCCTACTCCGCTTTGCTGATAGCTTATTGAGCAAGACGACGGGCGCGGATGTGCCAGCTAGCGAAGGTGGAAAGTTTCTGTTTTGTTCGTAATTCTCAGCGATAGAGTGCGCGCATGGCTGCGATTCGCATCATCGGCATAGACCCCGGCCTCAGGCGCACCGGCTGGGGCGTCGTCGACACGTCAGGCAATGAATTGCGCTTCGTCGGAGCCGGCACGATCAAATCCGACGACAAGGAAGCGCTCGCCACCCGGCTTTGTCAGCTGCATGACGGATTGTCGGCCATTATCCGCCAAACCGCGCCGGTCGAAGCAGCGGTCGAGGCGACCTTCGTCAACAAGGATGCCTCGGCGACGCTGAAGCTCGGTCAGGCGCGCGGCATAGCCATGCTGGTCCCGGCCCTCGCCGGGCTTGCGGTCGCGGAGTATGCCCCGAATGCCGTCAAGAAAGCGGTGATCGGCGTCGGCCACGGTGAGAAGCGCCAGATCCATATGATGGTTCGCGTGCTGATGCCGAAGGCTCGCTTCGACAGCGATGATGCAGCCGACGCGCTGGCGATCGCCATCTGCCATGCCCATCACCGGCAGAGCGCCGTCGGTCGGTTGGCGGCACTGGCATAGAGTGGCGCGTGTGTTCTTGACTTGTTCTCGTTCGCCCTATACGTAATACCCAAGAGGTATTACCATGCGCGTTACCGTAAAAGGTCAGGTCACCATTCCGAAACCGGTTCGTCGCAGTCTGGGCATCAAGCCAGGCTCGCAGGTCGAGTTTATCTTGCGTGAGGGCGAGGCGGTCCTGCGTCCGGTCGATTCGGAAGCCAGCGTTCGCGAAAAGGAGGTGGCCGAATTCATGTCGCACCTCAGGAGTTTTCGTGGAGCGATGGACCTCGGTGGCCTGACAACCGACGAATTCATGGCGCTTCTGCGGGATTAGCATCCAAACGATGCCGACAATCGTCGACACGAATGTCCTGGTCGATTTCTTCAGCGCAGAGTCGCCTTGGCGTTCTTGGTGCGATACGCAAATCGAGCAATCACGCCGCCTCGGGGCAATCGTCATCAACCCGATCATATTCGCGGAACTTGCAGCGGGCTTCCCGACGATGGAACTCTTGGATGCGGCGCTGGATCCGACGAAATTCCAACGCGAGGATTTGCCCTGGGAGGCGGCCTTCATGGCCGGCAAGGCCTATCTCGGTTATCGCCGCTCGGGCGGTGACCGCCGCTCACCCCTGCCGGACTTCTATATAGGTGCGCATGCGGCCGTGAGAGCTTACCGTCTCCTTACGCGCGATCTCGGACGGTACCGCACCTACTTCCCCTCGCTCGAAATCATCGCTCCAGACACCCATCCATGAACGGGCAACACCCATGATCGGCAAGCTCACCGGCATTCTCGACGAGGTCGGCGAGGATTATTGCGTCGTCGACGTGCACGGCGTCGGCTATGTCGCCTATTGCTCGGCGCGCACGCTCTCCGTCCTGCCGGCCTCCGGCGCGGCGGTCACGCTCTTCATCGAGACCTATGTGCGCGAAGACATGATCCGCCTCTACGGCTTCGAGACGGCACTTGAGCGCGAATGGTTCCGGCTCCTGCAGAACAACGTTCAAGGCGTCGGCGCCAAGGTGGCGCTGGCGGTGCTGTCGACGCTGTCGCCCTCGGATCTCGCCAATGCGATTGCGCTGCGTGATATCGCCATGGTCGCAAGGGCGCCGGGCGTCGGCAAGAAGGTCGCCGAGCGCATCGTGACCGAGCTCAAGAACAAGGCGCCGGCCTTTGCCGGCGCGGCTTCCGGCACGATCGGGCTGAAACAGGAGCTCGGTGACGGCGTCGCGCCGGTACCTGTCGCCGACGCGGTCTCGGCTCTCACCAATCTCGGCTACTCGCGCGACATCGCCGCCAATGCGGTGGCGGCGGCGATGAAGGTGGCGGGTGATGGTGCGGATTCGGCCAAGCTCATCCGGCTTGGGCTGAAGGAGCTGGCGCGGTGATTGTCGAATCCATCCTTTCTTACTACTTTTAAAAAGTAAGGAGCTCGCGCCTGAGTCGGAAAAATGGGCACGTTTGCGACAATGACCTCGAAGGGACAACTGACGATCCCAAAGGAAGTGCGCGACGAGTTGAACCTCACGTCCGGCACCCGATTCTATGTGACGGTCCGGAATGGAGAGGTCGTAGCGCGACCCAAGAACAAGCGACTCGCTGATCTAGCCGGAATTCTCGGAAAACCCCCGACGGGCGAGACTTTGACGATTGAACAGATGAACGAAGCGATAGCGGACGCGGTTGCCGAGGATGACGAGCGTATCAAGCGCGAGTGGCATGAGGGCATCGAGTGATCGGCCTGGATACCAACATACTGGTGCGCTTCCTGGTGGATGACGATCCGGTACAGAACGAAAAAGCCAGAGTGTTCCTGTCCTCGCGCAGTTTCGACGATCCCGTTTTCGTCAGCGCAGTCACGATTGCCGAAACCGTGTGGGTGCTGAACCGCCGACTGAAGTTCCCGATTGCCTCCGTGATCGCGATCCTTCGTGACCTGCTGGCAAGCGACGGAATGATCGTGGAGCGCGCAGACGAACTTGGACAACTCATTGCGGCCGACGCTATTCCGGGTACCGACATTGCCGACTATCTAATCGCATGGGCAGGCACCTCGGCGGGCTGCTCCCATACCATAACCTTCGACCGACGTGCCGCCGGATCCGTCCCCTCCATGGAGCTCCTCGCGTGAGTTCCGCGCCCCGCCTCATCTCGTCTGAAAAGCGGAGCGAAGACGCGGATGCGCCGCTGCGTCCACAGTCGCTCGACGAGTTCATCGGCCAGAAGGCAGCGCGCGAGAATCTGAAGGTCTTCGTCGAGGCGGCGAAGACGCGCGGCGAGGCGCTGGACCATGTACTGTTCGTAGGCCCGCCCGGCTTGGGCAAGACGACGCTTGCGCAAATCATGGCGCGCGAGCTCGGCGTCAATTTCCGCTCGACCTCCGGCCCGGTGATCGCAAAGGCCGGCGACCTCGCAGCGCTTCTCACCAATCTGGAGGACCGCGACGTCCTCTTCATCGACGAGATCCACCGGCTGAGCCCGGCGGTGGAAGAGATACTCTATCCGGCGATGGAGGATTTCCAGCTCGACCTCATCATCGGCGAAGGCCCCGCCGCGCGCTCGGTCAAGATCGACCTCGCCCGCTTCACGCTGGTTGCGGCCACTACCCGCCTCGGCCTCATCACCAACCCGCTGCGCGACCGTTTCGGCATCCCCGTCCGACTCAATTTCTATACGGTCGAGGAGCTGGAACTGATCGTCAGGCGCGGCGCGCGCATCCTCGGCCTGCCGCTCGGCGATGACGGCGCGGTGGAGATCGCAAGACGCGCGCGCGGCACGCCGCGCATCGCCGGCCGACTGCTTCGTCGCGTGCGCGACTTCGCGAGCGTGGCCGGCGCCACGCTCGTTTCACGGGCCGTAGCGGATGCGGCGCTTACCCGGCTGGAGGTCGACGCGCTCGGACTCGATCAGCTCGACCGGCGCTATCTCACCATGATCGCGCAGAATTTCGGCGGCGGCCCGGTTGGCATCGAGACGATCGCGGCGGGCCTTTCGGAGCCGCGCGACGCGATCGAGGACATCATAGAACCCTATCTCATTCAGCAAGGCTTCATCCAGCGCACGCCGCGCGGACGCGTGCTCACCGCCAATGCCTGGAAGCATCTCGGCCTCAATGCGCCCACGGATCTGGCGCAGCAGCAGGTCAGCCTGTTTCAGGAAGAGGATCGAGGCGTCTGATCACCACCGCGGTTGCCTGCGGCTACCCGACGGTTCCTCCTTCTCGGCTGTGGCGTTCGGCGCCTATGCGGTCGGCTTCGAGCCGATGATGCTCACGCACCTCATGTGCTAGAAAGAATAACGGCCGATTTCGTCGAACCTCGATTGGGAATCCGTCCCGGCGGACTGCTCGCGCCCTTTGAGGATTTCGCCCGCTTTTTCACGCAGCGCCGCATCCAGCTTTCTGTCGCTATCGCCACCGGGGTCTTTCATTGCGTCGAGCACCTCGCGCAATGATACGCCAAGCTCGTCGAGACCGAGCTTCTTCTCAATCGCCATGATCTCCCCGTGCGTCATCTTCGCAACAAGCTTGTCGATCTCACGCGCCATGTCCCCGGCATCGGCAAAGTCGTCCAGATCGAACCCGAACGCTTTTCCAACGCGTTCCATCAGATTGATCTTGAGCTTGTGCGCGTCGACGTAGTTCACGCTGAAGATAGAATCGAACGCGAACGAACTGACCTGCGCGGGCGCGCCGAAACCTGAAGATGCCGAGTCCTGGAGATTGCCGCTGAGCGTCGACAGCGGCGCCTGTCGCCCCGAGCGGACAGCGATAGTTGCCGCCGTGCTGCGGGTTACGTCGGCCATGAGCAGGTTGGCCGTACGTAGCGAGTCGAGTGCGTGCATCTAGTCAGCCTGGCTTTCGGACGATCGCAAGCTAAGGTTGTAGCGCTTAACAAAATGCTACCTTGCAGGGGGCAAGCTCCGCATCATATCCATGACTTCGGGCTCGGCCTTGCGTTCGCCGAACTCCTCGACGATTCCGAAGGAACCGCCATACTCCCAGATCGACCAGGGAAAGCCGTGGCGCTCTGCCTGCCCGATCATGTCCTTGATATAGGCCGCTCGTTCGGCGGCCGGCATGACAAAGGGATTGCCGTATTCCTGGCGGATCATGCCGAATTCGCCGAGATAGACGTTCTGTGGCTTGATACCGTTCTCCCGTGCCCATTTAGCAGCGATCTCGAAGGGCCGCGCGATCACCGCGTCGAGCTTCTCCTTGGTGTCAATCGTGGCGATCTGCTCGTCGAGATATTCCAGCATGCCTTGCCTGCGCGACCATGGCGCCTCGTTGCGGATGCGCTGCCTGATCTTGTCGAGCGCCGCATCGAGTTCGCTACGCGGCACGGCATAAGGCGGGTAGGAGAGCCCGGTCACGTAGCGGATGAAATCGGCGGCCCAGGTCGCGCCCTGGTGGGTGAGCAGGAATGGGTCGTAGGAATGGAAGACCCAAATTACATTGTCGTCGGGGATGGCCTTGGGGTCGATGCGGGCGAGCATTTCGGCGCTCGAATAGCAGGCGCCGGTCAGCATCAGTGTCAGCCGGGTCGCCGAAGCGCGCGCTGCTGCATAGAGCCGCTGCAGCCGCTCGGGCCAGTGGTCGGTACCGTCGCGCTCGCAGTCGATGACCGGCTCGTTCATGGGCTCGAAGGCGACCAGCGTCGGGTCTTCCCCCGAGAGTGCGCGCGCCATGGTCCGCACCAGCTCGACATAGCGGTCGAACATGCGTGGATCGCTCATCACCTCGGCCATTCCCGGCCCGCGCTTGCCGCCGGCAGGAATCAGGTGCATGTCGACCACCACCTTGAGCCCGACCTTGTTGATGAGGCGCGCGGACTCGACGACGGACGCCACGAGCCGGTCGCGGAAACCTTCCGTTTCCTCCGCCAGAAATGGCGAAGGATCGACCGGCATCCTGAGGAAATCGAATCCGGCCTCTTTCAGCGCGGCGAGGTCGCTCTCCTTCAGGCTCTTGCGCCATTCGGGATAGGGGAGCAGCACGTCGGGATCGGCCCAGCGATACTTGTCGGGCCAGGTCTGCCAGATGTCGAGGTTCAGGCCGCGTTTCATCGAGAAGGTGGCGGCGTGTGTTTGTGTCGCCGCAGTGGCAAGGAGCAGCGTAAGGACGAGCGCGACAAGGCTGCGAAGGTAGTTGGTCGGCCAAATCGCCAGCGATCGTGCTCTACGTTGCCCCCCTCTGTCCTGCCGGACATCTCCCCCGCAGGGGGGGAGATTGGACGTCACTAAAGGTTTCGCCAATCTCGAACGCTGGTGATTGGCGAAATCAATGCGGAAGTCCGATCTCCCCCCTTGCGGGGGAGATGTCCGGCAGGACAGAGGGGGGCGCGACAGAATGCCGGCCGACCCGGTTGGCGGCATGCCGTAGTCTC
This sequence comes from Mesorhizobium sp. BAC0120, assembly GCF_033542235.1. Classification (NCBI taxonomy): domain Bacteria; kingdom Pseudomonadati; phylum Pseudomonadota; class Alphaproteobacteria; order Hyphomicrobiales; family Phyllobacteriaceae; genus Mesorhizobium; species Mesorhizobium sp. BAC0120. Next base: position 454,045 of record NZ_JAWRCU010000003.1, on the reverse strand, counting down.
GCGCCAGCACCCACCAGCTCTTGATCAATCGCAGCATTGGTGACATCGACCCAGGAAAACGCGACAGATACCTGTCAGTTAGGTCGGCAAAAGGGAAGAGCGATGGGCGAAGATGGTGAACAGGACGGACTGACCGCCGGGCTCTCCGGTGCGCTCACGCCGTTCGGCCACCGCCTTGTGGCGCGCGTCTATTTCGCCGACACCGATTTTTCCGGCGTCGTCTACCATGCCCGCTACCTCGAATTCCTGGAGCGCGGACGCTCCGACTTTCTGCGTCTCTCCGGCATTCACCACACCGAGCTCCACGACGGCAAGCATGGTGAGCGGATCGTCTGGGTATTGCGGCGCATGGAGATCGATTTCCGCGCGCCCGCGAGGATCGACGATGTCCTCACCATCGACACCCGCACCGAGAAGATTTCGGGCGCACGCATCTTCATGGCGCAGCAGATCAGGCGCGGTGACGAAGTTCTGATAGACGCCAAGGTGGAAGCCGCGATCATCGGCGAAATCGGCCGGCCGAAGCGTTTCCCGAAGGAGTGGGTCGAGCGCTTCCTGCCGAGAGACTGACGGCGTCGTCTCTGCGCTGTTGTTCTTGCCGCGTGCCTAACTTTTAACCGCTGCAGTTTTGCGTTGCTGATCTTCGGTTGGAGGGCATGCTCCAACTAACGCATCCTTAACCATAACGGTTCATGAACGAACAAGCGGAAGTCGAACGGAAGTCTGTGCGCCTTCCTTTAACCAAATTTGGCCCCGAAAAGGCCGTCGAGGCGCACTTTTGGGGACAATCCGACTGCATCCGCGGCGGGCGTTACAGGAAGGTGCGCGGGGCCGGGCGACGAGCCGCGACCCGTTTCTTAGGGACCAATTGAAATGGAAAACATAGCACTCGCCGATACGGGCGCGCAGCTTTCGATTTGGGCCTTGTTCTGGCAGGCGGGATGGGTTGTCAAGCTTGTCATGCTCGGCTTGCTCGGCGCGTCGATCTGGACCTGGGCGATCATCTTCGACAAGGTCGTTTCCTATAACCGCATGCGCGCCGCGCTGAACCGATTCGAGCAGACTTTCTGGTCGGGGCAATCGCTGGAAGAGCTCTATCGTACACTTGCCGATCGCAAGACGACCGGCATGGGCGCGATATTCGTCGCCGCCATGCGCGAGTGGAAGAAGAGCTTCGAGAAGGGCGCGCGTTCGCCGCATGGCCTGCAGACCCGTATCGACAGGGCGATGGACCTGGCGCTGACGCGCGAGATGGAGAGGATGGAGAGCCGCCTCGGCTTCCTCGCCACGATCGGCTCGGCGGCGCCCTTCATCGGCCTGTTCGGAACCGTGGTCGGCATCATGACGTCGTTCCAGGCGATCGCCGGCTCGAAGTCCACCAATCTCGCGGTTGTCGCTCCCGGCATCGCCGAGGCGCTGCTCGCCACTGCCATCGGCCTGCTTGCGGCCATTCCCGCCGTCATTGCCTACAACAAGCTGTCGTCCGACGCCGGCAAGATCGCGGGCAGGATGGAAGGCTTTGCCGACGAGTTCTCCGCGATTCTTTCGCGGCAGATCGACGAAAAATCGATGGCCAAGGCCGCCTGAGGAGCAGCACATGGGAATGTCCGTGGGGACTGAGGGACGCGGCGGGCGCGGCCACAGACGGCGCGGCCGGCACAATCGCCTGATGTCGGAAATAAACGTCACGCCCATGGTGGACGTGATGCTCGTGCTGCTCATCATCTTCATGGTCGCGGCGCCGATGTTGACCGTCGGCGTGCCGATCGACCTGCCGGAGACACAGGCCAAGGCACTGAACGCGGAAACGCAGCCAATAACGGTATCAATCGACCAGCAGGGCCAGATCCATCTGCAGGAAACCGAGATCCCCATCGACGAGGTCGTGCCGAAGCTGCAGGCGATCGCGCAGACGGGCTACAAGGAACGCATCTTTGTACGTGGTGACAAGGCGGCCGACTACGGCACGGTGATGAAGGTCATGGCTCGCATCGCGGCGGCTGGCTACAACAATCTCGGCCTCGTCACGGCGCAGGAACAGGACAAGTGAAGGCTGATGAAGGCCGGCCTCACCTCATCGCTCGTCATGCATGCTGCGCTGATCGGCTTCGGCCTGTTCACGCTGTCGGCGCCGCGTGAGTTCCAGGTGGCGGATGTCGAGGCGGTTTCCGTCGATGTCGTCCCCGTCGAATCCATCACCCAGACGCAGCAGGGCGACAAGAAGGCGCCGATGAAGGAGAAGCCGGCGCCGATGCCGACCAAGAAGCCGACCATCGTGCCCGACGCGACCAAGGTCGGCGAGGCGGATGTCGACAACGACAAGAAGCCGACGCCGGAGCCGACACCGCGGCCGGTCGAGGCCAAAGACGCGCCGGCGCCTTCGCCCAATCCGACACCAAAGCCGGACACGAATGTCACCAAGGAGCCGGTGAAGGAAGCCGAGAAGAAGCCAGCCTCAACGCCGGCCACCGAGGTGGCTCCGGCTCCCCAGCCGAAGCAGGACGTGAAACCGGACCCGGTCGCCGAGACGATCGTCGCCGAAACGCCCAACGCCGAAAGCGTCAACCTGCCCAATTCCGCGCCATCACCTGATGCGCGGCCGAAGCCGCCGCAGGCCGAGACGGCCAAGACTCCTGATCGCAAGGAGGCTGAGAAGCCGGAGGTCAAGCAGGCGAGCAAGCCGAAGTCGGAAGAAAAGCAATTCAACGCGGACGAGGTCGCAGCGCTGCTGAGTAAAGAGAAGCCGTCTGGCGGCGGCGCCAAGCGCTCGAGCCAAGAGGCGTCGCTGGGCGGTGACAAAACGACAAGCGGCCAGACGCTATCGCAGAGCGAGATGGACGCGTTGCGCGGCCAGATCGAGCGCTGCTGGAACGTCCCTGCGGGGGCAATGGACGCCCAGAACTTGAAGGTTTCCGTTCAATTCAAGCTCAACCCGTCCGGCGAACTGGAAGGTAGTCCTCAAGTCATCTCCGGCGGCGGCGCTGACGGCATCCAGCGCGCCGCAGCGGAATCGGCTCGTCGTGCCGTGATGAAATGTGCCCCGTACAACCTGCCAGCCGAGAAATACGAGGCATGGGCAGACGTGGTTGTGAATTTCGACCCGAGCGACATGTTCTGATTGCCGGTAGCGACTATCCAAGAGGTACAGTTGATGCAGAAATTCCTGAAGACGGTTCTGGTCGCGGCAGCACTCGCCGGCGCCTTCGCGGTCGCTGCGACGTTGCCTGCTCGCGCGCGGATCGAGCTCGATATAAACAAGGGCAACATCGAGCCGCTGCCGATCGCGATCACCGACTTCGTGTCGCAGGGCGGCATCGGCGCGGAAATTTCCTCGATCGTGGCGGCCGATCTGAAGCGTTCCGGACTGTTCGCGCCGATCGACAAGGGCGCCTTCATCGAGAAGATCAGCAATCCGGACGCTCAACCCCGCTTCGACGACTGGAAGGTGATCAACGCCCAGGCGCTAGTCACCGGCCGCGTCACCCAGGAAGCCGACGGCCGGCTTCGCGCCGAGTTCCGCCTCTGGGACACTTTCGCCGGCCAGCAGTTAGAGGGCCAGCAATATTTCGCCAACAAGGCGAATTCCCGCCGTGTGGCCCACATCATCGCCGATGCGATCTACAAGCGGCTGACCGGCGAGTCAGGCTATTTCGATACACGCGTCGTGTTCGTTTCCGAATCCGGGCCGAAGAACAAAAGGCAGAAGCGGCTCGCCATCATGGACCAGGACGGCGCCAATGTCCGTTACCTGTCCGACGGCCGCTCGATCGCGCTCACGCCGCGCTTCTCGCCGACGCGCCAGGAAATCACCTACATGTCCTATGAAAGCGGTCAGCCGCAGGTCTATCTGCTGCAGATCGAGACCGGACAGCGCGAGCTCGTCGGCAACTTCCCCGGCATGACCTTTGCGCCGCGCTTTTCACCCGACGGGCAGAAGGTGATCATGAGCCTGCTGCGCGACGATGGCAATTCGAATATCTTCGCCATGGATTTGAGGAGCCGCGCCACGACGCGGCTCACCAACTCCAACGCGATCGATACCTCGCCCTCCTATTCGCCCGACGGCAGCCAGATCGTGTTCACCTCCGATCGCGGCGGCCGTGCGCAGATCTATGTGATGAACGCGGACGGCTCCGGCCAGAAACGCATCTCCTTTGGGGATGGGGTCTATTCGACGCCGGTCTGGTCGCCGCGCGGCGACCTGATCGCCTTCACCAAGCAGGCGGGCAGCGAGTTTCAGATCGGCGTCATGAAGACCGATGGCTCCGGCGAGCGCATTTTGTCGAGCGGCTTCCAGCAGGAGGGGCCGACCTGGGCGCCGAATGGCCGTGTGCTGATGTTCTTCCGCGAGGCTGCGGGTTCCGGCGGGCCAAAGCTCTATTCGATCGATCTCACCGGCCGCAACGAGCAGGCCATCCCGACTGCCAGCTTCGGCTCGGACCCGGCCTGGTCGCCTCTTCTCGAATAGTCCGAAATCCGGCTGAGCTCTTTGCGGCATGATCCTATCCGAAACCTCTGCAAGTTTTCGGGATCATGCTCGCGTCTTTGGTTCCAGCATGATCTTGCCCGAAAACTCTGCAGCTTTTCGGGATCATGCTCGAAAGGCCTAATTTCCATGCCGGCGCCGCGTTTTGGCCGTATTTCCGACCATGGTGCGCGCTGATTGTGGGCATGGGACAACCGCGCATGGGGATGCGCGGCAACGGTTGATTAACGGTGTTTGTTGAGCGTCGGTTAACCTAAACGTGGTTACTGGATGTTCAAACAATTCACGCGAATTCTAAGGAGAGAGGCGGGAATGCGCTTCATCGCAGCTTTAGTCAGGAGTCCGGTCGCAATCGCGCTGGTGGTTTCGCTTGCCGTCGCCGGTTGTGCGTCGAAAAAGTCAATGAATTCGGCGTCCGATCTCGGCCTCGGCGGCGCAGGCGCGGCGACCCCGGGTTCGGCGCAAGACTTCACCGTCAATGTGGGCGACCGCATCTTCTTCGACACGGACTCCTCGTCGATCCGCGCCGACGCGCAGCAGACGCTGAGCAAGCAGGCGGTGTGGCTCAATCAGTACAGGAACTACGGCATCACGATCGAAGGCCATGCCGACGAGCGCGGCACGCGCGAATACAACCTCGCGCTCGGCGCCCGCCGCGCCGCCGCGACGCGTGACTTCCTGATCTCGAAAGGCGTCGCCGCGAACCGCATGAAGACCATTTCCTACGGCAAGGAGCGTCCGGTCGCGGTCTGCGACGACATCTCCTGCTGGAGCCAGAACCGCCGTGCGGTGACGGTGCTGAACGGCGCCGGCAGCTGATCGAACTGCGCAGAGCGGCGTGCGTTCATGTCGGATCGCTACGCCGCTCTATCTCTTTAGGGTTGGCCGTCGGATTTGTCCGAAATCCGCTGCGCAGCTTTTGCTGATGCAGGGCTCGCGTTCAGTCAGATGCGCCGGATGATGCAAAGCGGTGGCCGCCTTCAGGCGGCCGTTTGCAATTGGCGTCTCTGTTCAGCCGGAATGCCGCATGGTAGTAGATAAAGCCATATGAGCACCGGGGACCCCGACAGCGTCATTCTTCGACTGCTGCGCGATATGCGCGCAGAGATTGGCGATATCCGCGCCGAGATGGCGACGAAGAAGGACATCGCTGACGTTCGGTCCGAGATGATATCCGAGATCAATTCGCTGCGGGCCGACGCCGCATCCGATATGGCAGTGCTTCGCAAAGATGTTGGCGAGCAAATCGCCGGCTTGCGTCGTGCGGTGGTGGAGTATCACACCTCCGTCGTCGGTCATGGCATCCTGATCAGCGAGCTCGAAGCTCGCGTCCGCCGCGTCGAGCAGCACCTCAACTTGCCGGCCGTCGATACGAACTAGCGGTTAGCCGCACTGGGGACGATCGCCGCTACGGTGAACCTCAAACCGGTTCGCCCCGCCACTGTGTCCTGAAAGCAACTGTCGTTGCCAAACGGGCACATGGTGCCCTCGTGAAACAAAATTTGGCCGAACTCTGGCGTCCTGATAAGACGCATGTGGGTGCCGTTCGGGCACCTTATCCATATTTGGGCGAGAGAGAATGTATTTCCGTAAGATCACAAGCGGCGCGCTGGCCCTGCTTTTGCTGCCGGGAACGGCGGCGATGGCGCGTGACGCGCATATTGGGGCGCTCGGCCATCCGGGCGCGGCACATGAAGCTCAGCCGGTCGGCCTGCAGCGTGCCGGTCTGTTCGGCCTTTTTCATAAGAGCGACAACGAGGCTAGGAGCGACAACGAGGCGCCGCCAGTCACGCTGGCCCAGGCCGTGGACCCGCGGGTCAACCAACTCGAGGAGGAGATCCGGAAGCTTTCCGGCACCGTCGAGGAGCTCAATTTCCAGATCCTGCAGATGCAGGAGCAGTTGAGAAAGATGCAGGAAGACAACGAGTTCCGGTTCCAGGAGCTGGAGAAGGGCAGCACCGCAGGGGCCGGCTCCAACAAGAAGAGTGAGGCATCACCGGCCAGGACCAAAGCTGCCTCTGATACGGGCGCCACCGGCACAGGCGATGCGACCGCGACTGTGCTGCCACAGGACAACGGCTCGCCTCAGAGCGGCAGGGGCGCCCCGCCGGCTGACCTTGGCACCATCACCGTGGACAAGGACGGCAATGTCGAGAACAGCTCGGTCGGCCGGCCCGTCGACCTGTTGCACGGCTCGGGGAATTCATCAGACAACGCGCAGGTCGCCGCTCTGCCTTCAACCGACGACCCTGACGAGCTCTACCGCAACGCTTACGAATTCATATTGTCGGGCGATTACACGACCGCAGAGGCTGGCTTCCGCCAGCATATCAGCCGCTTCCCGGCGGATCCCAAGGCGGCCGACGCGCATTACTGGTTGGGCGAGTCGCTGCTCGGACAGCAGAAATATCGGGATGCGGCCGAGGTTTTTTTGGGTGCCAGCAAGGAATATCCTGATGCGACCAAGGCGCCGGACATGCTCCTCAAGCTCGGCGTATCGTTGAAGGCGCTCAAACAGCACGACGTCGCATGCGCGACTTTCAAGGAAGTCAACAAACGTTATCCGCGTGCATCGGACGCGCTGAAGCAGCGCGTGAAGCAGGAACAGGCGCTCGCTGCGTGCTGAGCGCTGCTCCAGGCATTGATCCCAACCGCATCTTTTCAGATTTCCGGCTCGCCGACCGCGACGCCGTGATTGCCGCCGTCTCGGGCGGCAGCGATTCACTCGCTCTACTGTTTCTCCTGAAGGCATTCCTTGACGCCCAAGCTTTGACGCCGCGACTTATCGCCGTCACGGTCGATCATGGCCTGAGGACCGAGTCCGCGCGGGAGGCCGAAACCGTCGCCGCGATCTGCGGGAAGGCAGGCATCGAGCACCGTATTGCGCGCTGGACCGGCGCCAAGCCTGCAAGTGGCGTGTCGGCAGCCGCGCGCGAGGCACGTTATCGGCTGCTCGCGGACGCGGCCATGCTCGAGGGAACCGACATTATCCTGACAGGCCACACGCTGGATGATCAGATCGAGACGGTGGCGATGCGCGCCGAGCGCGGCGACGGGCGCGGGCTCGCCGGCATGGCCCGCGCGACGCTTTACGGTGGCCGCGTCTGGATCCTGCGAGCCCTGCTTGGTGCGCGGCGCGCCGAGTTGCGACAATGGCTCGGCGCCCGCGCCGTCGTCTGGATCGACGATCCGACCAACATCGATGAGAAATACGAGAGGGCTCGCCTGCGCGGTGCAAGGGAGCGGCCACCCGAGACGTCGCAGCCAGCCTCTTCTCGTGCTTCAGCGGGCGGGAGCGAGGGGCAGTCTGGCGTTCAGGACGCCGAGCAGGTTCAGTCCGAAATCGTTCGAGCCGCGGCCAGGCGCATCGCGCTCGGGGAAAGGGCAGCCGACCTCATCCGCGCCCATGCCAGGGTGGCCGTGCCCGGCCTCGTCTCGTTGGACCGGGCATTTGCGCAAGCGAGCGACAAGAGAGCGGCGTCATATGCATTGCGCATGCTGCTTGCAGTGCTCGGAGGCAAAGAGCAGCTTCCCGATCTCGCACGCAGTGCTGCCCTGTTCGATCATCTCGGCCAAACCCGGCACCGCGCTACATTGTCGCGGACGGTCGTGGATGTTCGCCGGGCCGGCGTCTTTCTCTATCGCGAGCGGCGCGGCCTTCCCCAGCCTATGCTGCTCGGCGGTGAACTGAACTGGGACGGACGCTACCGAATCGAAGCGCCCGAGCAGGCCGGGCAAATGCTGCTTGCGCCGTTCGGCGACGATAGTGCCCGGCGGGCAGAGCTGCCCGCGGCGGATGCGCCTGAGAGCCTGGTTCGGCTGGCGCTGGCCTGCCAGCCTGCAGTTCACCCGGTCGAAAGAGCTGCTTCTCAGCGCATGCCGGCCCTTCTTCCCATCACGACCCGGAGAAGGGAGGGGGCCGCAACGTTCGCGACTCGCTCCCATGCTTCGCCGGGAGAGCGTGAGGGCGAGTGGGCGGCAGCCGTGGCAATTCCCATCCTCGCTCCATGGGCGCGCTTCCTGCCGAGCTTTGACCTGGCAGCGGCCGGAGCCGTCGCGATGCTGCTTGGCACGGAACAACCGCCGGAACCGCCTTTTGCAGGCCACAATGCGCGCGGAGGTTAACTCAAGGCGGGCGTTTCGCTTGGCAATAGGGGCTGCTGTCCCTATGTTAACCTGAAGCTTTCACAATGATCGGTATCGAATGCTACGATACCACCGGGACACCCAATGAATCCGAACTACCGCAATCTTGCGCTTTGGGCGATCATCGCAGTCCTCTTGATCGCACTGTTCAATCTGTTTCAAACGCCGCAGCAGCGCGGCGCCTCGCGCGAGATCGCGTATTCGGAGTTTCTGACCGATCTCTCCTCCGGCCGCGTCAAGACCGTGACGATCGCGGGCGATCGCATCTCCGGCACCTATATCGACAATGCCAGCGGCTTCCAGACCTACTCGCCGGGCGACCCGTCGCTCGTCTCACGGCTTGAGGAGAAGGGTGTCACGATCACCGCCCGTCCCGAGACCGACGGCTCCAACTCGATCTTCGGTTATCTGATCTCCTGGCTGCCGATGGTGCTGATCCTTGGCGTCTGGATATTTTTCATGCGGCAAATGCAATCGGGCTCCGGACGCGCCATGGGTTTCGGCAAATCCAAGGCCAAGTTGCTCACCGAGGCGCATGGCCGCGTGACCTTCCAGGACGTCGCCGGCGTCGATGAAGCAAAGGAAGATCTCGAGGAGATCGTCGAGTTTTTGCGCGACCCGCAGAAGTTCCAGCGGCTCGGCGGCAAGATCCCGCGCGGCGTGCTTCTGGTCGGCCCGCCCGGCACCGGCAAGACGCTGCTCGCCCGCGCCATTGCCGGCGAGGCCAACGTGCCCTTCTTCACCATTTCCGGCTCAGACTTCGTCGAAATGTTCGTCGGCGTCGGCGCCAGCCGTGTCCGCGACATGTTTGATCAGGCCAAGAAGAACGCGCCCTGCATCATCTTCATCGACGAAATCGACGCGGTCGGCCGGCATCGCGGCGCCGGCCTCGGCGGCGGCAATGACGAGCGTGAGCAGACCTTGAACCAGCTGCTGGTCGAGATGGACGGCTTCGAGGCCAATGAGGGCATCATCCTGATCGCGGCGACCAACCGGCCCGACGTGCTCGACCCGGCGCTGCTGCGCCCCGGCCGCTTCGACCGCCAGGTGGTCGTGCCGAACCCGGACATCAACGGCCGCGAGAAGATCCTCAAGGTGCATGTCCGCAATGTGCCGCTGGCGCCGAATGTCGACCTCAAAGTCGTTGCACGCGGCACGCCGGGCTTTTCTGGCGCCGACCTGATGAACCTCGTCAACGAGGCCGCCTTGATGGCTGCTCGCCGCAACAAGCGGCTTGTCACCATGCAGGAGTTCGAGGACGCCAAGGACAAGGTGATGATGGGCGCCGAGCGCCGCTCGACCGCCATGACCCAGGCTGAAAAGGAGCTCACCGCCTTCCACGAGGCCGGCCATGCGATCCTGGCGCTCAAAGTGCCCTCGGCCGATCCGCTGCACAAGGCGACCATCATCCCGCGCGGCCGCGCGCTTGGCATGGTCATGCAGCTGCCCGAAGGCGACCGCTATTCGATGAGCTACAAATACATGATCTCGCGGTTGGCGATCATGATGGGCGGCCGCGTCGCCGAGGAAATCAAGTTCGGCAAGGAGAACATCACCTCCGGTGCCGCGTCCGACATCGATCAGGCGACCAAGCTCGCACGCGCCATGGTCACCCGCTGGGGCTTCTCCGACAAGCTCGGCCAGGTCGCCTACGGCGAGAACCAGGAAGAAGTGTTCCTCGGTCACTCGGTGGCACGCCAGCAGAACGTCTCGGAAGAGACGGCGCAGATCATCGATGCGGAGGTGCGCCGGCTGATCGACGAGGCCTATGCGACCGCCAGGCAGATACTGACCAAGCACAAGAAGGAATGGATCGCGCTCGCCGAAGGCCTGCTTGAATACGAGACGCTGAGCGGCGAGGAGATCAAGCAGCTGATCTCCGGCCACAGACCGGCGCGCGACCTAGGCGACGACACGCCGCCCTCGCGCGGCTCGGCCGTGCCGAAGGCAGGCGCCTCCGGCGCCCGCCGCAAGAAGGGCGGCGAGCCCGAAGGCGGCCTGGAGCCTCAGCCGCAGGGCTAGTTGAGCGCAGAATTCGATGTCGAAACGCCGCGGAAGGTACTTCGCGGCGTTTTGCGTTTGTGGAACGTTCTGATTGTCAGGTCAGCGCCGCCCCTCACCCTCACCCTCTCCCCGTGAAAAACGGGGAGAGGGTAAGGGTGAGGGGCAGCGCCAGCGTCAAACGATTCAATGCCTGAAATGGCGCACGCCTGTGAACACCATGGCAAGGCCATGCTCGTCGGCAGCGGCGATCACGTCCTTGTCGTTCACGGAGCCGCCCGGCTGGATCACCGCCGTGGCGCCGGCCTCGACTGCCGCGAGCAACCCATCGGCGAAGGGGAAGAAGGCGTCGGAGGCGACCACAGAGCCTTTCGCCAACGATTCGGCGAGGCCGGCGGCCTCGGCGGCATCCGCGGCCTTGCGGGCGGCGATACGTGAGGAATCGACCCGGCTCATCTGCCCGGCGCCGATGCCGACGGTAGCGCCATCCTTGGCATAGACGATCGCGTTCGACTTCACGTGTTTCGCGACCCGAAAGGCGATGCGCAGGTCGGCCATCTCGGCCGGCGTCGGCTTGCGCCTGGTCACGACCGTCAGCTCGAAATCGTCGACCAGCGCATTGTCCCTGCCTTGCACCAGAAGTCCGCCTGCGACCGATTTCACCGTCGTGCTTGCGGCGCGCGGGTCAGGCATGCCGCCCGCGACCAGCAGGCGCAGGTTCTTCTTCGCGGCGATGATCGCCTCTGCCTCCGGCGACACGTCCGGGGCGATGATCACCTCCGTGAAGATCTTCACGATCTCCTCGGCGGCTTCGGCGTCCAGCTTGCGGTTGACTGCGACGATGCCGCCGAAGGCCGAAACGGGATCGCAACGCAGCGCCTTCTCGTAAGCTTCCTTCAGTGTCCCACCGGTCGCCACGCCGCAGGGATTGGCGTGCTTGATGATGGCGACGGCGGCGCTCTCCTGCGGGTCGAACTCGGCCACCAGCTCGAAGGCAGCATCGGTGTCGTTGATGTTGTTGTAGGAAAGCTGCTTGCCTTGAAGCTGCCTGGCGGTCGCCACGCCGGGCCGTGCTTCGCCGGTAAGGTAGAAGCCTGCCGACTGATGTGGATTCTCGCCATAGCGCATGACGCTCGCCAGCTTGCCGCCGAACGCGCGCCACACGGGATGCTCGACCTGAAGTGCCTCGGCGAACCATTGCGAGATCGCCGCGTCATAGGCCGCAGTGCGAGTGAAGGCTTTGGCTGCAAGCTTCTTTCTGAACTCCAGCGACAGGCTGCCGAGATTCATCTCCAGCGCGCTGAGCACGGGTGCATAGTCGTCCGGGTCGGTGACGACGGCCACATAGGCATGGTTTTTCGCGGCGGCGCGCAGCATCGCCGGCCCGCCTATGTCGATATTCTCGACTGACGTCGCATAATCGGCGCCGGAAAAGCGCACTTGCTCGAATGGGTAGAGATTGACCACAACGAGGTCGATCGGATGGATTGCATGGTCCTGCATGGCGCGCGCGTGCTCCGGGTCGTCGCGTACACCGAGCAGGGCGCCATGAATGGCGGGATGCAGTGTCTTCACACGGCCGTCCATGATCTCGGGAAAGCCGGTCACCTCCGACACATCGCTGACCGAGATGCCGGCAGAGGCGATCGCCTTGGCCGTGCCGCCCGTCGAGATCAGCTCGACGCCGGCCTTGGCGAGGCCTGCAGCGAAATCGATAAGCCCCGTCTTGTCAGAAACCGAGAGGAGCGCGCGACGAACCGGGACGAGGTCGGGCGCAGCGATGTTCTTCGAGGCAACAGCCATGGCGATTGAACCCTTAGAGCACGATCCCGAACCGAAAGTCAGCGACAGCAAGAAAAGCTGCAGACCCTGGGAAAGGATCATGCGGCAAAACGAAGTCAGAGCAGTGCGACTGCTCCAGGCCGCTTGCCGCGGGCCCTATCACAGATGGTTCGGGATTCAAGCGCTTTCGCGGTCCGGAACCCTGATCCGTGTGAACTGCCAACGCACCTCAGGGACCTCGGAAGCCTTGAAGGACAGTACGATCTGCCGCGTCTTGCGCGGACCGCTCAGCCCGGCGAAGAAAATCGATTCCTCGATCACCGGCGCAACGCCTGTTGTCGTGAACGCCCAGCTTTCGGTTCCCTGTCCGAAGATCACCAGCCGATCGTCCTCGGCGGCGAGCTCACGCTCCGGATGAATATGGAAGCGTATCGAGACGAAGTCGCGGCCGTTGTTCTTTGCGCGCTTGCCGCCCGAAAGGAAGAAGCGATCGAGGCCCTTCAGCACGTCGCCCCCGAGCGAGAGGGACAGCCCTCGCTCGTGATAGAGGCCGAAGCGTGAGACATAGCCGTCATGCACCGCAATGAAGGCTTGCGTATCCTGGCTGTCGCGCCGTTCGCACGAGACGCGTTTCGGACCGCCGACCAGCGGCGCACCGAGAAGGGAGTTGACGCCGGTCGAGAGGTTGAAGCGCGCCGAGGAGGTGTCGTTGAGAGTCGCCGTCGAATGGGCGGCCGTGGCGCGCATGAGGGGCCGGAAGTCGGTGGCGCCGAAAGTGTCGACGCCTGAATTGACGATGAAACCGTGGCGGCCGGACGACATCTCGAAGGAAAGGCAGCCGGCATGAGCATGCGCCGAGACGCCTGTCGGCGGCGACGTGCCGGTGTCGGCGATGACGGTCGTTCCGCCCATGGAGAGCCGCTCATAGCCGGAATGCGGTGCATGCAGGAGCGGCGCGCCGCCGGTGTCGTCATGGCGCAGGATCGCCACGATGCGATCCTGGATGGTGGCGCCCATGCCGTTGAAGCGGGCGAGGCTGCCGTCCTGATGCCGGAAAAAACGCAACGCCGGCAACATACGTTCGACAGCAGCGATGAGCGCGGTCGGCGGCTCCTCGGCCTGGTTGGCGTAAGTCTGGCGGAGCGGCAAGAGATCGGCGAGCAGCTCGAGCACCATCATCGGGTTGCGAGAAATATGCCCGCCGTCCGGCAGGATCTGGCGCTCGATTTCGGCCGTCAGGTTGCGGGTGGCGTTACGTAGCGCCGTCTGTGGCACCGGTAGCGAGAGCGCGGCAAAGGCAAGCGCGATCCTGGCGCGCAGCGCGTCCTTGCCATCGGGCATTTCCTTCGCCATCGAGCGCAGGAAGCGTATCTGCATCGCAAGCGATTTCAGGAAGGCGCGGTAGAAAGGGAATTCAGCGCCCTGCAGCACCACCGATGAGTGCTGCAGCCAGGCAATGATACGCTTGGCCGTCACTGCAGGATCCCAGGCAACGCCGGAGATGCGGGTGCCGTGCGCGGCGATCCAGTCGGAGACCAGAGCACGAGCATTGGCTGCGGCAAGCTCCGTGCCAGCGGCGCGCATGTGGCGGAGCCAGCGGAAGCCGTGCAGCGACCTGAGCCACTGCGGGTTCGCCCCCTCGAGCTGGAAAGGCGAGCGGCCGCCGGTTTCGACGAGCTGGCCGGCCAGCGGGAACCGACCGGAATAGATTTCGAGGGCGATCTGCCTGTCGGCATGCCTGAGGTCCGGCGGCGCGATCAGCACGCGCTCGGGCGTGCGGCCAGTGTAGCGCCAATGATAGATCGGACCGGCGCGCAGCTTACGGCGACCTCGTCGCCATAGCTCACGCGCCATCAGCGTCCACAGACGCGAGCTGTTGTCGGCAACGCTCGCCAAAAAAGCCCCTCCTGATGTTCCCGGTGCAGCTCGACAATGTAATTGATTAGAATTTAAGCGCGAGCCGAAAGATTGAGGTACCGAAAATTGGCTAGAGCGGCGTGATCGCTCCGCCACTCTATCTTTTTCTTGGCGCATCGGGTTTGTCCGAAAACCGCTTCGCACATTTCGCTGGCGCGGTCCTTCGGTTCGGCCGATGCCCTAATGGAGCCGTAGCAGCCTCACGGCAAAGAAGCCGTCCAGACCGGAAATCTCCGGCCTGCCGAGATCGAGGTCGGCCGGCGTGGTTCTGATCGCGCCGCGCGGAGTGATGAAGCAATCCGCACCGGCGATCTCGCCCGGCCGAACCGATTCGACCACCATATGGGGATTTTCCGCCAGGAACTCGGCAAGCAGAAGCTCGCCTTCGACCGGATCCAACGAGCAGTTTGAAAAGACGATGCGACCGCCCGGCCTCACCAGCCTGGTGGCAGCCTGCAGGAGCCGAGCCTGCAGGGCCGCGAGCCTGGCCACGTCTTCCGACGACTTCGTCCAGGGAATGTCGGGATGGCGGCGCACCGTGCCGGTCGACGAACAAGGCGCGTCGAGAAGCACGGCATCGAAAGCCTCTCCCGCCTCATATTTCGACACGTCGGCCTCGATCACCTTCGCCTGCAGGCGCAGCCTGGCGAGATTTTCGTTCAGGCGCTTCAGGCGGTTGGCCGAAGTGTCGATCGCAGTCACTTCCGCCCCGGCCAGGACGAGCTGTGCGGTCTTGCCGCCGGGCGCGGCGCATAGGTCGGCGACCTTCCTGCCGGCGAGGCTGCCGAGCATGCGGGCAGGCAGGGCAGCCGCAGCGTCCTGCACCCACCACTCGCCCTCCTCGAAGCCGGGCAGCTCTGCTACCGGTGCGGCCAGGCGCTCGACGCGTACCGAGCCTGTCGGAAGCACCATGCCGCCGAGAGCCGTCGCCCACTTCTGAGGGTCGGACTTAACGGTGAAATCGACCGGGGCCTCGATCCGGTGCGCTGCAAGGATCGCGCCCGCCTTTGCCGGACCATAGGCAGCTGCAAGGCGGTCGCGAAACCATTCCGGCGCCTCGTGGCCCTCGGCCAGCCTGGCTGGAAGGGCACTCGTCTTGTCGCGCGACAGGCCACGCAGCACGGCATTGACGAGCCCGGCGAAGCGTTTCGTGCGTGGATCGGAATTGGCATGGGTGACGGCAAGGTCCACCGCCGCGCTGTCGGGCACGTCGAGAAACAGGATCTGGGCCGCAGCGACATGGAGGACATGTGAAAGCGCATGCGCGTTGGGCGGCAGAGGCTTCTCGAGGCGCGATGATATCAACCGATCGATCGTGCCGCGATAGCGCAAAGCCGTGGCGAGGATTGCCCGCACCAGCGCGCGGTCGCGCTGATCGAGCGCGAGGAATACGGGATGGCCATGCTCATGATCCGTCAGGCCGTCGAGCGGCGTCTTCGCGTCGACCACAGCACCCAGCAGCTTGGCGGCGGCCTTGCGCACGGCAAGCCCTGGAATGCTGCGCTCAGCCGGCTTCGTCTCGCGGCGTTCCGGCCTGCGCCCAGGCACTACGACCATGGACCGCGTGGTCCGGTCGGATGATTGCGACCCCACGGACCGCCCGATTGTGATTGGCTACGACCCCAGGGAGCGGTCGACTGATTCTGGCTGCGTCCCCACGGGCCCGTGCCAGCTTCCGGATCCGGCGTCGCGGCAGGGCCCGATCGCCCACCTGATTCCTTCGCCATCGCCTGGAGTGCGGCGATGCGGTTCTCCGTGGCCGGATGCGTCGAGAAGAGATTGTCCATGCGCTCGCCGGAGAGCGGATTGATGATGAAGAGGTGGGCGGTGGCCGGGTTGCGCTCGGCGTCCATGTTGGGAATGCGTTCCGCAGCGCGGGCGATCTTGTCGAGTGCCGAGGCCAGCCACAGCGGCTGTCCGCAGATTTCGGCACCGCGCCGGTCGGCCTCGTATTCGCGGGTGCGGCTGATCGCCATCTGCACCAGCATGGCTGCGAGCGGCGCAACGATCATGGCGACCAGCACGCCGATGAAGCCGAGCGGGTTGTTGTTGTCGCGGTTGCCGCCGAAGAAGAAGGCGAAATTGCCCAGCATCGAGATAGCGCCGGCAATCGTCGCGGTGATGGTCATGGTGAGCGTGTCGCGGTGCTGAACATGCGCCAGCTCATGCGCCATCACGGCCGCAACCTCCTCGTGGCTGAGCCGCTCCAGCAGGCCGGTCGTCGCCGCAACCGCTGCGTTCTGAGGATTGCGGCCGGTGGCAAAGGCGTTGGGCTGCGGGTTGTCGATCAGATAGGTCTTCGGCATCGGCAGGCCGGCGCGATCGGCGAGGTCCTTGACGATGGCGTGGAATTCGGGGGCATTGCTCGCATCCACCTCGACGGCATGGTTCATCGCCAGCACCATCTTGTCGGCGTTCCAGTAGCTGAACAGGTTCATGCCAGCGGCCATCAGGAAGGCGATGACCATGCCGCCGCCACCGCCGATTAGGTAGCCGACAGCCATGAACAGCGCCGTCAGGAAGGCGAGCAGCATCGCAGTGCGGATCGTGTTCATTGCGAGTTCCTCGTCGAATTCGCTGTAGGGCTCGATTCGGGGTGACTGTGGGCTATATGATGGTTACAGCGAACTCCAGTTTCAATGTGACCCGATCGAACGTGACAGACGACAAGACCCCAAAGGCAGAGGCGGAAACAGCCGTTACCGGGGCCAACCGGAAAGCCTTGTCGGAAGCGGCTCAGCGAGCGCTCGAGGAAGCCGCCGCCCGGCGCGAGGAATATCGCAAGCGCGAGGCTGCACTGCCGAAGGAATATGGCGGCCGGGGCGGCAAGGAGCCGGGCCGCTACGGTGACTGGGAGGTCAAGGGCCTCGCCAGCGATTTCTGAAGGCCGGCCCCATGTGGATCAGCTACTCTTGCGGCCGGGCCAGCCCATCAATAGCTTCGCGTCCTTCTCCGCCGCGCGCGCCTTCTCGGCATCCCTGAAGATTCGGGTCACGCATTGCGGCTTGCTGCGGTCGATGACGTCATAGACCAGGTGATAGCCGGTCTTGTCCATGATCGGGCCGATCCAGCCCGCGCAGTGGTCGCAATAGCGGCCCATCGGCTCGGCATCGTTGTCCATCACCTTGCTGAGGCTCGGGCAAAGGTTCATCCTCAGTTCCAGCCGATCCTCGTTCACATCGAGGTCCATGTCGCAGTTCTCCTCGTCGCGGATATGCGACCAGTACTCGTACATGCCCTCCAGCCCTCTGCTCTCAATAAGGGCCAGTATGTGCTTCTCCTGGTTCTTCGAGATCTCGAGGAAGTAGTCCTGCAAGGCTTGCTCGCCCTGCGCTTCGAGGAATTTGAAGACCTCGTTGTAGAAGCGGGTGAAATGATCGCTGGGGATCACGCGCGCCTCCTGATGACCTGACGGCAGGAGCCCTCGCCGGTGATCTCCGTGTCGATAGAGAAGGGGGATCCTTGCGCCATCGCCTCGTTCGTGCGGATGGTCTGGTCACAGAAATGCGGCGACACCGAGCCGACGAGCTTCTTCACATGGTGCCAGGCCGTGCATCTGCGCACCGTGAGCACGATCTCGTCCTCGCCGACCGCGATGTCGTAGTCGGCGCCTTCCCGGTCGAAGAAATGCTGCCAATGGCGAAGCAGTTGCGCGGTATCGCCGGCGAGCAGATCGCGGCGGATGCTGGCATAGACGTCACGACCCACCTTGGCGAAGATCTGGTCCATGGTCGCCACGCCATATCTGGCGATGATGAAATCTATGGTCGTATTGGTGGCGCCGTGGAAATCGAGGTGGACATTGCCGCCTTCCTCGTAACGAAGAGCTTTTGCTGGTTCACTCATGGCGCCCCCACAAGCATTTGCCGCCGACATAAGTTGCCCTGATTTCGAGCGTCGCGGCATCGAGCAAGGCGAAATCGGCCATCCTGCCCCTGGCAATGCTGCCGATCTCGTTCTCCATGCCGAGCACACGCGCCGGCACCAGGCTGGTCGCATGCGCCACCTGCACGAGGTCCCGTCCCGAAAACCGGAGGTAGTTGCGCATGGCCTCATCCGGTGCGAGCGATGACCCGCACAGCCCGCCCTGCCTGTCGCGCACCGCCTTGCCGGGTGCGCTGGTCACCCAATAACCGGGGTAGAACTCGAATTCGGCGCCGGGCGTGCCGGCATATTTCATCGCATCCGTCTCCAGGAACACGCGATCCGGTGAAAGCTGTGCGAGCAAGCGGACCATTTGCGGCTCCACATGGATGCCGTCTGCGACAAGGCCCAGCGCCAGGCCCGGTTCCGCAAGCAGGGCGTCGGTCAGCGACATGACGTGCATGCCCATGCCGCGCGGCGGATAGGTGGGCATCACATTGTACATATGCGTGACCGCATCGATGCCCCAGGAAACGTAGCGGGGAATGTGCTCGGGGCGCGCCAGGCTATGGCCGAGATGGATGGAAACGCCTGCCGCCTTGAGCACGTCGATGAACTCTTCCGCGCCCTCCCGCTCCGGCGCGAGGGTCACGGCCTTCAGCCTTCCCCCGGTCGCTGCGAGCATCCGCTTTGCCAATTCGAGGCTCGGCGGGACGATGTTCTCGGGATTATGCGCGCCCGGCGAGCCGAAGCACGGCCCTTCGCTGTGGACGCCGAGCGCGCGGGCGCCACCGGCGCTCTCACACTGTGCCGCAAGGCGCGACAGCACGCCTTCCATCGAGGCAGGCGGCAGGCAGCTGATCGACGGCAGGAAGCCGGTCACGCCGTGCCTCAGCAGCCGCCGGGAATTCTCGTCCACTGCTCCGGGCTCGGTATCGTTGTAGAGGTGGTTGCCGAAGCCGTGCTGCAAAACGTCGATGATGCCGGGGAAGAGGATGCCGCCGGCGCCGTCGATCCGCTGCCAGTTGTCACCGATTTCCGCGCCAGCCGGCACGAAACCCGCAAACCGGTCGCCTGCGATCAACAGGTCGCTGGCGATTTGTCCGGTTGGTGTCACCACGGTGATGTTCGACCATCTCTGCTTCACGGGCATTGTGTGTCCTAGAGGATTTCGGGTTCATCCGGCGGCAGGCCAGGTCATCTGGTTGGCGAGCACGCCGCCGTCGACGTAGAGCATCTGTCCCGTCACGTAGCGTGCGCCTTCGGAGGCGAGGAACACGGCCGCCGTGCCGATGTCGTTCGCCTCGCCAATGCGGCCGAGCGGGATCTGCTTGGCCAAGCCCGGCCGAACCCCTGCTCTATCGAGGCCAGCGCGGGTGAGGGGCGTGTCGATGATGCCCGGCCCGAGGCCATTCACCCTGACCCCGCGCGGTGCCAGCGTCACAGCCATCGAGCGGATCAGCATCAGTACGGCGCCTTTCGAGGCGTCATAGACGACGCTGTTTTTCTCCGCCGCCAGCGAGTTGGTCGAGCCCACGCAGATGATGCTGGCGTTCTCCTGGCCTGGCGAAAGGTGCCGCACGAAAGCCTGCGCAGCGAAGAGGTAACCACGGACGTTGAGATTGAAGGTGCGGTCGAAGATGGTTTCGCTCAGCTCCTCAAAATCCGCATCGCAAAACGTGCCTGCGTTGTTGACGAGCGTGTCCAGTCTGCCGAGCCGCTTATGCGCCTCGGCAACGAAGCCGCGCGCGCCCTCGACCGTGGAGAGATCGGCCTGAACGAAATGGCACTCGGTCAGCCCGGAGAGCTGTTCCCGCGCGGTGCGATCCGGCACATGCGAATTGATGACCAGGCGCGCGCCCGTGCGCGCAAAGGCTTCCGCAATGGCGAAGCCGATCCCCTGGGTGGATCCGGAAATACAGACGCAAGGCTTCGTCATCGGATCGTTCCTAATCCAGCGCGGTTCCGGCGAGCCCGCCTTCGACGCTGAGCACGGCGCCGACGAGATTCCTGGTCGCCTCGGCCTGCGGCTTGGTGAAGAGGTCCAGCGGCCGCCCGACCTCGACGATCTTGCCAGACGACATCACGAACACCCGGCTGGTCGCATAGGCGACGACCGAAAGGTCGTGGGCGATGAAGACCAGGCTGAGGCCGAGATTCCTGACGAGGTCCTTGAGCAGGTTGAGCACCTGCGCCTGAATGGAGACGTCGAGCGCCGAAACCGGCTCGTCCGCGATAAGCACCTTGGGCCCCGGCATCAAGGCCCGGGCAATGGCGATCCGCTGCAGCTGCCCCCCGGAGAACTCATGCGGATATCGCTCGATCGCGTTGCGGCCCAGGCCGACCTGGTCGAGGACCTCGATCACGCGCGCGGCGTGGTCGCAGTCGATCTGCAGGCTGCGTAGCGGCTCGAGCAGCGACGTGCCCACGCGCATGCGCGGGTCGAGTGATGAGCGGGGGTTCTGGAGCACGATCTGGACGGAGCGACGGAAATGCCGCCGTTTTTCGCGATCTGCCGACCAGACGTCGAATCCGTCGAACAAGACATTGCCGGATTGCGGACGCTCGGACCCGGTCAGGATGCGAGTGAGCGTGGTCTTGCCCGAGCCGGATTCACCCACCAGCCCAACCGCTTCCCCGGGGCGGACGTCGAGATCGACGTGATCCAGCACCTTCAGCGACGGGCGGGCCCCAAAAAGCGACTGGCGCCGCAAGGCATATGTCTGCGTCACCTGCCGCATCTCCAGGAGCGGCGCCGATAGGACGGACAAACTGGCGGAGGCGTTCATGGCGCGGACAACTCGGCCAGCGCCGCAACCGGGTTCCAGCAGGCGGCGTTGTCGCCGACGAGCTCGGGCATGCGCATCCGGCATGTGTCGGTGGCGGCGTTGCAACGGGGATGGAACGCGCATCCGGCAGGCAGGTCGTGCAAAGGCGGCACCATGCCGGGAATCGAGGCGAGCCGCGAAGAGCCGTCCAGGGCGATGTTGTCCATGGTCGGCTGCGAGTCGAGCAGGCCGCGTGTGTAGTGATGGCGAGGCGAACGGAACACCTCTGCGACCGGCCCCATTTCGACGATACGGCCGGCATACATGACCGCCACCGTGTCGCACATGGCTGCGATGACAGGCAGGTCGTGCGTGATCATCAGCAGCGCGCAGCCTCGCTCCTTCACCGCGCCGTTGAGCAGGCGCAAGACCTGCTTCTGCACGGTCACATCGAGCGCCGTTGTTGGCTCGTCCGCGATGATCAGCTGCGGATAGCAGGCGAGCGCCATGGCGATCATGATGCGCTGCCGCTGCCCGCCGGAAAGCTCATGCGGATAGGCGCGCAGGATCTGCTCGCCGCGCGGCAGCTTCATCTGGTTGATGAGTTCCAGCGCGCGCCGCTCGGCCTCGCGCCTGTCGGCGTCCGTATGCCGCCGGATCACCGAGGTGATCTGATGGCCGACGCGCCGCACCGGATCGAGCGCCGAGAGCGGGTCCTGGAACACCATCGACAGCGTACGGCCGCGCCGTGCCGACATCGCCCGGTCGGATTGCTGGACAAGGTCGACGCCGTCATGCAGCACGCTGCCGGCCGCGTTCCAGCCCATCGGCAGAAGTCCCATCAGCGCGAGCGCCGTCATCGACTTGCCTGAGCCGGATTCGCCAACCAGTCCCATGCGTCCGCCAGCCGGAACGGTGAAGGAGACACCGCGGACCGCGGTGAGCGTTCCGTTGCCGACGACAAGATCGCGAACGTCGAGGGCGGGACGCGCCATCATGCCGCCCTCGGCTTGAGCTTCGGATCGAGCACGTCCCGCAGGCCGTCGCCGAGCAGGTTCAGCCCCAGCACGACGAAGACGATGGCGAGACCCGGCCATATGGCAAGCGGCGAGGAGATGCCGACCGACTGCTGGGCCTCATTGAGCATCAGCCCCCAGGAAATCGAAGGCCTCGTCACCCCGACGCCGAGATAGGACAGTCCGGCCTCGGTCAGGATGCCGGCCGCGAAATAGAGTGTGAACTGGACGATCATGACCCCGGCAATATTGGGCAGGACGTGGCGGGCGAGGATGAAGACCCTGCCGCGTCCGTAAAGCTTCGCCGCGGTGATGAAGTCCTCCTGCAGCACGCTCATCGCGGCCGAGCGGATGACGCGCGTGAAGGACGGCGTGAAGAATGCGGTGAGCGCGAAGATCGTGGTGAGAGCGCCCGGCCCCATCGTCGCAGCCAGCACAAGTGCGGTGACCATGCCTGGGATCGATAGCATGATGTCGGCGCTGCGGCTGATCGCCTCGTCGGCGATTTTGCCGTAAGCCGCCGCGATCAGTCCGGTGATGGTTCCGAGCAGCAGGCTGATCGTGGCGCCGCCCGCGCCGACGAGGATAGACGTGCGCGCGCCCACCATGAGCTGAGAGACGATGTCGCGGCCGAGAACGTCAGTTCCCAGAAGATGGCCTGGCGATCCCGCCGGCAGCAGCCTGAAGCGGATGTTGGGGATATTCGGGTTCGACGGAAGATAGAAGAACGAGACGATGGCGATGACGAGGAACCCAACCGTCAGCCCGATGCCGATGACCAGTGACATGTTCCAGGTGCCGCGCCTCGGCGCCTTGGCGGGCGTCGAAGCGGAGGGCGCGGAATGCTGCAGTCCGATGTTGCTCATGCGCTTGCCCTGACGCGCGGATCGAGGAAGCCGTAGAGCAGGTCCACGATCAGATTGACGGTGATCACGAAGACGATGATCAGCATGACGGTGGACTGCACCACGATGACCTCCCGGGCAGCGACGTTGGCGAGGATCATGCGGCTGAGCCCGGGCAGGGAAAACACGGTCTCGATGATCACCGTGCCGCCGATCAGCTCGGCGATCTGCAGACCGATCACGGTAATGATGGGCAGCAGCGCGTTGCGCAGCCCCACCCGCAGCAGCGCCTGCGTACGTGTCATGCCGACGGCGCGCGCCGTGCGCACATAGTCCTGGTTCATCACGTCGAGCACGGCGGAACGGACATAGCGGATCATCACGGCAGCCATGATGATGCCAAGCGACAGGACAGGCAAAACGAGTGAGCGGACCGCGCCGGTAAAGCTGGTCGACCACGGCGTCCAGCCTCCTGTCGGCAGCCAGCCGAGATGCACGCCGAACAGCAGCGACAGCAGGATGCCGGCCCAGAACGCCGGCACCGCCACCCCGACCTGGCTGATCAGCGCCAGCACCGTCCCGGACGGCCGGCCGACATTGCGGGCCGCGTAGGTGCCGAGCGGAACGGCGATGACCAGGCCGAGCAGCAGCCCGGAAAGGGCGAGCGGAATCGAGACCGACAGCCTTGTGGTCACCAAATCCGCGACGCTCTCATTGGTTCGGAAAGATCGGCCGAGATCGCCACTCAGCATGCCGGTGATCCAGTCGAGATATTGGATGGCGATAGGGCGATCGAGGCCGTACTGATGCGCGAGCGCATTTATGGCTTCCGCGCTGGCGTCCTTGCCCAGCACGACCGCTGCGACATTGCCGCCGGCGGCGCGGATCAGCAGGAAAATGGCTAGCGAGGCAACGATGAGCGCGCCGATGAAGAAGGCCAGTTTGCGGAACGCATAGATCGCCATCTTTTGCCTCGGTCGGGTGGCGGCCGCCGGCGCTCCTGCGGCCGCCACATTGTCAACTTACCAGTGCAGGGGCGCGAGTTCGATCGCAACCGCTACGCGCGGCTCTCGGAAGCCCTTCAGGTCGGGATCGAACAGGCCGACGCCGTTCTTGGCGATGAGCGGAATGATCACTGCGTCCTTGCGCAGGATCGCGGCCGCCTCCTTCATCTTCGCCACATAGTCCTCTTGCGTCAGTGCCTGGTCCGCATCGGCGATCGCCTTGGTATACTCCGCGCTGCAATAAGTGCTCCAGCCGGCCTTGCTCTCGTCCGGGCAGACGAACTGGTCGGGGCCGGCGTCGCCGGACATGACCGTCACGTCGAACTGCGGCGGGCGACCCTGGAAGATGGTCTGGGCATAGCGGGCCAGATCCATGGCATTGCGCGTGATGTTGAAGCCGGCCGCCTGCAAGGTCGGCACCATGATGTCGGCCGGCAGCAGCAGGTCGGGCACATCGCTCAGGGATGCGTATTCGAGCGGCTTGGAGCCGTAGCCCTTTTCGGCGACGGTCGCCATCGCTCCTTCCATGTCGAAGGGATAGGGGCAGGTTTCCTCATTGGCGGGCGAGTACCAGGGCTGGTTCGGCAATGCGAAGGTGCAGGTGTTCTGTGCACCCCACGAAGCTCCGAACGCGTCATTATACTGCTGCCGGTCGAGTGTGCGGGCGATGGTCTGACGCAGCTCCGGATCGAGCTTCTGGTTGACCACGGCATAGGTCGGCTCGCCGATCTGCGGGTAGGTGACGAGCGAGAACTTCTTGTCGAGACCGCGGCGCATCAGCTGTTCCCACAGATCGATGGTGATCACGGGAAGCGAATCGACTTCGCCCGCTTCCATCGCGTTCAGGCCCGCCGTGCCGTCGGTTATGATGCGCACGCTCACATTCTTCACCGCCGGCGCCTCGCCCCAATAGTTCTCGTTGGCCGTGAACTCGAGCGAGCTGTTGGTGGTGTAGCTGACCAGCTTATACGGCCCGGTGCCGATCGGATTGGTGGCGATGCCGCCGGCCGCGGCCTTGGGCTGGATGAGGCCGGAAACACTGCCCATGCCCGCCCAGAAACCTTGGCTTGGGCGCGACAGGGTGACACGTACCTTGCGGTCATCGAGTTTCTCGATCGAGGTCACGGCGGCATAGGCTGCCGCGTTCTGCACCACGGGGCTCTTGCTCATCGTCTCCAAAGAATAGACGACGTCGTCGGTCGTCACCGGCGAACCGTCGGAGAACTTTGCCTGTCGGATGGTGAAGGTGTAGACGCGCTTGTCCTCGCTGATCTCCCAGGATTCGGCCACGCCCGGCGACACGCTCCCATCCTTGTTGAAGTAGATCAGCGGCTCGACCACATTGGCCGGGATCCAGAGGCGAAGCGCAGTCAGGTTGCTTTTCACGTAGTCGAGCGTGCCGGGATCCTGCCGGGCTACCAGCACCATCTTGTTCTCGGCTGCGCGCGGCGATGTCGCCTGCGCAAGGTCCTGCGTTGCGCCGACCGCCAGCGTGGCCATGGCTGCCATCAGACCGAAACGTCGGCCCAGATTTCCTATTCTCATCGACAAGACTTTCTCCCCTTGATCCCGGCGCCGCAGCGCCATACTCATCGCCAGACCAGCTGGCACTCACCTGTCGTTCCCCTCACGCGTCGGACGGCCGTTGACGCTGCGGCCCCCCCCCCCGGGATGCCATGCAAACGGCTGCGCCGGGCTCGCTAGAGCACGCCGTCGGCCCTGATCTGTCGGGTGGCCCCCTCGACCGCCTCCAGCGTCTTCTCGATCACGTCATCAGTGTGCTCGATCGACATGAACCAGGCGCCCCGCTCCAGCGCCCGCACGCCGCGGCGCAGCAACGCCGTGGTGAAAGCCACGTAGGCCTGCCGGTTCATGCGGGCGAGATCGCGGTAGTTCCTGGCCGGCTCATCCAGGCCGAACGCGATGTGGAAGACCTGCGGGAAGCCTTCCACGCTTGCCTTCACGCCGGCCCGGGCGAAGATCTCGCGCATGCCGCTCATCAGGCGCGTGCCCGTCTTTTCGATCGCGGCGTAAAGCGAAGGTTGAAGCGATTTGAGCGTAGCGACAGTGGCGGCCATTGCGATCGGTTGCGCATTGTAAGTGCCGCCATGCACCACGCCGCCCGTCGAGAACAGGTCGAGCAGGTCCGCGCGGCCAGCGATCGCCGCCACCGGGAAGCCGTTGGCGATCGCCTTGCCGAAAGTCGAGATGTCGGGGGTGACGCCGAAGCGCTCCTGGGCACCGCCAGGCGCCAGCCGGAAACCGGTAATGACCTCGTCGAAGATCAGGATCGTGCCGTAGCGCGTGCAGGCTTCGCGCACGCCCTCGAGATAGCCTGGGGCAGGATGCACGGCGCCCGCATTGCACATGGCCGCCTCCATGATGACGGCCGCGATGTCACCGGCGGCGAGACGCTTCGTCAGCAGCTCCAGGTCGTTCCAGGGAAGCACGACCGGCGCATCGCCGATCTGCCCCTTGCTGCCGGCGACGGCATTCGGAGCCTCATACGGCCCTGCGGCGTCCAGCGACGGCGCCGTCGACCACAGCACATTGTCAAACCAGCCGTGATAGTGGCCCTCGAACTTGATCACCTTCTGGCGACCGGTCGCCGCGCGCGCCACGCGCAAAGCCGCCTGGTCGACCTCCGATCCCGAGCTGCCAAACCGCATGCGCTCGGCCGAAGGCACCATCTCGCAGACGAGCCGCGCCGCTTCGGCCTCCACCGCCGTCTGGCCAGCGAAAAGGATGCCGTGCTCGATCTGGGCCTTGACCGCGTCGGCCAGCGGCTTGGGGTTGTGCCCGAGGATCATCGGCCCCATGCCGAGGTAGTAGTCGATCAGCTTGTTGCCATCGACGTCGTAGAGATACGGGCCTTCGCCGCGTTCGAAGACGAGCGGGGTCGGAGAAATGTTCAGGCGGAAATTGCTGTTGACGCCACCGGACATCCAGCGCGAATTGTACTTGATGGTCTCCGCTGACTTGTCGAAGGACAGAAAGGTCCTCGGTTCTGTCAACGAATTTTCGGCGGTTGATGAAACGGACAATGCCTTACTCCTGCTCGTAGTTACGACAGCAGGCACCAGCCCTGTCCGCTTGTAAATGGCAGCGAGTTTCGCCAGACGGAAAACTGATCGGCATCGTAGGCTCGCTCGTTCTCAGCCGACGCTGTCCTTGACCACGGCGATGCAGTCGATCTCATAGAGCAGTCCTCCGAGGCAGCGCGTCAGCGTGGTCCGCGCCGGATAGGGAGGCTTGAAATATTCGGGATAGATGCGGTTGAACTCGGCGAGGTCGCTGTCGTCGCGGACATAGTTGCGCGTCTGCACGACATGGGCGAGGTCGCTGCCTGCCGATTCCAGCACCTTGCGGAGGTTCTCGATCGAGCGGCGCACCTCGCCTTCGAAGCTGTCCGAGACGATCTTGCCGGTGGCATCCACGGAGGCCTGGCCGGAAACGAAGATAAGGTTGCCGACGCGCGTGGCCGGACTGAACGGCAGATGGGACCGCGGCGTCTCGGGCGCGCTTGGATATTCGATCTTCATTGCTTCCTCTCGTGGCTGATTGGGAATACCGGCTGGCGCAGCCGGCGATAGGGGAGGGTAACGAGCTCGCTTGTGCAGGGTCCCGGCGTGCTCACCGTGTAGCTTCCCGCCGCGATCGGATCATAGGCGCGCCGATGCGCGACGGCGGCCTTGACGCCGATGGCGAACAGCTTCTCCGGGACTATTCCTTGCGAGCGAAACTGCCCGAGATCGTTCGGCGGGGTCTTCAGGCTGGTGAGCAGGATGGTGACCCCCTCCAGCCGCACGACGGCCGAGGGTCCCATCTCGATATGGATTCCCCGAGAGGCAACCATGTGGCTGTTGCGGTCTTCCAGCGTGAAGGCGCCGTCGCTGCGGCTGACGAACTCGACCTCGGCCTCGAGCGGACCCACGCCGAGGCGGCTGCCTTTTCCGCCGATGCTGAGCCTGCGCTTGTCGCCCGGCCGGGCGTCCGCCAGCGCCGCCACGGCTGCGCTGTCGGCGATGATCACGGCGCTGTTGGTGAAGCCATGCCTGAGGAAGCCCCGCAGCACCGCGGTGTCGTCGCCTGGCGCTCCCCCGCCGATATTGTCGGCGGGCTCGACTACGATGTAGGGGCCGCCGCGCTTCTTGCCGATCTCCGAAAGGGCATCGTCGAGATCCCATTCCTGGGGCCGGCCGAATTCGCGCAGCTCGATCGCAAGCCGTTCGAGCTCGTCGAGGGCGCGGCCGGCATCCCGCTCGCTGCCGGTGGTGGTGACGCAGAAGGCTACCCCGGCCTGAGGGACGTCGGAAAAGGAGTAGCCGGCGATGACGCTGGCCTCCCAGATCTCCGGGTTCTGCGCCTCTATCCGGCGCGCCAGCTGTTCCAGATCGCGCATCGGCCGGTCGGCCGTTCCCGTCCCGGGTGGCGCCCATATGATGGGCGCGTTGCGGGCGAGCACCCGCGGTCTTGCGCCCTCTTTCAGCGCACGTGCCAGCATCTGCGCCGACCGCACCGCCGAATCCCTGGAATCGATGTGCGGGTTTTCGCGATAGCCCACCAGGCCGTTTGCGTGGCTGGCCATCTTGTCTGTGAAATTGGCGTGGAGGTCGAAGACCGCAAAGAGCGGCAGCGTCTCGGCGCCGGGAACCCCACGGATCGCCGCAAGCAGATCGCCTTCCGGATCGACGGATCGGGTGGTGACCATGGCTCCGTGAAGGGAAAGCCAGATGCCTTCGAGGCCGCCATCCGCCAGCGCCTCGCGCAGGCTCGTGTCCAGCTCGTTGCTGAACTGCTCGAAGACGGCATGGTCGACAGTTCCCGATGGCATGGCCGCATAGTCGGCGACCGGGACGACTTCCCAGCCCTCCGCCTCGGCGACTTCGAGGAAGCCGGAAATGGTGGACCCGTCACCCGTTCGCTCCAGGATCTCGGCGCCGCGCTTGATGGTGAAGTCGTTGAAGGAGGTGAGCTCCTCCACGAAGGAGTGCGTCTCGTGAAATATCCCGGCAAGGAGGATGCGATGTTTCTTCATTGCTTCGCCTATCGTGCTCCCGGGATGGCACCAGCAGCCAGTTTGAGGTCTTTGGTGACGAGGGCGAGGTTCGCGACGAGCAGCTTGCCCAGCCTCGCCATGGCTTCGGGATCGAACCGTGCAGACGGCCCCGCTATGCTCACCGAGGCGACCGCTTCACCGTTGAGGCCGAAGATCGGCGCGGCGACGCAGGCACCGCCGATCTCATTCTCTTCGTATTCGGTCGTCCACCCGATCTCGCGGCACTGTTGCAGCACCATCTCGAGCGATTGCGGATCCGTCACCGTGCGATGCGTCGCAGGCAGCAGCGGCCCAAGGCTGTAGATGGCGTTGCGGAATTCGATCGGCTGATGGGCGAGCAGCGCCCGTCCGCAGGCGGTCGAATGATAGGATGCGCGCGTGCCGGAATAGGAGGTGACGCGAAGCGACTGGCTGCCCTCCAGGCTCTCCACGATCACCGCATCGGTGGGGCCGGGTATGGCGAGATTGACGGTCTCGGAGGTCGTCACGCAAAGGCGCATGAGATGCAGCCTGGCAATCGCCGCGACGTCGAGGCGCCGCTCCACGGCCTTGCCGTAGACGATGTGCTGCAGGCTCAGCCGATAGTTCCCGGCCGCGCCGTCATGCTCGGCGAGGCCGACATCTACCAGCGCGCTGACCAGGTTGAAGGCCGTGGTCTTGGCCAGACCCGTCTGCGTCGCAAGCACGCGCAGCGATACCCACCCGCCATGCGCCATCGTGTCCAGCAGCGCCTTCGCACGGCCGATCGATTGGATGCGGGCCTCCGGAACCGGGTCGGGTTTTCGTTGTCCGTGAGCCGCTGCGGGTCTCTTCATTCTCGGGTGTGTTCTATAATATGGAACAATGGGAAGTTGTGTTTCTGATGCGACACTGAAATCTGATAACGCGCAAAATGCAAGAGATTTCGCCCAAATTTTATCTGGTTCGCGTGATCTGCGATTGACAAAGTTGCGATCATGCTCGTTAATTTCCGGGCATTGGTAGGGTGCCATCCTACAATATGGATTACGCCCGACAGCCTGCGAAACAATCGGGGAGGGGACCCCAACTCATGACTTTGATTCCACGCCTCGATATGGCGGCCCTCGACGCTGAGCGGCTCGATTCGCTGACCAAGGGCTTGCCGTTCGGAGTTTCTTCGATGCGGATCGGCGATGTCGGCAAGCAGGGGTGGAGCCTGCTCGACGGCGATATTCCGATGCCGGCTGCCGTCATCCGCGAGCAGGTGCTACTGGCCAACAGCGCGTGGATGCGCGACTTCACCGCCGCCAACGGGCTCTTGATCGCGCCGCATGGCAAGACCACCATGTCGCCGCGGCTGTTCGACCTGCAGATCGCCGATGGCGCTTGGGCCATCACGGTTGCAACGGTCCAGCAGATGCAGGTCTGCCGGCGATACGGCGTGAAGCGTGTGCTGTTCGCCAATCAGCCGGTCGGGCGGCTTGCCGTCGATGCCTGCATGCGCGCGCTGCGTGAGGACGAGGCATTCGAGCTCTACTGTCTTGCCGACAGCGAAGCGGGTTTGGCCTTCCTTGCGGAAGCCGCCCGGCGCAACCCGCCGCCGTCCGCCAATCCGCTGCGCATTCTGGTCGAGATCGGCTTCGAGGGCGGCCGCACAGGGACCCGCAGCCGGGCCGGCGCGCTGGCGCTCGCCGAGCGTGTCGCCGAAACGCCGGGCCTGAGGCTGGCAGGGTTCGAATGCTTCGAAGGCGTGTTGCCGACGCCGCAGGCGGCCGACGGCCTTATCGACGATGTTGCCGAGCTTGCCCGCATCGCGATCGAGGAGGGCCTCTTCCCTGCAGGTTCGCCGGTGGTCATCAGCGCCGGCGGTTCGGCCTTCTTCGATCGTGTCGGCGAACGCTTCGATCGGGTGTCCTTCTCAGGACCGGTGCTGCGAGTGCTGCGCTCGGGTTGTTACCTGACACATGATTCCATTGGGTACGCCAAGGCCTTCGAGCGCATCCAGGCAGAGACGACGCTCAACTTGCCCGCCGGCGGATTGAAGCCCGCCCTCGAAGTCTGGGCCTCGGTTCAATCGCGGCCGGAGCGCGGGCGGGCGATGCTGACCATGGGCAAGCGCGATGTCGGCTTCGATGCCGGGCTGCCGGTGCCACTTGGCTGGTACAGGCCGGGATCAGGGATGGAAAAGCCGCAGCCCATGCCGGCGGGACACGAGGTCGTGGCGCTCAACGACCAGCACTGTCACATGGTGCTGCCGCCCGACAGCCCGCTCGAATTCGGCGATCTCGTCGGCTTTGGCATCGGCCATCCCTGCACGACCTTCGACAGGTGGTCGCTGCTGTTTCTGGTCGATGAGGCGTATCGCGTAACGGGAGCCTTGAAAACGTATTTCTAGGCGGCTGCGACAGTGAGGGGGAAGTGAATCGGGGAATCGCGCGGCCGCATCGGCGGCGGGCGCGATCGTGACAAGGAAAGGCATGCCGATGCGAAAGGTTGGCGACGACTATCTTGTTCAGCCCGTGGTGAAGGCCTTGCAGGTCCTCGAATATGTGACACGGCAGGGGCGGGATGTGACGCTCACCGAGACCGTGCAGGAATTGAAGCTGCCGAAGACCACGGTCTTCCGCTACCTGCAGACCCTTTCTGCTGCGTCGTTCCTCTATCATGATGTGCAGCGCGACCGCTACAGCGCCGGGCCTCGCTTCCGTGACCTGGCGCGGGTAGATCGAAGCCTGCAGGGCTTGCGCGACGTTGCCCGGCCCGAGATGCAGAAGCTGGCCGAGACCTTTCACGAGACCGTCAATCTCGCCGTCCTTTCCGAGAGTGAGGTCGTCTATATCGATATCCTCGGTACTGGCCGGCCAGTGCGCATGCAGGCAAAGGTTGGGCATCGCCACCCCGTGCATTCGACATCGCTGGGCAAGGCGATGGCGGCCTATCTCCCTAAGGAGGCGGTGGACCCGATCTGCGAGAGCGAGCTGCCGGCCATGACCCTCAAGACCTTGACCGATGGCCGCAGCTTTCGCCGGCAGGTCGACGATATCCGTCGGCGCGGTTATGCCATCGAGATCGGCGAGAACGAGGACGGCCTGATGTGCATCGGCGTGCCGATCCTGGACGGCACGGGCTACCCGGTCGCGGCGATGAGCCTGTCGGCCCCGGAAAACCGCATGCGGCCATCAATGACCACCGAGGCGGCAGAAGCGCTGAAAGACGCCGCATCGCGCATTTCATTCTGCATTCAAAGAGCGCCGCCGGCGTCCGCTCATATGAATGCTTGAGCTGCCCGCGCGTTGTTTCTTCAGATGGAACTTCGTCTTCTTGACACGCGGTTGAGGGCTCAATAGCGTCCTGGAATATTGCGGAGTATTATGATAGTAAATTCGCCAATGCAAATAAATATAGATATAAATATTTCATTATAACAATTCGCCCGAAGAATAAGGATAAACCGGAGAACTACGTGCGTATCGCCCTTATACATATCGCGCAAGAGACCAACGATTTCAATCCGGTGCCGACCACGCTGAATGACTACCGCTCATTCGGCATTTTCGAAGGCGCCGAGATCTTTGAAAAGCTGCGCAACTATGGACAGATCGGCGGTCACCTCCAGGCGGTATCGGATAGCGGGCTTGAGGTGGAGTCCGTACCGATCATCCGCGCCTTCGCGGTGGCTGGCGGGCGCATAACGCGCGAAGCTTTCGACTTTTTCCAGCAGAAGATCAGGGATGGGTTGGCTGCAGCGGGCAGGATCGATGGCCTTGCGCTGCAGCTTCACGGCGCGTGCTCGGCCGAGGGCATCGACGATGTCGAGGGCGAGCAGGTGGCGCTCTGCCGTTCCCTGCTCGGCAGGGACATCCCGATCGTGCTCGGGCTCGACCATCACGCCAACGTCACCCGTAAGATGGTGGAGAATTGCGACGCGATCGTCGGGCATCGCACGCAACCGCACGATACCTTCGACACCGGCGTGATCGGCACGGAGCTTCTGCTGCGCATCATCAGCGAGAAGCTCAGGCCGGTCATGGCCTGGCGCAAGATCCCGCTCGTCTCGCATCAGGAGCAGTTCCTGACCTCGCACGGGCCGATGAAACGCTGGTTCGACCGGGCGCGCGAAATGGAGAAGGACCCGCGCGTTCTGCAGGCGTCAAACTATCCGATGCAGCCGTGGCTGGATGTCGCCGAGGGCGGCTGGTCGACGGTCGTGGTCACCGATGGCGATCAGGTCCTCGCCGAGACGCTTGCCGACGAGCTCGCCGATCTATGCTGGTCGCTGCGTGACGAGTTCCAGCTTCGCGAGGCCGTTTCCGTCGACGAGGCCGTACGTCGCGCCGACGCGGCGCAGCGCGGTGTGGTTGTCATCAGCGACACAGGCGACACCGTGTTCGGCGGCGCTGCCGGCGACAGCAATGTCATTCTCGAGGCGATGCTGCGGCTTGGGATCAAGGGCAAGGCCCTTGTGCCGATGATCTCTCCAACGACAGCCAAGGCGCTTGCCGAGGCGGGCGAGGGTGCCGTGGTCACCCTGCCGCTGGGCGGCGATGCGGCGACGGCCTTCTTCCAGCCTCTCGTGGTCACGGGCACGGTGAAGAAGGTCGGGGGCGGTGTCGTCAAGCTCGACTACAATCATCAGAGCGAAGTGGATTTCGGACGGGCCGTCATCTTCGAGGTCGGGCCCGTGACGATGCTCATCACGGAATTCCGCGGCGTAGCCGGCAATTTGCCGAGCGCCTATGAGGCGATGGGAGTAGACCCGACCGGCTACAAGATGGCCGTGCTCAAGACCGCGTCCAACTTCCAGTTCTTTGCGCCCATCACCTCCGAAATCATCCGCGCCGATACGCGCGGGCCCGGCCAGTCGGACGTCTTCACGCTGCCATGGCGGCGGCTGCCGAGGCCGATCTACCCGCTGGAGAGGTTCGAGGACTGGCGGCCACATTCGTCCCAGCCGGGAGGGAATGCATAGAGGGGGGCGCGGCCGCGGCGCCGCTTGGAAGCGCGGCGGAGGTTTGGAGCGTTCTGCTCTTGAACTGACGCAAGCGTCATGCCGCAAGGCCGCTGGACCTTTGGGAAAGAAATTGCCTGCCGCTTAAGGTTTGGCCGTTGGCGCTGCCCCTCATCTGCCTGCCGGCATCTTCTCCCCGTGAACGGGGAGAAGGAGGACTGCCGCTTTGATTTCGCCAATCGCCGACGATGCAGAACGGGCGCCTTCAAAAAACGGCCGGCGTCCTTCTCCCCGTTTACGGGGAGAAGTGCCCGGCAGGGCGATGAGGGGTAGCGCCGACGGTAAAAAAACTATCATCGTCGGTATCAACCGCAATGCTAGCCATCTGCCTCCCCGTTTCAGAGGGCAACGGTGAAAGGCCGCATCGACCCAAAAGCAGAACCGTCTAGCCCGCCTCGGCCAGCAGCATCGGCTCGAACCCGATCCAGCTGTCCTCCCGGGCGATTGCCCGGACCTCTTCATAGCTTGCGATCGCGGCGTGCGGCGTTTCGAGCGGATGCTGATGCGTGGCGGTGATGACGACCACTTCCGCGCCCGAGGCGCTCGCCGCCGCGATGCCTGCCGGAGCATCCTCGAAAGCCAGGCAATCGCTCGCATCGACGCCGAGCCGCTCAGCGGCAAGCAGGAAGCAATCCGGGGCGGGCTTGCCCCGTGTCACGTCTTCCCCGGTGACGAGGATGTGGGGCATCGGAATGCCGGCGACCGCCATGCGCTTCAGGGCGAGCTCGCGTGGCGAGGAAGTGACGATCGCCCAGCGTTTGGCCGGCAGCGACGCCAGGAAATCCGTCACGCCGGCGATCGGGACCACGCCCTCGACATCCGCAATTTCGGCCGCAGCAAGTTCCTTAGCTTCGCGGATTGGATCGACGCCCGGCAACGCCAGGCGGGTGATCGTCTCGATCGCCCGCATGCCGTGTATCGTCGGCAGGAAACTCGCCACGTCGAGGCCGTGCCGCATGGCCCAGGCGGCCCAGACCCGTTCCGCCGCGGCTATCGAGTTGAGCAAGGTTCCGTCCATGTCGAACAGGAAGGCTGCGAATTTTCTGCCTGGGAACATGAGGCTACCTTGATGGATGCGATGAGGAAGGAATGGAATAGGCGGGCAGAACCTAGATGTTCAATGCCGGCCTGGGAAGGGCGACGCGACAATCCACCGCCTTTGTCTCGAGCCGGTCGGGCAGCAAAGGCCTGAAAGCAAAGGCCGCTGCTCTCTCGAGCAGCGGCCCGTGTTTCGTCCGTGGGCGCGCCCGCCGCCATGACCCTTGGGTCAGGGACTGCGCGTCATGCGATCAGAAGAGAGGCTGCTCCCCACTGAGGCAATCCGCCGGGACCACGCTACGGAAAACGAAATCACTCGACATTGGATCACCTCCTTTCGATTTGTTGAACACGTTCGGAACTTGGGGTGCCTCGGCCGTTTCTGCAAGTGCAGAAAAGTCACAAAGGCTGTTCAACTAGCTTGCGTGTGCCCTTTCGGCGGCTATTGTGGGTTGTGGCCGCACAACGCGAGGGGTGCCTATGGACGCCGCGGAACGGGCAGCAAGGATCGTCCGCGCTCTCGTCGAGACGGTGAAGCCCGGCTTCGCGGTCGGCCTCTGGAATGGCGAGCGCATCGGTCCGCCGGACGGGCCGCTGCTCAGGATCAACGACAGCGACGCGCTGCGACGGCTGCTGCGGCGACCGAAATTCACGACGATCGCCGATCTCTGGGTTTCACGGGCAATCGACGTCGAGGACGGATCGCTGTTCGACATCGTGGCGCTGCGTCCCGAAGGCAAGCTGAAGTCCAAGCTGCGGGCATTGCCCAAACTGCAGCTGGCGCGAGATCTGCCGGCACTTGTCTTTGCGCGAAGGGCCAGCGCTGTGGACGAGCTTGCGGGAGACAATCCCTTCGTCAGCGGCTCGAGCAAAGTGGCAATCGAGCACCATTACGACATCTCGAACGATTTCTACCGGCTCTTCCTCGACGAGCGCATGGTCTACAGCTGCGGCTATTTCACCGATTTCGCCAACGGCATCGACCAGGCGCAGGCCGACAAGCTCGAGCATATCTGCCGCAAGCTGAGGCTGAAGCCCGGCGAGACCCTTCTCGACATAGGCTGCGGCTGGGGCGCAATGCTGATCTACGCGGCCAGGAACTACGGCATCATCGGCCATGGCGTGTCGCTCTCGGAAGAGCAGACGAAGCTTGCGCGCGAGCGCATTCGCGCCGAGGGGCTCGATGGCCGCATCACGATCGACATCAAATCCTACACGGAGCTCGACGGCAGCTTCGACAAGATCTCGTCGATCGGCATGTTCGAGCATATCGGCATTGCCAATCACGACGCCTATTTCGGCGCGGTCAAACGTCTGCTGAAGCCTGACGGAATCTATCTCCATCATGCGATCACGCGGCGCACGAAGCGCAGCAGGCGGCAGACCTTGCGCAAGGGCCCGGAATATCAGGCGCTTGTCAAATACATCTTCCCCGGCGGCGAGGTCGACACGATCGCCATGACGGTCGGCAATCTCGAGACGCATGGCTTCTATGTGCACGACGTCGAGAACCTGCGCGAGCACTATGCCCGAACCTGCCTGATATGGGCCGAACGGCTGAAGGCGCGCTTCCCCGAGGCGATCGCGGAGGTCGGCGAGCCGAAAGCACGGCTGTGGCTGCTCTATCTGACGGCCTGCTCGATCGGTTTCGAGCGCGGCTCGGCACAGATATTCCAGACCGTCGCGACGAAGCGGAAACGCGGCCCGAGTCCGCTGCCGCCGAGTCGGGCCGATCTCTATAGCTCGGCAAGTTGAACCTCTGCATGAAGGTTTTGATGGGTGAACGATGGGCTGCTTTCGGCCCGGAAGCGACTTATTTCTTGCGCATGGCGAATGGCCGCTTCGCGCCTCCATGTCGGTCGTTCGCCGTTCGCGTTTCAATCCTAAAAGCAGTTGCTCGCGGCAAGCGGGTTGAAAAATCAAAAGAAGGTGGGGCGACTTAAGCCTTGATGGTCTACACCTTCTCATGTTGCTCGGGTGCTTATCCAATCAGCCTCTGAGAGGCCAGTCAGACGGAATGAGCTTTACTCCCGACGCTTTCGTCCATCGGCCCTTCACGGCTGCGACGTATTCCGGATCTTCCTCGATGTAGGCGTGTTCGATGAGGATGACCTGAAGCCCCGCTTGGCGTGCAGTCTCGTCGAACAAAAACCGGACGATCTGTTGCATCGCCGCTTGATCGTCATCCCTCTCCATCTCTTGCAGCCGCTTCTCGTCGCCGCCCTTAGGATAGTAGGGGCGGCTGATCTGGTCGATGACCAGAAGGCCGGGGACGGGCGCCTTGATACTCTCGAAAAGCTTCTGAAGCGAAAAGGCGAGGGCAAGATGGATCGCCAAGTAGTTCTGGTCAGAACCGATTTCGGCCATCGCGAGGACCGCTCGACGAGATGGCTCCACCAGCGAAAGGTTCGGGGTGGACGAGAACACGACGCGTGAACCCGTCGCCGGCACCTCAGTGGGAAGGTCAACAAGCATTTCGGTCGCGAAGGCGCTGACCATGTTTTCCGCGTCGCGAAGCCGCTCCCTGCGCGCCTCCGGATCGACCTGATCCCTGAGGTCCTCGATCCTGGATACAAGCGACGCGGTACCCGGCGAAGCCGTCTGGAAGTCTTTCGCCGTTGTCTCAAGGAACTGATCGATGCGACCTACGACCCGAGCCCTCTCCTGAAGGAGCGAGCCGGTCTCTACCGCCTCTTCCTCCACCCGGACGAGCCCGCTGAGCTGCGCCTCGACCTCCCTCAGGCGGCTGTATTTGGAAACAATCAAATTCTCGATATGTTCGGAATGGTCGTCGAGACGAGGGCGCATCCCGTCGACCGCAAGGACCTCGTTTGCAACGATGCTCAAGGAATTGCGGATCTGCTCGGCCATCGCCTGGCCCGCGCTGTTCTGTGCATCGCACACGGGACACCGTCCGTCGTCGAGCTTGAGGTGCTCGATCAGCCTCAACTTGTGAGATTGCATGGACACCGCCGTTTCGTAGCCCGTCGCCTCGCGAATGGTCTGCCTGAGCATCTGCCGCTTCCCTCTCAGCGTCTGCAATTCGGAAACAAGCCCTCGCCGCTCTTCCTCCAGAACCGCGCGAGCCTCGGAATCTCTCGTGTCGGTCGAGGCGACACCGCTATCCGCGACTCTGGCGAGCTGATCGAGGAGGAATTCGTCAGATGCATCGGGTGAGGGCAGTTCGGCGACTAGGCCGACACCTTTCGCCTGGGTCAACAGCGCCATCGAGCGCTGCGTCAAAAGACTCTGACTCCGCTCCTGCGCTCTGGCCTCCCGTTCAATCTTCGCCAGCGCGGCTTCGAGCTGCCGGAGCGTCCGGGCGGCGAGAACGCTCGCCTGATCGACAGCGCCGAGGAAATAGGGGATGGTCGCCCTGATGTCCCGTGCCTTTTCTGGACGGTTCAGATCGTGCAGCAGGGTCTCCCTGCTAATGATGACGTCTCCCGACAGGAAAAGGTAGGGCGGTATGTCACGGATTGTTGCGCGGCCCTTCTCAGCCTTGGCGGCCACGGCCGGGTCGTCCGTGTCTTGAATGCCGAACGACTTTTCGATCAACGCACGCGCGGTGTCGCGGTTGGTCGGACCCTCGAGTCCTTCGGACGCATCCGGAAGCTTCAGGTTTCGGCCTGTCCGTACATACATCTGATTGGTGCCGCTTCCCGCCTTCGGAATCTTTCTGCCGACGATGAGGTCGCGGTCCCCCTGCGTCCAGTGAACGGCTACCGCTTCGGCGTGGTTACGCACGAAGAAGGGTAACTTGCAGTCCTTCGAACCAAGGCAGTAGTCGATGGCGTCGATGATCGCGGACTTGCCTGTCCCTGACGCCCCCGTGATCACGTTGACCTTGTCGACGTCGAATTCGAGCGTCCTGCGCCTTCCTCCGGTGCCGTAAAATGCAATCTCACGAACGTTCCAACGGTTCACGGCGTTACTCCGAACGCTGAAAAAATTGTTCCTGCTGATCCCGCCTTGCCCATCCAGGTGCCAAGGCGCTCTGCCCGCTTGACCGCACGCTTCGGGTTCTCGGGTAAATCGGCAAGCGGTGCTGCCGACGGTCGCCGGGCGCCGAGCCTGATCGTCCCGTCCGTTCCAAGCGATAGCACCCTTGTGCCAAGGCCAAACCGCACCGCGGCGGAGACGATGTCCTTCGAGGCGTCAAGTCGGGCGCCCAGATCCAGACGAACATCGGGATAGCGGTTAAGCCATGACAGGAGGCCGGTGGTGGCGGCAGTCTCCTGGAAAGACGTTTCCAGATCGTCGGAGAGTGCGAGGGGCAAGGCAAGGTACACCAGGGCGAGCTCGGGCGACCTTCCCGAAGCTGCCTCGTATTTTCGGCAAAAGCCGACGAGACCGAACGTGCCAAAGGCAGGGTTAGTCTCCGCGAAGAGATCATAGGCAACGTTCATTTCTTGAAACCTAAAAGCGCGAAATAATCAGGATGCCAACCCACTCGACCGTCAATCGAAAGGACATGATATGTGCCCCTGACATAACTTGGCGCCGTGACGCTCGACGTGAGGGATTCGATCGTATCTGGCGCCTCGTAGAAGCTCCACTTTAGTAGTTCGCGGCCTTTAGTCTTTTTTACTTCGTCGGATTGTCCGTCGCACTCTTCGCACATGTCAGAATGCCTGTAGGACCATTCCTCGGCCAGGCGGTCGTCGTACTTGGAGATTCTCTCCCGCCAGGTCGGGTTTTCGGTGGACCACCGCGACCGCGATTCACGAGCACGCCATTCGTTAGTGACGGCCCTCTGAAGCCACGTCTTGGTGCCTTCCACTAGGCCAATTTGATTCTCGACCATGGGATGTGAGCGATAGGTCTCTGGTGGAAGTTCCGCGGCAAAATAGTCCACGAGATTGTCGTGTTCGATATCCGCGACAATCTCCATATGTCGCTTCACAAGTTCGAAGCGATGGATGGCCTTGTCGCGCTTCCCGCAGTGCGCATGAATGATCTGACGATTCCACCATTCCACCATAAGCGCCGCCACATGGGGCTGATCCTTTGCGAGGACGGAGGTCAGACTCTTAGCGAGCTCGTCCTCGATGTGCCGGATGCTCTGTTGGCCGGGCATCAATCGAACCCTGGAAAGGATTTCGGCCTGCTGATCACTGGAGAGGTTGAGAAATGCTTCGCAACCCGGAGCCCGCTTCGCATGGGGAAGCGGCTTGATCCCATTCGCTTCCGCGTCCGCCCTTTCTTGTACGACGCGTTGCGCTTCTTCTTGCAGGGCGATCAGAAGCTTCCCCCGGTCTTCAGTCTCGTCGAGAAGGACTTTGAGTGGAGAGGTGGGCGATATATCTGCCACGGTGACGAGGTGTAGCGACGTCTTGGACAGGTCCAGGTCCGGGAGCACGTCAATCCAAGCCCTCAATGTCTTCCAAAGGTTGACGCTCGCCACGGTGATAGCATCCGGCTTCGTCGAAAGCGAATGCTTGAGCTGCTCGAGGATCGTTTGGCCGTTAGCCTCCAGAACGACGTCGTCGAGCGTCTCGAGATAGATCACCGCATCGAGGCTTGTCTCGTTCCACAGCCTCAGGAGAGCGTACTGGGCTTGATAGAGAAACCCCAGGGCTGAGGCGTCGGCGCTGTGAGCATTCATGTTGGTCAATTTTGATCTCGGGGAGGCAAAGCGTTTGCCTGTGATTCAAATGGATTGCGGTCCCGAATCAAGCCACCAGTATCTACAAGTTGTGGAAATTTTCTCCGTTAAACTCTCCCGAGTGAGTATAACGGACTAGTCGGTCGTTTTTCCAAGCAACACCAATCGGTGTTCAATATCTACAGGGAGATTCATTGCTTGGAGAGGATCTGGATGGAGTGTGCTATTGACGGCCGGGTGCCAACTAGCCGGCCAGTTTCGTGTGAAGGGCGGTCCGTCTGATCTCTGCATTTGTCCGCTTCGGTCATTCAATGACGGTAACCTGACAGTCCGCTGTCGGCTCCGCACTATCTCTCCATTGGCCATGTTGGCCAAAGGGAGAAATGTCATGCGTATCTCAGTATGACCCAGCCGCTAAAGGTCGGCCGGCCTGGAATGCAGGCAAGCAGGTCGGCGCCAAACGAGCCCTCAAAGTGAAGCAAATCTGGACCTAATGGACTATCAACCAAACATCCGGGACCGAGACTATAAAAGGCCCGCCTAAGCGCGAAGGGGCGCTTTTGCAGTGGCCCTATTGTCCTGGCCCGCAGTTTCCGGACGAGATGCCGCTATCTCCCTCACTCACGCTTCAAGCGCTTCCATTCGGTGATCAGTGCTTTGTATTTGTCACGAAACAATGTACCCTCATCGCCTTGCAATGGCGTGATTTGTGGAGAAAAGAAGGTCCGGCGAAGTGGGTCTATAATGCGCATGTCATTTGCATCGAGTTCTATCAGCGCTTGTTGCATGACCCACAAGCCCAATCGCCCGCCCTCTTCAGAGAGCGCAGGCTCCTCGCTAAAGTAGGGATACACAACCCGAGTGTACTCGCCCCTGACGCGCGCGTGGAGCGCATCCCTTACTCGGATTGTGCCACCTAGAGCCTCAATTCGCAGGTTGCCATGCACGCTTTGGGGAATGATCTCGACTGGTTCGTTTGACCAACGCAACTTTGCACTGAGCAATTCGAGAATGCCGTCTTTCAACTGCGGGTATAGTCGCTTGTAGCTCTTATTTGAATTCATGCGGTCATCGGTCAGCCGTGCTAGATCAGCGTCGCCCGAGATGTGCTTCTTCACATCTGCCCAGAAGGGCACATAGAAATCCCCGCCTTGGCTCCGAGTACCGCCGGCCTCCTTTTTGCGGTCAAGACGAATATCCTCTTTCAAAATTGACCGCTGTAAAGGCGGTGGCGCATAGAATAATTGCAGCACTTTTCGGAGAGGAATATCCAGAACAGACATGCGCGCCCACTGCCTACATTGAAGCAGGAGCGTCACCTCAACATTTAGATCTGCACAAGAGGGTAGCTCATTTATTCACACCATAATCGGGCCAAAAACGCAGAAATACCTTTCCAAGGGTCTGTGCCTTCAGCAATTTGACCGTCCAACTAGCGACTAAGGCGATGAGCGAGTGAAGATATCCGAGATCAGACTATGGGGTTTCCAGTGTTTCGGCATGGCGGACGGCAGCGCAATGGACCCTGCCAATCCGAAGCCGGTAACAATGGAGCTCGACCGGGAGATCAGTGCTCTGATCGGACGAAACGGAGCGGGAAAATCCGCGCTTCTTGCCGCGCTCGTTCGCATGTTCGGCGAGACGCGTGAAGAGCGGACGTTTCAACCTGCGGATTTCTTCGTTCACCCTGGCGAGACGCTGGAGAGTGTTGCCAGTCGAAACCTCTACCTTGAGGTCACGATAGAGTTTCCAGAACTTGCAGCGGGCGCAAAGGGAGCGGACGAGACGGTACCCCCCAACTTCAAGCACATGTGTGTCGACGGCCCGAACAAAACCCCGATTGCGCGAGTGCGATTGGAGGCAACGTGGCAGGCAACCGGAACGCTCGACGGTTCCATCGACGACAGCATCTATTGGCTGATTACGACCGAGGAAGTTCCCTTCGGCGACGCGGTCGATCCGGCGGTCAAGCGTAAGATGTCGGCCGGCGAACGCGCGAACATTGCCGTTCGGTACATCCCCGCATCGCGCGATGTTACTGCACTGACCAAGCTCACCGTCCGGAGCCTCGGCCGCAACCTAATGTCGTCGGTACAATGGTCCAACGAGAAAGCAATTCGCGACTTAATTACCGAGGCCGGAAAGAAGCTGGACGCGGAAGATGCGCTTGCGAAGGTGAATGAGGCGATCAATCGGTGTTGGTCCGACCTCAACGCTGCCGACACGGAAACGAGTGCCAAGCTCTCGGTTCTGCCCCCGGACTTCCAACAGATCGTTCGCGCTGCATCCATCGTCCTGAGCCCTTCCTCTTCGGGTCGAGAGCTAGGCATCGACCATCTTAGCGACGGACAACGTTCGCTTTTCCACTTCGCGCTCGTGAAGGCCCTACTCGACCTCAAGCTTGGCCTGGAGCGCGATGTCCGCGACGGCAAAACGCCGCCCTTCTCCGCCTCGTTCATGCGCGCTCCCGCGCTGAC
Source organism: Mesorhizobium sp. BAC0120 (assembly GCF_033542235.1). NCBI lineage: Bacteria > Pseudomonadati > Pseudomonadota > Alphaproteobacteria > Hyphomicrobiales > Phyllobacteriaceae > Mesorhizobium > Mesorhizobium sp. BAC0120. Next base: position 411,065 of record NZ_JAWRCU010000003.1, on the reverse strand, counting down.
GGTGTTCTGCTTCGAAGAGCCCGAGAACCATCTCGCTCCCTATTTCCTTTCGCGGCTTCTCACTCAGCTTAAGAGCCTCGCCGATACGCAGCGCGTCCAGGCACTGGTCACAAGTCATTCACCCTCAATTGTCGGGCGACTTAAGGCGGAGGCGATCAGGCACCTTCGGCGCGATCCGAAGACTGGCGTATCTCTCGCGTCCAAATTGCTCTTGCCCGACGACAAGGAAGAGGCCGGCAAGTTCATTCGCGAAGCTGTCCACGCTCACCCCGAAATCTACTTCGCGCGTCATGCGATCTTCGGCGAGGGCGCGTCCGAACAGATTGTGTTGCCGCGACTGGCGGAAGCACTCGGGACGCCTATTGATCGCTCGTTCGTGGCGATCGTCCCAATCGAAGGGCGGTACATTCAGCACTTTTGGCGACTCGTTACGCAGCTTGGCATTCCGTCCACAACGCTGATGGATCTCGATCTGGGACGAAGCAGCGGCGATCTCGCGCAGTTCAGGGCGGCTGCTGAGGCGATCCTGGCCCATACGCCTCCGGCCGGCGCTACACTGGTCAAGAACCTCGAAACGGCCACCACGCAAAATCGCGCCGCAGGTTGGAATGCGACTGGATGGGACGCTGCGAAGATTGAGAGCTGGGCTTTGTTCTTCGAACAGTTCGGCGTTTTCTTTTCGACGCCGCTCGATCTCGACCTTGCGATGCTCGAAGCGTTTCCAGGTGCCTACAAAAAGCTGCCCGCGGGCGCGACCGGTCCTCAAAATCCGAATGACACGGCGCGCCAAGCCGACGCCGCGAAGCAGGTACTCGGGGATGGGGGCTTTGGCGCCGTCGCTTACGGCCCCGCCTGTATGTCGCTGTTCCCGTGGTACACTTACTTGTTCCTCGGCCGCCGCGGAAAGCCGGCGGTCCATTTAAGCGCGCTGGCCAATCTCACTGACGCCGATCTCATCGCAAAATGCCCTGCAGTCATTCGCAGGTTGGTGGAGCGTGTTTCGGCGAGTCTTGGCAACATGGCATGAAGGGGCGGCTCCTCAAACCCAACGAATGGACTCCGGTCGGGGTCGAAGAGTTGGAAGACAATGCGATGAAGGCGGTAAAGGCATCAGGCAACACGCTGGTTACGGCCGGCCCCGGTGCCGGAAAGACCGAGCTGTTGGGTCAGCGCGGCGTCTACCTTCTCGAGACCGGAACCTGTCCGTTCCCACGGAGAATCTTGGCGATCAGTTTCAAGCGGGACGCGGCGCGGAACTTGCGTCAAAGGTTTGAACAGCGATGCTCGAAGGATCAAGTAGGCCGGTTGGACTCCCTAACATTCGACGCCTTCGCCAAGCAAGTTCTCGATCGCTTCTGGCGAGCTTTGCCCGATCCTTGGGGTCTTCGCGTTCCCTACAAGATCATCTTCTCGATCTCACCGAACGAGTATGCTGCGTTTCAGCGCGAAGTCGCCGACAACCTGGACAACAATGCTCACCCTGCCGGATGGGCGACGCAACTTCTCGGCAAGAAACCCTCTGCTGCTCAAGTCTATTCTGTCAACAAGCAGCAGTTCGATGCGGGCATCAACGATCTTGAGTTGCAACCCCTGGGCGTTCCCTCGGTAGCGGCGTTTTTGCAGCTCGTGAGGCTGCGCTGGGCCTTTGAGCAGAACACCGTTCTCCTCAGTTTCCCTCAGATCGGCCGCCTGGCTCAGCTGATCGTCGAAGCCAACCCTTCTATCAGGGAAGCCATGCGGGCGACATACAGCCATCTCTTTGTGGACGAGTTTCAGGACACAACAGGCGTGCAGTATGGGCTCGCGCGTTCGATCTTTCGAGATTCGGCGACCGTCGTCACGGCCGTTGGCGACGATAAGCAAAGGATCATGGGCTGGGCAGGAGCTCTCGACGATAGCTTCGGACTCTTCGAGAAGGACTTTCTCCCGGGCGGCGTCAACAAGGGGCAAGAGCGATTGTCGCTCGTAACCAACCGACGGAGCAATGCCCGCATCGTCGAGATACTTAATGTGTTGAAAGAACGACTTGCCCCGGGAGAGCCGGATTTCAAAGCCAAGCGCGCCGTGCCTGCCCTGCCGCCAGAACAAATCTGTTCCGTTGTCGTCTCTAAGACCGAGCGAGATGAGGCCGAGGCTCTGGGTGAGTACGTCGCGAAGCGGTTGAAAGAGGGAAAGCGACCGCGCGACATCGCTCTTCTCGTCCGACAGAAGCCCGCTGAATGGGAAGATCAATGCGCAGGCGTGCTCCTGAAACATGGCGTTCCCGTTCGGAATGAAGATCGACAAGTCGGAGGAGCGTCGATCCAAGACTTGGTGGCCGATCCCTATCCGCGGGCCGTACTGGACATGTTGGAATTCTTGACCAAGGCGCGTGGCGGTGCGGTTTGGGGCCGGCTGTTTGAGCTTCTGTGCGACCTGAACGCCGTGGAAGATGGCGACGAGGAGGCGAACGAACTCGCAGACGCTCTCGATCGCTTTGCGGAGGGCAATCGCGTGGATGGCTCTGGGCAGCCGATCGACTGGGCGCAAGCCGCTGCTCTGGTCGATAAGATCGAGGCGTTCATCGGCCTCGGAAATCTACAAGCCACCGCGCCGCACTACTTGGACCGTCCATACTTCGACCTGATCCGCGGTGCAACGAGGGCGTTCCTAAAGGAATGCATCGGCGCAGGCCGGCCTTTGGTCGAGGCGATTGCAGCCTTCCGCGGCGACACCAGCGTTCCTCTCATGACAATTACGAAGAGCAAGGGCCTGGAGTACGACATCGTCATCCTGCTTGGGCTCGATGATGTTCAGTGGTGGAGCTTCAACAAGAATGCGGAAGAAGCCCATTCCAACTTCTTCGTCGCGGCATCGCGCGCGAAGGAGCAGCTATTTCTCACCTATAATGGGAAGGGAACATCCAAAATTGGCGAGGTGTTGACGCTGCTCAATAAGGCGGGAGTTGATACGCTCGATAGCAAGGCATGGGCTAGCGCGTATTGGACTACCGATAGTCTCTGATTGCGCGGTCGTCGAGTTCGCTCGCTGGAACAACTTTGTCTTGCGGGGCGAGCCGGCAGGTCGCTGTGATGGAGGCGAAGCGGTAGAGAGCGAACCGAGCTCTGCGCAGGTTTAGCTCCGGCCCGTGTTTCTCGTCCTTACGGATCGCATCGTCCGCAGACTTCGCTTCGGCGATCGCGTGGCCACCTCTCGCGACCTCTCCCTACGATGGTGTGAAAGGGTTCTTAGGAATGGTGCAGCAAGGCCTCGACAGTCTCTAAAAGCAATGAGAGCTGGAGCAGGATGAATTGATCCTGCTCCAGCTCTTTATTTTTTGCAGCATGATCTTGTCCGAAAGTCAGCAACTGTCTGCTGCGCCGGCCTTCGTTCGAGATCATGCCCCACTCCTCACGCCGCCGCCGCCTTCTTGTTCTGCCGGTTCGTGACCAGATCGTCCACGACGGCCGGGTCGGCGAGCGTCGATGTGTCGCCGAGTGCTGCGAAATCATCCTCGGCGATCTTTCTCAGGATGCGGCGCATGATCTTGCCGGAGCGCGTCTTCGGCAGGCCGGGGGCAAACTGCAGCTTGTCGGGGCTGGCGATGGCGCCGATCTCCTTGCGCACATGGGCGACGAGCTCCTTGCGCAGATCCTCCGAACCTTGCTCGCCGGCCATCAGCGTCACATAGCAGTAGATGCCCTGGCCCTTGATGTCGTGGGGATAGCCGACGACCGCCGCTTCCGAGACCTTGGGGTGGCTGACCAGTGCCGATTCCACCTCCGCTGTGCCGAGGCGGTGGCCGGAGACGTTGATCACGTCGTCGACGCGGCCGGTGATCCAGTAATAGCCGTCCTCGTCGCGGCGGCAGCCGTCGCCGGTGAAGTACTTGCCCTTGTAGGTGGAGAAATAGGTCTGCACGAAGCGGTCGTGGTCGCCATAGACGGTGCGCATCTGCCCCGGCCAGGAATCGGCGATGCAGAGATTGCCGGCTGCCGCACCTTCCAGCACCTTGCCGTCGGCATCGACGATCTGAGGCTGCACGCCGAAGAAGGGCCGCGTCGCCGAGCCTCCCTTGAGATCGGTGGCGCCCGGCAGCGGCGTGATCAGGATGCCGCCCGTTTCGGTCTGCCACCAGGTGTCGACAACCGGGCAGCGCTTCTCGCCGACCACGTTGAAGTACCATTCCCAGGCTTCCGGGTTGATCGGCTCGCCGACCGTGCCCAGCACGCGCAGAGACTTGCGCGAAGCCTTCTTCACATGGCTGTCGCCGGCGCCCATCAGGGCGCGGATGGCGGTCGGCGCCGTGTAGAAGATGTTGACCTGGTGCTTGTCGACAACTTCCCAGAAGCGCGACGGCGAGGGGTAGTTCGGCACGCCTTCGAACATCAGCGTCGTCGCACCGTTCGCGAGCGGCCCGTAGAGGATATAGCTGTGGCCGGTCACCCAGCCGACATCGGCCGTGCACCAGTAGATGTCGCCGTCATGGTAGTCGAAGACATACTGGTGGGTCATCGACACGAAGACGAGATAGCCGCCGGTCGTGTGCAGCACGCCCTTCGGCTTGCCGGTCGAGCCGGAGGTGTAGAGGATGAAGAGCGGGTCCTCCGCCTTCATCTTCTCCGGCTTGCACTCCGGCTTAACCGTGGCGATCTCCTCGTGATACCAGAGATCGCGGCCGGCCACCCAATTGACCTTGCCGCCGGTGCGGCGCACGACCAGCACCTTCTCGACCGTGGCGCCGGCTCGCGCCGCAATCACGATCGCCTTGTCGGTATTCTCCTTGAGCGGGATGGTCCTGCCGCCGCGCAATCCCTCGTCGGCTGTGATCACGAAGGTCGACTTGCAGTCTTCTATGCGGCCGGCGAGCGAATCAGGCGAGAAGCCGCCGAACACAACCGAATGGATCGCACCGATGCGCGCGCAGGCGAGCATGGCATAGGCGGTCTCCGGGATCATCGGCATGTAGATCGTGACCCGGTCGCCTTTCTTGACGCCGTGCTTCTTCAGCACATTGGCGAAGCGGCAGACATGGGCATAAAGCTCGTTATAGGTGATCCTGCGATCGTCATACGGGTTGTCGCCCTCCCAGATGATCGCCGTCTGGTTGCCGCGCTTCTTCAGGTGCCGGTCGATGCAATTCGCCGAGACGTTGAGCTGGCCGTCCTCGAACCATTTGATCGACACCTTTCCGTCGAAGGAGGTGTTCTTGACCTTGGTGTAGGGCTTGATCCAGTCAAGCCGCTTGCCGTGCTTGCCCCAGAACCGATCGGGGTTCTTGATGCTCTCGGCATACCATTTGAGATAAGTGTCGTTGTCGATCAGTGCGTGCTTCTTCCACGCCGGCTGGACGCGATGAAGCTGGACATCGGACATTCTGAAGCCTCCCAGGATTGGTCTTTCGTCGGCATTGGGGCGTGCGCGGAACCCGCGATTGCGGCGCGCATTATTATCATTCCGAACCGAGGGGCAACATAGATGTTCGCAGCCGTGAAGCTTGTGCCAGCGATCGAGGAACCGTTTGTCAGCAGCCTTGTCGAGGTGCTGCTAAGCTTTTGATTTTGCAAATGAAGTCCGTCCTGTCATCAGAAAATTTCAATAGACGGTTAACGGCAGCGTCGCACAATTTCCTGTGTGGAGGAGCAAAGCGAGTCGCGAAAGGCAACCCATGCGCAAAACATCCGAACTAGAGTTGATGCTGCAAGGCTATGGCCTGACCACGGCCAGGTTCCTCTACCACATGCCGGACCACCCGCATTTGTTGCAGACCTTCATCTGGCAACACTACGATCTCGCTCCGCAATTCCCGGCGCTCTACCGCTTCATCGATTTCTGGCAGGAAAAGCTCGACGGCCCGCTGCATTCGGTAAGCTATACGCACAAGCGCCTCATCGCGCCGAACGAATGGCGCAACGTTGAGGGCGAGCTCGTCCTGCACTGACGCCAGGGCCGGATGGATTTCTAAGTGGGATCCTTCGTCCGGCCTCCTTCGACGTTGCAAAGGGAGAGCCAAGCCGGTCCGCTTCAAACGAGGTGGGGCGCCGCTGCGGAGCCTTTTTGGATTGATGTCCGTAAGCCCGGAAAGCGCCGAACCGAACGTCCAGGCCTCCAGACGACGCCAGGCCTGCCGGCGCAGGGTTTGCGCGGGCGCCGAGCGCCCGCGCAAGGGCCTCGCAATGTTACGCCCGCTTGACCAATCTCACGATCGCCAGAACGATGATCGCACCGATCAACGCTGCGATAATGGCTCCGATGATGCCGCCGCCCAGCGAGATGCCGATCGCCGGCAACAGCCAGCCCGCGACGATCGCGCCGATGATGCCGAGCACGATATCGCCCACAAGCCCGAAGCCGCCGCCCTTGACGACCTGTCCGGCCAGCCAGCCGGCAATTCCGCCGACGATGATCCAGATGATGATTTGATAAAGTACGCTCGTGCCTTCGGCCGCTGCGCCTTCCATAGTCTCCTCCTCCGTTTCAACCGGCCGACGCGGCACCGCCGCGCCGGCTGACGTTTCGGAAGCTACTGTGTCCGCTGGCCGTTATCCAGCATCCGATGCAACCCAGGACTGCAATACGAACTGCTTTTTTTCGCTAGAGCATTTTGCAGCCAAGTGGAATCACTTGGCGTTGCACAAATGCGGCAAAAACAAACGGATAGAGCGGCAGCCCGGATTTGTCCGGGCGTAAGCCGCTCTAGCGCATCGGACCGAAAGTGCGCGGCGGTTTTCGGACAAATCCGGTGCGTAGACAAAGGGTTAGAGCGGCGTGCGCTCCTGCCGAACGCGCGCCGCTCTGGCGAAACGGTCAAACGACAGGAGGATTGAGCCGCGCGAAGCCCTCCTGACGTCGATAGGGAGAGTAGGGGTAAGGCGCTGTCACCGTGCTTTCCTTGTCCAGCCGGGCGATCTGGTCCGGGGTCAGCGACCAGCCGACGGCACCGAGGTTCTGACGCAGCTGCGCCTCGTTGCGGGCGCCGATGATGACGGAAGATACCGTCGGGCGCGCGAGCAGCCAGTTGATGGCGATCTCGGGGATCGCCTTGCCCGTCTCTTCGGCGATCTCGTCGAGCACATCGACAATGCGGTAGAGCAGCTCCTCATCGACCGGCGGACCGTAATCGGCGGTATCGTGCAGGCGACTCTGCGCCGGCAAAGCCTGACCGCGGCGCAGCTTGCCGGTCAGCCGGCCCCAGCCGAGCGGGCTCCACACCAGCGCGCCGACACCCTGGTCTAGCCCGAGCGGCATCAGCTCCCACTCATAGTCGCGGCCGACCAGCGAATAATAGACCTGATGGGCCACATAGCGCGGCCAGCCGTGCTTCTCGGCGATAGCCAGCGACTTCATCAGCTGCCAGCCGGAGAAGTTGGAGACGCCGACATAACGAAGCTTGCCGGCGCGAATGAGAGCGTCGAGCGTCGAAAGCACCTCCTCGATCGGCGTGCCGGCGTCGAAAGCATGCAGCTGCAGGAGATCGATATAGTCCGTCCCGAGCCTTCTCAGCGCATCCTCGACCGCCTTGATGAGGCGGGACCGCGAAGAGCCGGAATCGTTCGGCCCTTCGCCCATCGGCAGCGATGTCTTGGTCGAGATCAGCGCCTTGTCACGGCGGCCCTTGAGAGCCTCGCCGAGAACCTCCTCCGAGGCGCCGTTCGAGTAGACGTCGGCCGTGTCGAACAGGTTGACGCCCGCTTCAAGGCAGATGTCGACGAGCCGCCTTGCCTCCTTCGCATCGGCATGGCCCCAGGCGCCGAACAGCGGGCCGGTTCCGCCGAAAGTTCCTGTGCCGAAGCTGAGCGCCGGCACCTTGAGGCCGGATGCGCCAAGACGTCGATATTCCATGGTCATTCTCCGTTGCGATTCGAGATCGAAGTTGAGGGCTTGAGGATCGGCGGCACGGCCGTGCCGGCCTTCAGCATCCAGTTGCCTGCGCTGCGACCGGACCCGTCTTTCGGCCGGCGTCCAGCCGCAAACCGGTGAGGGCGACGGCCACTCCGGCAGACGTTACCAGCGCTGCGATCCACGGAATGGCACCAAGGCCAGGCCCGTGGTCGATGACGACGCCGCCAAGCCAGGCGCCACCCGCGTTGCCAAGGTTGAAGGCGGCGATGTTGAGGCTGGAGGCAAGGCTCTGGCCGGCGCCTTTCGCCTTCTCCAGCACCCACATCTGCAGCGGCGGCACGGTGGCAAATGCAGCCGCACCGAGCATGCCCACAAAGGCGATTGCGCCAATCTTGCTATGAAGGGCGAAGGTCATGGCAAAGCTCACAATTGCGAGCGCCAGCAGGCTGCCGATCAAGGTCGGCGCGAGCCAGCGATCCGCAAGCTTGCCGCCGACGAGATTTCCGAGGAGCAGGCCGACGCCGAACACGACCAGCGCCGGCGAAACGACGGCTTCGGGGAAACCGGTGATCTCGGTCAGCATCGGCGCGATATAGGTGAATATAGCGAAGACGCCTGCATAGCCGATGATCGTGGTGACGAAGCCGACCAGCACGGAGCTGCGGCTGAGCACCCCAAGATCGCGCCTGAGGTCGCTCTCTTCCTTCGGCGCGGCGCTCCTGGGAACAAGCAGCGCGATCACTGCGAAAGCGACGGCGCCAATCACGGTCACTGCCCAGAAGGTGGCGCGCCAGCCGAGCCACTGGCCAAGCCATGTGCCGAACGGCACGCCGAGGATCGTGGCAACCGTCAGGCCCGTGAACATGATGGCGATCGCGGACGCCTTCCTGTTTTCCGGGACGAGGCTGGTCGCGACGACCGAACCAACGCCGAAGAAACTCCCATGCGCAAAGGAGGTGAGCACCCGAGCAGCCATCAGCGTCGCGTAGTCGGGCGCCAGCGCGCTGATGAGATTGCCCGCGGTGAAGACAGCCATCAGGACAAGCAACACTGTCTTGCGTGGCCAGCGACTGGTCAGGATGGTGAGCAACGGAGCGCCCGCGACGACCCCGAGCGCATAGCCGGAAATCAAAAAGCCGGCGGCCGAGATAGTGACCCCGAGGCTGGTGCTGACCTCGAGCAGCAGTCCCATGATGACGAATTCGGTGACACCGATGCCGAAGGCACCGGCAGTGAGGGCGTAGAGAGCTAGAGGCATGGCAAGTCTCGGCGTTGGCGTAGGAGCCCGCGACAGGCGGGGCGCACGTCAAGATCGGCGCGCCGCCATTCACGAAACAGCCTTGCTCCAGTCACTTCATTTGTGAGATCAAGTCACAAATGGCGCGTTTCGACATAAACCGCTCCGGCGAGATCGAAGTCTTTGTGCGCGTGGTTGAACGCGGCACGTTGACGGCCGCGGCGAGCACGCTGGGCATGACCCCTTCGGCGGTCAGCAAGCTGATCGGCCGTCTCGAGGACAGGCTGGGCGCTCGTCTCATCAACCGCACCACGCGCAAGCTGCAGCTCACGCCCGAGGGCGCAGCCTTTTACGAGAGCGGGGTGCGGATCCTGAGCGAGATCGAGACGGCGGAACGCGAGGCGGCGGCCGGCGCCGTTCCGCGAGGTCGGTTGCGGGTGAATTGCAACGTGCCGTTCGGGCAGCACTATTTGATGCCGCTCATCCCGAAATTTCTCGGGCTTCATCCCGGGGTCGTGATCGATATGTCCCTCACCGACAAGGTGGTCGACCTCCTGGAAGAGCGCGCCGACGTCGCCATACGCGCCGGGCCGCTGCGCGATTCGCGCCTGGTGGCGCGCAAGCTCTGGCAGAGCAGAATGGTGGTCGTCGCATCGCCTGCCTATCTCGACAAGCACGGTTCGCCGCGCTCGCCCCACGAACTTGCCGGCCATAACTGCCTGGATTTCTGCTTCACGCGGCTCGTCGAGGGTTGGCCGTTTCGCGATCAAGGCGGACACGACCTGACCTTCCAGCCGCAGGGAAACGCGCAGGTGAGCGACGGAGAGGCGATGCGGCTATTGGCGCTTGCCGGGGCAGGGCTCGGGCGCCTGTCCCGCTACCACGTGCAGCCGGACATCGATGCCGGCACGCTGGTCCCAGTGCTCGAGGAATTCAATCCCGGCGACGAAGAGCTGCTTCACGCCATCTATGTCGGTCAAGGCGGGCATCTGCCGGCCCGCGTGCGAGCATTCCTCGATTTCCTTGCGGCGAATGTGCGGCCAGCGAGGTGACTGGCACCCACGTCTGCTACGACAAGGTAGTAATCCGACGTCGCCGCCCTACGTTGCTCCCCTCTGTCCTCCCGGACATCTCCCCCCCAAGGGGCAGGGCAATCGCATATGGCGGCGCAGACCCCCACTCCGCCTCGCTTCGCTCGGCACCTCTCCCCCTCAAAAGGGGAGGGGAAAGGCGCCTGTCATCGCGGCCGGCGCTTCCTCTCCCCCGTCGACCGGGGGAGAGGTGGTTCGCGAAGCGAACCGGAGTGGGGGTCGACCTCATACGCGATTGCCCTGTCCACAAGGGGGGAGATCGGACGGCCGCTTTGGTTTCGCCAGTCGCCAACGTCGCAGGTTGGCGAAATCCTCGATGACGGCCAATCTCCCCCCTGGTGGGGGAGATGTCCGGCAGGACAGAGGGGGGCGCGAAGCGCTCCGGCGCCGTCATCAGTCTGCCCTTCAAATCTCTGGACTACCGCGCGCCGAAGATGGCCGAGCCCACCCTGACGCTGGTCGCGCCGAATGCTATGGCCGTCTCGTAATCGGCGGACATGCCCATCGACAGTTTCGACAGGCCGGCCTGGTGCGCCAGCTTTTCGAGCAGCGCGAAATGCGGGCCGGGATTTTCTTCCAGCGGCGGAATGCACATCAACCCCTCGATCGCGAGGCCGTGAACATCGCGGCATCGCGCCACGAAGGCGACAGCCTCCGTCGGCTCGATGCCTGCCTTCTGTGGCTCCGACCCCGTGTTCACCTGCACGTAGAGCCTCGGCGCCTTGCCCTGTTTGGCGATTTCCCTGGCGATCTCGGCGGCGATCCTGTCGCGGTCGACCGTCTCGAGCACGTCGAACAGCGCGACCGCCTGCTTTGCCTTGTTGGACTGGAGCGGGCCGATCAGGTGCAGTTCGATATCCGTGAATTCTGCTTTCAGCGCCGGCCACTTGCCTTCCGCCTCCTGCACACGGTTCTCGCCGAAGATGCGATGGCCGACCTCCAGAACGGGGCGGATCGCCTCCGCATCGAACGTCTTCGACACCGCAACCAGCGTCACCGAGCCCGGCTCGCGCTCGGCGGCCCGTTCGGCCGCAGCGATCTTGGCCTTAACCTCAGCCAGTTGTGCGATGGCGTCGGGCATGATCATTCCATTGAAGCGCAGGGCGTTTAAATCCACATTCGGTTGACCCGCCACGGAAACCGTGGTGAAGGTCCGCCGACCAGTAGACCCGTCTTATTCAGTGAAAATCCGTTAATGGCAACCGAACGATATAATCCTCGCGCGTCCGAAGCCCGCTGGCAGAAGGCCTGGGACGAGGCGAAGCTCTTCGAGACGAAGAACGACGACCCTCGTCCGAAATATTACGTGCTCGAGATGTTCCCCTATCCGTCGGGCCGCATCCATATGGGCCACGTGCGGAACTACACGATGGGCGACGTGGTGGCGCGCTGGCGCCGCGCCATGGGATATAACGTGCTTCATCCCATGGGCTGGGATGCCTTCGGCCTGCCGGCGGAGAACGCCGCGCGCGACAACAAGGTCAACCCGCGCGACTGGACCTATGCCAACATCGCCACGATGAAGGGCCAGCTGAAGACCATGGGCCTCTCGCTGGACTGGAGCCGCGAACTCGCGACCTGCGACCCGAGCTACTACAAGCACCAGCAAAAGATGTTCCTGGATTTCTGGAGGGCCGGGCTGGTCGAGCGCAAGTCGGCCAAGGTCAACTGGGATCCGGTCGACATGACGGTGCTCGCCAACGAGCAGGTGATCGACGGGCGCGGCTGGCGCTCCGGCGCGGTCGTCGAGCAGCGCGACCTCACGCAATGGTTCTTCAAGATCACCTCGATGGCGCAGGAACTGCTCGACGGTCTCGATACTCTCGATCGCTGGCCGGAAAAGGTCCGCTTAATGCAGCAGAACTGGATCGGCCGGTCCGAAGGCCTGCTGATCCGCTGGCCGCTCGACAAGGCGACCACGCCTTCCGGCGAGACGGAGCTGGAAATCTATACGACGCGACCCGACACCATCTTCGGCGCTTCCTTCGCCGCGGTCGCACCGGACCATCCGCTGGCGAAAAAGGCGGCGGAGAAGAATCCGGCGCTCGCCGCCTTCATAGACGAGGCGCGCCACATGGGCACTTCGCTTGCGGTGCTCGAGACTGCCGAAAAGAAGGGGTTCGACACCGGCATTCGCGCCGTGCATCCCTTCGACCCAAGCTGGACGCTGCCGGTCTATGTCGCCAATTTCGTGCTGATGGACTACGGCACGGGCGCGATCTTCGGTTGTCCGTCCGGCGACCAGCGCGACCTCGATTTCGCCAACAAATACGGCTTGCCGGTGATCCCGGTCGTGATGCCGGAAGGCCAGGACGCCGCGACATTCCAGATTGTCGACGAAGCCTATGACGGCGACGGCGTCATGATCAATTCGCGCTTCCTCGATGGCATGAAGCCGGCGCAGGCGTTCGACGAGATCGCGACCCGGCTGTCGGGCGTGACGATCGGCAATCGGCCGATGGCCGAGCGCAAGGTGCAGTTCCGGCTGCGCGACTGGCTGATCTCGCGCCAGCGCCCATGGGGCTGCCCGATCCCGGTGATCCATTGCGAGGCCTGCGGCGCGGTACCCGTGCCGGACAACGAGCTGCCGGTCGTCCTGCCTGCCGAGCTGACATTCGACAAGCCGGGCAATCCGCTGGACCACAATCCGACGTGGAAGCATGTCGCATGCCCGCAATGCGGCAAGCCGGCGCGCCGCGACACGGACACGATGGACACTTTCGTCGATTCGTCCTGGTACTTCGCCCGCTTCACAGACCCCTGGAACGAGACGCAGCCCACGACGCTGGCCTATGTCGACGGCAAAGGCGGCTGGCTGCCGGTCAACCAATATATCGGCGGTGTCGAGCATGCGATCCTGCACCTGCTCTATTCGCGCTTTTTCACCCGCGCCATGAAGGTGACAGGACACATCAACGAGGTCGAAGAACCGTTCGAGGGCATGTTCACGCAGGGCATGGTGGTGCACGAGACCTACAGGCTCGGCAACGGCGCCAATGGTGCCTATGTGACCCCGGCCGAAGTGAAGATCGAGGATGTCGAGGGCGTGCGCCGCGCCAAGCTGATCGCTACCGACCAGCCGGTCGAGATCGGCCCGATCGAGAAAATGTCGAAGTCGAAGAAGAACGTTGTCGACCCCGACGACATCATCGCGAGCTACGGGGCGGATACGGCGCGCTGGTTCATGCTTTCCGATTCGCCGCCCGACCGCGACGTGATCTGGACCGAAGCCGGCGTGGAAGGCGCGTACCGTTTCGTGCAGCGTTTGTGGCGGCTCGTCTCCGAGGCCGCACCTCATCTCGCCGGCCTGCCTGCGAAAGCGGCTGTCGAGAACGAAGCCGGGACCGTTTCCAAGGCCGCGCATAAGGCCCTGAAGCTGGTCGGCGAGGACATCGAGAAGCTCGCCTTCAACAAGGCCGTCGCCCGCATCTACGAATTGGCAAACGTGCTTCAAGGCCCGATCGGAGCGCTGTCGTCGGGCAAGGTTGCGCCCGAAGTGAAGTCGGCAGTCAGGCAAGCGCTCGACTTCCTGGTCGTCATGATCGCGCCAATGATGCCGCATCTGGCCGAGGAATGCTGGGCAACCCTCGGCGGCAAAGGGTTCGCCGCCGACCAGCCCTGGCCGAAATTCGATCCCGCGCTTACGGTCGACAGCGAGGTCATCTACCCCGTGCAGATCAACGGCAAGAAGCGCGGCGAATTGACAATCGCCCGCGACGCGGATGAAGGTGCCGTCAGGCAAGCTGCTCTGGCACTCGATTTCGTGCTGAAGGCGCTCGAGGGGAAACCGCCGCGAAAGGTGATCGTCGTGCCGGGGAGGATCGTCAATGTCGTCGCCTGAGCAAGGAAAGCACTTCGCGGCGAGCCGGCCAATTCTGGCGGCGGTTGCTCTGGCGATAGCCGGGCTGGCATCCGTCTCGGCCTGCACCGTTCGGCCGCTCTATTCGGATGCCGGCTATTCCGTAGGTGCTCCGGGCGCGGCCGGATCGATCGGATCTGAGCTTTCGACGATAGCGATCAAGCCGGCGAACACCCGCATCGGGCAGCAGGTCCGCAACAACCTCATCTTTCTGTTTGGCGGCGGCAAGGGCGAGCCGGCAAATCCGAGCTACACGCTGGATCTTGTTACCAGCGCGATCACCGAGGCGACGACGAATATCCAGATCAACAAGGAAAACGAGCCGACGTCCGCGATCCTGACGGCCAGCGCGACCTACACGCTGACCGATTCCAGCGGAAAATTGGTCAGCACTGGCAAGAGGCAGTTCACGGCGTCCTACGACGTGCCGCGCCAGGAATTTGCCGCGTACCGAGCGCTGCGCGATGCCGAGAACCGCGCAACCCGTGAGCTTGCGGAGCTTATCCGGATGGCAGTGGCGCAGGACTTGGCCAAGCGCCCGGCCAGCTCGAGCTAATGGAGATGGCGCGGCGCCCGTGACTCCCTCCCCCTTGTGGGGAGGGATTCAGGGTGGGGGTGCCTCGCGATTAGCTTGCAAGGTTAGCTGAAGCAGACAGCACCTCCGGCTTGGCTTGGCGCGCCGCGGACCCCCACCCTGAATCCCTCCCCACAAGGGGGAGGGGGCACCAGCGTCGCGCCTTTGATAGCCCGTCAACGTCACCACGGGGCCTTGTGTCCCAGCTCAGGAAATCCGAGCCAGAAGCGCATGCGGCAGACCCTGTCGGAGCGCCTGCCGCTATTCGTCTCTCGCTCAGCCGATCTTCTGGCCGGTCTTGGCCCAGTCAGCGAGGAACGCCGCCAGGCCCTTGTCGGTGAGGGGATGGCTCACCAGCGCCCTCAGCGTGGCAGGTGGAGCGGTCACGACGTCGGCGCCGATCAAGGCTGCCTGCTTCACATGGTTCACGGTGCGGACCGACGCCACCAGAATCTCGGTGTCGAAATCGTAGTTGTCGTAGATCTGCTTGATCTCGGCAATCACATCCATGCCGTCGGAGCTGATGTCGTCGAGTCGGCCGACAAAGGGAGAGATGAAGCTCGCGCCCGCCTTGGCGGCGAGCAGAGCCTGGTTGGGGGAGAAGCAGAGCGTGACGTTGACCATGCGGTTCATCTCGGTGCGGATCGTCTTGCAGGCCTTCAGGCCATCCAGCGTCAGCGGCACCTTGATGCAGATGTTGTCGGCGATCTTGGCGAGGTATTCCGCCTCGGCCATCATCTGCTTGAACTCGGTAGCCACGACTTCGGCCGACACCGGGCCGGCAACGATGTCGCAAATCTCCTTCGTCACCTCGACGATGCTGCCGCCGGATTTCAGGATCAGCGACGGATTGGTGGTGACGCCGTCGAGCAGGCCGAGCTCGTTCAGCTCGCGGATTTCCTTCACGTCGGCGGTATCGACAAAGAATTTCATGGGTCATCTCCTTCGAATTCCTGCTCGGGCCGTCCGCCCTCTGGCTCGGCTTCCCCTTAGACCAAAGAGCGGGCAAGGTCACGAGCGATGAAAGCAGATTCGTTTGCGGTTCGGACGGTGCCGGTGCTGGTGCCGATGCCGGCCGAAAGACCCTACTCATATAGTGTTCCCGCAGGCATGACGGTCGAGCCTGGTTCGATCGTTCGCGTGCCGCTCGGGCCGCGCGAGGTGGCGGGTATCGTCTGGGACGGACCTTCGGACGAAGTCGACGCCAGGAAGCTCAGGCCGATCTCCGAGGTTTTCGATTGCCCGCCGATCGACGAGGCGGCGCGCCGCTTCGTCGATTGGCTGGCGGCCTATACGCTCTCGCCGCCCGGCATGGTCGCGCGCATGCTCTTACGCGCGCCGGCCGCCTTCGACCCCGAGCCGTTCATCGACGGCCTGACGCTTACGGCGAACCGGCCCGACCGCATGACTGCGGCACGAGCGCGCGCACTGGAACTCGCGGCCGACGGTCTCGCCTGGACGCGGTCAGGGCTTGCGCATGCGGCCGGCGTCTCCCTCACCGTGATTGACGGCCTTTCGGCGCAAGGCGTCTTCGAGCCCGTCCGCATACCGCCGCGGCCGGTCGTCGCAGCTCCCGACCCCGACTTCGCGCAGCCGGAGCTCACGGCGGAGCAGGCCGCTGCGGCTGACGTTTTGCGCGATGCCGCTGCCGGGTCCTATTCCGTCGCGCTGCTCGACGGCGTCACGGGATCGGGCAAGACCGAGGTCTATTTCGAAGCCGTCGCGGCAGCCCTGCGGAAAGGCAGGCAGGTGCTCATTCTGCTGCCGGAGATCGCGCTTACCCAGGCGTTTCTCGATCGCTTCCAGAACCGCTTCGGCGCCAAGCCGGCCGAATGGCATTCCGACGTGCCGCCGAGAATGCGCGAAAAGGTCTGGCGCCAGGTCGCCGAGGGCCGTGTGCGGGTCGTCGCGGGCGCCCGCTCGGCGCTGTTCCTGCCGTTCAAGGAACTCGGCCTCGTCGTCGTCGACGAAGAGCACGATCCCGCCTACAAGCAGGAGGATCGCGTCTTTTACAATGCGCGCGACATGGCAGTGGTGCGTGCGAGGATAGGCGGCTTCCCGGTCGTGCTGTCATCCGCAACGCCGTCCATCGAAAGCCGCGTCAATTCCGAGCAGGGGCGCTATACGCGCGTCGCGCTTACCGCGCGCTTCGCCGATGCCGAGCTGCCGAAGCTCGGCGCGATCGACATGCGCCGCGCGCCGCCGGCGCGGGGAGGCTTTCTGTCGCCAGTGCTGCTTGGCCACATGCGCGAGAATCTGGGGCGCGGCGAGCAGTCGCTGCTCTTCCTCAACCGCCGCGGCTATGCGCCGCTGACGCTTTGCCGATCCTGCGGCCACCGCTTCCAGTGCGACGACTGCTCGAGCTGGCTGGTGGAGCACCGCTTCCGGAGCCAGCTCGTCTGTCATCACTGCGGTCATGCCGAGCGGCGGCCGGAAGCCTGCCCGGAATGCGGCACGTTCGACCATCTCGTCGCTTGCGGGCCGGGCGTCGAGCGTATTGCCGAAGAGGTCGTCAACCACTTCCCGGATGCGCGCACGATCGTGCTGTCCTCGGATATTCTCGGCGGGGTGCGGCGCTTGCGACTCGAACTCGAAGCGATCGCCAAAGGCGAAGCCGACATCGTGATCGGCACGCAGCTGGTCGCCAAGGGGCACAATTTTCCGAACATGACGCTGGTCGGCGTGGTGGATGCCGACCTTGGCCTCGCCAATGGCGATCCGCGCGCTGCCGAGCGGACATTCCAATTGCTGAGCCAGGTCACCGGCCGGGCCGGGCGCACAGGCAAGAAGAGCATCGGCCTGTTGCAGACCTACCAGCCGGACCACCCGGTTATGCGGGCGATCGTCTCCGGTGATTCGGAAAGCTTCTACGAGAAGGAGATCGCCGAGCGCGAGATGGCTCGCCTGCCGCCTTTCGGCCGGCTCGCCGGCATCATCGTCAGCGCGCAGACCAGGGCCGAGGCGGAAGCCCACGCCCGCGGCCTGCGCCGCGCAGCACCCGAGGCCCGCGACATCCATGTGCTCGGCCCGGCCGAGGCGCCGCTTGCGCTGATTGCCGGCCGCCATCGCTTCCGCCTGCTCGTCCAGGGCGAGCGGCGCTCGGACATACAGTCCTATGTCCGCGCAATGCTGGCCAACGGACCGAAGCTGCGGGGGTCTGTGCGGGTGCAGGCAGACATCGACCCGCAAAGCTTTCTGTAGAGCATCGGACCGAAAAGTGAGTAGCGGTTTTCGGACGAATCCGATGCAGAACAAAGAGATAGAGCGGCGAGGCGGTTCAATTTGAACGCATGCCGCTCTAGCAGCCTACGACATGAGGATGCCCGCTATGAAAACCCTTGGCCTGCTCGGCGGCATGAGCTGGGAATCGACGGCGATCTATTATCGGCTCATCAACGAAATCGTGCGCGAGCGCGCAGGCGGGCTCCATTCCGCCAGGCTGCTCCTGTGGTCCTTCGACTTCGACGAGATCGCGGCGCGTCAGCATGCCGGCGACTGGGCGGGCGCCTCAGCCATGTTATGCGAGGCGGCGCGCAAGCTGGAGGCAGCGGGGGCGGAAGGGCTGGTGATCTGCACCAACACCATGCACAAGCTGGCTGGCGAAGTGCAGGCCGTGGTTGGCGTGCCGCTCATCCACATCGCGGATGCTACAGCGGCGGCGATGAAGAACGCAGGAGTATCCAGGCCCATCCTCCTGGCGACGCGCTTCACGATGGAGCAGGACTTCTATACCGGCCGGCTGAAGGACCGCCACGCGATCGAAGCAGTCGTCCCGGATCCGGCCGGGCGCGAAGTGATCCACCGTATCATCTACGAGGAGCTGGTGCGCGGCATCGTCAGCAAATCGTCCAAGGCGGCCCTTCTGGAAGAGGTCGAGCGACTGCGCAGCAGCAGCGCGGTCGACGGGCTGATCATGGGCTGCACCGAAATCACGATGCTGATCGGTGCTGCCGACTTCGATATCCCCGTTTTCGATACGACCGGTATCCACGCAGAAGCGGCCGCTGAGTTCGCGCTGCAATAGCCGCTGCTGCAGACCGTTTACCTGACCGATCCTTCACCCGGCCCATATTGCCGTAGCCGACATGAAGCAGTTGGCCATTTGCAGCTGACACGTTGCCGTCAAGACTCCTTTCCGGAGGGATGGCCGTTGACGACGAGGTCCGCGATAGTAGTGCCCCAACCGTTCTCTTCGGTCGCGAAGAAATCGCCGATCACATAGTTCGCGGCAAACACCTGCACCGGACCGAGCGGCGCGAGCGGGTCGGTTGGAAGGGTGCCGAGCGAGACCTGGGCTGAGCCCCAGCGACAGGAGGTTTGTCGGAAATCCGGCGAGGTGTCGCGGGCGATCACGCGCTTGTTGAGGATCGTGCCGTCTGGAGCGGGCTGGATATGGATGTTGAGATGCGGCGTTGTTTTCAGCGGTTCTCTCTCCACCTCGTCGAATCGGCAGTCGATGGAAATCAGCGGGACGCCATTGCGGACGACGCTTGCGGTAGCGCCACCCTCACGCTCGGTCAGTTCGATCGTGCCGAACTTCTTCGGGTATCCCCAAAGGTCGCGGCCGGCGGCGATCGCTGCCTCGTTGTCCTCGTACTCAAACAGAAAATAGCCGCCCTCGCACTCGCCGAAGCGCACCGGAATGACGATGCCGGCGTCCATGAAAGGCGTTTTGTTGCAATTGGTGAAATCGGACACGTAGACCAGGAAGCGATCACCGGTGAGTGTGAAGGGCGTGTTCTCCAGATACTGGCCGAGAATCGTCGCGTCGCCCTGGCAGATGGCGTTAAGGCTACGATTGGCGGGGCAGTCATAAGGCACAAAGGGATCGGGTATCAGCGGCGCCTGCAACGGCATGTTGTTGGCATTGTGGAGTCGGATGCGGGTCATTTGGGTCCTTGCGAGACTCGTAAGTGACATGAAAAATCGTGGGTTGTATTTCACCAAGGTGAACGTGATAGCCCCTCAGTGGTGGGCGTCAAGCCATATCTCTCACGCGCTTTTCAGCAATGCCTGAGGCGGTTGGCTGCTGGCCGCTGGTTGTGGGCATTCTCTCCGGCGACAGCGACAACTTTCTGTTCAAAAGCACGGCCGGCTCGTGCCGGCAGGCTGGCTTGCCGTGTCCCCGGAGAGCGGGCTACATGATGAGGTTCCGCAACGCTGCCCTCGGGCGCTCGATGTGACTACCGAGGTGACCAACTTGTCTTCTGACGACACGAGGAATCTCGACGATACCGATCCGCTGATGGTGCGGTCAGTGGAAAAGGCCTTTCGGGTTCTCGAAGCCTTCGACGGTGCGAATCGCAGCCTCAGCTTGGCGCAGATTTGCGTCAATGTCGGGCTCGACAAGAGCGCGGCGCAACGTTTTACCCACACGCTGAACAAGCTCGGCTATCTGCAGAAGGATCCGGTTACAAAGCGCTTCGAGCTCAGCTTGCGCAGCCTGGAAATGGCGCGCCATTTCATTACCGCCAATCCGTTGGTCAACCAGGCCATGCCCTATCTCCTCCATCTCAGCCGCGAGACGGAAGAGACGGTGAACCTGACGCTGCCGCACGGCACGGACATCGTCTTTGCAGCCCGCTTCATGAGCCGGCATATGCTGAACACCGATGTCGTGATCGGCACTCGCCTGCCGGCCTTCTGCACGGCGCCGGGCAGGGCCATTCTCTCCCGCCTGCCGGCCGACGAAGCCGTGACGCTGCTCGAGCGTTCGCCCTTGCAGGCCTTCACGCCACAGACGGTCCATACGGTGGATGCGCTGGTTGCGCGTCTCCATGCCGCCCGCGATGCGGGCTATGCCACGACTTGGGGTGAGTTTTTCCCCGGCGATCTTTCCGTCGCCGCTGCTATCCTTGATCAGGCGGCGCGGCCGGTCGCAGCCGTCAATATCGGCGTTTCCAGCGCGCGTTACACGCCCGAAAAGGCCGAGGAACTCTTTGCGCCGTTGGTTGTCGCGGCCGCACGCTCGATTTCGCAGGCCTCGTCCACCTTCTAGAGCGGCGTGCGTTCAAATTGAACCACTACGCCGCTCTATCTCTTTGTTTGCGCATCGGATTCGTCCGAAAACCGCTTCGCACTTTTCGGCCGATGCGCTGGCAACTCCTCCCCTGTCGCCCATCAGGGCTGTCGCGACTGCTCTGAGCGGTCGGTTTTCCACGTCGCGGAAAAGCTCGTTGACAATTCATCGTATCGAAATACGATACGCTGAATTGTAATACGATACGGTAAAGTAAATCACATGACGAATTTCATCCTCACCGAGCAGCGCGGCGCCTGCCGCGTGATCACGCTCAACCGCCCTGAAGTGCTCAATGCCTGGCATGCCCAGATGCGTTCCGACCTCGTGGATGCGCTGGAGGCGGCCGAGCAGGATCCTGCCGTCGGCGCGATCATCATGACGGGGGCGGGGGACCGCGCCTTTGGCGCCGGTCAGGACCTCAACGAAACCAAGACCTTCGACCCGGACCGGGCGGAACTCTGGATCGGCGAATGGGAACGTCTCTACGATCGCATCCGCAGCCTTTCCAAGCCGCTGATCATGGCGCTCAACGGTCTTGCGGCGGGATCGGCCTTCCAGGTGACGCTGCTCGGAGATTTTCGCATCGCCCATGACGGCGTGAAGATGGGCCAGCCGGAAATCAACTCCGGCATTGCCAGCACGACCGGGCCCTGGATCATGATGGAGATGATCGGCCTCGCGCGCACCACCGATCTTACGCTGAGCGGCCGCATGATGCCGGCCTCCGAATGCGTGGCGATCGGTCTCATCAATCGGATCGTACCGCGTGAAGAAGTGCTCGAGGCATCGCTCGCGCTGGGCGAGGAGCTTGCCGCCAAGCCGCGCCTTGCCATGAAGCTCAACAAGCAACGGTTCCGCGAGGTCACCGAAGCCCGCTTCCGCGACGCGCTCGCGTCCGGCGTGCGTAACCAGCGGATCGCTTATGCGGATGGCGAGCCCAACCGCATGATGGAGCAGTTCCTTGCGGCGCGGTCGGCCAGGAAATCCGGCTGAGTCTGCCGGCGGCTCCTCAATATCGATGATTTTTCAGGACTACAGCGTGGAAGACAAAGGTTTCATCTCCTGCCTGCAGGCTCGGGCGGCCGCCTCGCCCGATGCAATTTACGCTACCTTTGATGGGGAGCCGATCAGCTTTGCGGACCTGCACCGCAAATCCGACAGCGTGGCGGTGGAACTCCGCCGCCTGGGGGTCGCCAAAGGCGATCGCGTGGCGCTGATGCTCCGAAACAGTCCGGACAGCCTCGCGGTACTTTTCGCCATTGCCAAGTGCGGGGCTGTCTGGGTGCCGGTGAATGTGCAGCTGCGCGGCGACGGCCTCAAATACATTCTTGAACATAGCGAGCCGCGTGTCGTGTTCGCCAATCGCGATCTCTTCCCGAACGTTCTGGAGTGCGGCGCGGACACGACGGCCTTCCGTCTCGTCGCGGAAACGGGAGCGCCGGATTCGCTCGATCGGCTCGTCGCCGGCGGCCATGTCTTCTCGGAGTCCTTGCCCGGCGCGGACGATCTGTTTGCGCTGAACTACACCTCGGGCACGACCGGCCGCCCGAAGGGCGTCTGTGTCACCCACCGCATGCTGCGCTATGCGTCGGAAGGGGCGATGCTCTGCTCCGATGCACGAGACGGCGACGTCTTCTTCGTCTGGGAGCCGCTCTATCACATCGGCGGAGCCCAGCTCATTCCCATCCCGCTCCTGCGCGATGTCAGGCTATCGATGGTGCAGCGCTTCAGCGCCAGCCGCTTCTGGGATGATGTGCGGGAGTGCGGCGCGACCCAAATCCACTACCTCGGCGGCGTGTTGCAGATCCTTCTCAAGCAGCCCGAAAGCGCGCGCGACCGGGACCACAAGGTGCGCGTCGCCTGGGGCGGCGGATGCCCGCGCGATATCTGGCGTGCCTTTGAGGAGCGCTTCGGCATCCCGCTTCGCGAGTGTTACGGGATGACGGAATCCTCCAGCATCACCACCTTCAACGCGACCGGTGTGCTGGGCTCGGTCGGCATGCCTGTGCCCTGGCTTTCGGTCGAAATCCTCGACGACCAAGGCAAGCCCGTGGCGGCAGGCGCCTCCGGCGAGATCGTCGTCCATCCGCGTCAGGAGGGCGCGGTCTTCGCCGCCTATTTCCGCAATGAAGAGGCGACAGCCAAGGCGCTGCGGCCCAACGGCTTCCACACCGGTGACCTCGGCATGCTCGACGCGAGCGACAATCTCTACTTCCTCGGTCGACTGACGGACAGCGTGCGCGTCAAGGGCGAGAATGTCTCGGCCTTTGAGGTAGAGCATGTCGCCGGAGGTCATCCACTCGTCGAGGATTGCGCGCTAATCGGCGTCAAGGCGGAGGTCGGCGAGCAGGAGATCAAACTCTTCATCAAGCCGAAGGCGGGCGCGGATATCGATTACCTGTCCTTCTCCGACTGGCTCGCCCAGAGGCTGGCGCCGTTCCAGAACCCGCGCTACCTCGCCGTCATCGACGATTTCGAACGCACGCCGAGCCAACGCATCATGAAGCATCGGCTTCCGACGTCAGTCGAAGGCAGCTGGGACAGGCTGCAGGAGACCGGCCGATGAGCCAGGCGAAGCAAGCGAACGCATATCCCATGGGAAGAAAACCGCAATGAAGGCCGCCGTTCTCTATAACTACGATGAAGACCTCGTGATCGAGGAGGTGCCGATCGGCGAACCGGGCGATCGTGAGGTTCTCGTCCGCATCATCGCGACGGGGGTTTGCCACAGCGATCTCAGCGCAGCGAAGGGTAAGTCGCGTCCTCCGCTGCCGATCATCCTGGGCCACGAGGCAGCAGGCATTGTCGAGCGCACTGGCTCGGCCGTCAGCAAGGTGCGCAAGGGCGATCACGTGATCCTCTCCTGGGCGCCTAACTGCGGAGAGTGCTTCTACTGTCACAAGCGACTGCCGACCATGTGCGACACCTATGGCGCGGCCGCCGGCGGAGGCACGCTGTGGAATGGTGCGCGCCGGCTCGGCAGCGCGGCGAAGCCGATCAATCACTTCACCTGCCTTTCCAGCTTCGCGGAACTGGCGGTCGTTCCGGAATCCAGCTGCTCGAAGATCGAGAAGGACATTCCGTTCGAGGTTGCGGCCTTGGTGGGCTGCGCGGTGACCACCGGTTTCGGCGCTGTCGTCAACGATGCGCGCGTCGAACCCGGCGAAGTTGTCGGGGTGATCGGCGTCGGCGGGGTAGGTATCAACGCCATCCATGCGGCGTCGATTGCCGGTGCTGAGGCCATCGTCGCGATCGACATCAATCCGGAAAAGGAGGGCGTCGCTCGTTCCTTCGGTGCAACCCATTTCCTGAATTCCGCTACACAGGATGTTGCCGCCGAACTCAAGGCGCTGAGCCGTGGCCGGGGCGCAGACAGCGTCATCGACTGCACCGGACGGCCTGATGCGATCGCGCTTGCCTATGACAGTGCTCGGCCAGGCGGTTCGGTGATTTCCGTCGGAATCGCCGCCAAGGGGGAGATGGTTTGCCTACCAGCTTCGACCCTGCCCAATACCCAGAAGCGCGTCATTGGCAGCAACTATGGCGGCGGCGTTCCGGAGCGAGATTTCGAGCGCATTCTCGCCCTCTATTGCGCCGGTCGCCTCGACCTCGACCGGCAAGTCGGCAAGCGCGTGCCGCTCGATGAGATCAACGACGCTTTCCGGTGGCTGGAACAGGGCGTTCTCGCCCGCACCATCGTGTGCTTCGATCATTGACATCAGGTTCGTTTCGCAAACGAATCTGCAGAATCATCTGCGTGAAATCTTGACATAACTTCTTCACTGGTGTGAACGTCGAGCCAGACGCGAACGTCAAGGAAAGACCGCATTCACATGTCCCAGCAGGCCTACACCCTCCCGCAGCGCGCGCCGCTCTATGAGGCGCCGCCGTTCAACTACGAAGCCTTCAGCAAGGTCAGTGTGTTCTGCCGCGTCGACGAGGCGGCGATCCGTGCGGCGCTGCCCCTGCAGTTCGACGTCCGGGGCGACGTGATCGAGTTCTTCATCATGGACGTGCCCGCCGGCGGCTCGCTCGGCTCCTATGCCGAAGGCGGTATCGTCGTTCCCATGAGCTATCAGGGGCGCCCCGGCGGTCATGTGCTCTATGAGATCGTCACGAATGACGACTCCATGGCGGTCGGTCGCGAGGTCTGGGGCTATCCGAAGAAAATGGGTGAGGTCGAGTGGACGGCGACCGACAGCGCGGTTTCGGCCAAGCTGTCGCGCCGCGGCACGTCACTGATCGAGATCGATTTCAAGGCCGATGGCCCGTCCTTCGAGAAGCCGTTGCTCCACCCGCGGTTCCAGACGCGCATCATTCCCTCGCCGGAAAGCGCGGCTGCAGAAACGCAAGTCATCGAGAACGCGCTCGGCGCGTCGACGACGATCCGCCAAGCCTTCGGCACGGCAAACATCAAGGTCGGCGGCAATGCCAGCGATCCGTTCTCCGATTTCCAGATCCGCGAGATCGTCGGCGCGGAGATGGTCGTCGCCAACTTCGTGCTCGCCTTCGGCAAGATAGTCGGCTGACGACGGGATAGGCCGGTGACCGTACACATGATGTGTGCAAAAGCACCCGAAACGATGTTCAGACTCGATGGAAAACGGGTCTTCATCACCGGTGGCGGCGGCGGAATCGGCCGCGCTGCGGCGCTGATGTTCGCCGCCTTCGGGGCGCATGTCGTGGTTCTCGACCTGGATTCGGCGGCGGCGGAAGGCGTGCGCTGCGAGGTGGCGGAGCTCGGCGGTGCGGCGTCGGCCTTCGCCCTCGACGTCAGTGACGAAGCGAGTGTTCTCTCCGTCTTTTCGCAAGCGGAACGGGAGGCCGGTGGCCTCGATGTCCTCGTCAACAATGCGGGTATTTCGATCTGCCGGCCTTCGACCGAGCTTTCGCTGGAGGATTGGAACCGCGTGGTCTCGGTCAACCTGACGGGTATGTTTCTGTGCTCGAGAACGGCCGCTCGTTCCTGGATCGGCCGCGGCGTGCCGGGTGCCGTGATCAATACCGCGTCGATCATGAGTTACTCGGGCGGAGGGCTTCATCCGAACATTTCCTATCAATCGACGAAGGCGGGTGTAGTGAACCTCACCCGCACGCTGGCGGTCGAATGGGCTGACAACGATATCCGCGTAAATGCGGTGGCCCCGACCTGGGTCAGGACGCCCCTGATCGACCATCTGATGGCCGACGAGGGCCAGATGGAAAAAATCCGTAACTTGACGCCCCTCAAGCGGCTTGCGGAGCCCGAGGAAGTCGCCGCCGCCATGATCTTTCTCGCCGGTAGGGCATCGGCGATGACAACCGGCCATGTGCTGGCGGTGGACGGCGGCTATCTCGCGAGATGAGGAGGGCAAGCGGAAACTTCAGATAAATCGCATGCCTGATCATAGGCATGAAAAAATTAGAGAAAAATTTCACGAAAATGTTGCTCGGATGGGAGTTCCGTGCAACCACTCTCGACAACGAAAGGGGAATTTTTATGAACAGAACGCGTGTACTTCTTTCAGCCGTGGCGCTCCTGTTGGCAACTGGCGCTATGCCGGCCGCGGCCGACGACATCGTTCTCGGTGGCAGCGCGCCCATGTCTGGCGCGCAGGCGGAGTTCGGTCAGTCGCAGATTGATGGTGCCCAGCTCTATTTCGACCAGCTCAACGAAAAGGGCGGCATCAAGGGCAACAAGGTCGTCTTCCGCGCGCTCGATGACCGCGCCGACCCGCGCCAGGGCACGCTCGTCGCCCAGCAGTTCTGCGACGATAACGCCGTCATCGGCGTGATCGGCCACATGAATAGCGGCGTCACTATGCCCGCGCTCGACATCTATTCCGAATGCGGCATGCCGCAGGTCGTGCCCGCGACCAATCCGGAATTGATGCGCATGGGCTTCAAGACCGTCGTGCGCCCGGTGGCGAACGACTTCGTGCAGGGTGCGCTGCCGGCCAAATACGTCACCGAGAAGCTTGGCCTGAAAAAGGCGGTTCTCGTGCATGACAAGACCGTCTTCGGCCAAGGTATCGCTGGTGTGTTCAAGGACAATTTCGAGGCTGGTGGCGGCACAGTTGCCGGTACATTCGGCGCGAACCCTGAAGACGTCGACTTCTCGGCTCTGATCGCGTCGATCAAACTCCAAAATCCGGACGTCGTCTACATGGGCGCAGGCATGCCGCAGCTTGCCCTGTTCCTCAAGCAGATGCGCGAACAGGGACTGAAGGCCCAGTTCATCGGCCCCGACATCGGTTTCACCGTCGATTTCATCACCCAGGTGGGGGCGGCTTCGGCAGAAGGTGCGCTCATGACCTTCCAGCTTCCGCCATACGACTCCTCGCCGGAGTTGAAGGATTTCGCCGAACGGCACCAGGCCCGCTTCGGCCGGGCGCCCGGACCCTACGCTTCGCTCGGCTTCGCGAATGCTCAGGTTATGGCCGCCGCCGTCGAAAAGGCAGAAACCTTGGATCGCGAAGGCGTGCTTGCACAGCTTCATGGCGTAACGGTCGATACGCTGCTGGGGCCGGTCGCCTTCGATGACAACGGCGAGAACACGACGGCGCCGATGTACCTTTATGTCGTCAAGGACGGCAAGTTCGAGCTGGTCAAGGAATAACCGGCCGGACGCATCTTTAAATAGGGCCGGCACACTCGGTTTGCCGGCCCTTCGTCACAGAGGCGATCCCCTTGCTCGACTACTTGCTCCAACAGCTGATCTTCGCGTTGGCGATCGGTGCGATCTATGGATTGATCGCCCTTGGCTACACGATGGTCTATGGCGTCATGCGGCTGATCAACTTCGCGCACGGCGAGTTCTTCATGCTCGGCCCGTATGTCTACACCTTCATCTTCAGCGGGTTTATCGGTCTCGGTGGCCTGGCGCCCGCCCTCGATTCCGTCATCGCGATCGTTGCCAGCTTTGTCATCGTCGGATTGCTTGGCGTGGCGATCGAGCGCTTTGCCTATCGTCCGTTGCGCGCCTACGGCCGTCTCGCGCCGATGCTCAGTGCGCTTGGCATGTCCATCGTGCTGCAGAGCGCAGTCCGCGTGACCATCGGCCCGCAGCCGGAGCACTTCCCGGCCATTGTGCCGAGCCAGCCGATCGCCGCGCTTGGCGGCATGGTGACGACGGTGCAACTCGGCATCCTCGCCGCCGCGATCCTGCTCATGGTGGGAATGGCGCTTTTCGTCAACGGCACGCGTCTCGGCATCTGGATCCGGGCGGCGTCCGAAAGCTGGACGACGTCGAGCCTGCTTGGCATCCGTGTCAATCGCGCCGTCAGCCTCGTCTTCTTCATCGGCCCCGGCCTCGGCGCCATGGCTGGCATCATGTATGCTTCCTACTACGGCATCATGCAACCGACCATGGGCTCGGTCATCGGCCTGAAGGCCTTCACAGCGGCGATCCTCGGCGGTATCGGCTCCATTCCGGGTGCCATGCTCGGCGGCTTCCTGCTCGGCGCTATCGAAACCCTTGGAACGGCCTTCCTGCCGCTCATCTCCGGCGGCCTCATCGGCACGGAGTACCGCGACGTTTTCGCTTTTGCCGTTCTCATCCTCATTCTTCTGTTCAAGCCCGCCGGCCTGCTCGGCGAGACCGTCTCGGAAGAAACGACCGTCGCAAAGAAGGATTACTGACCGATGGGGAACGCGGTAATCACACGGCGGCTTGGCCTTCTGGTCGTGCTCGCGCTTTGCGTGGTTCTGCTGGCTCTTGTGCCGAAGTTTCCGCCCTATTACGTCCGCGTCGCCGACAGCATCCTCATCTACATCATCCTTGCTGTCGGCCTCAATCTCGTGGTCGGCTATGCAGGCCTGCTCGACCTCGGCTTCATAGCCTTTTACGCGGTGGGCGCTTATGCCTATGCCTTTCTGGCCAGCGGGCAGTTCGACATCCACCTGCCATTCATCGTGATCCTCTTCATCGGCGCGGCAGTCGGTGCGCTGGCCGGCGTGCTGCTCGGCTTTCCCGTCCTGAAACTTCGGGGCGACTATCTCGCCATCGTCACGCTGAGTTTCGGTGAAATCATCCGCATCGCTATCAACAATGCCGACGACCTGACCAACGGGCCGCAGGGTATTGCCGGCCT
Organism: Mesorhizobium sp. BAC0120; assembly: GCF_033542235.1. Classification (NCBI taxonomy): domain Bacteria; kingdom Pseudomonadati; phylum Pseudomonadota; class Alphaproteobacteria; order Hyphomicrobiales; family Phyllobacteriaceae; genus Mesorhizobium; species Mesorhizobium sp. BAC0120. The sequence goes on along the minus strand of NZ_JAWRCU010000003.1, from coordinate 382,389 downwards.
CGACCGGGCAAGCCTGTTCGGCCTGCCGCTCACCAGTCCAGTCCACTTCTACTGGCTGCTGCTGGCCCTCGCGATCATGCTCTGCGCCGGCGTCTATTACATGGAGCGCTCGATCGTAGGCAAAGCATGGCGCGCGCTGCGCGAAGACCAGGACGTGGTGCGTGGCCTTGGCATCAACACGACGACGCTGAAGTTGCTCGCCTTCGCCCTCAGTGCGGCCATCGGCGGTGCCGGCGGCGTGATCTTCGGCTCATTCCAGCGCTTCGTCAGTCCGGAAAGCTTCACCTTCCAGGAATCTCTGCTGGTCGTGCTTATCATCATTATCGGCGGTGTCGGCAATATCGTCGGCGTGATCGCCGGCGCCATCGTGCTCGTGGTTCTGCCGGAAGTCCTGCATTTCGCCGCGCAGTACCGCCTGCTGATTTACGGCGTCGTCCTGGTGACGGTCATCGTGCTTCGCCCGGGCGGCCTCGTCTCGCCGCGTTTCAACCTCGGCTTCATCATTCGAAAGGTCCGGACCCTATGGCTCTCGCCGTCGAAAACGTAAGCAAGCAATTCGGATCGCTGGTCGCGATCAAGAACCTGTCGCTTTCCTTCGACGTCGGCTCGATCTACTCGATCATCGGGCCGAACGGGGCGGGTAAATCCACCATCGTCAACATGATCGCCGGTTCTTATACCGTGACGTCCGGCACGATCCGGCTCGGCTCGACGGAGCTCAGCAAACTGCCGAAACACCGCATCGCCCGGCTCGGGGTGGCGCGCACCTACCAGAACCTACGCCTCTTCGACGGCATGACGGTTCTGGAGAACCTGGAAGTCTGCTTCTTCCCGCAATCCTGGGTGACCCTCCTTGGCGGTGCAAAACGCCTGCGCAAGGCCGAGCGGCTCGACATCTGCCACGCCTGCCTCGCGCGGTTTCATCTGTCCGACGTCGCGGACGTGCTTGCCGGTGATCTGCCATACGGTCGCCAGAAGATGCTGGAATTGGCACGAGCCTTCGTCACCGAGGCGCCGATCGTGCTGCTCGACGAGCCCGCGGCCGGGCTCAACCACACCGAAACAAAGGACATGGCGGCCATGATCGCCGGCCTGAAACGCCAAGACCGCGCGATCATCCTCGTCGAGCACGACATGGACCTAGTGATGTCCATCTCGGACCGAATCGACGTCTTGAACTACGGCGAGCTGCTTTGCTCCGGCACGCCGGACATGGTGCGCACGAACGAAAGAGTCCTGGAGGCCTACCTTGGAACCACGGAAGAACTCGACGACATCCGGAAGCTTGCTCAAAGTCGCCGGGCTCAAGGCGGGTTACGGTCGCACGCAGGTATTGTTCGGCATTGATCTTGAGGTGCATGCCGGCGAGATCGTCACGATCATCGGCGCGAACGGTGCCGGCAAGACGTCGACATTGCGGTCCATTTCCGGCCTGACGCAGATCTATTCCGGTGAGATCGAGTTCAAGGGCCGGCAGATCCGAGGCCTGCCGCCGGAAGAAGTCGCCTGGCTTGGCCTCGCCCACTGCCCGGAGGGTCGGCAGATCCTGCAGCGGCTGACTGTCGAGGAGAACCTGCTCGCCGGCTATATATCCGGTCGTGGCCGCAGTTTCGATGAGATCCGTACGCAGGTCTACGACATGTTCCCGATCCTGAAGGAACGGCGCCATTCCCTGGCGAGCCGCATGAGCGGAGGACAGCAGCAGATGCTGGCGATCGGCCGCTCACTGATGGCAACACCCGAGCTGCTTATGCTCGACGAGCCCTCGCTGGGTCTCGCACCGAAGATCATCAACCAAATCTTTGAGATCATCATCACGCTCTCGAAATCGGGCATCAGTCTCATTGTCGTCGAGCAGAATGCGACAGTGGCGCTGGAGATCGCCGACTATGCCTATGTGATCGATGCGGGGCGCTGTTCGGTCGAGGGCGGGGCGCACAACGTGCTCAACGATCCGGACCTCAAGGCGGCCTATCTCGGCGCATGAGAAAGAGCGCACGGAGGGACCCATGGCGACATTCGAGAGATCCATTCTGGTCTCCGGCGCTGCTTCCGGGATCGGACAGGCAACCGTGCTGGCGCTCGCGAACAAAAGCGTAGCGCTCACCTTGTTCGACCTCAATGCACCGGCGCTGGCGGAAGTCGCGGATATGTGCCGAGGCAAGGGGGCCGCCACGCTCGAAGTAGTGGGAGATGCTTCGTCGGATGCCGATGTTGCCTCTGCGGTCACGCGCGCGATTGAGCGATACGGCTTTCTGTCCGGCGTCGTTGCCGCTGCCGGCGTTGCCCGAAAGGGTGATGTGACGACGCTGACGGATGAAACCTGGCAAACGACCCTAGCCGTCAACCTGACAGGACCCTTCCTGCTGGCGCGGCATGCCGTTCCGCGCCTGCTGGAAAATACGGCCTCGGCATTCGTGGCAGTCAGTTCCGATTCCGGTGTTCGTGGATCGCGCGGTTACGCAGCCTATTGCGCCTCAAAGCATGGTGTTGTCGGTTTGATCCGTTGCATGGCGCTCGATCACGGCCCGCAAGGATTGCGCAGCAATGTCGTGTGTCCTTCCTTTGTCGACACGCCGATGGCGGCTGATCTGCTGAAGGAGAATGGCGGTATCTACGATCGCGCTTTTTACGAGCGCCGCGTTCCCCTCGGCCGTTTTGCCCGTCCGGACGAAGTTGCCGATGCCATCGGCCATTTGCTGTCGCCGCAGGCAAGCTATGCCAATGGCATGGTGTATGTTCTGGATGGGGGGACGACCGCGGGCACGTTCGGGTAAAAACCTTGTGGGGACAACCGCTCTGGAAACCCGCCAATCCGCGGTGGGCGTTGACTTGATGAAGCGTGTGATCGAATTCATCATGGAAGTGAATTTGTTAGGTTATGTTCAATGTTTAATACTGATGCCGAGGCCTGGGCGCCGGATCACGTAGGCAAAACGCTCCGTGAATTGCGCCGATCTCGCCGCATTACCATTCAGCAGCTTGCCGATGGGCTGAACCGGTCAACCGGCTATGTCAGCCAGCTCGAGCGCGGTCTGTCGCAGCCGACGCTGAAGGATCTTTATGCCGCGTGCACCATCTTCGGCGTGCCGATGAGCTGGTTCGTGGAGCTGGAGAAGAAACAGCCCGAGGCCGAGCGGGAGAAAGAGATCATCGTGCGCGGCAATCAGCGTCGCTTCATGTTGCATCAAGGCGCGCGCACCGAGCTTCTGACGCCGCAGCTCGATCCCGACGTCGAATTCATGATGTCGACTTTCGAACCCGGCCTGGAGACCGAACCTAAGAACGTGCCGACCGCCGGCGCCGAATACGGCTACATCCTGAAAGGGCGGCTGGAACTCTGGGTGGACGACGAGAAGTACGAACTCTTCGAGGGCGACAGCTATCGCTTCAACCGGTCGTCCACCTATCGTTCCCGCAATCCATCGAAAACTGAACCGACCATCATCATCTGGGTGGGTGTCTACAAATAGGCAGGCCTTTCGGGACGCCGTCGCGGCAGGGTCGGTGAAGCCATGACATTTCCTCTCCTCCATCCCGACGCCTTCGCCGGCAAGGTCGCGTTTGTCTCGGGGGCTGCCTCGGGCATCGGGGCATCGACTGCCCGCATGCTTGCCGATTTAGGCGTAAGACTCATTCTGGCAGATCGTGACGGGGAACGGCTGGCGGCCTTTGCTGCAACGCTATCACGACATGATGCGCTTGCTCTTGAGGTCGATGTCGCTTCGAACGCAAGCGTCGAAACAGCGATCGCCCGCGGGGTGGGACATTTCGGACGGCTCGATTTTGCGGTCAATTCCGCCGGGATCGACCTGCCGCGTTGTGAGACAGCGCAATATCCGGCCGAGCAATGGGACAGGATCATCGCCGTGAACTTGACCGGCGTGTTCCATGCGGTCCGTTACCAGATCCCGAAAATGCTCGCATGCGGTGGCGGCTCGATCGTCAACATCGCTTCCATCATGGGTCTTCGCGCTTTCCCCGGGCAGCCCGCCTATACGGCGGCCAAGCACGGCGTGATCGGCCTTACAAAGGCAGCGGCGCTGGATCATGCGGCGCATGGGATACGCATCAATGCCGTCGCGCCAGGTTTCGTCGAAACGCCGTTACTTGGTCATCTCAGCAACGAAAAAAAGAAGGCCGCGGCGTCGCTTCATCCAATGGGCCGTGTCGGGCGGGCTGATGAAATTACGAGCGTCATCCTCTTCCTGCTTTCGGACGCCGCCTCTTTCGTCACTGGTGCGTGCTACGAGGCCGACGGCGGCTATTTGACGAAATGAGGGCTCGGTCGCGAACCAAACTGAAATGCCGGTTGACGGACGTTTTTGCTCTCAAGCCGCTCAGCCCTGACGCGCCACCGGTAAATTGGGCCATTCGGAGTTGGAACTTTCTGCTTATGATCCCGTGATCGGAGCAAGGAGACATTCCATGAAGGCATCGGAGTTCACTCAGGCGCAGATCGCGTTCGTGCTGAAGGACGACACACCGCTGGGGAGGTCTGCCGGAACGCCGGGATCAGCGACGCGACGCTCTACAACTGGCGCAAGAAGTATTCCAGCGTGCTGCCGCCGGAGATGAAGCGCCTGCGGCATTTGGAGCAGGAGAATGCCCGGCTGAAGGGCATCGCGGCGGACCTGTCGCTCGACAAGGCCCTTGCCGGCACAGTCGGGCGTTATTCTGAGTTCGCACCGTCGGCTCGCCTGCAGCCGCATTTCCGTTGTGTATGGACGCATGCGGTTCCCGCCGACCACACCGGTGCGATCGCCGTCGTTCCCGACGGTTGCGTCGACCTGCTCTGGCGCGACGGCAGGCTCATGGTCGCAGGGCCGGACCTCACAGCGGCCTTGCCGGATCTGAGGCCCGGGTCGACAATCCTCGGCATGCGGTTCCAACCGGGGGCGGCGACGCGATGGCTCGGTCTGCCCATGACGGAAATCGTCGGCCGCGAGGTCGAGCTGACGGAGTTCTGGGGCAACAGGGCGCACGAGCTTACAGGGCGGTTGAGCGAGAAGACCACGACCAGCGAGCAGGCTCAGCTGCTGCAGCAACTCCTTCTCGGCGTGACCGCCGACATCGAGCCCGTCGCGCAGGATGCGGCGGCAATTTTCAGCGTGGCCGGTCGAGCCTCACGCGAAGGCAACCGCGCGATGTCTTTGCTGCTCGACCGGCTCGATGTCAGCGAGCGGACCCTGAGACGGCGAAGTCACGATTATTTTGGATATGGGCCGAAGACATTGAGCCGCATTCTTCGCTTTCAGAGATTCCTGTCGCTGGCGCGCTCTGATCGCAGTGCTCGATTGTCCGCGCTCGCATTCGACGCAGGTTATGCCGATCAGCCGCATCTGAGCCGCGAGATCCAGTCGCTGTGCGGCATGACCGCCCTGACATTTCTGCGCCAGCTCAGGCCCTGATTGGCCGTTTCATTCAAGATTTTCAGTCGCGTCTCGGCGAATTTGGCAAGCTCAACTATCGGAGTTTGGCAATGGGCACGGCAAGCAACGACCGGCAGATCGACTATGTCGAGTTCAATGTCCGAGACATCGCGCGCTCGAAGCATTTCTACGGCAGCGCCTTCGGCTGGACCTTCACCGATTACGGGCCCGAATACTGCGAATTCGCCGATGGCCGGTTGAAGGGAGGCTTTACTACGATCGGCGCGGTCACACCGTCGGGCGGACCTTTGGTCATCCTCTATGCGGACGATCTCAAGGAAACGCTCGAGCAAATGAAAGCGGCCGGAGGCATGATCGCCAAACCGCCGTACGATTTTCCCGGCGGCAGCCGCTTCCACTTCACCGACCCGGACGGTTACGAACTCGCTGTCTGGTCGGCCCGCTGAACGTCGTCATGTTCGATCTCCTGCATGATTTGGGCTACGTGCTGCTCGGCGGCGTGTTCGTCTGGGCGGGCACCGAGCATTCTCTGAACTTCAGGACGGTCAGCGCCCAACTGAAAGAGCGCGGCTTCCCGGCGCCGGTGCCGTTACTGCTGGGCGCCGGCTCCTTCATGGAGATCGCGGCGGGGCTTTGCGTCGTGATCAACCTCGCGAGAGCCTATGCCGCCTTTGCACTTGTCGGATTCACGGCAGCGGCAAGCCTGCTTGCACTCGATTTCTGGCGCTATTCCGGAGCTGAGCGGCAAATGCTGCGCTCCGGCTTCATCATCAATGTGGCGGTTGCTGGCGGACTTTTGCTCGCCGCGACGTGTTGAGTGTTTGGCGATTTGATCGCTGACATTCGACTCGGGTGCGGCATCAACCGATCGGTCTGGCGACGATCCCCAGCAAAGGGGATGCCCCGATATCGTCCTCGAAGATCGCATCGACAGAAAACCCGTGCCGCTCGAGATTCGCGTAGCAGAGTTCCCTGGCCTTGCTCCGCTGTGCGATCGAAGGCGGCTCGTAAAACAGCAGCAGTTGTCCGCCGGGCCCGAGCACGTCACAAACAACCGGCAGCTCGCGGCGAGGATCGATCCAGAAAAGGTTGACGTTGATCGCGAATGCTTTGTCGAAAGGTCCGGCGTTGCGGTCCAGTTCGGCGAGCGCTGTTTCGACGAAGCTCACCTTGCCCGCCATCCCATGCTCGGCATTGCGCTCACGAGCCGTCTCGATGGCGGCCATAGAGCGATCGACGGCGGTCAGATGCCCGGTTTTCAGCTTTGCGCAAATCAGCGATGCCGCCACGCCCCGGCCACAGCCGATTTCCAGCAACCGGTCGGCTGGCTCGACCCCGAGCCGCTCGACCGACCAGACAATTCGTGTGGGAATCGCCCCGCTCTCTTTCGTCAATCACCCCTCCGACTAGCGTCCGGCCGCGCTAAGGATAATATGCTCCGATGCCGATTCTGGAGGGGCAGTCATGGAGTTCTCTTTTCCCTGGCCGACGACGCAGGGCGAATGGTTTGGCTGGTCCTCGGCGGCAGTCACCGTGCTGTTCGGCCTCATCATGCTCTTCCTCCCCAATATCGGGTTGAGGATACTGCGCGTGCAGGCAGCGCCTGACCACCCCGGGACGGTGGCGGCGACGCGCGCTACGATCGCTGGCTTCCATCTCGGCGTCGGTATCACATCCATTCTGCTCGCTCAGCCGCTTCTCTATCTGGCGCTTGGTTTCTCCTGGCTCTTCACGGCTTTCGGCAGGCTGATCTCGATCCTCTCCGACCGCGGCAACACGATCTACAACTGGATTTGGTTCGTGGTCGAGCTCGCGCTTGCCGGCCTGCCGCTAGCCTTTGCGCTGGGCTTCATTTCCTGAATCGACGGCCATTTCGGCGCGACGCCGCAAGGCTGCGACAAAACTCGCCGAAAACCACGCGGGAGACCGTGTTGCGGTCGGCAAATGCCTGTGCTAGACGGCAATCGACTTTTGGCTGGAGGTCTCGCCCCGCGCGCTGTTCCGGCCTTAGAAAAATCAATAAGGTCAGAGATTTAGCCAGAGTCCAGTGCTCGCGCCACAAATCTTGCGGCCTGTCAGGGAAAGAAGCGACGGTCCGTGGCCAAATCTGGTTCTTCCATCTCAGCAGTCGCCGAACGCTATGCCGGCTCCCTCTATGAGCTTGCTGCCGAAGCCAAGGCCGTAGCGGTGGTCGAAAAGACTCTGGGCGATTTTCAGGCGATGCTGAATTCGAGCGCCGATCTCGCGCGCCTGATCAAGAGCCCGGTCTTCTCGGCAGAAGAGCAGTCGAAGGCGATCGCCGCGGTGCTCGACAAGGCGGGCATCACGGGCCTTACCGGCAACTTCCTGCGCGTGGTCGCGAAGAACCGCCGCCTGTTTGCGCTCCCTGCCATCATAACTGCCTTCCGGCGCATTGCCTCCGAGGCGCGCGGCGAGGCTGCCGCCGAGGTCACCTCGGCGCATGCGCTGACGCCCGAGCAGGAAGTCGAGCTCAAGGCGACGCTCAAGGGTGTTGCCGGCAAGGATGTGTCGATCGCCGTCAAGGTCGATCCCTCCCTTCTCGGCGGCCTCATCGTCAGGATGGGCTCGCGCCAGATCGACACGTCGCTCAAAACCAAACTCTCTTCGCTCAAGCTTGCACTGAAAGAGGTCGGCTGATGGACATCCGCGCCGCGGAAATCTCCGCAATTCTCAAGGATCAGATCAAGAATTTCGGCCAGGAGGCCGAGGTCTCCGAGGTCGGTCAGGTTCTCTCCATCGGCGACGGCATCGCCCGCGTCTACGGTCTCGACAATATCCAGGCCGGCGAGATGGTCGAGTTCCCCGGCGGTATCCGCGGCATGGCGCTCAACCTCGAGGCCGACAATGTCGGCGTCGTGATCTTCGGTAACGACCGCGACATCAAGGAAGGCGACACCGTCAAGCGCACCGGCGCGATCGTGGAGGTGCCCGTCGGCAAGGGGCTGCTCGGCCGCGTCGTCGACGCACTCGGCAACCCGATCGACGGCAAGGGGCCCATTCAGGCGACTGAACGCCTTCGCGTCGACGTGAAGGCGCCGGGCATCATTCCTCGCCGCTCGGTGCATGAGCCGATGTCGACCGGCCTCAAGGCAATCGATGCGCTTATCCCGATCGGTCGCGGCCAGCGCGAGCTGATCATCGGCGATCGGCAGACCGGCAAGACCGCCATCATTCTCGACACCATCCTCAATCAGAAGCCGCTCAACGAGGGCGACGACGAGAGCCAGAAGCTGTACTGCGTCTACGTCGCGGTCGGACAGAAGCGCTCCACCGTGGCGCAGTTCGTGAAGGTGCTCGAAGAGCGCGGCGCGCTCGAATATTCCATCGTCGTCGCCGCCACCGCCTCCGATCCGGCGCCGATGCAGTACCTCGCCCCGTTCGCAGGTTGCACCATGGGCGAGTATTTCCGTGACAATGGCATGCATGCCGTGATCGCCTATGACGATCTCTCCAAGCAGGCCGTCGCCTACCGCCAGATGTCGCTGCTGCTGCGCCGCCCGCCGGGCCGCGAGGCCTATCCGGGCGACGTCTTCTATCTGCACTCGCGCCTGCTCGAGCGTGCTGCGAAGATGAACGACGACAACGGCGCCGGCTCGTTGACCGCGCTGCCGGTCATCGAGACGCAGGCCAACGACGTGTCGGCCTATATCCCGACCAACGTGATCTCGATCACGGATGGCCAGATCTTCCTGGAAACCAACCTGTTCTTCCAGGGCATCCGCCCGGCGGTGAACGTTGGCCTGTCCGTGTCGCGCGTCGGTTCGGCCGCGCAGATCAAGGCGATGAAGCAGGTCGCCGGCTCGATCAAGGGCGAGCTCGCGCAGTATCGCGAGATGGCGGCGTTCGCACAGTTCGGTTCCGATCTGGATGCGGCGACGCAGCGTCTCCTGAACCGTGGCGCGCGTCTGACCGAACTCCTGAAGCAGCCGCAGTTCTCGCCGCTGAAAACCGAAGAGCAGGTCGTGGTGATTTTCGCCGGCGTCAACGGCTATCTGGACAAGCTCAGTGTTGCGCAGGTCGGCAAGTTCGAGCAAGGCCTGCTCGGCCACATGCGCTCGGCCGGCAAGGCGATCCTCGACGCGATCCGCAAGGACAAGCAGATCACCGACGACACACGCGCCAAGCTCAAGGCCGAGGTGGACAGCTTCGCCAAGACCTTCGCCTGAGCTGACGGGACGCTGAACGGATGGCCTCGCTCAAAGATCTCCGCAACCGCATCGCCTCGGTGAAGGCGACGCAGAAGATCACCAAGGCGATGCAGATGGTCGCCGCGGCGAAGCTGCGTCGTGCGCAGGAGGCCGCCGAGGCCGCGCGCCCCTATTCCCAGCGCATGGCTTCGGTGCTGGCCAACATTGCCCAGGCAGTCGGCGGGGGCAGCGACGCCCCGGCGCTGATGACGGGGCACGGCCGGGACGATGTCCAGCTGCTCGTGGTCTGCACTGCCGAGCGCGGGCTCTGCGGCGGCTTCAACAGCCAGATCGCGCGCTTTGCGCGCGAGCGTATCCGCAGCCTGCTGGCTGACGGCAAGACGGTGAAGATCATCACCGTCGGAAGGAAGGGCTACGACAACCTCAAGCGCGACTACGGCAGGCTCATCATCGACCGCATCGAGCTGCGTGAGGTGAAGCAGATCGGCTTCGCCAACGCCGATGCGATCGCCAAGAAGGTGATCGCCCTCTTCAACGACGGCCAGTTCGACGTCTGCACAATCTTCTATTCCGAGTTCAAGTCGGTGATCAGCCAGGTGCCGACGGCGCTGCAGGTGATCCCCGCCGCGCCGCCCGAGGCCGAAAAGGCAGAGAACGGCGCGACGGCAATCTACGAATATGAGCCGGAACCGGGCGAGATCCTGTCCGACCTTATCCCGCGCAACATCGCCGTGCAGATATTCCGGGCGCTGCTCGAGAATGCGGCCGGCGAGATGGGCGCCAAGATGACGGCCATGGACAATGCTACGCGCAACGCCGGCGACATGATCAACAGGCTGACGATCAACTACAACCGGACGCGTCAGGCCATGATCACCAAGGAACTGATCGAAATCATCTCGGGCGCCGAAGCGCTCTAGCGTTGCCAAGAATCGGCGGCGCGACCAGATACGGACGAGAAGGGTAACAAGGATGGCGAAAGCAGCGACCACGAAGAAGACCACGGCCGCCGCCGATGCGGAAGCTCCGGCCAAGGCACCCGCCAGGAAACCGGCAGCCGCCAGGACCACGAAGGCGGCCGCGATGGCGGCCACCACAATCAAGGCCAGCGGCCCGGCAGGCAAAGTCCGGCAGGTCATCGGCGCCGTTGTCGACGTTGCGTTCGACGAGTTCGTGCCGCCGATCCTGAACGCGCTGGAGACCGACAATCGCGGCAGCCGCCTCGTGCTCGAAGTCGCGCAGCACCTCGGCGAGGACACCGTGCGCTGCATCGCCATGGACTCGACCGACGGCCTGGTGCGCGGCCAGACCGTCTATGACACCGGGGCTCCGATCTCGGTGCCGGTCGGCCCGCAGCTTCTCGGCCGCATCATCAACGTGATCGGCGAGCCGGTTGACGAGGCAGGCCCGGTCAACGGCGTCGAGGACCGCGCCATCCACCAGCCGGCCCCCGCCTATGTCGAGCAGTCGACCGAGGCGCAGATCCTGGTCACGGGCATCAAGGTGCTCGACTTGCTGGCGCCTTATGCACGCGGCGGCAAGATCGGCCTGTTCGGCGGTGCCGGCGTCGGCAAGACGGTGCTCATCCAGGAGCTCATCAACAACATCGCCAAGGCGCATGGCGGCTACTCGGTGTTCGCCGGTGTCGGCGAGCGCACCCGCGAAGGGAACGACCTCTATCACGAGTTCATCGAGTCCGGCGTCAACAAGAAGGGCGGCGGCGAGGGCTCCAAGGCCGCGCTCGTCTACGGCCAGATGAACGAGCCGCCGGGCGCGCGTGCCCGCGTCGGCCTTACCGGCCTGACAGTGGCGGAGTATTTCCGCGACCAGGGTCAGGACGTGCTGTTCTTCGTTGACAACATCTTCCGCTTCACCCAGGCGGGCTCGGAAGTCTCGGCGCTGCTCGGCCGCATTCCCTCGGCGGTGGGCTACCAGCCGACGCTCGCCACCGACATGGGCGCGCTGCAGGAGCGTATCACCACGACCACCAAGGGCTCGATCACCTCGGTGCAGGCGATCTACGTCCCCGCCGACGACCTCACCGACCCGGCGCCGGCCACCTCCTTCGCCCACCTCGACGCGACGACCGTGCTGTCGCGCGGCATCGCGGAGAAGGGCATCTATCCGGCGGTCGACCCGCTCGACTCCACGTCGCGCATGCTCGACCCGCAGATCGTCGGCGAGGAGCATTACCAGGTGGCGCGCCAGGTGCAGTCGATCCTGCAGCGCTACAAGTCGCTTCAGGACATCATCGCGATCCTGGGCATGGACGAGCTGTCGGAAGAGGATAAGCTCACCGTCGCCCGCGCCCGCAAGATCGAGCGCTTCCTGTCGCAGCCCTTCTTCGTGGCAGAAGTGTTCACCGGCTCGCCGGGCAAGCTGGTCGACCTTCAGGATACGATCAAGGGCTTCAAGGGGCTCTGCGACGGCTCATACGATCACCTGCCGGAAGCGGCCTTCTACATGGTCGGCACCATCGAGGAAGCCGTCGAGAAGGCACAGCGCCTGGCGGCTGAAGCGGCGTAAAATCAGGGCAGTAGGGCAATAAGGCAATAGGGCAATAAGGAGAGCGGAAGAGGGAACGGCGGCCAGGCATAGGAAGACTTCCCCTATTGCCCTACTGCCCTACTGCCCTACTCCCCCACGGATATGGCTGAAGCATTCCAGTTCGAACTCGTCTCGCCGGAGCGCCTTCTCGTCTCGCAGAAGGTGGAGTGGGCGGTGATTCCGGGCGTCGAAGGCGAAATGACGGTGCTCGTCAATCACGCGCCGGTCATGACGATCGTCAAGCCTGGCGTAGTGACCCTGAAGCCGGAAGGCGGCGCGGAAGAACGCTATGTCGTGTTCGGCGGCTTCGCCGACATATTGCCGTTAGGCTGCACCCTGCTCGCGGAGTCGGCGACCTCGGTGAAGGAGATCGACCGGGCGGATCTCGCCCGCCGCATCCAGGACGCCAGGGAAGACGTCGCCGACGCGTCCGACGATCTCTCCCGCACCAAGGCCGAGCAACTGCTCGCCCAGCTCACCACGCTTGAAGGGGCAATCCTCCCGGCGTGAGTGCGTAGCGGGTATATGAAGTCATGGAAGCCGGGCAATGCCCGGCTTTTTTATTTTTTGAGTGCGGTTCGAACGGTGTGGTCGCGCCTTCCAATTCCAAGTTGGCGCTGCCCCTCACTCTTACCCTCTCCCCGTGAATGACGGGGAGAGGGGGACGTCAGCGTCGCGGATAATCGCTATCCCGGTCAGCTATTGTACGGACAGCAGGAGGCGGCAACGTCGCCGACCCCCTCTCCCCGTTTTTCACGGGGAGAGGGTGAGGGTCAGTGCTGAGGCCAAGCCAGTTGCAAAAAGCCCTTACGCCTCAACCCGCACTCCGCTGTTTCGCGGCACCCTGTCCGGCCCACTTCTCGACCTTCTCAAGCAGCGCCTTGGGACTGATCGGTTTCGGCAGGTAATCGTCCATTCCGGCTTCGAGGCAACGCTCGCGATCGCCTTTCAGCGCGTGCGCAGTGACACCGACAATCGGCACGTGGGATGACGTTGCCGCCTCGATGCGGCGGATCGCGGCGGTCGCCTCGATACCATTCATCTCCGGCATCGAGACGTCCATCAGGATCATGCGCGGGTTCATCTGCCCGAAGGCCTCGACAGCCAGGCGCCCATTGCCGACGATCTCGAAGGTGAAGGGCGAATCCGCAAGGATCTGCGTGAAGACGAGCTGGTTCACTTCGTTGTCTTCAGCAACGAGAATGTCGACACGGTGGCCTGTGGCAGGCGAAGGCTCCTGCCCACCGGTCCGTGCGACATCTGGAGCCTTTGCAGCTGTATCGTGCACCAGCTCCGGCCGGCTGTCTGTTGAGGCCCATGGCGAGGCAAGGGGCGCCGCTCTCCCATTGGCGAAACGGTGCTTCTGGATCGTGCCGACGAGTGTTTCGAGCAGCGCCGAGGAACGTGCCGGCTTGATGAGCTGCGCCTCGATGCCGAGCTCCCTCGAGCTAGCAGTCGATAGCGTCTGGTCGACCGAGGTGAGCATCACGATCGGCGTGTCCGCAATGGCAGGAGTCGATCGGATCACCCGTGCCGCGTCGAGCCCGGTCATCCCGGGCATCTGGTAATCGAGGACGACGCAGTCGACGGCAACGCCATATGCCGCGGCCGCCTTGAGAACGCGAATGCCTTCCGGCCCGTTCTCGGCTGCGCAGGAATCGAAGGTCCACGACGCCATCTGTTCGCTGAGAATGGCGCGGTTCACGGCATTGTCGTCGACGACGAGGATGCGCGCGCCGGTAACGTCGAGTGGAGGCGGACGCATGCCCTCCGGCTTTCCCGCATTGGCCAGGGTGACGGTAAACCAGAAGGTAGAGCCCTTCCCCTCGACGCTCTCGACGCCGAGCTCACCGCCCATCAGCTCGACGAGGCGGGAGGTGATCGCCAACCCGAGACCCGTACCCTCATGGCGCCGCGTAGACGAAGAATCGACCTGGCTGAACTTGTCGAAGACGAGCTTCAGCTTGTCCTGCGGGATGCCGATGCCCGTGTCGGTGACGCTCACTTTCAGCTTCGTCTCGCTGACCAGCTTCTCGCCCGCCACTTCCACCAGCACATGCCCGGAATCGGTGAACTTGACGGCATTGCCGAGCAGGTTCGTGATGATCTGACGAATGCGTCCGACGTCGCCGACATACATCTCCTGGCATTGCGGATCGACCCGGACGATCATCTCCAAGTCCTTTTCCTTGGCGCGCGCCGACACCAGTGTCGCGACGTCCTCAATCGCCTCGGCCAGGTTGAAGGGCGCGAGATCGAGCACGAGCTGGCCGGCATCGATCTTCGAGAAGTCGAGAATGTCGTTGATGATGGTGAGCAGCGCGTTGCCCGATTTCACGATGATGTCGGTGAACATCTTCTGTTTCGGGTTGAGGTCCGACTTCGCCAGCAGTTCGGCCATGCCGAGCACGCCGTTCATCGGCGTGCGGATTTCATGGCTCATATTGGCAAGGAATTCGGACTTGGCGCGATCGGCCAGCACTGCCTTGCGCTTAGCCTCCTCCAGCTCCTTCTCGCGCTGCTTGAGCTCGGTGATGTCGGTCGTCGAACCGATCAGATAATGAGAGCCGTCGGTCGCCTTGATCACGTTCTTGCGGGCAATCTGGTATCGCAGCGACCCGTCTGGATGGGTGACGATTTCGGGGATCTCGTGGGTGCTCATTGTCCTGAGCACGGTTCGGTCGCCCTCCATGAGTGCCTCGCCGTCCGCTCCGAATATCTCCGCATCCGTCCGGCCGATCGCGTCTTCCTTGGTGAAGCCGGTGAGGTCGCACCAGCCCTTGTTGACGTAAAACAGCCTCAAATCCGGCCGCTTGGCGTAGATCGCCACCGGCACGTTGTCGATCATGGAGCGGAATACTTCGTTCTCGCGCAGACTTTCGGCGAGCTGCTTTTCGCGCTCCTTCAGCTCGGTGATATCGGTGGCCGAACCGACCAGGTGCCTGGTCCCGTCCGCAGCCAACAGCCGGCTCTTGTGGGTTATCATCTGGCGAACCGTGCCATCGCGATGCGTGAGCGGCTCCTCGGCCTCGATCTTCGTGCCGGTCTGAAGCACCTGGATGTCGTCGCGATTGAAATTGCCGGCCTCGGAAAGGTTGAATATTTCGCTGTCCGTGCGGCCGACGCATTCCTCAGGGGAAAGGCCGGTCAGGGTCGTCCAGGCCCTATTGACGTATTCGATCCTCAGGTCCTTGCCCTTAATGAACGCCATCACCGGCAACTCGTCGAGGGTTCGCCGCAGCAGGTCGACCTGGTTCATCGAATCGCGAAGCGCCTGCTCGCGCTCCTTGACGTCCGTGATATCTGTGTTCGAACAGAGAAGGTGCACGCTGCCGTCCGCCGCCACGAGCCGGCTCTTGCGCGTCATCAGCTCGCGAACCGTGCCGTCACGGCGGACCACCGGCTCCTCGATCTCGAGAGACCGCCCGGTCTGGATCACATTGGCGTCGCACTTCGTATAGTCGTCGGCTTCGGAAACGTTGAAGAGTTCCAGGTCCGTGCGGCCGATGGCATTGTCCTTGGCGATGCCCGTTATGGTCGACCAGGCATTGTTGACGTATTCGATGCGCAGGTCCTCGGACTTGATGGAGGCGGCAACCGGCAGCTCGTCTAGCGTGTGTCGGAGCAGCTCGTTCTGACCCATCGAGTCGCGTAGCGCCGTCTCGCGATCCTTCAATTCGGTAATGTCGACGCGCACCCCGATGAAGGTGCCGTCGTCGGCCCGCATGTTATAGACCTTCTGCCAGCGGCCGTCGGGGTTGCGGCGCTCATACTCCGCGTGACGGAGCCCATACTCGGCGACTATGCCCGCAAGCCACCTGTCCTTGTCGACATCATAGAGCGCATCGACCTCCGGGTTCCCGCTGGTACGAAAATGACCGACGGTATGGCCGAACTCGAACGCCTCTCGGAGAGTCCTCCCGGGCTTCCAGATCGGTTCCAGATCGGGCATGCCCTCATGCAGCTTGCGGTTGGCGAATACGAAATTGTCGTCGCGATCGTAGATCAGCACCGCTGCCGGCATCGAATCCAGAACGCTCTCGAACTGATGGCGCGCCTTGGCAAACTCGACCTCGCGCGTCTTCATCTCCGTAACGTCGACATAGGACGCGATCACCTTGCCGCCGGGAAGCGGCGTGGCCGTGCAGATGATCGTGCGGCCGTTTGTGAGGACCAATTCTCTCGTCCCGGCCTGACCGGAGCAGAGCTCGGCCTCACGCTGCGCGATATGTGCCGTCCAGACCGCATCGTCACCGCCATGGACATCGATGTCACGGCTCGCTTCCATGACGTCGTGCAGCGTCGAGCCCTCGGATATCCTGCCCGGCGCAATGTCCCAGATGTCGTAGAAGGCCTGGTTTATCACCTCGGTCCTCAGCTGCCGGTCGAAGACCAGAATGCCGATCGACATCGAATCGAAGATATCGCGCAGATTGGCGAAAAGCTCCGCGGCTGCGTCCTTCTCAGCCGGAAGCTCCTGCTTCGCAAACTCGCGACGCGGCCCGGCGAGCTCTGCCAGCGACGCTGCCGCCGGCGTCACGTTCCGGGCGATGCCGCGGTAGCCGAGGAAGGTCCCGTCTGGAGCGAAGCGGGGATTCCCGGTGATCGAGATCCAGCGGCAGTCCGCCTTGCCTCCCTTCAGTTCGTAGACGAAGTCGCGGAACGGGCGCCGAGCTTCGAGGTCGGCGAGATGGGCAGACGCACTGGCGCTGCCCTTCGAGACCTCCTTCAGGAAGTCGAAACGGAAGCGGCCGAGCACCTCTTCCGGGGCAATTCCGGTGACGCGTTCATAGTTGCTGGACAGCCAGGAAAAGCGAAGCTCGCCGTCGGTTTCCCATATCCAGTCCGATCCTGCATCGACGAGCGCCAGAAGATCGGCCAATGGAAGATCCCGCGGCCCGCACAGCCCTGCGCCCGCTATGCTCGCAATCCGACGATCAGAACCCTCAACTCTCCCTGGCTCCTCTCCCCAGGCGGCATCGCCGCCAGCGCCGAGCCCACCCCGCAGTGACACCGGTCAGCCCCCCTCGAGCGGTTAATCCGACGCATGTTGCGCGAGAAGCATTAATGTTCGGCTAACCTTAACGATCGACTCACCGGGGTTACTCCGGGCAAGCGCGCGAGGCGAGTTGTCGCTGGGGCGCCTACATCGGCGGGGCCACCCCGTGATTGCCGACCACGACCCGATTGGACGTCAGCTTGCCATCCGTGCCGCGTTCGGCCGTGACCACGACGGCGGCTCCAGGAGAGAGGTCTGCAGGGGTGGCGGTGGCCAATGTCACGATGGGGGTGCCGCCGGGGATCGAAATCTTCTTTTCCTGGCCGTTCTGGTAGCTCAGCGTGAGGGTCGGGCCGTTCACCCCTGTGACCTGGCTGGCCACCGTTCCATTGGTCATTCTGCTGTTGGGCTTGAGATCCCAGGGACGGTCGCCCTCGCCGGTGCCCTTCATCGCAGCAGGAAAGATCACGACCTCGAGCGCGCCGGCCCCTCCGTTGGCCGTTGGCGCGGAAGCGATACCAACGAAATCTCCGACTTTGATGTCGTTGACCGACGCTTTGGAAACACCAGACAGCTTCCAGCCGGGTGCCAGATTCACGGTATCGGTTTTCCCTTCACGCGTCTTCACGGTGAGCGTCGATCCATCGAGTTTGGCGACAGTGCCTCGCACACGCACAGTGTCCGCGGCTGTGGCTCCGACGAGGCTCGCTCCGAGAACGCCCGTCACGGCAGCAAGCATCATTGCGACGGTTTTCAACTTCATGATCCAATCCTTCCGAGACCCCCGCATCACAGAACAGAAGAACTAACGTCCGGGACGTTGGAATCTTCGCGCTGTTTGCGGGAAGGCTGTTCAAAAGAACTTGAAGGGTATCTGCCGCCAATGCTTTCAAGGCCATGCGGCTCGTGGCGGGGCAGGAATGGCCGGCGGCCTCAGTCGCTCCGGCTGGTCTGGATTATTTGTGCGCCCAGCCCGGCACGCGGGTTCGTGGCGGGAGTGACAGACTTTCGAGGCGCGTCGCCTCAGACATCGCGTGCGCCGGCTGGAGTTGCCAGACCCGAAGGTCGCTTCGCAGTTCTGCTTGTAGCGCCGGCCTAGCCGGGCGCTATCGCAGCAAGCGCCATCGGCTGATTAGGCGGCGCGCCTCTGAGGAATGAAGGTTGAGCCGCTTCGACGGGGTTCCACCGTGGTCGCGATGCGGTGGTGATGGGCGCAATAAACCGCGTCCGGCGATGTGGCCTGGGCGCAGAAAAGATGACCGCCCGGCACCGAAGGATCTTCGCACACCGGGAAGCGACACTGACCGCGGCCAAGAGCCATCAGCGGAATCTTGTCTTTCACCTGCCCGTTGGAGGGCAGCGGAGTTGTCAATACCGGTACTGATGAGGCCTCGAGTTGTACCATTGTGGCCGAGTTAGATGTCATTCCTGATGATCCCTGATTTCAAGAAGTCAGATAGAAACTACTGATTGCAAACGCCATAGCTTCGGCGCCGGTGCGGCGCTTCGTCTCGGCTGGTCGCATTTTCTCAACGCCCTCATGGCGGAAGGGTTCATCTCCGTTTCCTTCGCCGGGCCTGGGGTTCGTTCAGTCTTGCGTTGCGGATGCCGCCTCGCCTGCACAAGCAAGGCTCTCGATCCAGCGTGCTATCGATTCCGGGACGGGCTCCCTGCCCTGGGCCCAGCGCCAGACCTGCCGGTCATCGCAGTACAGCATTTGCGCCAGGCCACACTGCGACCAGTGCAGTAAAGCGAGGCATTCACGAAAGCGATCAGGCGTCATCTCTGCGCTCGTTGGGGTTTCCCGCGGCCGGCTGGGGCTCGGCCAACGTTGCCGGCGATGTAATGACGGGGGAGGATGGAAAGTTGTTCCAGGCCGCCAATTGCTTGCGCTTGGCTGCCGGCGGTGCTCTGCGCAATGGCAATCCTTCATCGAGGAACAGGAGGCCAGCGATGCGGTTAGGGAAGGCCGCGACTGGTGCGGCTTTGCCCCTGGAGTAAGCTCATGAAAAATCGTCTCTTCGCCGTTTCCATACTGGCCCTCGCCCTCGCTAGCCCGGCGTTGGCCCAAACCACCGGCAGCACCGGTGGGGGAATGCCGGGCACCTGGCGGAGCGGCATTGGCGATGCCTTCTTCTCTGACAAATCGGGCACGACCGTGCGTTCGCAAGATGAGATGAGGACGCGATGGGGCAGGCTTTCTGGCGAGCAGCAGCGACAGGCGCACTTGGACTGTCAGAAGATGTACCCTTCGAAGGGTGAAACCGCGCTGCATCCAAAGACAGGCGCGCAGGCAGTCTCGCACAGCGGTGGCATGGTCACCGTTTGCAACTGGATCAGCGGCCAGAAATAGCCGGTCGAGGTCAAGGGGCAGGGGATGGCGACGATGCCAAGGGCCATTCCCGGCGGGGCACCTGGCGACCAGTGTGTCGAACCATAAGGAGCGAGCAGATGCGAGTCGGAAGACTGATTTTGGGTTTGCTGGGCATTCTTGCCTATGTGAACCGCGACAGGATCGGTGCGTTTCTCGGTAACATGGGCCCGACTGACCGACGGGGGACGAGACAAAATGACTCGAGTGGGGAAGAAACGCCGGACGGCTTGCCGATAAATCACAGTCTGGAGCTTCGGTCGAAGGCGAGAGAAGGAGCAGGCAATCCCGTCGGCGGACGCGAACCTTCCCGACCCGATCCCTTGCTGGAGAGCATCTCGGGCCGTGAGGACAACAAAGGCGCAGAACCCGGCTTCATAGGGTCTGACGACGTCAACCAACCCGTCGGGGCAGTTCCCAGAAGCACGATTACGGGCCGTCATGACGAGGGGATGGACGCGAATGAAACGATCGATGGTCTCGCTGAGACCGAAGAGTTGACGCGCCATCTGGCAGAAGACACGCCGTCTGGGGGCAGTGACCGGGAGGAAGACGAAAAGATCCCCGTTTTTGAAAGGGGACGGGAGCGGTCGCGCATTTGATGAAGATGGACCGTAATCTGTCTTTATCCTGCTGCAGATCCTTATTGTGCAGAATGAGATCCCGCTGATGTACGGAGGGTCCGCTGGCAGGTCGGCGCTTGCGGGATTTGCCACCGTCGCGGGCGAAGCCTGTCGACCTCGCCCCGATGCAATCGGCGACTGCTATGCTACTGTTAGTCAGCGGCCCTCGGTGACGGCCGGAGCGCACCATGTATGTGCGAGAACAGCTGCATCCAGCGGTCTTCTACGATTTAGCGAGTTGTTGTAGCGCGCTTGCCAGAGTGGACGTGGGGTTACTCTTGCAATAGTCGGCCACTTTCTCCGCGTTGGCTTGCGCTTTTTCGCCGTCGATCTTGGGGTTGCCCGCTTTGCCATGGGCATAACCACTCATCCACATGGCAACACCAATGACCTTGGCAGGCGACATATCAGCCAGCTGTTTGCAGGTGAGTTTAGACATATCTACTTCCGCAGCCGTTGCTTGGCCGGCCAAGCCGACAATCGCAGCCGCGAAAATGATCGGAAGATGGCGTTTCATGGTCGAAGGTCCTCCCGAAAAAGGCCCCCCACCCTCGATACGGTAGAATTCGCCTGTGTTAAAATTGTGATTGTTGCGTCAGGTGACTGAGTTATGTTGCCAAGATGAAGGCGGATTAGAGGGGTATATACTATAAAATGCTGGTTCACTGACGGCGTGGAACAGCCGAAACCGACCGCTAAATAGGCATTGCAATTGCGCCGGCAAGCAAGCACCCAGATCATGACGGTCGACTATATCGGCAGGCGCGCGGCCATGCAGAACGAAAGCAACTTGCTGGCAGCTCCGCCAACGACAGCGGGCCTCGCTGCTCGGCTGGCCGTGGCTCAACTCGAACGCCGAAGCATAGATCCGGCGCCATTGCTGGCGCAATCCGGGCTGTCCCCATCCGCGCTTGCCGAGCGGAAGCGGATCAGCGCCAATTCCCAGATCCGGTTCCTGGAGCTGGTTTCGGAGGCGACCAAAGACGAGTGGATCGGGCTCACACTGTCGGAAGGCTTCGACCTTCGCGAACTGGGCATGCTCTACTACGTCGCTGCATCTTCCCAGCGACTTGGCGACGCGTTGAGGCGGCTTGCTCGCTACGCCCGCGTCGCCAACGAGGCTCTGCTCGTAACGCTCCACAAGGGCAGCGCCTGCCGCGTTGATCTTGCCTATGCCGGGGTGCCGCGGCACCTCGACCGGCACCAGATCGAGCTCCTTGCGGCGATCTTTCTGCGTCTGTGCCGCCATCTTGTCGGGCAACGGCTGGTGCCGCTGTCGGTCCAGTTCGTTCATCACAGGTCGCGCGGTCTGAACCGAATTCGAGGCGTGTTGGGTTGCGAGGTCGAGTTTGACGCGCATGCGGACGAGATCAGCTTTACGGCCACCATAACGGAACTGCCGCTGGTCGGAGACGACCCTTTTCTCAACGAACTCATGGAGAAGGACTGCGAGGCCGCAATGGCGGAGCGACCTGCCAATGTCAGTCCCTTCCGTACGATCGTGGAGAACATCATCGCGCCGCTGTTGCCGCATGCCGAAGCGCAGGCCAGTACGGTCGCCAAACGCCTTGGGCTCAGCGAGCGGACATTTGCTCGCCGGCTTGCGGCCGAGGCCTTGAGCTTTGGGGAGATACTCGATGAGCTGCGCCGTGATCTGGCGGCGCTCCATCTCCAAAGATCGGATCTGCAAATCGCCCAGATTGCATGGCGGCTCGGCTTTCACCAGCCAAGCTCCTTCAGCCATGCTTGTCGCCGCTGGTTTGGAAAGAGCCCGCTGGCGTATCGGCGTTCTCTGCTGGGGTAACGCTTGTGAGAGCTTCGCAACGCTCGGTGAGCTAGGCGGCAAGGCACGGCGGCGCGGGCTGCCCTAGACAGCATTATTCTCGCGCCGCCGGCCTCAAGCGGCGGACGTCCTCACGCCGCGAGCTTGTCCCGAAGAACGGGCAAGTCAAAGAGCAGCGAGGTGCCGCACGAATTCGAGTGCCGACGACCTCGCCCGGCTGGCTCGACGGGGAGGCAGTTGGCGCGCCTGAGGTCTCTTCGTGAGCGGCCTACGAACTGACCCGTGCACCCCGCTCGCTCTCTTGCCTTGACGCCGGGTCAAAGCAGGCGGGTCTCTACTTCAGAAAGGCAGACGGAGGTTTGCTTCCAGCTGCCAATAAAATGCGGGCAGATGCCAGAAAAGCACTATTGGCTGACTTTGAAGGCTGCGTTGATCAAGCGCTTGGAATCCACGGGAGGCTCGGCACCCGCCGGCTTGTCGCTGGCAACATCGGCAGATTCCGACAGGACGCCGATAACATACTGGCCGCCCTCCTTTCGGGATACGACGACATATTGGAGGAGCGCCTGGCCTCCAGAGTTCCGACAGACAGTAAATGCATTGATCAGCTTGGCACTCTGGACGGTCTCTTTGGTCGAGCCGGTGCTGAACTTGCCTTCACAGTTTTCGGACAGTGCCCCTGAAATCTGAGCGGCCACTGCGTCCGCGGTGAACTCCGCAGTTGGGACTACAACCGAAAAACCGATCATTCCTCCAGCAACTGCGACGGCATGTGCAAAGGACAGTTCCTTTGGGAAATCAGAGTCACCCAGAAGCTCCGCTCCCGGAAGTTCTGCGGCAAGGAGGAAGTTCGAGAGAATTCGTGTACCTTCCAGCTTGAGCGTGGTTACGTCAGGGGCCGGCGCATCAGTGTGATCGGCTGTCCGACCCGGAGGCAGGGCCGGATTGGAGGTGGAATTTGATGAAACGCCCTGCTCAGAGCTTATCGATGTTTGGACGCATTGGACCAAACTCACGAGAAGTTGGGACGTGCCGTTCAAATTGAAAAAGTATGACTGGTTCCCGTCATGCACTTCCATGGTGCGGCCACGCCGAAAACGCTCGGCGACAGGTCCATTTGACGGCATCGGTATTCGAACCAGATTCTCTCCCATCACCTCCGCCGTGGCCCCTGTCCAGGCGGAACGGTCGAAGCGATATCGGAGAGGAATTCGATCACCAGGATGCAGTTTCCAATTTAGCGCGGAAAATCCTAAATCCCATTGGTAGTCCCGCGATACAAATACGAAGAACGTAATGCCGCTGTTGTAGGAGACTGATGCCAGGCAGTTGCCAAAATGGCCTGTCGAGTCGTTGGTGTAGGCACCAACTGACCAATTACCAACCGTGTAACTATTGATCTGCGCCGCTTGAGCCGAGGCGGATGCCACAGCAATTCCAAGCGCAACCAAAGCAGCCCGCAGCACTGTGGTCCCCCCGACAACATGCAAAATTAGATATCAAGCCAGCTGGGTAGTCAAATGGTTTGATGGCAGGTCTTGGATACTTGGCGCAGCTTCAGCGCCTCCATAGATCCCATGCTGCGACCGGCAGTCGGCCCGCGATGCCCAAACGCGAGTCGACTGAAAACGACGTACTCATCTATCGACCAAATGACTGCAGTCGCGATTTTCGTCTTCGCGCCCCAAGATCCCTCTTATCGGCCGTTGAGTTCAGCGGAGAGGACACATTTGCTGACTGGGCACGATACACGGTCAGACGTCGGTACGCTCGCACGAATGGCAGTCTCGCGGCTTCCGCAATAGCGGCGATTGCTCACATAGCGATTGTACAGCGTGGCGCCAGTGCTGGGTGATCGATAACGCAGGATCGCGGCACCTTCGGACTGGATGGTCGCATGTACCTTGCTGCAACTCATGTTGCCGATGTCATAGCGCGAGATTGCAGAGGCTTGAGCCGCTGTGAGCGCAAGTGAGAGAGCAATCGCGATCCTTTTCATGGTTCCTCGCCTCTCTCCGCGTGTCCATATGTGCTGCCACCGGAATACCACGAAAGGCGATGCCGTTGCGAACAGGCTGTAAGCTCAGCGTGAGTCGGGCCGTGGCATGTCCTTCGTCAGACATAGATTCTCAGCCGCTTCCACGGAGAAAGAGTCTTCCTATGGTTGCCCAACATTTCGGGAGAACTGCTAAGGTCTTGATCTGCTGGTACGCCCAAGGGGAATCGAACCCCTGTTTGCGCCGTGAGAGGGCGCCGTCCTGACCGCTAGACGATGGGCGCATCCGAATGCCTTCGCGATATAGAATGGCGGACGGCAAAAAGCAACTACCGTTGAGGAGATGGACAGCCTGGCAGTATCCGGGCGAGCCGGCCTGGAAAAGCCGCCGCCGAATCAATGGTTTGCCTGACTCCTCGGAATTGGGGCGGGATGCCCGTGCTGAGCGGGTTTGGACCAGGCAGGGACACAATCGTCGTAATTTCGGCGAGCGGGTCGTGCCTTCGCCCGACTATCGCTTCGGCTGGAGCAGATCCCAGAGATTGGCATAGAGATCGGTGAAAACGGCGACCGTGCCATAGGCTTCGTGGCGGGGTGCTTCCTTGAATTCGACGCCGCGGGAAAGCATCGCCGAATGGTCGCGGGCGAAGTCGTCGGTTTCGAGGAACAGGAAGACGCGGCCGCCGGTCTGGTTGCCGATGTGGGCACGTTCCTCCGCGTTCTTTGCTTGGGCGAGAAGCAGGCGGACTTCGCCCTCGGCGGGCCCGACGGTCACCCAGCGCTTGCCGCCGCCGAGATCGGCGTCCTCGAAAAGCCGGAAGCCGAGCTTTTCCACATACCAGGCAATCGCCTCGTCATAGCCGGCCACGATCAGCGTAACGGTAGCAATGCGCCGCAGTGGCTCTCCGCTCATTTTGCGATGACCGTGTAGCGGCCCACCATCTTCTGCGCCGCGACATCGTAGAGGAAGATCGCGCGACTGCCGTCGGCAAGCTCGGCATCGATCGAAATCCGTCCGTCGGCGAAGCCGTGGCCGAGCATTTTCGCGCCGGCAGGCAAGGCGATCTCGGCCTCGCTGAATGCGCCGCTGGGGGGCGCAGGCGTACGCAAGCTCTTGTAGACAAGCGCACCGACCACGACGATAAGGGCGAGGAAAAGAATGCCGAGATTGACGACCGCGAAGCGCACGAGCTTGCGGCGCACCCGCTCCAAGGCCGGATCGAGCGGCTTCTCGTCATCATTGTCAAGGGCGGACTGCGCCAAGCTGGGATTTCCGTTAGAGTTGAACCGTCATAATGAAAGCGTCTGGCGGCCCTGATAGCGAAGAGAATGGCGAATTGATAGAGGTGCTGGTGCCGGGGGAAGCCGCCGGCCAGCGCCTCGACCAATGGCTTGCCGGCGCCCTGGAAGGCTTTTCGCGCAGCCGGGTGCAGGCCTTGATCAAGGCAGGCGCGGTGACGCTCGCCGATGCCGCTATTCGCGAGCCGAGCCACAGGATAGCAGCCGGCGCGCGCTTCGCCATAACGATGCCCGAACCCGAGGATCCGGAGCCAAAGGGCGAGGCGATCCCGCTCGACGTGCTGTACGAGGATGCGGAAATCATCGTCGTCAACAAGCCGGCGGGCCTGGTCGTGCACCCTGGCGCGGGCAACTGGACCGGAACACTGGTCAATGCGCTGATCCAGCATTGCGGCGAGAGCCTGTCCGGCATAGGCGGGGTGCGCCGGCCGGGCATCGTGCACAGGCTGGACAAGGACACCAGCGGCGTAATGGTTGTCGCCAAGACCGACCAGGCGCACCGCGCGCTCTCGGAGGCATTTGCCGATCACGGCCGAACGGGCGATCTCAAACGCGCCTATGAGGCGCTTGTCTGGGGTGCTCCTCAGCGCAATTCGGGCACCGTCGACGCGCCGCTCGGCCGGGCCCGCGACCGCGTGCTGCGGGCCGTCGTGACCCAGGAGCGCGAGGACGCCCGCCATGCCGTAACCCACTTCGCCGTGCTGGAGCGCTTCCCGGCGGGCGGCGAGGCGCTCGCTTCACTGCTCGAATGCCGGCTGGAGACCGGCCGTACCCATCAGATCCGCGTACATATGGCGCATATCGGGCATCCGGTGATCGGCGACCCGGATTACGGGAAAGCGTTCCGCACCAAGGCGAACCGGCTGCCGGAACCGTTCCGCTCGGCCGTTGCGGCTTTTCCACGGCAAGCGTTGCATGCCCGGCTTCTTGAATTCCGCCATCCGAGTACCCATATGCGAATGCGATTTGAGGCGCCTATGCCCCCCGACATGGCGGAAATAGCCAGACAGTTCCGGGCGCTTGAGGATTAGGGAACACGCTCCGTTCACTATGGCGTGACACTCTGTTCTGTCTTGAACAAATAGGTGTCTTTCTCGTTTTGTTCCTATATAACGGTGTTGGGCGTCGGAATGGCTACGTGCGTCCGTGCCTTATGCCTGCCTCGTTGAGGAGGCAAATCTCTAAGAGAGGGAGGGTGCTTTATGGCCCAGTCACTACCCAGTATCGTTTCCGGCGAGGGCGGCCTTGCCCGCTACCTGGAAGAAATCCGCCGCTTCCCGATGCTCCAGCCTGACGAGGAATACATGCTCGCCAAGCGCTACCAGGAGCACGGTGACACCAATGCGGCACACCGGCTGGTCACCAGCCATTTGAGGCTCGTGGCGAAGATCGCCATGGGCTATCGCGGCTATGGCCTGCCGATCGGAGAGGTCGTCTCCGAAGGCAATGTCGGCCTCATGCAGGCCGTCAAGAAATTCGAGCCCGAGCGCGGCTTCCGGCTTGCCACCTATGCCATGTGGTGGATCAAGGCCGCGATCCAGGAATACATCCTGCGCTCGTGGAGCCTCGTGAAGATGGGAACGACAGCCAACCAGAAGCGGCTGTTCTTCAATCTGCGCAAGGTGAAGGGCAAGATCCAGGCGCTCGACGAAGGCGATCTCAGGCCCGAGCAGGTCAAGGAGATCGCCACGCGGCTGAACGTCAGTGAGGACGAGGTCGTGTCGATGAACCGCCGGCTGTCAGGCGATGCCTCGCTCAACTCCCCGATCCGCGCGACCGAGGGAGAATCCGGCGAATGGCAGGACTGGCTTGTCGACGAGCATGACAGCCAGGAAGAGACGCTCATCGAGCAGGATGAGCTCGAAAGCCGGCGCTCCATGCTTTCGGATGCGATGTCGGTGCTCAATGATCGCGAGCGCCGCATCTTCGAGGCACGCCGCCTTGCCGAGGACCCGATGACCCTGGAAGAGCTTTCGGCCGAGTTCGACATCAGTCGTGAGCGTGTGCGCCAGATCGAGGTTCGTGCCTTCGAGAAGGTCCAGGACGCCGTCAAGGCCGCCGCCAAGCGGCAGGCTCAGTCGCTGAGGACCATCGAGGCCCACGCGCACTGAGCACGCGCTGCCGATTGAGAAATCAAGACGCCGCCTGAGAAGGCGGCGTTTTTTGATTCTCGGGGAAGTGCTGCCCCTTGTGGTTAAATCATGTATCCCGGCTTCCCGTGGAGCTTGCCAGCTTCTCTCCGCTCAGTGGTCGATCCGGGCCTGATGCTGCGGCGAATAGCGTTCTCCCTGTACCGCGATCGCCGAGACCGCGCTTTCGATGTTCCCGAGATCCTCGGTCGTCAGCTCGACTGCGGCCGCGGCGATGTGCTCCTCGAGGCGGTGCAGCGGGTACCCGTTTCGATGAGACCGAGGCGGAGCGCGCCTGCAACTTCGCGGGATCATGCTCTATCGCGCTGGTGGCCAGGCCTTGTTCAGTCGATCGCAATGCAGCAAGGCTTCTTGATGGGACAGGCCAACCAGGTCCAGACCTGCATATTCGGCGGGGAGATCCGCGGCCGTGTCCCACACGAGCCATTGCTCCATCGGCTCCATCATGATCTCGAAGCGCTGGGTCGCGCCCAGTGTTCGACCCGTGGGCGGGGCCAGCTCGCAGCCCTCGCGCCGCCGGAGGAGGCCATAGACGATGTTGCGATTCGCGCCGAAGAACACGCTCGCCTCCACCGTGTTCCTGTCGACGCTGCCGTTGATGATGCTCCACATGTCCGCCTCCGAGCGCTGCAGCAACGCCCAGTTCATGAATGTCTCCATGAACCCGTCGTCGCTCATTTCCGGCGAGAAGTTGGCGAACAGCAGCACGCCGTCCGGCTTCAACAACCGCAGGCATCTCTGGGTCAGCTTCACCGCCACCTTGTAAGAGAGATAGTCATAGAGGCCTGCCGCATAGACGAAGTCGAACCGGCCGAGGCTGTAAGCATTGGTCAAAAGGCCCCGCACCGATCCTTCAACCGCCTCTACACACGTGCCGCCGAAGTCACGCGCGATCGATGCCACGCTTAAGGGATCCTGGTCGAGAGCAACCCACCTTTTGATTCGGCCCTCCCTGAAGGCCGACGACCGATCGGCTTCGCGCAGGTGTCCGGCGGCAATCGCCAGGATCTCCGTTTTGTCGCCGCGCGTGGCCGCAATCTCGTCGACATGTTGCGCGAGCAGGTCGCGCCGCTCCCGCACGGCATTGGAGGACAGCGAATCCTTCGTGCTGTCGTATAGCGCTTGCCCGAGCGCCGAGGCATCGGAGATGGCCTCGACTGCGCCCGGGTGGCCATAGATGAAATCAAGCAGATGTGCGTCGCCGGAATAGCCTCTCGGCTTCTCGAAAGACCAGCGCGTGAATGGATCTTGAAGGAAGAACTCCGAAACAGGGTGATTCTGCGCGATCGGGATCAGCCTTTGCCACAGGGCAGGATGCAATTTGCTGCGCAGCTTGTGCAGATCGGCGTTGGCGCGCCTGATGATGGCAGCCGAATCCCTTTGCTGCTCGAATTGCTGCCGAGCGACGCTCAGGATCAGGGCGAGCTCCGCCCTGCCGGTCTCGAATTCCTCGCGCCGCTCATCCAGCTCCGAGGGAGCGAAGACGCCGGCGATCGCGTCAGGGGTGATAAGGCTTTCACCATCGAAACCAGGTCGGCTCACGCGGCCCTCCAAGCGTTAACGACGCGTTAACTCTATTCGGAGGATTTAGAGATTCGCTAGTCGGAACGGCTGATTTTTTTCACGCAGATAGAAATTATGGCGGATCGTGCTTAGCTACGCGGCCGCCGCCGCTTCGCCTTCGACCAATTTAACGAAAACTTTCTGGGGAATAGCGTAGCATTCCGTAAGAGTCCCTCGCTATTCTCCTAGAGAAATATCTTGTGTGACAGCCGGCGGTAGGTGTTGACCCGCGGACTTCAGCGGAAAAAGCGACATTAAAGGCTTGTTTAAACAGGGTGCAACTCTCTGGATCAGTGCCCGACTCATATGTTGGCTCAGCTTGCCGAGATAAACCTGCAGCAGCAACGCGAGCTGCCGGCGGAAGAGCTGCGCACTCTGTATCGCCAGGATCGCGACGCGCGTCGCGCGAGACCTACGAGGCAGGGCATCTGGGCATCCTTCCTCGTCTATATGCTGTTTTCGACCACCGACATCCTGCTGGTTCCCGACGTCGCAGCCTATACTGTCACGGCGCGCTTCATCTTCGGGGTGGTCATGCTCGCCACGTTCGAAGGGCTATTCCGCAGGCAAGCAAGCTCGGATTGGCTGGACAGGATTTGCGCTGCCGCAGTCTTCCTCGGCTATATGAGTTGGCTGGTGCCGTCGATCATGACGACGCACACCGAAAGCATGTCTTATTACATGGTTTTCGGGGCCATCTTCATGATGGGGGCCAACCTCTTCTTCAGCTTCCAGTTCAGCCTGTCGCTGATAACGTCGGGCCTGGTGCTCGCTGCCTTCTTTATCACGATGATGATCTTCTATCCGAACGGCACATCCTACCATGTTGCGTTCGGCACCTTCTATCTCACCTGCTTCATCTTCACCTCCTATGTGAACTGGAACCTGAACAAGGAACGCTACAATGTCTTCCTGAATGCCCTGGAAGCCAGGAACCAGCACAGGGAAGCGACCGAACGCGGCAAAGCCCTCGAGCGGCTGTCGAGAACCGACCCTCTGACGGGACTGGATAACCGTCGGGCGGTCGATGAAAAGCTCAGGGAGTACTGGAGCGACTGGCAGCGCTACGGGCGTAGCTTTGGAGCAATCCTGATCGACGTCGATTTCTTCAAGAGATTCAACGACTGCTACGGCCATCAGGAAGGCGACCGCTGCCTGGTTCTGGTCGCCAATACGCTGCGCGCGAGGATCAAGCAGTATGATGCCTCGATCGGACGCTATGGCGGCGAGGAATTCATCGTGCTCGCCCGCATGGACAGGTGCGAGGATGTCGCGGAGCTCGCCGAAGCAATCCGCCGCACGGTGGAAGAGATGGCGCTCATGCACGGGCAACGGCGCGACGGGATCTCGATCGTGACGGTGAGCGTCGGCGCGGCGTTCACCCGGACCCAGGCTGGCGCGAAGCTGGAGAAGATCATCAACGAGGCAGATCGCGCGCTCTATCTGGCAAAGGCCAGCGGCCGGAACTGCGCCAAGCTGTTCGACCCTAACGATCCGCAGAGCAGCGACGAGAGCGAGAATATCGCAGCCCTCTTGAAGATCGCGGTTGCCCAGGACCTCGTCTCGCTCGTCTACCAGCCCATCCAGAGCGTCGCTTCCGGCCGCGTCGAGGCACTCGAAGCTCTTATGCGGCTGACAATGCTGGACGGCACGTCGGTCCCACCGAGCCTGTTCATCCCTGTCGCAGAGCGGACCGGCGCCATAATGGAGCTCGGGCGCTGGGCGCTACGCACCGTGTGCCATGAGCTGCTCGCCGACAATCATGTCCAGGTGGTGAGCGTCAATGTCTCTCCGATCCAGCTCAAGGCGCCCGGCTTTGCGACCTCCGTCGCGGCGATCCTGAGCGAGACCGGCGTCGCCGGCAGCAGGCTCGCCCTCGAGATCACCGAAGGCCTCGAGATGGAGATGCATTCCGACATCCTCCGCTGCATCAACGACCTGAAGCTGCTCGGGATCAGGGTGTGGCTCGACGATTTCGGTACCGGCTTCGCCGGACTCTCATGGCTCCGGATGATCGATTTCGATACGGTGAAGATCGATCGCTCGTTCCTTCATGACGCGGGGACCGACAGAGGGAAGGTGATGCTCAAGGACATCATCGGCCTGGTCCGCAACCGCGGCCACAAAATCCTCGTCGAAGGTGTCGAGTCAGAGAAGCAGATGGCGCTCATGCGCGAGTTCGGCATCGACCTGGTTCAGGGCTACCATGTCGGGCGTCCGGCTCCTGCTTCGAGTTTCCGGACGACCCCTGCAACCCCCAAGCGTCCGGTACTCGTCCGGAAAAGTGCCTGACGGAAATCAGCCGGCGCTGGCAGCGGCGCTCTCCCAGGCCTTGATCACCTCATCAAAGACCTTGTCGCCGGGTATGCCCTTTTCCATGGTGAACAGCGCTCGTCGGCCGGACTTGTAGACCAGCGGCACGTCGATCCACTGCTGGCGCTTCAGGAGGTTGAGGTTGGTGGCGATCTCGGCTTTCGTGTCGTTGAGGGCAATCAGGAAGAAGCCGTCGGCGATCTTGGCGGGAATGCCGAGCAGCGGGCTTCCTGCAGCCTCTTCGGTATCCTTCATCGCAAAGCGCAGGATGTTCTCGATGCCGCCGCCGTCGAAATTCTCAGGCGTCAGGAAGATCAGCTCGATGATGTGGCTCGCCGGCAGCGTTTTGTCGGCGTTGCGGCGGATCGTTACGCGCAGCTGCAGATCCTTGCCTGGAATTGTTGCTTCGCCGCGGATTGCCGGCTCGGCCGGCTGGTCGTCGCCGGGCGATTCCTGCACCAGCGACCAGACCACCGAGCCGGGCTCGGCCGAGCCCGCGGTGACGTTGGTGCGCTCTTCGTAGAAGATAGCCTTCTGGCCGACGGCGACCTGACCCTCGGCGCCCGCGGGCTGGCCGGTCGCAGGTTGCGTTGCCGGCGCCGTCGGTGCGGCTGCCATCCCTGGATTGATCGACGGGGCTGGGCCGCCAGGGCCGGCCTGGGGAGCGGCGGCGGCCGGATGCGCATCACCCGGGGCGGGAGCGCCCGGCTGAGCGGCGGCAGGAGGTACAGCCGGCGCGGGAGCGGGGGGCTGCGTGACTGCGGCTACTGACGTGCCCTCGCCGATCGAGGCCGCACCGCCGGCCGGACCTTCATCGGTCTCCGTGCCGTCGCTCTTCAAGCGCTGCGTGAACTTCTGGACGTCCTCGGCGGCCGGCGGCTTGGCGGCCGCTGCCCGCGGCGGCTGAGGCTTGGCATTGTCCGTCGAAGGCGCGGCTGCGACCGTCGCCTTGCCGCCTTCGATGCCGAGCATGGCCATGAAATCGTTCTTGTTCAGCCACACGGCGTAGCCGCCGCCGGCGAGCAGGGCCAGCACTATTACGGCGGCGATCAACGGCGCAAAACTGCGCCGGCGCCTCGGCTCCTCGAAGGCAGGCCTCCGCTCAGGAACCTCCTCGCCGCCGTCATCGGCATCGAACGAGATTACGTGGCGCTCGTCATGCGCATCCACCGTTTCATCTTCGGCTTCTGCCGGCTGGAACCACGCATTGTGGTCGGCCTCGCTTTCAGGCGGAGCGGGCTCTTCGGAAGGCGCCTCGAGAAGAACTGGAGGCCTGGGCTCAGGCGCCAACGGCGCTCTGGCCTGGAACGGCGGGGGAGCCTTCTCCAGCACGGGTGGCGGGGCTTTCGGCTGGATCGGTGGCGGAGCCTTGGCCTGGACCGGCGGCGGAGCCTTCTCAAGGACGGGCGGCGGGGCTTTTGCCTGGATCGGCGGTCGTACCTCGGCCTGGACCGGCGGTGGCGGCTGCGGCTGGACGGCCGGTGGCGCTTTGGCCTCGGCAGGCTGTTTGCGGGTGAGATCGGCGAAGACGTTCTCGAGCTCGTCGAACGGGTCTTCGCCGCTGCCCGAATAACCGACCTCGACCTGACTGATCGCATCCTCCAAAGCCCGCTTCTGCCGCTCTGCGACGGCAGAAGGCGGCGGCGGGTTGATGGCAGCAAGCTTGGCAGCGACCGTCGCGCGGGCCTTTTCATAGACCTTCGCGCGTATCGCCGGCGTGTTGTCGGCGAGACCGTCGATCGTCTTTCTTAGTACTGCAACAAAATCTGCCATGCGGAGATTGACCTGAGATTGTTCCTTTGCCGCCTATGGGAGCGAAATCCGGCAAAAATAACGCAACGAAACGCCAGGCGCGCGCAAATGGCCAAGTTCTTGCTCTAATCCTGAAACGGATCGGTCACAAGTATGGTGTCGTCCCGCTCGGGGCTTGTCGACAGCAAGGCAACAGGCGCACCGATCAGTTCCTCGATGTGACGCACATATTTGACGGCCTGGGCGGGGAGGTCGGCCCAGCTGCGCGCGCCTCTCGTGGTCGCCTTCCACCCTTCCAGCGTCTCATAGACCGGCTCGACGCGCGCCTGCGCGCCCTGGCTCGCCGGCAGATAGTCGATCAGCTCGCCGTCGAGACGGTAACCGGTGCAAACCTTGATCTCGTCGAGCCCGTCGAGCACGTCGAGCTTGGTGAGCGCGATGCCCTTGATGCCATTGACGGCGACTGCCTGGCGGACCAGCACCGCATCGAACCAGCCGCACCGGCGCTTGCGCCCGGTAACCACGCCAAACTCGTGACCGCGGGTGCCGAGGAACTCGCCGATCTCGTTGACCTGCTCGGTCGGGAAGGGGCCTTCGCCGACACGCGTCGTGTAAGCCTTGGTGATGCCGAGCACGAAGCCGATGGCGCCGGGGCCGACGCCGGCGCCAGTCGCCGCCTGCCCGGCCACCGTGTTCGACGAGGTGACGAAGGGATAGGTGCCGTGGTCGATATCGAGCAGGGTGCCCTGCGCACCTTCGAAGAGGATGCGTTCGCCGGCCCGGCGGGCGTCGTCGAGCAGCTTCCAGACCCGGTCCATGTAGGGCAGCACATCAGCGGCGACCGAGGTGAGTTCCTGATGGATCGCATCGAACGAGACTTCGGGATGGCCGAGGCCGCGGCGCAGCGGGTTGTGGTGCGACAGCAGCCGGTCGATCTTGGTGGGCAGCGTCTCCGGGTCGGCGAGATCCATGACCCGAATGGCGCGGCGGCCGACCTTGTCCTCATAGGCCGGGCCGATGCCGCGGCGGGTCGTGCCGATCTTGGTGCCGGAGTTCGAGGCGGCGTCCTCGCGAAAGCCGTCGAGCTCGCGGTGCAGCGAGAGAATGAGCGCGGCGTTCTCGGCGATCTTCAGGCGCTCGGGCGTCACGTCGACATCCTGGGCTTTCAGCTTCGCCACCTCGGCGACGAAGGCATGCGGGTCGAATACCACGCCATTGCCGATGATCGACAATTTGCCTTCCCGCACGACGCCGGAGGGCAGGAGCGACAGCTTGTAGACCTTGCCGTCGACGACCAGCGTGTGGCCGGCATTGTGGCCGCCCTGGAAGCGCACCACGACGGAAGCGCGCTCCGACAGCCAGTCCACGATCTTTCCCTTGCCCTCATCGCCCCATTGCGAGCCGACGACTACGACATTGGCCATTGGCATTCCTTTGACTGCGGCCGGACGAAGCCGGCGAGTATTGAAAGGCCTCTATAGCGTCAAGGGCTCGCGAGCGCGACCTTTCTTTGAGGACATCCGGCCCGGTCAATCGGCGGATAGCGCTGTCGTGCCTGCAATGCAAAACCGCCCGGCTGCGGGCCGGGCGGTTGCGATCTCGCGAGCTTGCGGGATTATTTGTACACCGGCTCCGGTGCCGGTGGCTCATAGGCCACAGGTACGGGCGGCGGGACGCAACCGGAATTGCCGAACGAATAGCGCAGGCCGGCGCGCGCCTCGTGCACGTTGAACCCATTGTCGTAGCCGGGGCCGGCGCCGCCGGGTCCATCCGGCGCAAGGCCGAACATTTCGCCGCCATTGATGCGGGTGTAGCGGTAACCGACGTCGAGCTTGAGGTTGCCGGTCAGGCAGTAGGCCGTGCCGGCCATCAGCGCCCATGCGAAGCGCCAGTTGCTGGCCCCCTCATGCACCGTCGTCACATCGCCGATCGTATTGTGGAGGTCATCCCACTTCACGTAAGCGCCGCCGATGCCGGCGCCTACATAGGGCGTGAAGCCGTAATAGGTGCCGAGATCGGCATAGGCGTTGGCGAGCAGCAGCCAGGCGCTGTACGAGGATGTGTCTGTCGAAACCGAAACGTCATCCGCCGTCGACCCATCGAAGTCCGAGCTGAACCAGTAGTCGGCCGTCAGGTCGGTGCGCAGATATGGGGTGATCTGGTAGCCGACGCCGCCGCCAAGCGAGAAGGCGCCACCGAGGTCGCCTGAAGAGAAGCTGTTTGAGCCGGGCACTGCAACCGCCCCGCAAGGATCGACGCAGACGCCGTAGGTGATGTAGTCGGCGCCGCGGAAATCCGACCAGTGGTAATCGAGATCGCCGCGAATATACCATCCGCCGAACTCCATGGGAGGCGGCGGTGACTCGACCACGGGCGGCTCGGCAAGGTCCGCGGCGTGGGCGGACAATAATCCCGCAAACGCGATAAGCCCGGCCGCAAGAAACTGCTTGGCCATTCTGAGCATTGCTGTCACCCCTGCAATCTGCGGGGGACCCTTTCCCGCCCCGCATCCGGGATGGATAATGGTTGGCAAAGGTTAAGGGCGGTTTAACCCTGTTGATTAACCACGTTCGGGCCGAACAGCGGAACCGATTGCACTGCCTGTCAAGTCGACGGCATTTCCAAAATTATTGAGCTCGGCCGCTCGAAAGAGTGGATGAGAATACCCCTCCCCCCTATATTGGCGTCAAGGAGGATGCATGTCTCATCTCGTTACGCAAAAGCCGAAGCTGCTCGCCCGCGTGCGCCGCCTGCGCGGGCAGTTGGATGCCGTCGAGCGTGCGCTCGAAGCCGATATCGGTTGCGCGGATGTGCTGATGCTCGTCGCTTCCATGAGAGGTGCGATCAACGGGCTGACAGCGGAACTGATGGAGGAACATCTGCGCGAGCATGTGCTGAGCGCGCCTGACGATGCCGCTCGGGCGACGGGTGTTGCCGAACTCGGTGAAGTCATAAGGACGTATCTGAAATGAACACAAGCTACAGTCCAAGCCTGCCGCCGGGCTCCCACGAGCATGTCTTCCTCGGCGAGCATCACGAGCGCAACGAGCGTCGCACCTGGTTCGTGATCGCGCTGACCGCCACCATGATGGTCGTGGAAATCACGGCGGGCACGATCTACGGCTCGATGGCGCTGGTGGCGGACGGCTGGCACATGTCCACCCATGCCGCCGCCATGCTGATCGCGGCCCTGGCTTATCTCTATGCCCGCAGGAACGCCCGCAATCCTCGGTTCACCTTCGGCACGGGCAAGATCGGCGACCTGGCGGGCTTCGCCAGTGCCGTCGTGCTGGCGCTGATCGCGCTCTTGATCGGTTGGGAGAGCCTTGTGCGTTTGCGCACGCCGGTGCCCATCGAATTCGGTCAGGCGATCCTGGTCGCCCTGATCGGACTTGGGGTCAATCTGGCGAGCGCCTGGCTGCTCTCCGGCGGGCATCACCACCACGGACATGGCTCGCCTGACGGGCATCACCATCATCATGGGCATGACCATCATCACGATCCGCACCGGGATCAACGGCGCCGAGGCGACAACAACTTGCGCGCAGCCTATTTCCACGTGCTGGCCGACGCGCTGACTTCCGTGCTGGCGGTCGTCGCGCTTCTGGCAGGCAGCCTCTATGGATGGATTTGGCTCGATCCGGCCATGGGTCTTGTCGGAGCGATCGTCATACTCAACTGGTCATGGACCTTGGTCCGCGATGCAAGCGCTGTCCTCCTGGACTACGTGCCGGCGGGCGAAAACCTGCCGCATGAGATCAGGGAGGCCGTAGAAACCGACGGCGACCTCATCACGGACCTGCATGTATGGCAGCTCGGGCCGGGGCACCACGGCGCGATCCTGTCCCTGGTGTCCGACAAGCCGATGGCGCCTTCGCACTACCGTAGCAAGCTCGCCCACATCCACGAGCTTTCGCACGTGACGATCGAGGTCGAGGCAAAGGCAGCCTGAAGGGATCCGGACCGAACCGTCGACAAAGGCGCGAGGCGCCCATCGGAACGCAGCGCGCCGGGGAAAGCGACGTCGTGCAGCGTCCCGCTGACCTTGAGCAATGATCTCCCCAGAAGGTCTACAGTCGTTGCTGCGACCTTGGGTTCGGGATCATGCTGCCCGCTGGGGCCCCACGACCTCCACGACTTCGATGTCGAATACGAGGTCCTGGCCGGCGAGCGGATGGTTGGCGTCGACGGTTGCCCGCTCCTCGTCGAGATCGACGACGGTCAGCGGAATCTTGCGGCCGTCCGGCGTGTTCGCCTGCAGCCTGGAGCCGACCTCCGTATCCTCAGGCACTGCGGAGCGCGGTACGGTTTGCACCTGGGCCTCGTCGCGCAGGCCATAGCCTTCCTCGGCGGGAACCGTCACCGTGCTTTTCTCGCCGACGGTCATGCCATCCATCCTGCGGTCAAGCCCCGAGATGACCTGACCGGCGCCAACCCGGAATTCGAGCGGCTCCCGCCCTGCGGAAGAATCGAACTCGGTGCCGTCGGTCAGTTTTGCCGTATAGTGAACGCGTACGACATCGCCGTTTTTCACTTCGGTCATGTCTCGCCTCTCGTTCTTGCTTGAGTCAATTGCGGTCGCCGGCGTTGCACGCCGTGCGCCGGGTACATGCCGGTCGGTGCGGCACTAGTTTGGAACTTAGGATGCCGACACCGAATGTAAACCTCAGGAGGGAGGTCGCAGTCGGCCGGATCGATGCCGTCGCGCAACAGCAAAACTTCGCGAGCTGCCGGATTCAGCGGGCCCGGTTGGCGAAGAAGGGCACTGCATCGGGGCGCGCTGTCAGGCGCCCAACGGGCTCAGGACCGACTGCCAGAGGGGCGCAGGTTCAAGCAGGAGCACTACGCCGCTGTCTGAGCATCGGATCTGTCCCGAAACCGCTGCGCTGTTTTCGCTGACGCGGTCCTCCGGTTAGGTCCGATGCGCTAGAGCGGCTGACGCCCGGATAAATCCGGGCTGCCGCTCTATCTGATTGTTTTGCCGCATTTGTGCAACGCCAAGTGATTCCACTTGGCTGCAAAATGCTCTAGGCGGCGGTCCGCAGGTCGGAAATTACGTCGACGATGTCGTTGACCACCTTCTCGACGAGTTTCGGGTCGTCGGCCTCAGCCATGACGCGGATGAGCGGTTCGGTGCCGGAGGGCCGGATGACCAGCCGGCCGGTATTGCCGAGACGGCTGCGAGCGTCTTCGATCGCAGCTTTCACCGGCGCGGTCTCCAGCGGCTTGCCGCCAGAGAACCGCACGTTCTTCAGGACTTGCGGCACAGGCTCGAACTTGCGGCTGAGCTCGCTCATCGGCTTGTCCGACCGTTTCATGCAGGCCAGCACCTGCAGCGCCGAGACGAGACCGTCACCGGTCGTGGCAAAATCGGAAAGCACGATATGGCCCGACTGCTCGCCGCCGACATTGAGGCCATGGGCACGCATATATTCGACGACATAGCGGTCGCCGACCTTGGTACGGTGTAGCGACAGCCCCAGGCCGGAAAGGAAGCGCTCCAGGCCGAGATTGGACATCACCGTCGCCACCACGCCGCCTCCTGCCAGGCGCTCGGCCTGATGCCAGGATTCGGCGATCAGGGCGATGATCTGGTCGCCATCGACCAGCGCGCCGGTCTCGTCGACGATGATCATGCGATCGGCGTCGCCATCGAGCGCTATGCCGATGTCGGCGCGCACTTCATGGACTTTCTTTGCCAGGCCGGCCGGGTGTGTCGAGCCGCATTCCTTGTTGATGTTGAAGCCGTTCGGCTCGTTGTTGATGGTGATGACTTCGGCGCCGAGTTCCCACAGAGCCTCGGGCGCTACCTTGTAGGCCGCGCCGTTGGCCACGTCGATCACCACCCTCAGCCCGGCGAGCGACATTGAGCGCGGCATGGTGCGCTTGGCGAATTCGATGTAGCGATCATGCACGCCGTCGATGCGCTTGGCGCGGCCGAGCGAATCCTGGTCGGCGAGCGCGATCTCGATCTCCTTGTCCAGCAACGATTCGATGCGCAGCTCGAGGTCATCCGAAAGCTTGTAGCCGTCGGGGCCGAACAGCTTGATGCCGTTGTCGTAATAGGGGTTGTGCGAAGCCGAGATCATGACGCCGAGGTCGGCGCGCAGCGAGCGTACGAGCATCGCGACGGCCGGCGTCGGTATCGGGCCGAGCAGGAACACGTCCATGCCGGCGGCGCAAAAGCCGGATACCATCGCGTTTTCCAGCATGTAGCCGGAAAGACGCGTATCCTTGCCAATCACCACCCTGTGGCGATGGTTTCCGCGCTGGAAGGACAATCCGGCAGCCATGCCCACCTTCATGGCGACTTCCGGCGTCATGGGGAACTTGTTGGCCTGCCCCCGAATCCCGTCCGTTCCGAAGTATTTTCGCGACATGGTGCCGATATCCCCACGCGGTTCCGACCCTCGACATTTTATTGACATAATATGTCCGGCGTCGGGCATCACTTTGTGTGATTTCCTGTTACGAAGGTCTTGCGCTCAGCAAGTTTGAACCGCCTTACCTAATAAGCAGCTAATAGAGCACGGCTGTCCATAGGCCAGACGGCATAAGCCAAAAAGCTGATGGATATGGGCAGGGAAGCCTGAAGCCGGCATCCGCCATCCCGACTTGAGCGATGCCGGTCAGCCCGGATTGTCCGCGGGGTAGGGGGCCGGCAGCAGGATGATCAGTCCGGCGAGCAGGAAAAGGATGATGACGGCCATTCCGGCCGGCGCGGAACCGGTCAGCGCCGTCACCGTCGCCACCAGGAAGGGGGCACTGAAGCTCGTGGCGCGACCGGCTAGCGCATAAATGCCGAAATACCGGCCTGCCTCCTCGGCCGAGACGCTGCGCGCCAGATAGGAGCGCGACGAGGCCTGCACCGGGCCGAAGGCGAGGCCGACGAGGATGCCGTAAATAATGTAGGCCTTCTCCGCGGCCGTCCCGAACAGGCCGCCGGAATCGGCGGTCGGGAGCGAAATCAGCCCGAACAGGGTGAAGCCCGGCCCCGTCGAAATGATGCCGGTCGTCGCGATCATGAGCATTACCAGCGAAGCCAGCACAACCCATTTCGAGCCGAGCGCGGTATCGAGGCGGCTGGCAACCAGGCAGCCGACGATCGCGACGACGTTGAGGATGATACCATAGAGGCCGATCTCCGTGATCGACCAGGAGAACATGACGGCGGCGAAAGTGCCGCCGAGCGCGAGCAGCGCGTTGACGCCGTCCTGGTAAATCATGCGGGCGATCAGGAAACGCAGAATGCCTGATCGCTTCCGCGCCTCGTATACCGTCTCCTTCAGCTCGGCGAGCCCTTCGCGCACCGCGGCTCCGATCGGCTTGCCCTTGCCGGCGTCGGGTGTGAACAGGAACATCGGCAACACGAAGACGAAATACCAGAGAGCCGCGAACGGGCCGGTGAAGCGGGCATCCTCGCCGCTCAACGGGTCGAGCCCGAACAGTGGGTCGAGACCGAACATGGTCTTGCCCGTCTCCGGCGAACCGGCGATGAAACCGACGACGAAGATCAACGCTACCATGCCGCCGAGATAGCCGAGCCCCCATGCGATATTGGAAATGCGGCCGATCTCGTCCTTGGTGACGAGGCGCGGCATCATGGAATCGTTGAAGACGATCGAAAACTCAGCGGCAATCGAGGCGAGGCTGAAGAAGACCAGCGGCCAGATCAGCGGCGAGCCGGGCGCCGCGAACCAGAGCAGTGAAAGCGCCGCGATCTGGATCACGGCGAAGAAGCCGATCCACGGCTTGCGCGGGCCGGTCTGGTCGGCGACCGAGCCGAGAACGGGCGAGAGGATCGCGATCACGAGACCGGCAGCCGCGATAGCCCATCCCCAGGCCGCCTGGCCCGCGGCGTGGTCGCTCGCCATGCGCGAAACGAAATAGGGCCCAAAAATGAATGTGGTGACGACGGTGAAGAAAGGCTGGGCCGCCCAGTCAAACAACATCCAGCCCAACACCCCGCGCCGCGGCGCAGGGGTCAAAACTTTCGTCATCGATCTCTCCCCCTCGCCGGCCGGGGCCACAGCAGAATCTAACTCGTTGTTTGGTCGCATGATCTCGTCCGAAAAGTCTGCAACTTCTTGATGCCGCTGACCTTCGGATCGGGACCATGCGCTTTCGGTAGCGCCCGCTGCAAATCACAGTCACCCAGCTCGGCCCGTCGGGCCGAAGTAGCGCTGCCGTCGATCTGATACGCAGCAGCCGTTGATTTGCATAGACGCCTGCGCAAGTACCTCCCACGTTTGTGGGGATGCGATGCTCTATCGCGCGGTCAGGTCGCTCATCAGCCCCGACGCCACCGACAGCCGGGATACAGTGAGCTCGCCGCCTTCGGTCAGCGCGATCAGCTGCTCGCGCGTTTGAGCGATGCGCTCGCCGCCGGCAGCGAGCCAGTTCGCAACGGGATCGCCGTCCGCGCCATTGGCCGTAAGCGCCGACACAGCTATGCCGCGCCGCGCGCTGCCGATCACGTCGGCGGCTCGCGACAGCGCAAGGCCGTCGTAATAGTCGGTAACGGAGATCGAGCGGACCGCCTCCTCGATACGGCTGATGCGGAAGGATTCGGTGACCGCGAAGAACGCCTTGGCAGCATTTGTCAGGTCCGTATTGCCGCGGCGCGCGACCAGGGCGATATCGGGAATGAGCTCCTCCACCTCGAGCAGGGCCAAACGGTGGGCGAGCTTCGCCGGCGCGCCGGCCTCGAGGAAGCCATGTGTCCTGTCCTCGAGCTTGCCGCGCAGGAAATCAGGCAGCAGCGTTGGCAGCTTCGGCTCCAGTGCATCCCGGGCCTGCCGCAACGCGGCGATGCGCTCACCGATCGGGGTGTCTTCGATGTTCTTCAGGAACCAGACGGTGGAGGCATTGATCAGGCGGCCGACGGCGGCATAGAGGTCGAGCTGCACTTGGCCGTCGATGCGACCGTCCAGCGCGTCGATCTCGGAATAGAGTTCGGTGAGGCGGTAGCCGTCCCTGGCGATGGTGAAGGCGCGCACGACATCCGCCGCGGTTCGTCCCGTCAGGTCCTGCAGCCGGCTCACGAAAGCAGGACCGCCGCGATTGACGAGGTCGTTGGCGACCACGCGCGCGATGATCTCGCGCCGCAGCCTGTGACGGCCGATCTCGGCGGCGTATTTCTTGCGCATCTTCGCCGGGAAATATTCAATCAGGTCGCTCTCGAAATGCGGCTCGTCGGGCACGCCGCTGGCGACGATCTCGGAGAAGAGCACGATCTTCGCATAGGCGAGAAGCACGCCCAGTTCGGCGCGGGTCAGCGGCTCGCCGCGTTTCTCACGCTCGGCAAGCGCCTGGGCGCTGGGTAGGGTTTCAACCGCACGGTCGAGCTGGCCACGCTGCTCGAGCGCCGCCATGAAGCGCGCCTGGTAGGGAAGCTCAGCAAGGCCACGCTTGCGGACCAACGACAGCGCCAAGGTCTGCTGATAATTGTTGGCGAGCACGAGATGCGCCACCTCGTCGGTCATCTCGGCGAGCAGCTTGTTGCGCGTCGGCCTGGCGAGCACGCCGCTGCGCAGCGCGGGCGAGAGGGCGATCTTGATATTGACCTCGACGTCGGAGGAATTGACGCCGCCGGAATTGTCGATCGCGTCCGAATTGCAGGCGCCGCCGAGGAGGCCGAACTCGATGCGGGCGCGCTGGGTGACGCCGAGATTGGCGCCTTCGCCGACCACCTTCACCCTGAGCTCGCTCGCAGTGACGCGGATAGCATCGTTGGTGCGGTCGCCGACCTCGGCATCGCTTTCAGTTGAGGCGCGCACATAGGTACCGATGCCGCCGAACCAAAGCAGGTCGACCGGAGCCTTGAGGATCGCCTTCATGATCTCGGCCGGGGAGGCGGCGGTACCCTCGAAGCCGATCGCCTGAGCCGCTTCCGGCGGCAGCGCCACCGACTTCTGGCTGCGTGAGACGATGACGCCGCCTTTCGACAGCTTGGACCTGTCGTAATCCTGCCAGCTCGAGCGCGGCAGCGCGAAGAGGCGTTTGCGCTCTTCGAACGAGACGGCCGCATCGGGGTCTGGATCGATGAAGATGTCGCGGTGGTCGAAGGCGGCGATGAGCCGGGTCTTTTGCGAAAGCAGCATGCCGTTGCCGAACACGTCTCCTGACATGTCGCCGACGCCCACGACGGTGAAGGGCGTCGTCTGGATGTCGCGGTTCATCTCGCGGAAATGCCGCTTCACCGCCTCCCAGGCGCCGCGCGCGGTGATGCCCATCTTCTTGTGGTCGTAGCCGGCGGAACCGCCCGACGCGAAGGCATCGTCGAGCCAGAAGTCGAACTTCTGGCTGATGGCATTGGCCGTATCGGAGAAGGTAGCGGTACCCTTGTCGGCGGCGACGACGAAATAGGGGTCGTCGCCGTCATAGCGCACTACGTCCTTCGGCGGCACGACCTCGGTGCCCTCTATGTTGTCGGTGATCGAGAGCAGGCTGGAGACGAAGTTGACGTAAGCCTTGGTGCCGGCCTCGAAGATCGCGTCGCGGCCAGCGCCCATAGGCAGCTTCTTCGGGTAAAAGCCACCCTTGGCGCCGACCGGCACGATGACGGCGTTCTTCACCTGCTGCGCCTTAACCAGTCCCAGCACCTCGGTGCGGTAATCCTGGGCACGGTCCGACCAGCGCAGTCCGCCGCGCGCGACCGGGCCGAAGCGCAGATGCACGCCCTCGACCTCCGAGCCGTACACGAAGATCTCGCGCCAGGG
Organism: Mesorhizobium sp. BAC0120; assembly: GCF_033542235.1. Taxonomy (NCBI): domain Bacteria; kingdom Pseudomonadati; phylum Pseudomonadota; class Alphaproteobacteria; order Hyphomicrobiales; family Phyllobacteriaceae; genus Mesorhizobium; species Mesorhizobium sp. BAC0120. Next base: position 338,710 of record NZ_JAWRCU010000003.1, on the reverse strand, counting down.
GCGTGGCTCCGGCAGCCCGTCAAGGTGCTTGGAATCGAGCTTGATGGCCAGCGAAATGTCGCCGGAATAGGTGCCTGCCGCGAAGTGGTTGGTGCGAACCGAGGATTCGATGAGGTTCAGATAGCGGCGTATTATGGTGTCGTCGTCGATATTCGGCACCTCGTCCAGCGCATCCCTGATCTTGGCCTTGAGATGTTTGGACGTCACCTCCGCGTCCGACTGCCGGGCGGGATCGAAGCGCGCGGCAAACAGCGAGAACAGCGCACGCGCGATCTCGGGATATCGGTTGAGGGCGGCGGCGATGAAGCCCTGGCTTTGCGGGATGCCGGCCTGCTGCAGATAATGGCCGTAGGCGCGCAGGATGCCGATCTCGCGCGACCAAAGGCCCGCAGTCTGGGAGAGCGCATTATAGCCGTCATTGCCGGCGGTTCCGTGCCAGACCGAGAGGAATACGTCCTCGAAAAGCTTGCCGCTCCGGCCGAGGTCGACCGAGTGGCCGAAGGCGTTTTCCAGCTCCATGTCGTGGATGAAGCAGCTGTCGCCCAATGAGTCGGCCACCTCGAAGGTGCGCTCGCTGATGACACGGAAACCCATGTTCTCGAGCACCGGCACGCGGCGGGACAGCGCTACCGGCGTTGCGAAATGATAGATTTTCAGTGCTGCCTGCGACGGACCCTGGTCGACGTGTCGATAATATTCGATGGCGATCGCGTTTTCGGGGTCGAGCTTCGCCACATGGGCCGCGTCGGCGAGCGCTTCGGCCGCCGTGAAGCTGCCGCGGTAACTTTCCGGGAAGCGCGAGGCGATGCCGGTGAGCTTCGCATCGATGTTGCCGCTCGAGGCGGCCTCGGCAAGCGCATCTTCCCAAGTACGCACGATATCGCGGACGGCAGCCTCGATCTCGGCCTGCTCGATCTTCGGCGTCTTGCCGCCGGAGCGCCCGATGATGAAGTGGACGCGGGCCAGGCTGCCTTCAGGAAAGGCCGGATAGAAGGCCGAAACGCGGCCGTTGAAGACCTTCTTCAGATAATCTCCGATCTTTTCGCGCACCTGACTGTCGTACCGGTCGCGCGGCACGAAGACGAGCACCGAGACGAAGCGGTCGAACTGATCGATCCTGTAGAGCGCGCGCACACGCGGCCGCTCGGTGAGCGCCAGGATCGCCTCGGCATGCTTGCGCAGCACCGGCACTGTGACCTGGAAAAGCTCGTCGCGTGGGTAGGATTCCAGCACGTTGGTCAGCGCCTTGCCGGAGTGGTCGCTTGGGCTGAAGCCCGATTTGGCGATCACTTCCTGAACCTTTGAGCGCAGGTACGGAATTTTCATCACCGAGCGGGTATAGGCGGTCGAGGTGAACAGGCCCACGATGCGCAGCTCGCCGGCGAGCCGACCCTTCTTGTCGTAGGTCTTGACGCCGATGTAGTCGAGATAGATGCGCCTGTGCACGATCGACTTGGCATTGGCCTTGGTGACGATCAGCGGCTCGGGCCCATGCAGGAACGCGCGGATCTCCGGGGTCGTCGACACCGCTTCGCTACCCCGCCTCAGGACCAGAACGTCAGGATCGGCAAGTATGCCGAGCCCGGGCTCGTCAGTGCGCTCCAGGAAGCCGTCCGCCTGACCGCCCGTGTAGCGGAACTCGCGCATGCCGAGGAAGACGAAATTGTCGTCGCGCAGCCATTCCAGGAAGGCGATTGCCTCAGTGACATCCTCCCTGTCGAGCGGCACCGGCGCATAGCGGAATTCGGAGATGGCGCGATCGAGCCTCGCCAACATCGGCTTCCAGTCCTCGACCGCCGCCCGCACCTGGCCAAGCACCTTCGCGAGGCTTGTCTTCAGGCCTTGCGCACGTTCCTCTGAAAGCCTGGGGACATGAATCTGGATGACGCTGACGCGGTCGGCCGACTTTTCCTGTTTCTTGCCCTCGGCAACGATCTCGGCGACACCCGACTTGCCGTGAAGAACCCGGACCACGGGATGCGTGACGAGTGTCGGCTGGCCAGCGCTCTCGGTGATCTCGCCAAGCACGGAATCGAACAGGAAAGGCATGTTGTCGTTGACGATCGTAATCAGCGACACCGCCCGGCCGGAGGCCTCGATGCCCGGCTCGGTTCGGATATCGATGAGGCAGGCGCCGCGCCTATGGGTCGCAAGGACCTCGTGCGCGATCGCCACGGCCCGATCGAGATCGGCAGGGCGGTAGCCGGCGAGGTCCTCCTGCGGCGCACGCGCGAGAAGCATCTCGCGGAGATGCCGCATGTCGTCATGGACCGCGGGCACTCGCTTGGCCGCCTCGGCTTTGGTCCTTACCGCCATGGGTTCCTCCCACCCTTTGCTTTTCGACTCATCGCACCAGATCGTATCAGACGACTCGTACCAAATCGTATCAGACGACGCGTGTTTAGCGACATGCCCTGTCTGGCAGCGAAAATGCGGCGTGAAGATGATAGCCGCGTGAGGTTTCTCATCTCGATCCAGGCAACGTCGCACTCGCCGAGATCATGGAAGGCGCGACGCCGACGACCCCCTCCCCGTTGTGGAGAGGGATACAGGGTGGGGGTTCGAGGCACCAACCAAAGCCGAAAGGGGCTTCGGCTAACATTGCAGGGCAATCGCGAGGGACCCCCACCCTCAATCCCTCCCCACAAGGGGGAGGGGGTCACCGGCGCCGCGCCCGGCTGCAGCTAGAGAGTCGCCTCGGCGCGACCGATTAGACTTGGACCTGCAGGACGAAGGTCAGCTTCGCGCCGCAATCGCCGCAGCCGCGCCTGCCATTGTGCCGGCGCTGATGCGGTTGGCGATCTTCATGGCCGGCGCGCTCCGCAGCAGGCGGCGTGCCTGCGACGCCGCGGCCGCCCAGGCGACGTCGACGGTAATCAAAACCAGAACCATTGTGATCGTAAGCTCGGCCCAGCCGAGGACCGTGACCGAGTTGAGATCGATGATGGTGGGCAGCAGCGCCAGATAGAACATCATGATCTTCGGATTGCCGAGCGTGACCGCCATGCCGGCGAAGAAGAGCTTTGCCGCCGAATCGTTCTTCGGCAACTCGCCTTCGCGCACGGCGACCGGCGCGGTCCACATCTTCCAGGCGAGCCAGGCGAGATAGGCGACGCCGATCCATTTCACGACGACGAAGGCATAATGGAAGGTCTGGGCCACGAAAGCGAGGCCGAACACCGCGAGCGACAGCCAGATGCCCTCGCCGACCCACATGGCGGCCAGGAACGGCAGCACATCGCGCCAGCCTCTGGAGATGATCCTCGCAACGAGCGCGGCGATCGACGGGCCCGGTGAGCCGGCCGCGACGATCAGCGCGCCGGCGAAGATGAGCAGGGAGGTGAGCGACATCGTGAACTCCGCAACAATTCGTAGGGGATCATACCGAAACGGACGTGAAAGTGGATAGGGCGCCGCTTGCGCAGAACGACAGCGTGTTGACCAATAAAGAAGTTATGACTAGCTTAAGCTAGCTTAAATGAGGAATTCCATGCGTAGCGTAGGAGCTTTTGAAGCCAAGAACACCCTCGGGTCGCTGCTGGATCTCGTCGAGCAGGGCGAGGAGATCATCATCACACGCCACGGCAAGCCTGTCGCGCGGCTGGTCGGCCCTGCCGAGGCCGCCGTCGACAGAAGCGACGCCAGGAAGGCGGTGGAGGAGATCAAGGCAATGCGGAAAGGAGTGACTTTGGGTGGCATCTCGATCAAGGAGTTGATCGAGGAAGGCCGCAAGTGAGTATCATCCTCGATGCTTCCATCTCGCTTGCATGGGTTTTCGATGATGAAGCCACACCCACGATCGATGCAATCTTCGATCGCATAGCGTCGTCGGGTGCATTCGCTCCTGGTTTGTGGCGGCTGGAAGTTGCGAACGGCCTTCGAATGGCGGTTCGTCGAAGTCGGATGAGCCTCGAGTTCCGAGATGAGGCATTGGCTCGGCTTGCCCGTTTGCCGATCGAGATAGATCAGGAGACAAACCTGCATGCGTGGCAGGCGACATTATCTCTAGCAGATCGCTATGCCCTGACAGTCTACGATGCGGCCTATCTGGAACTCGCCCAGCGGCGGCGCCTGCCATTGGCTACGCTCGACCGGCGTCTCGACCAGGCGGCACGCGAGGCTGGAGTCGAAAGCGGGCTGCTCAATTAAAGTCGGTTACTGCGCGGAAACGGAAGTGCTGGCGCGGCGCTACAATCCCGAAACGCTGGGCCGATATCCCTCGGCCTAGCGCAGACATCTGCTTAGCTCTGATGCGGTCCTGAGCAGGGAAAGAGCTGGCCCGGTCCAGGCGCGCCAGACTGACCGGCGTCTGCGGACCGTTTCCAGGTGAGGCAACTTTAATGGCGAGGGCGCCGATAATCACTCATCATCTCTACGGGCAGCCGGATAATGAATATGAGGTGTTTCTACCGTTCGCCGAAACTCTGGTGAAGACGCCGCATCGCAGTGGCTACAAGCTGCATGTTACCGTATCAACGCAGCACCATGAGCAACTGGCGAGTGTCATACTTCCGACACTGCGTCTCTTGCACACCCATCACAAAGTGGTTCTGCCCGGCTGCTATGAAAGCTTCAATTCGGGCCCGCAGGCCGGAAAGTTCATTACGGTCTATGCCGGCCCGGACGGGCCGGCGAGAAGGATTGTGGAAACACTCGATCCCGTGCTGATGAGGCTGAGGCAGAACGGCATCCAGCCGGGACCCACGCCGAAGAACCGGCAGCTCAATCACGCTCAGGCGGAGGCGTATGTGGGTACCAGTAGAATGCTCACCTGGCTCTGGCTGGACAATCTGACACGCGGTTGAAAAGGGGTGAACGCCGGCCGTTCGGCCAATCAGGCCGCCCCGGCGCGCTGCTTCTCGAACCGCTTCCGCTCGTGCGGATCGAGATAGAGCTTGCGCAGCCGGATCGACTTCGGCGTCACCTCGACCAGCTCGTCATCCTGGATCCAGGCGAGCGCGCGCTCAAGCGTCATGCGCACGGGCGGGGTGAGACGCACGGCCTCGTCCTTGCCGGCGGCACGGATGTTGGTGAGCTTCTTGCCCTTCAAGACGTTCACTTCCAGGTCGTTGTCGCGCGTGTGGATGCCGATGATCATGCCGGCATAGACCTTGACGCCGGGGTCGATCACCATCGGCCCGCGGTCCTCGAGGTTCCACAAGGCATAGGCGACCGCCTCGCCAGCCTCGTTGGCGATCAGCACGCCGTTGATGCGGCCGGGAATTTCGCCCTTGAACGGCTCGTAGGCGTGGAACAGTCGGTTCATCACGGCCGTGCCGCGTGTGTCGGTAAGGAGCTCCGACTGGTAGCCGATCAGCCCGCGCGTCGGAGCGTGGAAGACGAGGCGCTGGCGATTGCCGCCGGAGGGGCGAAGCTCGACCATCTCGCCCTTACGCTCCGACATCTTCTGCACGACGATGCCAGCATGCTCCTCGTCGACGTCGATGACGACCTCTTCGACCGGCTCCAGCAGCTGGCCGCTTTCGTCCTTCTGCATGACGACGCGCGGCCGCGACACGGCGACCTCGAAGCCCTCGCGGCGCATGGTCTCGATCAGCACGGCCAGCTGCAGCTCGCCGCGCCCGGAGACGTAAAAGGAGTCCTTTTCCGGCGACTCCTCGATGCGCAGCGCGACATTGCCCTCCGCCTCGCGCAGCAGCCGGTCGCGGATGACGCGGCTCGTCACCTTGTCACCCTCGGTGCCGGCGAGCGGCGAATCGTTCACGAGGAAGGACATGGTCACGGTCGGCGGATCGATCGGCTGCGCCGGCAGCGGCTCGGTGACGGCCGGATCGCAGAAGGTATCGGCGACCGTGCCTTTGGTGAGCCCGGCGATCGCGACGATGTCGCCGGCGCCAGCGTCCTCGATCGGCTGCCGCTCCAGGCCGCGGAAGGCGAGGATCTTCGAGATCCGGCCCTGCTCGATGAGGTCGCCCTTGTGCGAAAGCACCTTCACGGCCTGGTTCGGCCGAACCGAACCAGAATCGATGCGGCCGGTGATGATGCGGCCGAGAAAGGGATTGGCCTCGAGGATCGTGCCGATCATGCGGAACGGCCCGGAGCCGACCTTGGGCGCGGGCACGTGCTGCAACACGAGATCGAAGAGCGGTGCGAGGCCCTCATCCTTCGGACCTTCGGGATTGGCGGCCAACCAGCCGTCGCGGCCGGAGCCGTAAAGGATCGGAAAGTCGAGCTGCTCGTCGGTCGCGTCGAGAGCGGCAAAAAGGTCGAACACCTCGTTGACGACCTCGATATGACGAGCATCCGGCCGGTCGATCTTGTTGATGGCGACGATCGGACGCAGGCCTACCTTAAGCGCCTTGCCGACGACGAACTTTGTCTGCGGCATCGGCCCCTCGGCCGCGTCGACGAGCACGATCGCTCCGTCGACCATGTTCAATATGCGTTCCACCTCGCCGCCGAAATCGGCGTGGCCGGGCGTGTCGACGATGTTGATACGTGTGTCCTTCCAAACGACGGAGGTCGCCTTGGCGAGGATGGTGATGCCGCGCTCCTTTTCCAGGTCGTTGGAATCGAGCGCGCGTTCGGCGACGCGCTGGTTCTCGCGCACGGCGCCGGATTGCTTGAGGAGCGCGTCGACCAGGGTGGTCTTGCCATGGTCGACATGCGCGATGATCGCGATATTGCGGAGGTTCATGCTTTCTCGAACTCGGGAAATGGCAGGCGCGGGCAAGCTTCAGCCGGCATCGCCTGATTACGTCGCGCGGGCTCATACATTGTTTTTCGCAACTGCGAAAGGGGCCGCACGGAAAGCTGATCGGGCGCGGGCTATCACGGCCGGCCAACTTGATCTAAACGCGCTGGGGGAATCAGGAATAAAAGAGGTCGGCGAACGATCCACGAAGCATGAGCGACATACCTGCCCCACCGCCCTTGCCACTGAGCTGGGCACACGAATCCCTTCTGCGCAATGCCAGGCTCGGCTCGGGCCTGGTGCTGATGGCGTTCGTGGTGCTGCATCTCGGCAACCACGCTCTGAACCTCATCTCGCTGGAAACGGCGGAGAGCGCCCGACGTCTTTTTGTCATGATCTGGCGTAGCCCGCTCGGCACCATCCTCCTCTACGGCTCGGCGCTTATACATGTCACCCTCACGCTTTATGCGCTCTATCGGCGGCGTACGCTCGCCATGCCGCTGCGCGAATGGGCGCAGCTGGTGCTCGGCCTGGCAATCCCGCTCCTCATTGCCGAGCATGTCGTCGGCACGCGCATCATGCACAGCATGTTCGGCGTGCAGGATAGCTACGAATATGTCGTCCGGTCGCTGTGGGTCGCGGCGCCCGCCGGTGGCGTCAAGCAGGCCGTGGCGCTCGTCGTCATCTGGGCCCATGGCTGTCTCGGCCTCTATTTCTGGCTGCGCTACCGCAACTGGTACGCCCGAGCGGCGCCGTGGCTGCTGATCCTTGCGGTCCTGCTTCCCGTGCTGGCCTTGCTCGGTTTCGCCCATGCCGGCCAGACGGTCGCGGCGATGCAGCCGAGCCCTATGCGCCTCGAAGCTTCCGTCGCCGCCCAACTGGCCGCGACAAAAGAAGAGATTGATCGCGCGATCTACCTTGCCTTCGCGATTGTCGTCGCCACGGTGCTCGGGGCGCGCCTTCTGCGCGACCAGATCGAGCGGCGCAACCTCGTCGAAATCCGCTATGGCGACGGGGTGACGGTGCGCGTGCCGAGAGGTTACAGCGTGCTCGATGCGAGCCGGCTCGGCGGCATTCACCATTATTCGGTGTGCGGGGGCCGCGGCCGCTGCTCAACCTGCCGCGTCCGGGTGGTCGAAGGACTTTCAGAGCAGCCGAAGCCGACTCCGGTCGAAGCGGCGACGCTTGGCCGCATTCATGCGGAGAGCGATGTGCGGCTGGCCTGCCAGTTGCGGCCGGTCGGAAGCCTCACGGTGGCGCCGCTGCTTAGGCCGCAGCCGCAACAGGAGATGCCGGCCGAAACTGCGGTCGCCGAGCCCGGGCACGAGAAAGTCGTGGCGGTGATGTTCTGCGACATGCGCCACTTCACCGAGTTCGCCGACCAGCGCCTGCCCTTCGACGTGGTCTTTCTGCTCAACCGCTATTTCGGTATTATCGGCAGCGCGGTGGAGAAGGCCGGCGGAAGGCTCGACAAATTCATCGGCGACGGCGCCATGGTGCTGTTCGGCCTCGAGACGCCGCCGGGCGAGGCCTGTCGCCAGGCGATCACCGCCGCGACCAATATCATCGAGGGCGTGAACCGGCTGAGTGACGACCTTGCGGCCGAACTCCGCACCTCGATCAAGGTGGCGATCGGCATCCATGTCGGCCAGACGATCGTCGGCACAATCGGCTACGGCGCGACGATGGGGGTGACGGCGATCGGCGATGCGGTCAATATTGGCAGCCGGCTCGAGGCGGCCGCGAAGGAGCTCGACGCCGACATCGTCATTTCGGAGGCCGCGGCGAAGCTGTCCGGTTTCGACTTCTCGCGCTTCCAGTCTCGTGAGATCGAGATACGCGGGCGTGCCCGGCCGCTGCGTGTGCTCGTCGTGCCGCGCGGGGTGCGAGTGCCGCTTGGGGCCGCGAAGCGCTGACCGTGCCGATGCGGTGATACGATCTTCACCAGAATGTCCATGCGACCTGGTAACGTGGCGTTGCCTCTCGCCAGCACGATGCGTAGGCTCACGCGCGAGGGTTGAAAGGTTAGAAACGCTATAGAGAAGCGTGTGTCATCCAGATCCAAAGACATGGCCGAGCAGTATCGCGACAGCCGCAAGCTGGCCGCGCGAGCCCGTCTCCACACGGAATATTCGGTTGCCGAAATACCCTGGTTTGCGTGGGTCGCGCGACAGTTGCCCCTCAAACCCGGGGATCACGTACTCGACATTGGCTGCGGTCCGGGTTGGTTTTGGGCTGGGGTAGCGGACATGCTGCCGGAAAAGCTCGAGCTGACACTTGCCGACTTGTCGCCCGGGATGGTCCAGGAAGCGATGGAACGGTTGCGGCCGCTCCCGCTCAGTTCAGTTGCCGGTGTTCAAGCAGATGCCGCAAGCCTCCCTTTCGGCGACGGCACCTTCGAGCTGGTTATCGCGATGCATATGCTCTACCACGTCGCCGACCCGGCCGCCGGCATCGCGGAAATGTACCGCGTGCTCAAGCCCGGAGGTGTCCTTGCGGTCACCACCAACGGCGCCGGCAATATGCGTGAGCTTTACGAATTGACGACCGTATTCGGCAGTGCTCCATCCGAGCCGGTGGCTGCGGTCTTCGGGTTTGATGCCGCCGAACGGCTGATGCGGTCGCAATTCGGCAATGTGACCAGAGCCCAGCATCCGGCGAGCCTGCGGATAACCGATCCCGAGGATGTATTTCTCGCACTCACTTCCTATCCGCCTGGCGACAATGCCGGCGATTCTGAGCTAAGGAGCTTCCGCGGAGCGATTGATGATGCTTTCCGCCAAGGGGGCGGTCTGCTCGAGGTTCAGAAGGAGATGGGGTTGCTTCTCAGCAAGAAGCCGTCCTGATCGGAAACCTGACCTCATGCTGGCACGGAAGCAAAATGATGATCATCAGTAATTTGCGAAGCGTTCGGGCGTTCGCGAAAACGGTTGCGGATCGCGCCTGGTACGAATGGTGGACGAACACCGACGTGTCGCTCGCTGAATATCGATCAGGCATCGAGCGGATGGTCGACGGTGATGATGACGCCATCCCCTCAGCACTGGTTGCGCATATCGGCAAACAGTATGCTGGATCCGTGCTTTTGATCGATAATGACCTCGAAACTCGCCCGCAGTATTCCCCTTGGATCGCTGCGCTTTGGGTGGAACCGGAGTTCAGAAGACAGGGGGTGGCGGGTGAGCTTATCGAAGCGGCACGGGGGCAAGCCGCGCGACTGGGTCACGGCACCTGCTACCTTTGTGCGACACCGACGAATTCTCCCTATTATCTCGCACGGGGGTTTCGCTTGCTGGAACCAGGTGTCGATGGCCTGGATGTCTTTGCCATATAAGTCTGTTTAGGGCTCAATCGAGTAGCGCGCGCTAGGTTGGGCTCAGCAAGAGGCGCAGGCGGCCGAGGACGAGCCCTTCACCCCGCCGAAGGCAGCGCCAGCCTCTGCGCCAGCGCCTCCATGCGCTCGGCGAGCGCACCTAGCGCGCCGGTAAGGGCGGCATCGTTCTTGTCGGCCTTGAGCAGTGCCTCGTCGCGGGTTTTGCGCAGCGTGCCGATTTCCCCTTCCATGCCCTGGATGCGCTTCTGCAGCTCGGCGAGCTCGTCCATCACCATGATCCCGGCCATGACTGTCAGCCGCTGGTCGCCGATCTCGCCGAACGATTCCTTGAGATGAGCGACATAGCGGTCGAAGCGCTGAGCGAGATCGATCAGGTGCTCCTCCTGGCCTTCGTCGCAGGCCATGCGATAGGCTTTGCCGTCGATCGTCACGGTGACCTGCGCCATCGTCGATGCTCCTACCTGTCGAGAACCGCGCGGATCGTCTCCATCGCCGTCACCAGCCGGCGCGAGACCTCCTTGTTGGCTTCTTCGAGCCGCTCGGCACGAGCCTCGGAATTGTCGAGCTCGGTCGCCAGCCTGGCGCGATCCGCATTCATGCGCTGCACCTCGGCCTCGGCTTCGGAATAATCCTGCTCGTGTTCGAGACGTAGGACGACCGCCTGCTCGAGCGCCTCCATGGCGCGGCCGAGCCGTCCGATGACTTCCCTAAGTGTCGCTTCCCCGGTCATGGTACTCGTCCAGACCCCGCCCATTACCGAATCGCGCGCGATCCTAACGCCTTACACAAAGAAAATTAGGCGCGGCTTGAACAGGGCGTCAACTGAGCGCTTTCGCTTTCCCCTGCAATTGGCCGGCAAATTGCTTAAAAACTTTCCACGGCGGACTGGAAAAATAGCGAATAGGGAATAGCGAGTAGCGAATAGGGAAAAAAAGAAGCGCCATCGGACAGGACCTCTGAAACCCCTATTCGCTATTCCCCATTATTTCTCGCTGTCGAGCGTGGCCATTCCGGCAGGCGCGTAGCGCTCTCCGGCGGCCGCCCCCTTCGGCACGGCCCTCTCGATCTCGGCAAAATCGGACGGATCGAGCTTGACCTTCAGCGCGCCAAGCGCCTCGGCGAGGCGGTCCCGGCGGCGGGCGCCGACGAGAGGGACGACGTCCTTGCCCTGCGCCGCGACCCAGGCGATCGCGATCTGCGCCACCGACACGCCCCTGGCTTCGGCCACTCTCCGCAGCGCCTCGACCAGAGCCAGGTTCCGGTCGAGGTTCTCGCCCTGGAAACGCGGACTGTGCGCGCGGAAATCGCGCTCGACCTTGCGGTCCTTGCTCCAATGGCCGCTGATCAGGCCGCGCGACAGCACGCCATAGGCGGTGAGGCCGATGCCGAGCTCGCGAACCGTCGGCAGGATTAGGTCTTCGATGCCGCGCGAGATCAAGGAATACTCGATCTGCAAATCGACAATCGGATGCACGGCCGCCGCACGGCGGATCGTGTCCGGACCTACCTCCGAAAGCCCGACATGGCGGACATAGCCGGCCTTCACCAGATCGGCGATGGCGCCGATCGTCTCCTCTATCGGGACATCGGGATCGAGCCGGGCAGGCCGGTAGATATCGATGTGATCGACGCCGAGACGCCGCAGCGAATAGGCGACGAAGCTCTTCACTGCCGCGGGGCGTGCGTCGTAGCCGACCCATTGATTGGCCGGATCACGCAAAGCCCCGAATTTCACGCTGATCACAGCCTTGTCGCGCCGGCCGCCGGCAAGCGCCTCGCCGATCAGCATCTCGTTGTGGCCCATGCCGTAGAAGTCGCCTGTATCGATGAGGTTGATGCCGGCCTCCAGCGCGGCGTGTATGGTTGCGATGCTCTCGACGCGGTCGGCCGGGCCATACATGTCGGACATTCCCATCGTGCCGAGACCAAGCGCCGAAACGGCCGGGCCGGTTTTGCCCAATTGACGCATTTCCATGGTCGGTTCCTTTCGTCCTGGAAGTGGAATTCAATTACGGGGGCTATATGCCTCCGCCGCGTTCGTGCGATAATGCGTCCAAAGCCGAACGGGCCGTGCGGAATTTCGAACAATGCCTTCACCGGACCTTGCCGATCTCGATGCGTTCACTGCGGTCGCCCGCGCAGGCGGCTTCCGGAGCGCGGCCGTGCTCAGCGGCGTCTCCGCCTCGTCGCTCAGCGAGGCGCTGCGCCGGCTGGAGGCGCGGCTCGGCGTGCGCCTCATCAACCGCACGACCCGAAGCGTCACTCTGACCGAAGCGGGCGCGCAGCTCTACGAGCGGCTGACGCCGGCGCTCGGCGAGATCGGAGCGGCGCTCGATGCGGTCAACAGCTTCCGCGACAGCCCGGTCGGCACCTTGCGCCTCAACGTGCCCACCGTGGTTGCCCGCGTCGTCTTGCCAGCGCTGCTCGGCCGCTTCCTGGCGGAGCATCCAGGCATTGTACTCGAGGTGACGGCCGAGGACAGCTTCATCGACGTGCTCGCCGCCGGCTTCGATGCAGGCGTGCGCTATGACGAGCGGCTGGAGCGCGACATGATCGCCGTTCCGATCGGCCCGCGCCAGCAGCGTTTCGTGACGGCCGGCGCGCCGGCCTATTTAGCGGCGCGCGGCCGGCCGACCCATCCGCGCGATCTGCTCGATCATGCCTGCATTCGCCATCGCTTTGCGAGCGGCGTCACACTGACCTGGGAATTCGAGCGGGCAGGGGAGGTGATCAAGGTCGTTCCGGAGGGGCCACTCATCGCCACGTCGAGCGATCTGGAGGTCGCACTTGCCGTGCAGGGTCTGGGCTTGATCCACACCTTTGAGGAATTCGCGGCGAAGGAGCTGGCCGACGGGTCGTTGCAGCCGGTGCTGGACGACTGGTCGCCGCCCTTTCCTGGCCCCTTCCTCTATTATCCGAGCCGGCGAAAGATGCCCGGACCGCTGCGCGCCTTCGTCGATTTCCTGAAGCGCGAGCATAGGGCTTGAAGGCGCCCGCCGCCGTCCCACTTTTGTTGACAGGCGGACGCCAACTGCTATGTGTCGCTGGCCTTCCGCACAGGCTTTGTCAATCCTCCAGCCCTGCGAGTGAACATGCACGAGCGCGCACAACATGACCGGATGGCCAACGCCATTCGCTTCCTTTCCATCGATGCCGTCGAGAAGGCCAATTCGGGCCATCCAGGCCTGCCGATGGGCGCGGCCGAAATCGCGACTGTGCTGTTCACGAAATTCCTGAAATACGACGCGGCCGACCCGCACTGGCCCGACCGCGACCGCTTCATCCTGTCGGCCGGTCACGGCTCGATGCTGCTCTATTCGCTGCTCTACCTGACCGGCTATCCCGACATAACCCTGGATCAGATCGAGCATTTCCGCCAGGTCGGCTCGCGCACGGCCGGCCATCCCGAATACGGCCATGCGGCGGGCATCGAGACGACCACCGGCCCGCTCGGCCAGGGGCTTGCCAACAGCGTCGGCTTCGCGCTCGCCGAGCGCATCATGAACGCTACCTTCGGCGACGAGCTCGTCGACCATTACACCTATGTGCTGGCCGGTGACGGCTGCCTGATGGAAGGCGTCAGCCAGGAGGCCATCTCGCTGGCCGGTCACCTGAAGCTCAACAAGCTGATCGTCTTCTGGGACAATAACGGCATCTCGATCGACGGCTCGGTCTCGCTCGCCGATTCGACCAACCAGCCGGCACGCTTCGCCGCTTCCGGGTGGAACACGATCGAGATCGACGGGCTTGATCCCGACCAGATCACGGACGCGCTGGAAAGGGCGAAGAGGTCCGACCGGCCGACGCTGATCGCCGCCAGGACGACGATCGGCTGGGGCGCGCCGACAAAGGCCGGCACGGCCAAGGCGCACGGCTCGCCGCTCGGTGCGGAAGAGATCGCCGGGGCACGCAAGTTCTTTGGCTGGGACTACCCGCCATTCGAGGTTCCGAACGACATCGTTGACGCCTGGCGCAAGGCCGGCGCCGCGTCGGCCGGCAAGCGCGCCGAGTGGCAGAAGCGCCTCGAAGCTGCCGACCCCAAGCTTCGCGCCGAGTTCGAGCGCCGCATCCGCGGAGACCTGCCGGAGCGCTTCGATGCGACGATCGCCGCGTACAAGAAGAAGCTCGTCGCCGACAAGCCAAAGGTCGCGACACGCAAGTCATCCGAGATGGCGCTGGAAGTGATCAACGGCCTCGTGCCCGAGACGATCGGCGGCTCGGCCGACCTCACCGGCTCCAACAACACCAAGACCAGCCAGACCAAGGAAATCTCGCCCGGCAATTACGGCAACCGCTACATCCATTTCGGCATCCGCGAGCACGGCATGGCCGCGGCCATCAATGGCATGGCGCTGCATGGCGGCATCATCCCTTACGGCGGCACCTTCCTTTGCTTCTCCGACTATGCCCGGCCTTCCATGCGGCTTGCCTCGCTGATGGGCATACGCTCGATCTTCGTCATGACGCATGATTCGATCGGCCTCGGCGAGGATGGGCCCACCCACCAGCCGGTCGAGCATCTGGCCGCGCTGCGCGCCATCCCGAACCACATCGTCTTCCGCCCGGCTGACGCGGTGGAGACCGCCGAATGCTGGCAGCTCGCGCTGGAATCGACGAAGAGCCCGTCGACGCTGGCGCTCACCCGCCAGAACGTGGCGGCGCTGCGCACGGAATATGTCGAGGAGAACCTCTGCCGCTATGGCGCCTATGAGCTCGCGGCGGCGAATGGCGAAGCGGCTGTAACGATCTTCGCCACCGGCTCGGAAGTGGAGATCGCCGTCGCGGCCAAGAAGCTTCTCGACGAACGCGGCCATCCGACCCGGGTCGTTTCCGTGCCCGCCTTCGAGCTCTTCGAGGCGCAGAGCGACGACTACAAGGCGAAGATCATCGGCAAGGCCAAGGTGAAGGTTGCAATCGAAGCAGCCATCCGCCAGGGTTGGGACCGCTTCATCGGCCCGGACGGCATCTTCATCGGCATGAAAGGCTTCGGCGCCAGCGGCAAGGCCGAGGACCTCTACCCGCATTTCGGGATCACCGCCGAGGCCGCGGCCAAGGCGGCCGAGGAGCGCCTCGGCGCATAAGCAGTTCCGCAAACTGTCCCATGTTTGCGACAGGAACTTGCGGCACAAAGGGATCCTGCAGGCATTCGGGGATAATCCCAGGAATGCCTGCACAGGGTGACGAAACGAAGCGATACGGTTGCCGCCGAGGTGCATTTAATCGGTTTAAATGTGAGCGCTCGGTGCTGGATTCTTTGGATACCCGACGCTATGAAGCGGCGGGCATCTATTCCCAGGACAGCCAACGCCCCGCCGCGTAGGAGGAAATCATGACCGTCAGAGTTGCCATCAACGGATTTGGCCGCATCGGCCGCAACATCGTGCGCGCGATCTATGAATCGGGCCGCAAGGATATCGAGATTGTTGCCGTCAACGATCTCGGGCCGGTCGAGACCAACGCGCACCTGCTGCGTTACGATTCCATCCACGGCAGGTTCCCGCACGAGGTGGCTGTCGAGGGTGACTCGATCAAGATCGGAACCGAGAAGTTCAAGGTCACCGCAATCAAGGACCCGTCGCAGCTCCCGTGGAAGGAGCTCGGTGTCGATATCGCGCTCGAATGCACCGGCATCTTCACCGCGCGTGACAAGGCCGCGGCCCACCTTGCTGCAGGCGCCAAGCGTGTCATCGTCTCGGCACCTTCGGACGGTGCCGACTTCACGGTTGTCTACGGCATCAACCACGACAAGCTAAGCAAGGACCACCTGGTCATCTCGAACGCTTCCTGCACGACCAACTGCCTGGCGCCGCTGGCGGCGGTCGTGCACAAGGCCGTCGGCCTCGAGAAGGGAATGATGACCACCATCCATTCCTACACCGGCGACCAGCCGACGCTGGATACGCTGCATAAGGACCTCTACCGGGCCCGCGCCGCAGCACTCTCGCAGATCCCGACTTCCACTGGCGCTGCCAAGGCGATCGGCCTGGTGCTGCCGGAACTGAAGGGGAAGCTCGACGGAATTTCCATCCGCGTGCCGACGCCGAACGTCTCTCTCGTCGACCTGAAGTTCAAGGCCTCTCGGAAGACAACGGCGCAGGAGCTGAACGAGGCAATCGTCGCGGCTTCCAAGGGCTGGCTGAAGGGCATTCTCAACGTCACCTACGACCCGAACGTCTCGGTCGACTTCAACCACGATCCGCATTCCTCGACCGTGGCGCTCGACCAAACCAAGGTGATGGACGGCGACTTCGTCTCGGTCCTTTCCTGGTACGACAACGAATGGGGCTTCTCGAACCGCATGGCCGACACCGCCGTCGCCTTTGCGAAGACAATCGACGCGAAGGTGGCCGCGGAGGCCACGGCCTGAGGGCTAAGCTTCGCTAGCCCGAGTGCTTGCAATCGGCCGTCCTGAGGGTCTCGGGACGTCCGATTTGCGCTGGGTTTGGAGCCGCCAATAGTAGATTTTAACGATTGGCGCTGCCCCTCATAGCCCTGCCGGGCACTTCTCCCCGTAAACGGGGAGAAGGACGCCGGCCGTTTATGAAGGCGCCTGTTCTGCAACGTTGGCGATTGGCGAAATCAAAGCGGCAATCGTGCCTCTCCCCGTTTACGGGGAGAGGATGCCGGCAGGCAGGTGAGGGGCAGCGCCAACGGTCAAACCTCAAAGTCGTTGGCACCCGGTCCCAACGGCTTTGCGGCTGAAGCCTGCCTCAAGCCAAAGGCAGCATGCTCTACAGCCGCAGCTGTCGGTCCATCAGCGGCTCGCGTTCCCGCTCCATGCGGCGGTAGAAGTCCGCCAGCAGCTTGCCGCGCTCGGGCTTGAAAGTGCGGCCCGCAGGCGCGACCGAAGCGAGGCGGTCGATACGAAAGGCGCGGAAGTCGTCGCGCAACTCGCACCAGGCGGCAAGGGTCCACACCTTGCCCCAGAACCATAGGCCAAGCGGACGTACGTCGCGTGCCGTCGAACGCCCGGCTTCGTCCCGGTAGTCGAGGGTCAGCACATCGCGCCGCTCGACGGCGCGCTCGAGCAGGTCGATATTGGCGCGGTCGGCGTCGGTCACAACCCACATCGGCGTATGGATCTCGGTCTTGGCGATGCGGTCCTTCTCGTTTTCGGGCAGCACCGCGCCGATCTTGACCAGCGCCTCGTCGGCCGCACGCGCCATCGCGGCACCGCCGAACGCACGGACCATGCGGGCCCCGGCGACCAGCGCCACGATCTCGTCCCGGGTGAACATCAGTGGCGGGAGATCAAAGCCCTCCCGCATCAGGTAACCCACTCCTGCTTCCCCATCGATCGGCACGCCGGTCGACTGCAGGTCCGCGATGTCGCGGTAGATTGTGCGCTCTGAGACTTCGAGCCATTCGCCGAGCTTCTGCGCGGTAACAAGGCGGCCGCCGCGCAGATGCTGGACGATCTGAAAGAGCCGGTCGGCGCGACGCATGGTTCAATCCTCAGACCTGGCTCGAGGCTCTGTCGGGCCCGCCATCGACCGGCCCTCGGCCGGTCGATGGCGACACCCGGCGAACGACGGCCTGACGCATCAGGTAGCCGACGCCGGCCTCGCCGTCGATGGGGACGCCGGTCGACTGCAGGTCGGCAATATCGCGATAGATCGTGCGCTCGGAGACCTCTAGCCATTGGCCGAGCTTCTGCGCGGTTACCAGGCGACCGTCGCGCAGGTGCTGGACGATCTGGGAAAGTCGGTCAGAACGTTTCATTCAGGTAATCCTTCCGCTCTGCGCCGGGCGCGCACGAATTCCGCGCCGAAGGTCAAACGGGCAGTGGTTGGTGTGGAGTCGTCAAGAACGCGCCAGAACGGCGCGATTTCCTGGATCGGCACGCCTCGCGCGAAGGCCTCGTATGCCGCCTCGGCAACCGTGCGCAGGTGATAGCCGGTGTAAACCGGGCAAGTCACCTCGGCGCCGTGCTCGAGCGCCATGGCGCGGCGCAGTTCCCTGACGTTCATCGAAGTGCCGGACGGGATCGTTCGCATGAAGTCGTCGACCTGCCTCGCGGTCGGAACCAGCATCGGCTGGCCTTCGACGACATCACCGATAGTGCGCGGCGAAGGCTTTACCTTCGCCACCTCCGGTGTCTCGAGCTTATCCGTCCAGCTCTTAACCATGTGTCCCTCAGACGAACAGGCCGAGGCTGTTGCCATCGAGATCGAGGCACCAGGCGAGCCGGCCTGCGGGGTTATTTATGATCGGCGAAACGACGTCGCCACCATTGCCAGGAACAAAGGAGGACATGTGAGACTCCGTTGCTTGATGTTTGGCATGACCCTCCTGACAACATTCTGTCAGGAGAGTGTCAGGAAGCGGACTGACGCTCGTTCACCAAGAGCTTGCGCCCCCGGCAAGCTGCGTCGGTTGATCAGGGTAAAGGCTCGCGAGGAATTCGAGCGCCAAAGCGATCGCTTTCGAGGCGGGCATGGCTTGCTCCTGTTTGGTAGCCGGGCCGCCCGGGGAGGAGGCGAGCGGCCCGGTGGCTCCCAATCGGCTCAGACGCTACGGCCGCGGAATTTCGGATAGCGGTCCGGCCAGCCGATGTCCTTGCGGAGGTCGGCGGGGAGCGAGTCGAGCATGCGCCGGGTGCGGACTTCGTCGCGCATGGTCTTCAGCTTGCCGGCATATTGCCTGAACGCACCGAGAAAGGTCGAGGTAAGCGGGGCCATGATCTGTCTCCTTCCTGTCGCTTTGATGGAGACACTATCGCACATGCCTCCTGCCAACAGTCTGTCAGGAGGAAGGAGGCAGGGGTTCCTTTTTCGTTCCCAATCGCGGAATCGCGGCCTCGGCGCTTCGATCCAAGGCATTGCGGGTTCGAGTAGGAACGCCGCGTCGGTCCGCTCCGAATACTTCACAAATTTTCGGCATGTGGTCTGGGCGTCCGTAGCGGCTCCTCTATCTCCCGATAGTGCACTTGTTATGCAATCGGAGGTTTTTGATGGATCGTCGATTATTTCTCACCGGGATGTTCGGGGTTGCCGCGGCCGGCCTTGCAGGCCTGGCCAGGCCTGGCCGCGCGCTGGCCGGGGTTCCGCTAGCCAGCGGCGGGATTCTCGATGAGCTGAACGCGCCGCTGGCGTCCCCCTTGAAGAACGACGAAACTCGGCCGGAAGGGGAGCCTGTCCAATATCGGCGGCCGCCGCCGCCTCCCGGGCCATATCGCGGGCCGCGTCGGTACAGGCGCCGCGTGTGGCGAAGGGTCTGCCGCCGCGAACGCTTTCGCGGCCGCTGGGTGACCCGCTGCTACCGCAGGCCCGTATGGATCTGGGTAGCAGGATGAAACGGGCGGGGTCATTCTTCCCGTTCTGACTCTTGTATTTGGAGCATGATGCCATCCGCAAAGTTTGCGACTCCCTGCTGCGCTGACCTTCGGTTCGGGATCATGCTCCGCGATTCGGCTTAACTTCCGATCCCGCGGTCCTTCAGGGCGAGCGCGATCTCGTCGAGGATTGCGGGATCGTCGATGGTCGCGGGCATCGTCCATTCCTGCCGGTCGGCGATCTTCTGCATGGTGCCGCGCAGGATCTTGCCCGAACGCGTCTTCGGCAGGCGTTTCACGGTCACTGCATTCCTGAAGGCAGCGACCGGCCCGATCTTCTCGCGCACGAGCGCCACAACCTCGCGTTCGATCGCGGCATTGTCGCGCGAGACGCCGGCATTGAGCACGATGAAGCCGCAGGGCACCTGACCCTTCATCTCGTCGGCGATGCCGACCACCGCGCATTCGGCGACGTCGGGATGCTCGGCGACCACCTCTTCCATCGCACCAGTCGAGAGCCGATGACCCGCGACGTTGATGATATCGTCGGTGCGCGACATCACGAAGAGATAGCCGTCTTCGTCAATGAACCCCGCGTCGGCCGTCTTGTAATAGCCCGGGAATTCGCTGAGGTAAGCGTCGCGGAAGCGCTTGTCGGCGTTCCACAGCGTCGGGAGACAGCCGGGCGGCAGCGGCAGCTTCACCACGACATTGCCGAGCGTGCCGGGCTCGACCGGCTTGCGGTCGTCGTCGAGGACGCGGATATCGAAACCAGGCATCGGCACGCCGGGCGAGCCGTATTTCACCGGCAGGAAGCCAAGCCCGGCCGGGTTCTGCGTCATGGGTGCGCCGCTCTCGGTCTGCCACCAATGGTCGATCACCGGCACCTTCACATGCCGCTCCGCCCACTTGATCGTGTCGGGATCGGCGCGCTCGCCGGCGAGGAACAGGGTGCGGAAACGCGAGATGTCGTAGCGGCCGATATGCTCGCCGGCCGGATCTTCCTTCTTGATGGCGCGGAAAGCAGTGGGGGCGGTGAACAGCGAAACGACGCCATGTTCGGCGATCAAGCGCCAATAAGTCCCCGCATCGGGCGTGCCGACCGGCTTACCCTCGAACAGGACCGTCGTGCAGCCGTGCAGCAGCGGAGCGTAGACGATGTAGGAATGGCCGACCACCCAGCCGACGTCCGACGCCGCCCAGAAGGTCTCGCCCGGCTCGACCCCGAACTCGTTCCACATCGTCCATTTCAGCGAGACCATGTGCCCGCCGGTGTCGCGGACGATGCCCTTGGGCTGTCCGGTCGTGGCGGAGGTATAGATGATGTAGAGGGGATCGGTCGCGGCAAGCCGCACGCAGTCGACGTAGCGCCTGGCGGCACGCGCGGCGCCGACATGATCGGCATAGTCGAGATCGCGGCCGGGAACCAGTTCGCAGGGCTGCTGCTGGCGCTGCAGGATGAGGCACTGCCGCGGCGGATATTTCGCCTGCGCGATGGCTTGGTCGAGCAGCGGCTTGTAGCTTACCACGCGGCCGGGCTCGAGCCCGCACGAGGCCGAGATCACCAGCTTCGGGCGCGCATCGTCGATACGGGTTGCGAGTTCCTTGGAAGCGAAGCCGCCGAATACGACGGAGTGCACTGCGCCGATCCGCGCGCAGGCGAGCATGGCGACGGCCGCCTCGGGCACCATCGGCATATAGATGATGACACGGTCGCCCTTGGCTATGCCATTGTCTTGAAGCACCGTGGCGAGCGCCATCACCTCGTCGCGCAGCTCGCGGTAGGTGAAGCGCTTTACCTTGCCCTGGATGGGGCTGTCATAGATCAACGCGATCTGTTCGGCACGCCCGCTGGTGATATGGCGGTCGAGGCAATTGAAGGCCATGTTGCAGACGGCGCCCGTGAACCAGTGGCCGTAGACGCCCTCGTCGGGATCGAACACCTTGTCCCAGCGTCGGAACCAGTCGATCTCCTCGGCCGCTTCTGCCCAGAAGCCCTCCGGATCGCGCTTCCAGTGCTCGTAGACCTCGTGATAGCGCGAAGCCATCGTGTCTCCTCCCACGTAGCCTTGTTTTGGGAGAGGTTAGCCAATCCTTGTGCCCGGCGTCCACCAGACTTGAGGCGAAGGACGTTTTGACAGCAAGCGCCGAGGCTGCTCAAAGGTCTCATGACGAAAGTGCTGGCGCTGGTAATTGTCCTGATGATGGTGGTCCATGTCATCAAGCCGCTCGGCCTTCCCGGCCTCAGGCAGCGCCGCGACTTCTGGAAACTGGCGTTTATAGCGCTGGCTGCAATCTCGGCGGCCGCACTGCTCAGTCACATCTTTATGCTTTGAGGGCCGAAGGGGGCGGCGATGACGCAGCCGCTCTAAATGCGAGGCCCGGACATTGCTGCCCGGGCCTGCGATATTTTCAAACCGAAGGGGCGTTAGGCTGCCTTCTCCAGCTCCTGCTTCCATTTGCCGGCCGCGGCGAGGGCATTCATCTTGGCGCGGTGGGTAAAAGCGCGCTGTCCGGCGGCGAGGTTGGCCGCCTTGCCGCCCCAGGCCTTCAGCGCCGCGGCCTGGAGCGCGCGGCCGTAGGAGTAGGTGAGCTTCCAGGGGTGCGTCCCGGTCGAGTTCAGGATCGACAGATGCGCGGTCGCTTCCTCGTCGGACTGGCCGCCCGAGAGAAAGGCGATACCCGGCACCGCCGGCGGCACGGTATTCTTCAACACGCGCAAGGTCTTCTCGGCGACTTCTTCCTGCGAGGCTTTGCGCGCGTTCTTGCCGTCGATCACCATGTTCGGCTTCAGCACCATGCCTTCGAGACGGACGCGGGCATCGTAGAGCTCGGCGAAGACGGTCTTCAGCACCCATTCAGTGACGTCGTAGCAGCGGTCGATCGAGTGCGTGGCCGGCTGGCCGTCCATCAGCACTTCGGGCTCGACGATCGGCACGATGTTCGCTTCCTGGCACAGCGCCGCATAGCGGGCGAGCGCCTGCGCGTTCTGCTTGACGGCGCCCCAGCTCGGGAGCACGTCCGAGATCGAGATCACCGCGCGCCATTTGGCGAAGCGCGCGCCGAGCTTGTAATATTCGGCGAGGCGGTCGCGCAGCCCGTCAAGGCCCTCCGTGATCGTCTCGCCGGGGTGCGCGGCGAGCGGTTTGGCGCCGGCGTCGACCTTGATGCCCGGCACGGATCCGGCGGCAGCGATCAGTTCCACCAGCGGTGTGCCATCGGCCGCCTTCTGGCGCAGCGTCTCGTCGTAAAGGATGACGCCGGAGATGTAATCCTTCATTGCCTCTTCGGTACGGAAGAACATCTCGCGATAGTCGCGCCGGCTGTCAGCTGTAGATTCCAGCCCGATCGTGTCGAAGCGCTTCTTGATCGTTGCCGAACTTTCGTCGGCGGCAAGAATTCCCTTTCCGTCGGCGACCATTTTCGCCGCAATGTCTTCAAGCCGTTCGGTCATGGCGTTCTCCCAATTGTTCAGAAGCAGGGCATCAGCTTCGATTGGCTACCGAGAGCCGGTCGTCAAGCGCAAAATCGATTGAAGAACTTGCGCCAGGACCGACTATTTCAGGCTCTTAGACCTCCTGGCCCAGCTTCAGGCTTTCAGCACCTCCACGCCCGGCAGCGGCTTGCCTTCCATCCATTCCAGGAAGGCGCCGCCGGCCGTCGAGACATAGGTGAATTGATCGGTCACCTCGGCCTGGTTCAGCGCGGCGACCGTGTCACCGCCGCCGGCGACAGAGATCAGGCCGCCTTCGACGGTGCGCTGCGCCGCGTGCTTCGCCGCGGCCACAGTGCCGCGGTCGAAGGGTTCTATCTCGAAAGCGCCGAGCGGTCCGTTCCAGACCAGCGTCGCAGCGCGGTCGATCGAGCGCTTGACCGCCTCGATCGTTTTCGGCCCGACGTCGAGGATCATGGTGTCGTCCGGCACGGCCGCGACGTCGACGGTTTCGTTCTCAGCCCCCGCCTTGAACTCCCTGGCGACAACGCCGTCGACCGGCAGCACAAGCGCGCAACCCGAGGAAGCGGCCTCGATCATGATCTGCTTGGCCGTCTCGGCGAGATCGTGCTCGCAGAGCGATTTGCCGACCTTCGTGCCTCGCGCGGCAAGGAAGGTGTTGGCCATGCCGCCGCCGATGACGAGCATGTCGACCTTCTTCACCAGATTGGTCAGAAGATCGATCTTCGTGGATACCTTGGCGCCGCCGACAATCGCGACCACGGGGCGGGCGGGATTGCCGAGACCCTTCTCCAGCGCCTCCAGCTCTGCCTGCATGGTGCGGCCGGCGAAGGCGGGCAGGTAATGGGCGAGACCCTCGGTCGAAGAATGCGCTCGGTGCGCCGCGGAGAAAGCGTCATTGACAAAGATGTCGCCGTTCTTGGCGAGCTCGGCCGTGAAAGCCGGATCGTTTTTCTCTTCGCCCTTGTGGAAGCGGGTGTTCTCGAGGAGCGAGATGTCGCCGGGCTGCATTGCGAAGATCGCGCCTGCGGCCTTCTCGCCGACGCAGTCCTCGACGAAGGCGACAGGGCGGCCGACAATCTCGGCGGTCGCTACGGCTACCGGCGCCAGCGAGAATTCAGGATCTGGCCCGCCTTTCGGCCGGCCGAAATGGGCAAGCAGGATGACCTTGGCGCCCTTGTCGGAAAGCTCGATGATGGTCGGCTTAACGCGCTCGATGCGGGTGGCGTCGGTTACCTTGCCGTCGGCCATGGGGACGTTGAGATCGACGCGCACCAGCACGCGCTTGCCATTTATGTCGCCGATCTGATCGAGCGTCTTGAATGCCATCGGCAGCTGTCTCCTTCGTGAATTGGTGTAGCCTTAGCGTTGATGCCGCCCGATGCAAGGCGGGAAATAGTCCAGCATCCATAATTCGCAGTCGCTGCGCTGTCGGCCATCAGGCACCGTGGCCCTGCCCATCCTTGGCCTGGGAGTCGGAGCCGTTAGCCGGCGTTCGACTGCGTTTCCTGATGTGTGCAATGAACGCGCGCAGCCGGTCGCCGATCTCTCCGGCACTCAGGAAAACCGGGATACGCGGCCGCGTTGCCGCAGGCTCGAAGGAGAGACCGACGGCGGTGATCTTGCCGTTCTCGTCGACGTCGCGCACGATGAGCTCGATCGATCCGAGCGGCACGCGATCGGCATATTCGGCGGAGCCGCCGAGGCGGGCCTCGATCAGCGCGCCGATCGTCAGCTTGCGCTCGGCCTCGGTCAGCCCCGGACCATATGCGGCCTCCAGATCAGCGGCAGGACGGTCCGGATCGACGGCGAAGGCGCCAAAGAAGTCGGCGTCCTCGGGGTCGACCTGGGTACGGCTCGCGAACAGTTTGTCGAGCAGGCGCGGATAGCGGTCCGGCACGAAGATGTAGACATGGTCGCCGGCTGCCAGCCGGCCTGCATCGCCAGGGCGCATCGACTTGCCGTTGCGGACTACGAGCGAAGGACGTGCCCAGCGCGGGATGCGCTCGCCGCGTGCCACCGGACTGCCGGACACGACCGTGTAGGCGAGCAGCTCATGGTGCGCTGAGCCCGGCAGCTCCAGCTCGACCTTCTCGAGCGGACCCATGCGCGCCGGGACGGTGAGACCGAGCCGGCGCGCCAGCCAGCCGACCGTCCAGCCTTGCACGAGGAGCGAGACGAGCACGACGATGAAGGCGATGTTGAAGATGTCGCGGCCACGCTCCAGCCCGCCAAGGATCGGTGTGATGGCAAGCAGGATCGACACTGCTCCGCGCAGGCCTACCCAGGAGACGAACGCCGTCTCGGCGCGCGGCAAGCGGAAGGGGAAAACGCTGAGCCAGACGGCGAAGGGGCGGGCAAAGAAGATCAGGAATAGCCCGAGCAGGATCGATATCGGGAGGATTTCCAGAAACTGACGCGGCGTCGCGTAAAGTCCGAGCACCAGGAACATGATGATCTGCGCCAGCCACGCTACGCCGTCCTGAAACCGCTTCAGGCTGGAGGCGCCGCGGATCTTGGAATTGCCTGCGACAAGGCCTGCAAGATAGACCGCGAGGAAGCCGGAGCCGCCGATCGCGCCTGCAGCGGCGAAGACGAGCAGCGACAAGGTGAGCACGAAGATCGGCTGCAGGCCCTGGTCGAGGTCGAGCTTCTCGGCCAGCCGCGCTATGGCGAGGCCGCCCAAAATGCCTACCACGCCGCCGATCACCATTGCCACGACGAAGCCGATGGCGATGTCTTCAACGAGGATATCGACCGCCGGATTGGCGCCGCGGGCGATCACTTCGACCAGCGTGATGGTAAGGAAAATGGCGATCGGATCGTTGGTGCCCGACTCGATCTCGAGAGTCGAGCGGACACGATCGCGCAGGTTAACGTTGCCGGCGCGCAGCAGGAAGAACACCGCGGCCGCATCTGTCGAGGCGACAGCGGCGCCGAGCAGGAAGGACTCCAGCCACGAGAAGCCGGTGAGCCAGCGGGCAGCGGCGCCGAAGATGACGGTGGTGAGCGCGACGCCGAAGGTCGCCAGCGACAGTGCGGGCGTGCCTGCCTGGCGAAGCGCGTTGAGCGGGGTGCCGAAGCCGGAATCGAAGAGGATCACGGCCAGCGCCAGCGAGCCGATGATGTAGGCCGCCTGCGCGTTGTCGAACTGGATGCCCAGCCCGTCGGCGCCGCTGGCGAGCCCGATGCCGAGAAAGAGGAGGAGGAGTGGAGCGCCGAAGCGAAAGGCGATCAGGCTCGAAAACGCGGCCGCCAGCACCATCGCCGTGGCAATCAGCGTTACGGCAAAAAACGCCTGATCCATCCCGTCCCTTGTCCCTGCCCGAGCATTGCGAAAAAAATGATCGCAATTCGTGCCTTAAGGCGGAGTGCGGCGAAGACAAGGCGGTGGCGCGAAGATTCTATTCGACGCGATCGATTTCGAGCAGTGCCCAGGGGGAAGTGCCGGGAACAGTTTGCTTATTTCGGCCGGAAGCCACTGCCCCATGCGGGTACGCACTTGCCGAAATAGGTAATCTGCCTCCTGAGCCTTCCCACGCTTGGCTTTACCCCTTTGCGAGGCCCGACGTCGGGCTGCAAAGGAGAGGCGGCCGCTCTTACTCCTCTTCCTCTTTCGACTTCAGCGAAGACAGCTTGGCAAAGACCTTGTCGGCGTCGAGCTCTTCCTCCTCGTCCTTCGGCTTCGGCGCCTGCTCGGGCGGCAGCCGTTCGGTGAGTGCGGCCGGCAAGAGCGTGTCGCCGGTAGGGGCCGGCTGCTCGCGGCCGCGCGAAGCACGCTGCACCTCGAAGTCGAGATCGATCTGCGAGCAGAGACCGAGCGTCACCGGGTCCATCGGCACGAGGTTCGATGAATTCCAATGCCTGCGCTCGCGAATCTGTTCGATGGTCGACTTGGTCGTGCCGACAAGCCGCGAGATCTGCGCATCCTTGAGTTCCGGATGGTTGCGAACCAGCCACAGGATGGCGTTCGGCCGGTCCTGGCGCTTGGAGAGCGGCGTGTAGCGCGGGCCCTTTCGCTTGGATTCCGGCACACGTACCTTCGGCTCCTGCAGCTTCAGGCGACGGTTCGGGTCGGCCTCGCCATTCGCGATCTCGTCGCGCGTGAGCTGGCCCGTAATCACCGGGTCCATCCCTTTGATGCCTTGCGCTGCCTCGCCGTCGGCTATCGCCTTCACTTCGAGCGGGTGCAGCCCGCAGAACTGTGCGATCTGATCGAATGAAAGCGAGGTATTGTCGACGAGCCAGACGGCAGTCGCCTTGGGCATGAGCAATGTGTTTGCCATTGGCATAAATCCTCTCTGGTCGCCCGCGTCCCGCCGCGGGCGGTGGTCAAGCCACCGATTTAGGGAAATCATGCCACATATAGTCGCTGCCGAAGCTCTAGGCAACGAATTTGCTGTTGCCGGGCTTTTTCGGCCAAAATCCAGCCGCCAAAATCCAACCGCTTGACAGACCGCATCGATGCGAGGCCCCGATCCGGGCACTCTCATCACTTCAGATCGATGCTTGGTAATGAGCCGCGATCCCCCGGCCTTGCCCGCTGGTGAATTTGGGCCACCTCAGATCGCATGCGTTTTCCACTGCAAGGGATCTGAGCATCAGCGCGTCCAGCGGCCGTGCCGCTTGGGCGCTCTCGATTACAAGAGCCGATGGGTCTCCTTGATCTCCTGCTGGCGGCGGAGCATTCCAATGGTGTCGGCATTCTTCCGCCGCTCGGCTGCCGCCTTTCGCTGCTGCTCGTAGCTGGCGATTGGCTTTTGCGGCGCAGTTGAAACCGGCTTAGGCGCTGTTGGCTTTTTCCAGAAACTCGCGAATGAGAGCATAGTATCAACCTCCCGGAACAGGTTCGGCGGCCCGAACGCATCGGACGACTACGATCCCTGAAGATGCTCGATTCCGGCGGCGTTGCACGCTACGTCGGACGTTGTCCGCGCGCCCTAGGAAGGTGCGCAGGGTTGGACGCCTGAGACCATCGCTGTATAACACACTCCGATCTCTGCTCACACTATTTTTCCTTCGCTTACATGGCGGGATTTAGGCGGCGCGCCTATTCGGGCTCAATTGCCGCGGTGCAGCTCACATTATGTTTCCATCGTGCACAGGCCGGAATGCCAGGGTCGTACCGTTGCAAGCTCCGATTTCGCGGAACGGAATTGATTGGAGAGGATTTGACGAGGCTGCAAACAGCGGCAATGTTTCTGGGATGGAACAGATCAAGGGCGTGCTGATCGACCTCGGTGGCGTCGTATATCAAGGCGGGGCGGCGATTCGGGGCTCGATCGATGCGGTCAGGCGTTTGAAGCAGGCGGGGATGCCGGTCCGTTTCCTGACCAACACGACCAGCCAGCCGCTGTCCGGCATTCTCGCCAAGCTCGCCGGGCTGGGCATAGAGGCCAGCCGCGAAGACCTCTTCACCCCGGCGATTGCAGCCAGAACCTACATCCTCAAGCATGATCTCGAGCCTTTCTATCTCATATCCCCTGCTCTGAAGCAGGACTTCGAGAGGCTGCCGATGGGAAGCCGGCCGGCCGTCGTGATCGGCGACGCACGCGACGGCTTCACCTATGCCGGCCTGAACGATGCGTTCCGGCGCCTCGACAAGGGAGCCGAGTTCCTGGCGCTTGCGAGCAATCGCGTTTTCATCGGCGAGGACGGGAAGCCCAGCCTCGATGTCGGTGCGTTCGTTGCCGCGCTGGAATATGCCACGGGCCGGACTGCCGTCGTTCTCGGCAAGCCGTCGCCAGCGTTCTTCCAGCTTGCCGTCGCGGATATGGGGCTCAAGCCAGGGGCCGTTGCCATGATCGGCGACGATGCCGAATTCGACGTGGCTGCGGCCATTGAGGCGGGGCTCTCCGGCTATCTCGTGCAGACCGGCAAATGGCGCCCAGGGACGGCGGAAAGGCTCTCCATCCGGCCCACAGGCGAACACGAGGATCTGGCCGCTGCCGTCGAAGGGTTGCTCGGCCACAACGCGTGAACGGCGGGCGCTGATCGCCTCAGGCCACGACCGTTTCGAAGGAAGGATATGAAGCCGTTTTTCAGCAAGATCGATAACCACCTCCTGCGCGTCGACGATCTCGATGCGGCAATATCCTTCTACCGGGACAAACTAGGCCATCCGCTCATCTGGCGCGATGAGGAGGCAGCCGGCTTCGCACTACCTCAAACCGATGCGGAGCTTGTCGTCCACCTTCGGATCGGCCCGGAGACGGACATGGTGGTCGAGAATGCGGACGACGCATTCGCTGCATTCCTCGCCGCAGGCGGCGCGGCCGTAGAGCCACCCTTCGACATCGCGATTGGGCGGTGTGCCCGGATCCGCGATCCGTTCGGTAATGTGATCGTCATTCTGGACCAGTCGAAAGGCAGGCTGAAAACATCGACGGACGGACGGGTCATGGGCATCGAGCCTCCTGACGCCTCGATCTAGCCTGTCGTGCCGCCGTTTCGTCGCTGAAGCAGGATCAGGCCCGCCGCGGCAATGAGCACGGCGCCGACAATGGTCGCCATGCCCGGAACGTCGCCGAACCCAAGATAGCCGATCAACGTGGCGCCGATCAGCTCGACATAGACCAGTGGCGCGAGCGTCGACGTATCGGCAAGCCGAAAGGCGACGATCGACAGCAGATGGCCGATGAGGGAAAAGGCGCCGAGCCCGGCGAAGAAGATGAGGTCGCTCAGCGCCGGCGTCGACCAGGTAGCCACCGCCTGGGGAGTGAGGAGCAACGCGCCGGCCGCGCATTGGAAAGCAAGTGTCTTGACGGGATCGCTGTGCGTCGCCGCATGCCGCGTGGCGACCATATAGAGAGCGAATGCGAAGCCTGCGCCGAGCGCCAGCAGGATTCCCGGCTCGATCGTGTGGCCAGGTTGCAGGATCACCATGGCTCCTGCAAAGCCGAGCGCGAGACTGATCCCCTTTCGGAGCGTCATGCGCTCCCTGAGGACCAGTATCGAAAGCACCACGGCCAGGACCGGCGCAATGAAGAAAGCGCTGATCGCCGTTGCCAACGGAATTCGGGCAATGGCAACGAAGTAGAGCGACATCGCCGTGACCAGGAAAATGGTGCGCAGCACATGCGAGACGAGCCGCTCGGACGGAAACAGGCGCGGCCCGTGAAGCGCTGCGGCGCAGGGCAGCAGGATGAGGAAGGCGACCGCATATCGCGCCCACCCGATGAAGAGGGGCGAATAGTCAGCGCTCAGATATTTGGCCAAGCCATCGACGATCTGAATCACGAAGGCCGTGACGGTCATCAGCGCGATGGCCTTCGCCTGACGTGAAGGGGCGGCCAAGGCTGTGGAGCTCATGTCGGAGTCCTGCGCGAGCGTTGGCGCGCTTCCCCAGAGTGCCTGCCCGGATTTCCTCGCTTGTGGCAGGCTCTCATCATGTTGAACAGGCTTGTGGGAACGTGCTTAGCAGTGGAGGCGAAGCCAATACAGCGAAAGAAATTGTGTGCGCGACCAAAGAAATTGAAGATGACCAGCCCCTTAATGCCGAAGTTCCGCGCATTGCTGACCTCGATTCCTTTGCATCACATTTCATGCAGCCTGCGTTCAAGTTGGACTGCTGTCCCTCTGTTTGTCATCGGATTCGTCTGAGACGGACGGTAAGTTTCGGGTCCGATGCGCTAGCGATAGCCAGACGCGTCGGCCGGCTTGCCCGCCTCCTGGATCTCCACGATGTAGCGCCAGGCGTCCGGGCGCGAGCCGTCCAAATCAGTGAAACCGTAGACCTTGGCCAGGCCGCCGCTGGACAGCGACTGTCCGTTCCAGCGCGATCGGTCGGGGTCTGCCGCGAGAGCCGCAACGGCGCGGCCGACGAAGCTCGGGGTCTCGGAGATCACGAAATGCGGCGTCTCGGCGAGAGCGTCGCGCCAGTTGTCTTCACCTACGCCGTAATGTTCCAACATCATCTCCGAGCGCAGCCATCCGGGCGTGATCGAGACCGAGGTCGCGCCACGCGGCCCCAGATCTTTGGCATGCGCCCAGGCCATGCGGTTAACCGCGACCTTGGCAAGATCGTAGAATGGCGAGAGCCGGTAATGGCTTGCATTATATTCCGCGGTACCGTCCGTCACCTCGACCAGGAGTCCGCCCGGCCTCTCGATCAGCAAGGGGAGGGCATAGTGCGCCGTGACAAGATGCGTATCGATGCCGAGCCTCAGCATGCGCAGGCCGTTCTCGAGATCGTGCTCCCAGACCGGCTTGTTCCATTCGAACAGCTTTTCCCCACCCCAGATGTCATTGACGAGGATGTCCAGACGGCCCTGCTCGGCGCGGATTCGTTCGACGAGGCTCCGCACTTCGTCGGCGACGAGATGATCGACCCTGACGGCGACGCCATTGCCGCCGGCCGCCGAGACCAGCTCCGCAGTTTCCTCGATCGTTTCCGGCCGGCCATATTCGGATTGATGGTCGCGCGTGGTCCGGCCGGTGACGTAGACGGTCGCGCCCGCGGCGCCCAGCTCGACCGCGATGCCACGGCCTGCCCCGCGTGTTGCGCCGGCCACCAATGCAACTTTCCCTTGAAGCATCGTCGTACTCTCCCGAAGCTGCATTCCTGCAAATTGACGGCTGTCGATATAGATATATAAATGACTATTCGGTTATAAATAGAAGGTCAAGATGCCTCGTCCCAAGACATTGTCCGACAGGGAAGTGCTGGAAGCCGCGCTGAAGCTGATCCATGAGCGGGGGCCGGAGACACTTACCTTTGCGAGCCTTGCAAAGGCCTGCGCTCTCTCACCCGCAACGCTGGTGCAGCGATTCGAGAGCAAGGCCAGGCTGAAGCAAAGCGCCCTGCTGCATGCCTGGGACCGGCTGGACGAGAAGACGGCGAGGCTTGCGGAGGCTGTTGCCAAGACACCCGATGGCGCGGTCGAGCTGCTTGTCGGGCTGTCGCGGGACTATGGCGGCATCGAATCCTATGCCGAAGGGCTGCTGGTCCTGCGCGAGGACCTGCGCGACCCGGTTCTGCGCGCGCGCGGGGCGGCCTGGAAAGCCATCCTTTCGGCTGCTCTCGACGGCTGCTTCTCTTCCGTCCCGCATGCCCCGCAAGGCATGGGCCTGCTGATCGCGGCGCAATGGCAAGGTTCGCTGCTCTGGTGGGGCTTCGACCCGCAGGGGAAGGTGGAGGATTTCGTCGCAGAAGGTCTCAGGCGCTTTGTTGCTGCCATCGTCGCGGCCGCGCCGGCGGGATAGGCGCGTGCCAATATGCGCAAAATGATATCCGATCTTGTCTGTTGCTGATTTTTTGCACAACGGTTCATTCTCGCTTCGCGTTGCCAAGTGTCGTCCAAAGCGGGACAATGCGCCTAGCAATCAATCCAGGGAGTGAAACATGATCGAGTACGGGCATTTCATCGGCGGCGAGCGCGTCGCCGGCACGAGCGGCCGCAGCCAGGAGGTCTTCCAGCCGATGGACGGCACCGTACGCGGCATGGTCGCGCTCGCTTCCAAATCGGAGCTCAGGAAAGCCGTAGAGAACGCAAAGGCGGCGCAGCCGGCCTGGGCGGCCACCAACCCACAGCGCCGGGTACGCGTGCTGATGAAGTTCCTCGAACTGGCCAACAAGGAGTACGATTCGCTCGCCGATATCCTCGCGCGCGAGCACGGCAAAACCATTGCCGACGCCAAGGGCGACATCCAGCGCGGCCTCGAGGTCGTCGAGGTCTGCATCGGCGCGCCGCACATGATGAAGGGCGAGTTCACCGATGGTGCCGGCCCGGGCATCGACGTCTATTCGCTGCGCCAGCCGCTTGGCGTGGTGGCCGGCATTACCCCGTTCAACTTCCCGGCCATGATCCCGCTTTGGAAGATCGCGCCGGCGATCGCCTCCGGCAACGCCTTCATCCTGAAGCCGTCCGAGCGCGACCCAGGCGTGCCGCTGCGCATCGCCGAACTCTTCATCGAAGCGGGGTTGCCGGCCGGCATCCTCAACGTCGTCAACGGCGACAAGGAGGTGGTGGACGCGATCCTCGACGATCCGGATATCAAGGCTGTCGGATTTGTCGGCTCAACCCAGATCGCGCAGTATATTTATGCACGGGGCTGCTCGGCCGGAAAACGGGTACAGTGCTTCGGCGGCGCCAAGAACCACATGATCGTCATGCCCGATGCCGACATGGACCAGACGGTCGATGCGCTTATCGGCGCCGGCTACGGCTCGGCAGGCGAGCGTTGCATGGCGATCTCGGTTGCGGTTCCGGTCGGCGAGAAGACGGCCGACCTGCTGATGGAAAAGCTCATCCCGCGCGTCGAGAGCCTGAAAGTCGGGCCTTCGACCGACGCCAGCGCCGACTTCGGCCCGCTGGTGACCAGGCAGGCGTTGGAGCGCGTCAAGGGCTATGTCGATCTCGGCGTGAAGGAAGGCGCCAAGCTTGTTGTCGACGGCCGCAACTTCAAGATGCAGGGCTATGAGAACGGCTACTATATGGGTGGGTGCCTGTTCGATGACGTGAAGCCCGAGATGCGCATCTACAAGGAAGAGATCTTCGGCCCGGTGCTCTCGGTGGTGCGGGCGAAGAATTACGAGGAGGCGCTGCGGCTCCCGAGCGAGCACGAATACGGAAACGGCGTCGCAATCTTCACCCGCGACGGCGACGCCGCGCGCGACTTCGCCGCGAAGGTGCAGGTCGGCATGGTCGGCATCAATGTGCCGATCCCGGTGCCGATCGCCTACTACACCTTCGGCGGCTGGAAGGCCTCGGGCTTCGGCGACCTCAACCAGCATGGCCCGGACGCATTCCGCTTCTACACCAAGACGAAGACGGTCACCTCGCGCTGGCCGTCCGGCGTCAAGGAGGGTGCCGAGTTCGTCATTCCGACGATGAACTGATTTCCTAGGAGTAGATGCAATGGAGTGCGATCCTGCGCTCCTTTGCATTGCAACTCGTCTGATTGAAAATTGCTGTCTGATCCTCTAAGTAGGCATAATAACTACTTTAGGTGCGGCATGGACGAAACCATTTCTGCTGCGGAGGCCAATCGCGAGTTCTCGCGTCTTTTACGCGAAGTGCGCGAGGGAAAGAGTTATGTCGTGACCAGCCATGGGCGGCCCGTGGCCAAGCTGGTGCCGATTGATGCCGACAAGAGCTCGCGAGAAAAGGCGAAGCAGGAGCTTTTGGCGGAGCTCCGAACTCGCCCGATTGTCAATGTCGGACCTTGGACTCGTGACGAACTCTACGACGATTGATGAAGATCGCGCTTGATACCAATGTCCTGGCCTATGCCGAGGGCATCAACGATCCCGTCAGGCATCACTCCGCCATCCGACTTATTGAAGGGCTACAGCCGCAAGACTGTCTTATCCCGGTTCAGGTGCTCGGCGAACTCTTTAATGTCATAATTCGTCGACGCCAACATACGCGGGAATATGCCCGGCAGCGCATCGAGCGATGGAGCAACACATTCCGCAAACTCGATACGACCACGGACACTTTGGTGATAGCGATCCGGTTGGCTGCCGAGCATGAGTTGGCGATTTGGGATGCTGTTGTTCTTGCCACGGCCTCCATTGCCGGTTGCCGTCTGCTGCTGTCCGAAGACATGCAGGACGGCTTTACCTGGGGTGGCGTCACGGTCGCAAATCCTTTCGCCGACGAGCCGCATCCTTTGCTGGCGGCAGCGCTTGCCGCCAGGTAGGGCCTGTCGTCGCCCGTTCGCAGCCTTACCGAACTGCCTCATCAAAGTGATGGAACGGTTAGGCCGTGAGCCGGTTGGATATGACCGGATGCTGGGAGGGCGTTCAGGTCATGAAACGAGGTGATGCTGCCGGCGCGGTGAACTGATCACATGCCGTCTCCGGCGCTTGGCGGCGAAGGAGACGCATGATGAACCGGTTTGCATTTGTCCTCGGCGCGCTTTCCTGTATCGCATTGGTTGGCCCCGCTGCAGCCCAGGCCGAACACCCAACCTGCGGGCCTCGCAAAGAGGTCGTCGCAAAACTTGCCCAGGATTTCAAAGAGAGTCAGCAGTCGGTCGGCGTCGTCAACGCGCAGGCGCTGCTGGAGGTCTTTGTTTCCGGCGCCGGAACCTGGACGATCCTTGCGACCGGCACCGACGGCAACAGCTGCATTCTTTCGGCCGGCAAGGATTGGGATAGCCTGAATTTCGTCAGAGGGCTCGATACCAAGCTGCAGCGCCCGGCCGCCGCGGTGCCGTCTTCCAGATAGCAGGATCGGGGTCCATCGACCACGATGCTGCGATCCGGCCGGTGAGTGTGCGCTGCAGGTGCTGCGGCAGGAGGCTCATTCTCGGCACGAATAATCTGTCTCATTGTGTCGCCACGGCTTCGGCGTAGCGCCGCAGCAAAGCCATCAGCCGTGCTGCTTCTTCGCCGGCCTCGACCGCGTCGCCGCTCAGGATCGCGCGGATCAGCGCCACGTGCCGCTCGGCGGCGGCGGCCACGCCGGTGTCGGCCTGATAGCGGAACCAGAAGCGCCGGCTATGGGTCTGCAACGGCGCCGCCAGCCGCGCCGCGAACGGGTTGTCCGCGGCGGCGCTGAGCGCATCGTCAAGCGCCTTGTCGGCTTCAAGAAAGGCGATGACATTGCCGGCAATCACCGCCTTCTGCATGGCGAGCGCAGCCGCATGGAACTGATCCGCAGTCTGCTGCGTGGCGAACCGCGCCGCTGAGCGCGCCAGCACGATCTCCACGCCGTTTCGAGCATCGAGGACGCGCAGCCAGTCCGCCGGATGAAGCGGAGCAATGGCCAGTCCGGCGCGCGGTCGCACTTCGACCAGCCCTTCCCAAGCGAGCCGCTGGATTGCTTCACGCACCGGCGTGCGGCCAAGCCCCACCTTTTCGATCAACGCCCCTTCCGTCGCCACGCTGCCGGGCGGCAGTTCGAGCGTGACGATTAGCCGTTCGAGCGCGCGATAGGCGCGTGCGGCGGCAGGGGCAGCCTCAAGGGCCGGATCGGCTGTAAGCAACTGTGGCTCCATTGATATATCTTTAATATATCAGACGCGAAAGTCGATTGACAGCCTCGCCCGGCTTGAGATATATCACTGATATATCAGAAGGAGAACAGTCATGTGGGCCGGCGTCTTCCCAGCAGTCACGACCAAATTCACCGAGGACGATCGCCTCGACCATGCGGAAAACGAGCGCTGCTTTGCCTTGCAGCTCGAAGCCGGCGTGGATGGCCTGATCGTCTGCGGCTCGCTCGGCGAGGGGCCGATGCTGTCGCATGACGAGAAGCTCGAGGTCTTTGCGACGGCGCGCAAGATCGCCGGCAAGAAGCCTGTACTTCTGACAATCAACGAGCCGGCCACGCGCGACGCTGCCGCCCTTGCGAAGCGGGCCGCCAAGGCGGGCGCCGATGGTTTGATGGTCGTGCCGAGCCCGATCTATCACACCAACCCGGATGAGACGGTGGGCACGCTGAAGGCAGTTGCCGCCGCCGGCGGCCTGCCGGTGATGATCTATTCCAACCGCATCGCCTATCGCGTCGACGTCACCATCGACATCATGGCCGAGCTGGCATCGGATCCGCTCTTCGTCGCCATCAAGGAATCCTGCGACGACATTCGCCGCTCGACCGAGATGATCAACCGCTTCGGCGACCGCTTCGACCTTTTCACCGGCGTCGACAATCTCGCTTTCGAGGCACTGGCTGTCGGCGCCGTCGGCTGGGTAGCCGGGCTGGTCTGCGCCTTCCCGAAGGAGACGGTCGCAATCTACAAGCTGATGAAGGCCGGCCGCACGGCGGAAGCTCTCGCCATCTACCGCTGGTTCCGCCCGCTGCTCGACCTCGACGTCTCGACCTATCTCGTCCAGAACATCAAGCTCGCCGAGGTTTTCGCCATCGGCACCAATGATCGGGTACGCATGCCGCGCAAGCCGCATTCAGGCGAGCGGCGCGCGGCAATCGAGAAGCTCGTCAAGGACGCCATCGCGACGCGGCCGGAACTGCCGAAGATTTGAGCGACGCCATCGCGGCAGGCGTTCTTCTCCCCGTTAACGAGGAGAAGATGGCGGCAGCCAAATGAGGGGCGGCGCAAGCCATGCAGGAAATTTCTACATCTGACGAGGGGAGGCGCAGCCCCTCATCCGCCCTTCGGGCACCTTCTCCCCGTAGACGGGGAGAAGGGGACGGAGATGAGGCCGACATCATCATCGTCGGTGCCGGCATCATCGGCATCTGTGCTGCTGCCTACCTTGCCGAGGCGGGACGCTCGGTCACGCTGATCGACCGCACGGGCGTCTGCGAAGAGACGAGCTCGGGCAATGCCGCGGCCTTCGCCTTCTCCGACGTGCTGCCGCTAGCGCATAAAGGGATGATCGCGCAGGTGCCGAAATGGCTCACCGACCCGCTCGGCCCGCTGTCCATCCCGCCCAGCTATCTGCCCAAGCTGCTCCCCTGGCTGCTGCGCTTCTGGCGGGCAGGACGACCCGGCTGCTACGAGGCGAGCCTTGCCGCGCAAGGCGCAATGATGAAGCTTGCCGAGGCTGAATGGGCCGCGCTGATGGAGCGTTCAGGCACCAGGCCCATGCTGCGGGAGGACGGCTCGCTCGAGCTCTACGAAAGCGAGGCCGAATTCCAGGCGTCGCTACCTGGCTGGGCAGCGCGCGACAGGTTCGGCATCGACTACAGGCATCTCGGCAAGGACGAGATCGCCGAGTGCCAGCCTGGCCTGTCGCCGCAGTTCGTGCGCGGCACTTTCGTTCCCGGCTGGAAGACGGTCGCCGACCCGAAGCTGCTCGGCAAGGCGATCTGGAGACACGCCGAGGAAAAGGGCGCCGCCTTCCTTCACGGCGATGTGGGTCTCGTGCTTCCGTCCGGCGGGCGCATCGCGGTCCAGCTGCGGCAGGGCCGTACGCTGCTTGCGCGGCAGGTCGTGATCGCCGCCGGCGCCTGGTCGCATCTCATCGCGCGTCAGCTGGGCGATGCGATCCCGCTAGAGACGGAGCGCGGCTACAACACGACGCTGCCTACGACCGCCTTCGACGTGAAGCGGCAACTGATCTTCTCCGGCCACGGCTTCGTCATCACGCCGCTGGAGACGGGGCTACGCGTCGGCGGCGCCGTCGAGCTCGGCGGCATCCGGCGTCCACCCAATTTCGAGCGTGCGAAGGCGATGCTCGCGAAAGCAAAGCGCTTCCTGCCCGGGCTCGACGATCGGGGCGGATGCGAATGGATGGGCTACCGGCCGTCCCTGCCCGACTCGCTTCCCGTCATTGGCCAGGCCCGCTCGAACCCGAACGTGTCTTACGCCTTCGGTCATGGCCACCTCGGCCTCACCCAGGCGGCCGCCACCGGGCGGTTGATCCGCGATCAACTCCTCGGGCAGACTCCGGCGATCGATATCTCGCCATTCAGCCCGCGACGGTTCTAGTGCAGCATGTATTGAACGGAGTCATTCATCCTGCTCTAGATTTTTGATTTCGCAGCATGATCTTTTCCGAAAACGCTGCAACCTTCGGGATCTTGCTCAAGCCAGGGAACAGACAATATGGCCCGCCATTCCTTCTTCTGCATCGACGGTCACACTTGCGGCAATCCGGTCCGCCTGGTCGCCGGAGGCGGTCCGCGGCTCGAGGGCGCTACCATGATGGAACGGCGCGCGCATTTCCTCGCCGAATATGACTGGATCCGCACCGGCCTGATGTTCGAGCCGCGCGGCCACGACGTGATGTCGGGCTCGATCCTCTACCCGCCGACCCGCGAGGATTGCGACGTTGCGATCCTTTTCATCGAGACCTCCGGCTGCCTGCCGATGTGCGGCCACGGCACGATCGGAACGGTGACCATGGCGATTGAGAACGGGCTGGTGAAGCCGAAGAGTCCGGGTGTGCTGAGGCTCGACACGCCGGCCGGGCTTGTCGTGGCCGAGTACAGGCAGGTCGGCGAATATGTCGAGGAGGTGAGGATCACCAACGTGCCGTCCTTCCTCTATGCGGAAGGCCTGACGGTCGAATGCCCGGTGCTCGGCGAGATCAAGGTGGATGTCGCCTATGGCGGCAATTTCTATGCGATCGTCGAGCCGCAGCAGAACTATCGCGACATGGCCGATCACTCCGCCGGCGAACTGATCGCTTGGAGCCCGGTCGTGCGGCAGCGCCTCAACGAGAAGTACAGCTTTGTCCATCCGGACAATTCGGGGATCAACCGGCTCTCGCACATGCTCTGGACCGGCGCACCCAAGAAGGAGGAAGCCGACGCGCGCAACGCCGTCTTCTATGGCGACAAGGCGATCGACCGTTCGCCCTGTGGCACGGGAACCTCGGCACGCATGGCTCAGCTTCACGCCAAAGGCAGGTTGAAGGCCGGCGACAGCTTCGTCCATGAATCGATCATCGGCTCGCTCTTCAAGGGCCGCGTCGAACGCGAAACGAGCGTCGCCGGCAAACCGGCGATCATCCCTTCGATCGGCGGTTGGGCGCGCATGACCGGTCACAACACCATCTTCATCGACGACCGCGATCCCTTCGCGCATGGCTTTGTGGTGGCCTGAAACATCATTTCGTCTTGCGGCGCTTTCCCTTGGGATAGCGCAAGAATTCTTCGATAATCGATCAAGTCGCGCAAAACGCTTTCGTGAAAGCACCGCACAAAAACGGAATCGCCAAAGACATTGCGTTGTGCCAATGATAGCGTCGCGCTAGTCCAATAAGCCGCACGGCATCAATGCATGGAGCCCGCGCGAGATGGGGAGAAGCGCGGGATATCGGAAAATGCCGTTGCATTCCGGGCTTGACCGATTAGGACTAGGGGCAAGATCAAAAAGGAATGCGACCGAAAGGCGACATTCCTGGGGAGCCGTTTACACATGGAATATTTCTTCCAGCAGCTTATCAATGGGCTGACGCTGGGGTCGATCTATGGGCTGATAGCCATCGGTTATACGATGGTCTACGGCATCATCGGCATGATCAACTTCGCCCACGGCGATGTGTTCATGATAGGTGCCTTCGTCGCACTGATTGTCTTTCTGATCCTGCTCAGTCTCTTCTACAGCGTGCCGGTGGCGATCGCGCTGCTCATCATGATGATCGTCGCCATGCTGGTGACCAGCCTCTACAACTGGGTGATCGAGCGCGTCGCTTACAGGCCCTTGCGCGGGTCTTTCCGGCTGGCGCCGCTGATCACCGCGATCGGCATGTCGATCACGCTCTCCAACTTCGTCCAGGTCGCGCAGGGACCGCGCAACAAGCCAATCCCGCAGCTGGTCTCGCAGACATACCAGGTCGCCGGCATCACCATCTCGCTCAAGCAAATCGTCATCTTCCTGATAACGGCGGCGATGCTGGTCGTGTTCTGGTACCTGGTCAACAAGACCCCGCTCGGTCGCGCCCAGCGCGCCTGCGAGCAGGATCGCAAGATGGCGGCGCTGCTCGGCGTGGACGTCGATCGCACGATATCGATCACCTTCATCATGGGCGCGGCGCTTGCCGCCGTCGCCGGGACGATGTTCGTGATGTATTACGGCGTCGTCGTCTTCTCCGATGGCTTCGTGCCGGGCGTGAAGGCCTTCACCGCGGCGGTCCTCGGCGGCATCGGCTCGCTTCCAGGCGCGGTCGTGGGAGGCCTCCTGATCGGCGTCATCGAATCGATGTGGTCGGCCTATTTCTCGATCGATTACAAGGACGTCGCCGCCTTCTCGATCCTTGCCATCGTTCTGATCTTCCTGCCGTCCGGCATTCTCGGACGTCCGGAAGTTGAAAAGGTCTAAGCTCATGGCGCAAGCAGTCACCACTGCCCGCGAAGAGGCTGAGAACGTCTTCCCCAACGCGCTGAAGGAAGCCGGTTACGCGGCACTCATCTCCTTCGGCCTTTTCGTCCTCTTGATCGGACTGAAGACCGACCAGAACATTCGTAATGAATTGATCCTGGTGCCGCGCTGGGGGCTGCTCGCGATTGTGGTCGCCATCACGGCGATCGGCCGCTTCCTCTATGTCGCATACGCTGCGCCCTACTTCACGGCGTCGCGACGGGCCGCAGCCAAGCGCGAGGTGCGTGTCGAGGAGGCCGAGCCCGGCCTCATCCGCAGAAACTTCAACAAGATCGGGATCGCAGCGCTGCTGCTCTACCCGGTCGTCATGGTGGGGCTGTTCGGCTTTCAGGGATCGCTGAAATGGGTCGATAATTTCGGCATCCAGGTCCTGATCTATGTGATGCTGGCCTGGGGCCTGAACATCGTCGTGGGCCTCGCCGGCCTGCTGGACCTGGGCTACGTCGCCTTCTATGCCGTCGGTGCCTATTCCTATTCGCTGCTGGCCACGCATTTCGGTCTGTCCTTCTGGATTCTCCTGCCCGCGGCCGGCATCCTCGCTGCCTTCTGGGGCATCATGCTCGGCTTCCCGGTGCTCAGGCTCAGGGGCGACTATCTGGCAATCGTCACGCTCGCCTTCGGCGAGATCATTCGCCTCGTGCTGATCAACTGGCGCGAGGTCACGAATGGCTCGGCCGGTATTTCCGGCATTCCGAAAGTCACCTTCTTCGGACTGATGTCGTTCGACATCTCGGCTCCCAACTACATCGGCAAGGTGCTCGGCATTGCCGCCTCGGGCGCCTATTACAAGATCTTCCTCTACTATCTCATCTTGATGCTCTGCCTGCTCACGGCTTTCGTGACGGTCAGGTTGCGGCGGCTGCCGATCGGCCGTGCCTGGGAAGCATTGCGCGAGGACGAGATCGCCTGCCGCTCGCTCGGGATCAATACGACCAAAACCAAGCTCACCGCCTTCGCCATGGGCGCGATGTTCGGCGGGTTCGCTGGCTCGTTTTTTGCCGCCCGCCAAGGCTTCGTCAGCCCCGAATCCTTTGTCTTCCTGGAGTCGGCCATCGTGCTGGCGATCGTCGTGCTGGGAGGCATGGGCTCGCTCGGCGGCATCGCCGTGGCTGCCCTGGCGATGATCGGCGGGACCGAGATCCTGCGCGAGTTGACGTTCCTCAAGGTGATCTTCGGAGAGAGCTTCACCCCGGAACTCTACCGCATGCTCCTGTTCGGGTTGGCCATGGTGATCGTCATGCTGTGGAAGCCGAGGGGCTTCGTCGGCAGCCGTGAACCGACGGCCTTCCTGCACAAGCGCAAAGCCGTGTCGGCATCATTCGCCAAGGAAGGCCACGGTTGATGAACGAGAGTACCAGCTCAATGGACAGTCCGATCCTCAAGGTCGATCATCTGTCGATGAAGTTCGGTGGACTGGTCGCTATCGGCGATCTTTCGTTCGAGGCCAGGCGCGGTGATATCACTGCGCTGATCGGGCCGAACGGCGCGGGCAAGACCACTGTCTTCAATTGCATCACCGGCTTCTACAAGCCGACCGAGGGCATGATCACCCTTGCCGGACGCGATGGCCGCCAGTTCCTGCTCGAGCGCATGCCCGATCACGAAATAACGGCCAAGGCCAAGGTGGCGCGCACGTTCCAGAACATAAGGCTGTTCACGGGCATGACGCTGCTCGAGAATTTGCTCGTCGCGCAGCATAACAAGCTGATGCTCGCCTCCGGCTATACGGTGCTCGGGCTGTTCGGCTTCCCCGCCTACCGGCAGGCGTCGCGCGCCTCGATCGAGCTGGCCGAGCATTGGCTGGAGAAGGCAAAGCTGGTGGACCGGGCGGACGATCCGGCCGGTGATCTTCCCTACGGCGCGCAGCGCCGGCTGGAAATTGCGCGTGCCATGTGCACCGGTCCCGAGCTGCTCTGCCTCGATGAGCCGGCGGCCGGCCTCAACCCCCGCGAGTCGGCCGATCTCAACGGGCTCCTCAACGACATCAAGAATACGACCGGCACTTCGATCCTGCTCATCGAGCATGACATGTCGGTCGTCATGCAGATTTCCGATCACGTGGTGGTGCTCGAATATGGGCGCAAGATCTCGGACGGCAATCCGGAGCATGTGCGGACAGATCCGCGCGTGATCGCCGCCTATCTCGGTGTTCCCGACGAGGAGGTGGAAGAGGTGCTCACCACGGTCGGAGATGACGCGGTGCTCGAGCAGCTCGACGCAAGACCTGATGCGCAGCATGGACCACAAAGCTCCTCGTCCATGATGGCCGGTTCCATGTGGGATTCCATCGAACACGCCGATCCGGAAGGCGAGCGCGTCACGATCTCCCCGTATGCGTTCCGGACCGGTCGCGATGCGCCAGCGGCGCCGGACGGCTCCACGGACGGGGCGCCGAACAATGCGCCGGGCGCGAAGACGTCTGCAGCGAAGCCGTCCTCGAACTCGAAGCGCGGGGGTAAGTGATGGCGTCGGGAAGGGCCCTGCTCAGCGTCGAGGGCGTTGAGACCTATTATGGCAACATCCGCGCCTTGAACGGCGTCAACGTGTCGGTGGACGAGGGTGAGATCGTCGCGCTGATCGGCGCAAACGGCGCCGGCAAATCGACGCTCATGATGACGATCTTCGGCAACCCGCGCGCCCGGCGCGGCATGATCCGCTTCGCCGGCCGGGACATCACCGAATTGCCGACGCATGAGATCGCACGGCTGAGGATCGCGCAGTCCCCGGAAGGCCGGCGCATTTTTCCGCGCATGACCGTGCTGGAAAACCTGCAAATGGGCGCAAGCCTCGACCGGCTCAAGCATTTCGATGAGGACGCGGAGAAGGTCTTCACGCTCTTTCCCCGGCTCAAGGAACGGCTGCGTCAACGCGGCGGCACGCTGTCGGGCGGCGAGCAGCAGATGCTTTCCATCGGGCGGGCGCTGATGGCGCGGCCCAAGCTCCTCATGCTCGACGAGCCGTCGCTAGGCCTTGCCCCGCTGATCATCAAGCAGATCTTCGATGCTATCAAGGAGCTCAACCGGAGCCAGGGCCTCACCGTGTTCCTTGTCGAGCAGAACGCCTTCGGCGCGCTGAAGCTGGCGCATCGCGGCTATGTGCTGGTCAACGGCAGCGTGACGATGAGCGGCACCGGCAAGGACCTGCTTGCCGACCCGGATGTGCGGGCCGCCTATCTCGAAGGCGGGCATCATTAGGAGCGCAGGATGCAAGGCATTTTGTACGAGCAAGGCTTGGCGCAGTTCCTGGGCGTCACATGGGTGCTCGGCGGCGGTGCCGCCTGGATGACCGGACGCGCCTGCGCGCAAACCTGGCGGCCCTTTACGATCCTTGTCCTGTACCTGCTCGGACTCGGCATCGCCGTCCGCTTCATCCACCACGCGCTCTTCCTGGGCACGATGTTCTCGCTTCACTACTACATCGTGGATACAATCGTGCTGTTGATCTTCGGCACGCTGAGCTACAACTACACACGTACCAACCAGATGGTCACCCAATATTACTGGCTTTATGAAAAGGCATCGCCCTTGACTTGGAAGCCCAAAAACCAGAGCTGAGGGATATTCACCAATTGCGCCGGTTCCGGAGTGAATCGGCGTGACAACTGCCGGGAAATCGGCAAACTAGGCTTTCTGCGATATGGGTGGGCATCGCATGAAAGCAATATCCTCGCCCACCCAGTACAATGGGAGTGTTTCTATGAGAAAAGCACTATTGTCCGCCGTTGCCGTAGCCGCCGTCATGGCGTTCAGCGGCAGCGCCTGGGCAGACGTCCTGATGGGCGTCGCCGGCCCGATCACCGGCCCGAACGCAGCCTTCGGCGCGCAGCTCCAGAAGGGCGCTGAGCAGGCGGTGGCCGACATCAACGCAGCGGGCGGCATCAACGGCGAGAAGATCGTCCTCTCCATCGGCGACGACGTCTCCGACCCGAAGCAGGGCATCTCGGTCGCCAACAAGTTCGTCGCCGACGGCGTCAAGTTCGTGGTCGGTCACTTCAACTCGGGCGTCACCA
Source organism: Mesorhizobium sp. BAC0120 (assembly GCF_033542235.1). Taxonomy (NCBI): domain Bacteria; kingdom Pseudomonadati; phylum Pseudomonadota; class Alphaproteobacteria; order Hyphomicrobiales; family Phyllobacteriaceae; genus Mesorhizobium; species Mesorhizobium sp. BAC0120. Next base: position 294,242 of record NZ_JAWRCU010000003.1, on the reverse strand, counting down.
TCCCTGCCTCGGACGTCTATGCCGAGAACGGCGTGCTGGTCATCACGCCTGCGGCGACCAATCCGCAGCTCACCGAGCGCGGCCTGTGGAACGTGTTCCGCACCTGCGGACGCGACGACCAGCAGGGCGGCGTCGCGGGTGGCTATCTCGCCGCCAACTTCAAGGACGGCAAAGTCGCGGTGATCCACGACAAGACCCCATATGGCCAGGGTCTCGCCGACGAAACCAAGAAGGCGATGAACAAAGACGGCATGCAGGAAGTCCTCTATGAGGGCATCAATGTCGGCGACAAGGACTTCTCGGCGCTCATCGCCAAGATGAAGCAAGCCGGCGTCACCATGGTCTACTACGGTGGCCTGCATACCGAAGCCGGCCTGTTGATGCGCCAGATGGCCGACCAAGGCCTCAAGGCAGGCTTCATGTCGGGTGATGGCATCGTGTCGAACGAGCTTGCCTCGATTGCCGGCGACGCTGTCAACGGCACGCTGATGACGTTCGCTCCCGATCCGCGCAAGAACCCGGCCGCAAAGGAGCTCGTCGAGAAGTTCCGCGCAAACGGATTCGAGCCGGAAGCCTACACGCTCTACGCCTACGCTGCGACGCAGATCATCGCTGAGGCCGCCAAGAAGGCCGGCTCGCTCGATCCGCAGAAAGTCGCAGAGACGATCAAGTCGAGCGGCCCGTGGGCGACCGCCATCGGCGACATCGGCTACAACGAGAAGGGCGACATCACCCGTCCGGACTACGTCATGTACCAGTGGAAGAAGGGTGACGACGGCAAGTACACCTACTTCGAGAAATAAGCCGGCGAAACTCGGCTAAACGAATGCCCGGCGCCCGGCGCCGGGCATTTTTTTTGAGTAAGCGGCGCATTTTCGATTGATCGGCCGGGCTGCCAATTATGTTTGCACTGCAGCATTTTCACGCTAGAACGCGATGAACTGGAGTGGAGTCATTCAGCTCTTTCCAGCTGTCCTTGCAGCATGATCTTAGCCGAAAAGCATGCAACTTTCCGGGATCACGCTCTAGTTGTTGCAGCATAGCTTTCGCCGGCTCCGGAGCTTCCCCTTTGCCGATCACCAAGATCCTCGTCGCCAACCGTTCCGAGATCGCCATCCGCGTTTTTCGCGCTGCCAACGAGCTCGGCATCAAAACGGTCGCCATCTGGGCGGAAGAAGACAAATATTCGCTGCATCGCTTCAAGGCTGACGAATCCTACCAGGTCGGCCGCGGCCCCCATCTGGAGCGCGACCTCGGACCCATCGAGAGCTACCTGTCGATAGCCGAGGTGATCCGAGTCGCCAGGCTGTCGGGCGCGGACGCCATCCACCCCGGCTACGGCCTGCTGTCGGAAAGCCCCGAATTTGCGGAGGCCTGCGCGGCGAACGGTATCATCTTCATCGGCCCGTCGCCTGAGACGATGCGCAGGCTCGGCAACAAGGTTGCGGCGCGCAACCTGGCAAAAGAGGTCGGTGTGCCCGTCGTTCCCGCCACCGAACCGCTGCCGGACGACATGGCGGCCGTAAGGGAGATGGCGGCCGAAATCGGCTTTCCCGTCATGCTCAAGGCCTCATGGGGCGGTGGCGGCCGCGGCATGCGCGTGATCCGTTCCGAGGCCGATCTCGCTCGCGAGGTGATGGAGGCCAAACGCGAAGCCAAGGCGGCGTTCGGCAAGGATGAAGTCTATCTGGAGAAGCTCGTCGAGCGCGCCCGCCATGTCGAGGTGCAGGTGCTCGGCGACAAGCACGGCAATGTCGTCCATCTGTTCGAGCGCGACTGCTCGATCCAGCGCCGGAATCAGAAAGTCGTCGAACGCGCGCCGGCGCCTTATCTCGATGCCCTCCAGCGAGGCGAGCTCTGCGATTACGCATTGAAGATCGCGAGGGCTACCGACTATGTCGGCGCCGGCACGGTCGAATTCCTGATGGATGCCGATACCGGCAAGTTCTACTTCATCGAGGTCAATCCGCGCATTCAGGTGGAGCACACAGTCACCGAACAGGTGACGGGCATCGACATCGTCAAGGCGCAGATCCACCTTCTCGAAGGCGAAGTGATCGGCACGCCGGCTTCGGGCGTGCCGCCACAGTCGGACATCCGCCTCAACGGCCACGCGCTGCAGTGCCGCATCACCACCGAGGATCCGGAGCACAATTTCATCCCGGATTACGGCCGCATCACCGCCTATCGCGGCGCGACCGGCTTCGGCATCCGCCTCGACGGCGGCACTGCCTATTCGGGCGCCGTGATCACCCGCTACTACGACCCGCTGCTCGAAAAGGTCACCGCATGGGCGCCAACGGCGAGCGAGGCGATCGCCCGCATGCACCGCGCCTTGCGTGAGTTCCGCATCCGAGGCGTGGCGACGAACCTCACTTTCCTGGAAGCGATCATCAGCCACCCGCATTTCAGGGATAACAGCTACACGACGAAGTTCATCGACACGACGCCGGAGCTCTTTGCCCAGGTGAAGCGGCAGGATCGCGCGACCAAGCTCCTCAACTATCTCGGCGACGTCACGGTCAACGGTCATCCCGAGGCGCGCGGCCGCCCGCGGCCGAAGGCAGACGCCGCGCCCCCGGAAGTGCCCTATCTCAATGGCACCATCTCTCCCGGCGCCAGGCAGAAGCTCGATAAGCTCGGGCCCGAAAAGTTCGCCGAGTGGATGCGCGGCGAGACGCGCGTCCTGGTCACCGACACGACGATGCGCGACGGCCACCAGTCGCTGCTGGCGACGCGCATGCGCACCTACGATATCGCCCGCATCGCCGGCATATATGCACGGGCACTGCCGCAGCTTCTGTCGCTCGAATGCTGGGGCGGTGCGACCTTCGACGTCGCCATGCGCTTCCTCACGGAGGACCCATGGGAGCGCCTGGCCCTGGTTCGGGAGGCCGCGCCCAATCTCCTCATGCAGATGCTTCTGCGAGGCGCCAACGGAGTCGGCTACACCAACTATCCCGACAATATCGTCCGCCATTTCGTGAAACAGGCCGCGACCGGCGGCATCGACCTCTTTCGTGTTTTCGACTGCCTCAACTGGGTCGAGAACATGCGGGTCGCCATGGATGCCGTGCGCGCGGAGAACAAGCTCTGCGAAGCGGCGATGTGCTACACTGGCAACATCCTCGATCCCGCCCGAGCCAAATACGACCTGAAATACTATGTCGATCTCGCCAAGGAGCTGGAGGCGGCTGGCGCCCACATCATCGCCGTGAAGGACATGGCGGGATTGCTCAAGCCGGCTGCGGCCCGCGTGCTCTTCAAGGCGCTGCGCGAGGAGACGGACCTGCCGATCCATTTCCATACGCATGATACGTCCGGCCTGTCGGCGGCCACAGTGCTCGCCGCAGTGGAGAGCGGGGTCGATGCGATCGATGCAGCCATGGACGCGCTGTCCGGCAACACCTCGCAGCCCTGCCTCGGCTCGATCGTCGAGGCGCTGAAGGGCAGCGACCGCGATCCCGGCCTCGACACCGAATGGATCCGTCGCATCTCCTTCTACTGGGAGGCCGTCCGCAACCAGTATGCGGCCTTCGAGAGCGACCTCAAGGGGCCGGCCTCCGAGGTCTATCTGCACGAGATGCCGGGCGGACAGTTCACAAACCTCAAGGAGCAGGCGCGCTCGCTCGGGCTCGAAACACGCTGGCATCAGGTCGCGCAAGCCTATCACGACGTCAATATGATGTTCGGCGACATCGTCAAGGTGACGCCGTCGTCCAAGGTGGTCGGCGACATGGCGCTGATGATGGTGAGCCAGGACCTTACCGTCACCGATGTCGAGAACCCGGCCAAGGACATCGCCTTCCCGGATTCGGTCGTCTCCATGCTGCGCGGCGACCTTGGCCAGTCGCCCGGCGGCTGGCCTGAGGGGTTGCAGAAGAAGGCGCTGAAGGGCGACAAGCCGATCACCGTGCGGCCCGGCTCGCTGCTCAAACCCGCCGACCTCGACGCGCTGCGCAAGGAGCTCGAGGAGAAGCTCGGTCGCAAGGTCAGCGAGTTCGAGCTGGCCTCCTCGCTGATGTATCCGAAGGTGTTTGCCGACTTCGCCGCGGCACAGGAAATTTACGGCCCTGTCAGCGTGCTGCCGACGCCGGTCTATTTCTACGGCATGCGCCAAGAAGACGAGATCTTCGTCGAGATCGAGCGCGGCAAGACGCTTGTGATCCGCTGTCTCGCGATCGGCGAAGCCGACGACAAGGGCATGGTTACCGTCTTCTTCGAGCTCAACGGCCAGCCGCGCCGCGCCAAGGTGCCGGACCGCAGCCGCGCGGCCAGCTCAAAGGCTCGCCGCAAGGCGGAGCCGGGCAATGAGGCGCATGTCGGCGCGCCGATGCCGGGCGTGGTCTCGACGGTCGCGATCTCCGCCGGGCAACCGGTGAAGGCGGGCGACGTGCTGCTCTCGATCGAGGCGATGAAGATGGAGACGGCGCTGCACGCCGAGCGCGATGGCGTCATCGCGGAGCTTCTGGTGCACGCCGGCGATCAGATCGACGCCAAGGACCTGCTGGTGGTTTACGGCTAGAGCCGGGGTGCGCGTGGCCCACCACTTTCGCCCCCGCCGGCCTTGACTTCCGATTAGATCGATTCAATTCCCTGCGGACCGAAACAGCGGGTTCGCCATGGACGCCACCAATTCGACTGTCACCGCTGCTCGCGGCCGCTGGGCCGTGGCGGCGATGTTTCTCGTCAACGGCTTTCTGACCGGCAGCTGGGCACCGCAGATTCCGCTGGTGCTCACGCGCCTCGAGATCACCGAGTTCACGCTCGGCCTGCTGATCCTGTGCTTCGGGCTCGGCGCATTGTCGGCGATGCCTTGGAGCGGCTATTTGATGTCGAAGCACGGCACGCGCAAGGTACTGACGGTGTTCGCCTTGCTGGCGAGTTTCGGGCTGCTCGCCGTCGCGCTCTCGCCCAATGTCTGGATCGCGGCCGTCGCGCTCTATGCCTTCGGGGCGCTGGCCGGCAGCATGGACGTCGCCATGAACGCCAATGCCGTGGTGGTCGAGCAGAAGCTCGGGCGAGCCGTGATGTCGTCCTCGCATGGTTTCTGGAGCCTCGGCGGCTTCGCAGGCGGCGCCCTTGGCGGCATCTTCATCCAGAGCTACGGCTATCTTCCACATGCCGTCATCGTCACGGTGATTGCGCTTGCCGCCGTCGCGGTTGCGATTCCACGGCTGGTGAGCGAGGAGCGGCCGGTTCATCACGAGCACGCCAAATTTGCGCTGCCGCGCACGCCGACGGTCTATCTGGTCGGACTGCTGGCGCTCTTTTCCATGATTCCCGAAGGCGCCGTGCTTGACTGGGGGGCGCTCTACCTGCGCCAGGAGCTCGGCGCCGACCTTGCGACCGCCGGCTTCGCCTACGCAGGTTTTGCCGCCACCATGGCGATGATGCGCTTCCTCGGCGACCGCGTGCGCAACCGCTACGGTGCGGTGACGACCTTGCGTGTCTCGAGCCTGATCGCTGCGGCTGGCATGTGCGTGGCCGGCCTTTCACCGTGGCCATGGCTGGCGATCGCGGCTTTCGCCTTCTGCGGCTTCGGAATCGCCAACATGGTGCCGATCGCCTTCTCGGCAGGCGGCAACCAGCCGGGCATGGCCTCCGGCACCGGTATGGCCATCGTCACGACCATGGGTTATTCCGGCATCCTGATGGCGCCGTCGGGAATCGGCTTCACGGCCGAGCACACCGGCTTTGGCCCCGTCTTCATCGCCCTGTCGGCCCTGCTCGTCGTGGTCTGCCTGATGGGCTCGCTCGCGCGCACGGCGGATTTCACGGCTCAGCCGGCGGAGTAGCGTCTTAGTTCGGTGTACAGGAAGTCGGCCAGGCGACGTATGCGCAGGCTGGTGCGCACATCGGCATGCATGGCGAGCCACACCGGCAGCGACGGTAGCTTCAGGTCAGGCAAGATGATCTCCATTGTGGGATCGCCTCGCACAAGCGGCAGCTGAGCAACGCTGATCCCATTGCCTGCCCGAACGGCCTCCCAGCAGAAGATCTGGTTGTCGCTGCGCAGGCGAAAGGCGTCGCGGGCCAGCGGCAGGCCGAGCTCCGCGAGGCCGTGGATGAGCTCCTCGCCGCGGTCGAAGCCGACCAAATCGTGGTCGCGCAGCTGTTCGAGCCGTGTCGGCCGGCCGCGCCGATCGAGATAGGCGCGCGCTGCGCAGGCGACGAGCGGAATGTCGGTGACCTTGCGCGCGACGAGCTCGTTCTGCATCGGCTCGACCATGCGGATCGCTATGTCGGCGTCACGGCTGAGCAGGTTCTCGACCCGGTTCGAGGCGACCACCTCGACCTGAATGCCGGGTTCCTCCTCGGCCAATCTCGCCAGCATTGCCGGCAGCACACAGGCCGCGACGACCTCGCTCGCCGCGACCCGGACCGATCCTTCGATCGCCTCTACGGCGCCGAGCGCCAACCGCGAAAAGGCGGCAGCCTGGTCGCTTACCGCCTTGCCGCGCTCATAAAGCGCGGTTCCCGCATCGGTAAGCACATAGCCGCCGCGGCCACGGCGGAAGAGGGTGACGTCCAGTGCCTTCTCCAGCTCGGCGATGTGGCGGCCGATCGTAGGCTGGCTGGAAGACAGCGTGCGGGCCGCCGCCGACAGGCTGCCGGTCTGGGCAACCGTGACGAAGCTCTTGATGAGGTTCCAGTCCAGCTCGGCCATATTCAATATTGAATATCAAGCCATCGAAATCAGTCAATTATCACTCGGTTTCGAATGTCGCATATCTCGGTCATCCAAAACTAAAGGAGAAAACCGAGATGAGCACGATTGCAGTTCTGGGCGCCAGGGGCCGGCTCGGCCGCACGGTCGCCAAGGCCTTCCTCGATGCCCGCTACAAGGTGCGCGCCGTCACACGCGACGGCAGGCTGCCGGCCGAGCTCACCGGAGCGACTGGCATCGCCGCGGACGCCCTGGATCAGGCTTCGCTCGTCGCGGCGACGAAGGGCGCAGACATCGTCTTCAACGGGTTGAACCCGATCTATTCGGACTGGAGCAGCTGCCTGCCCATGGCCGAGAACGTCATGGCGGCGTGTCGCGCCAATGGCGCGCTGCATCTCTTCCCCGGCACGGTCTACAATTTCGGCTCGCCGATGCCGCCGGTCCTGACCGAGGGCATGCCGCAGCGGCCCACCACCGAGAAGGGTCGCATCCGTGTCGCAATGGAAGCGCTGTTCCGGAGCGAAGCGGAGACGGGCCGGGTCCGCACTTCTATCGTCAGGGCCGGCGACTTCTTCGGCGGCAAGGGCACCGGCTCATGGTTCGATCTCGTGGTCGCGAGCAAGCTCGACAAGGGCATCTATACGGCACCCGGCGAGGTCGATCTGGTGCATGAATGGACCTACCTGCCGGACTACGCGGCGGCCTTCGTCGCCCTTGCAGGCAGGCGCGACGCGCTCGGCAGCTACGAGGATTTCAACTTTGCCGGCCATCCGGTCACCGATCTCCAACTCAAGGCAGCGACCGAAGAGGTGCTTGGCCGCAGCCTGAAGCTGGTCTCGATGCCTTGGTGGGTGCTGCGCCTCGGCAGCCCATTCATGCCGATGTGGAAGGCGATCGTGTCGATGTCGTATCTACGCTTCGAGGAGCATCGGCTGGCGGCGGGGCGGTTGGAAAGCGTGGTTGGCCCGCTTCCGCACACGGCGCTGCCGCAAGCTGTCGCGGGCGCGCTCGCCGATCTCGGCTGGTCGCAGACACATGCCAGAGTTGCCGCCTGAGAGACAATCCGCTGGTTCGGGCCGGTCGGCCACGCCAGTCGCTGTTGGGCTCAGATCCTGTTGGTGAGCATCAGGATCAACATGATGATCACGAGCAGGCCGAGAATGCCCGAAGGACCGTAGCCCCAACCGCGGGAGTAGGGCCAGGACGGGATAGCGCCGACCAGAATCAAGATCAGGATGATGAGCAGGATTGTCGTAAGGGTCATGGAGGCCTCGCGGCAAAAGTCCCGGATGCAGGTCAATGCGAGACCTGCATCTAAGTTCCTCCAGTGCCCGATTCTGAAATTCGCCAGAATCGAATATGGGCTCCGTGCCGGCGTTCCCTTGCCGATGGCCTATTCGGCGGCCTTCGGGAAGGGGATTGCCGGCACGATTTCCGGCGCTCGAGACTTGCCCGCGGGCTCCTCGATGCGCTTGCCGCGCCGGAAGAGCACCGCGAACCAGTTGCGCCGGGGCCGCTTGCGCTTCTCGCGCGTGAACACCATCAGCATGGACGGCGTCACAACCAGGGTGAGCACGGTCGCGAAGGACAGGCCGAACACGATGGCCGAGGATAGCGATATCCACCATTGCGTCGAGGGCGCGTTGATCGTGGTCTCGCGATGGAAGATCTCGAGGCCGAGCCCGAAGGCGATGGGCAGCACGCCGAGCACTGCGGAGAGCGCCGTCAGCACGACGGGCCGAGCACGCTCGCGGCAGGTCTGCAGCACCGCATCGACCTTGCTCCAGCCTTCCTCGCGTAGCCGGTCATAGGTGTCGATCAACACGATGTTGTTGTTCACCACCACGCCGGCGAGCGCGATGACGCCGATGCCGGACATGACGATGCCGAACACACCACCGGTCAGCAGCATGCCAAGGAACACGCCGCCTGTCGCCATCACCACGCAAGAGAGCACGAGCCAGACGCTGGTGAACTTGTTGAACTGCGCGAGCAGCACCAGGAAGATCAGGAAGATCGCCGCGCCGAACGCCTTGCTCAGGAAGGCGCTTGCCTCGGCACTATCCTCATTGGATCCAGCGAGCTTCCAGCGCGTCCCGCTGCCAAGATCCATTTCGCCGATCGCCTGGCTGACCTGCTGCTGCACGGCCGAAACCTGCATGCCGGCGGCGACGTTCGCCTGGACAACGATGGTGCGCATGCCGTCGATGCGGTTGAGGATGCCGACGGTCGGCTCAGCCTTGCGCTGGACGAAATTGGAGATGGGCACCGAGCCCTGCTGGGTCTGCAGCCGCAACTGGTCGAGCGTGGAGAGCGTGCGCCGGTCTTCGGGCAGGCGCAGCCTGATGTCGACGGCATCGTCGACGCCCGCCGGCCGGTATTCGCTGAGCTTCAGCCCGTTGGTGACGAGCTGGACCGCTGTGCCGACCGAGGTCGGGTTGACGCCGTACTGCGCCGCCTTGGCGCGATCGACCTGGATCGCCCAGTCGACGCCGGGCGGCGGCAGGCCGTCCGAAATGTCGATGACGCCGGGAATCTGCGCAATGCGCGCAGCGACGGCCTTCGCCTTTTTGTCGAGGCCCTGCGGATCGGGGGCGGAAAGCCTGACCTGGATCGCTTTGCCGGTTGGCGGGCCGGCTTCCGGCACGCGCACCTCCACGTCGACGCCCGGTATGCCGGCCATGACCTTGCGCAGATCGTCGAGGATCTCGTTGGCCGGCTTGCGCTCGCGCCAGTCGATGAACTCGTACTGGATCACGCCCACCACGTCTTCGGGGACATCCTGGCCGCCACCCTGGGTCTTGCCGGCACGGGTATAGACCGACTTGACGCCCGGCCAGCCGAGCAGCCTATTCTCGGCCTCCTTCGTCGCCGCATCCATTTCGGCGAGCGACAGGTTGCCACGGGCGTGCACGTAGAGGAGACCGTAGTCCGGCTCGACACTCGGGAAGAACTCGACGCCCGAGCCCCATTTGCCATAGGCGACGAACACGCCGGCGAGCAGCATCACGGTGAGAATGCAAACGGTTTTCGGGAAGCGGATCGCCTGTTTGACGATCGCCATATACCAGCCGTCGCGGGTTTCCTCCTCATGGTGGAGCGGTGCCTTGGCGAAGAGAGCCCCCAGCGTCGGCGTGAACACCAAGGCGTAGAGCATGGAGGCTGCCAGCGTCACGATCAGCGTGATCGGCAGGTACTTCATGAAGTCGCCGATGACGCCCGGCCAGAACAGCAGCGGTGAGAAGGCGGCGATGCGCGTCATGGTCGCGGCGATGACGGGGCCCGCCATGCGTTTGGCGGCGAGCGCGAAGGCTTCGTCCTTCGGCATGCCCTCCGTCATGCGGCGCTCGGCGAACTCGGTGACGATGATGGCGTCGTCGACCAGCATGCCGACAGCCAGGATCAGGCTGAACAGCACGATCATGTTGATCGTGAAGCCCATCGAGGCGAGCAGCAATATGCCGATCAGGAAGGACGAGGGGATGGCAAGCCCGATCAGCAACGAGGCGCGGCCGGACAGCACATAAAGGATGACGATGAAGACCAGGATCACGGCGATCAGAACATGGTTCTGCAGATCGCTGAGAAGCTGGTTCACGAAGACGGATTTGTCCTGCGTGTAAGTGACGTTCATGCCTTCAGGCAGCGTCTTGGTATAGGCGTCGGCCACCGCCTTCACCTTGCCGAGCGTGTCGATCAGGTTGGCGCCGATGCGCTTCTTCACCTCGATGGCGATGGCCGGCTTGCCGTTGAGGCGGGTGATCGTCTCGGCGTCCTTGAAGGTCGAGCGCACTGTCGCCACGTCCTTCGCCTGGACCACGGCAGTCGGTGTCGCAACGACCGGCAGATTGGCGATATCCTCAGGCGTCTCGATCAGGGAGGGCACTTTGACGGCGTATTTGCCTTGCGAGCCTTCGATGTTGCCGGCCGCGACGAGGCTGTTGGACACTGCGACGCCTTGCATCAGCTGGTCGAGCCGGAGCCCGTAGGAGGACAGCTTCACCGGATCGATGACGACCTCGACGAGGTCGTCGCGGGCGCCCTGCAACGTGCCTTCCAGCACGCCTGGCACCTCCTCGATACGGTCGCGCAGGTCGCGGGCGGCGGCCGTCAGCACGCGCTCCGGCACGTTGCCGGAAAGGGTGACGACCAGCACCGGGAATTCCGAGACATTGACCTCGTTTACCGTCGGCTCATCGGCCGCCTGCGGCAGGTCGGCCTTGGCGTCCTGCACCTTGCTGCGGGTGTCCTGCAGCGCCGTCGCCAGATTGACGGAGGGCTGGAACTCGACCAGCACATAGCCGCCGCCCTGGAAGGCCGCGGATTTCATTTCCTTGAGGCCTTTGAGGTTCTTGAGCTTGGTCTCGACGGGCCTCAGCAGGAGCCTCTCCGAGTCCTCGGGCGAAATGCCCTGATAAGTCAGCCCCACATACATGATCGGAATCGGAACGTCCGGCTCCGCTTCCTTCGGGGTCGACTGATAGGCGATGGCGCCTGCAAGGAGGAGGAAGAGCAGGACAGAGATTGTGAGGCGCGCGTTCCTGATCGCGAGCTTGACGATATCCATGATTACTGCGTCCCGCCGCTCGCGCCGCCTGCCATCAGCTTCTTGATCGTCTCAGCGTCGGCTTCGGCCGGATTGACCGTATCCCCATCGGTCACCAGCTCCTGGCCGGCGATGATGATGCGCGCATCGTCAGGGATGCCGCCGAGCACCAGCCCGTCAGGGGTGTCGTCGATGATGTCGATGGGCTGGAACGCGACCTTGTTGTCCTTGTCGACATAGCGGATGCCGAGATCGCCCGCGTTGCTCAGCGTCACGACCGAACGCGGCAGGACGACGGCGTTCGTCGGTTCGGACCAGAGTGTGATCTCGGCGGTCATGCCGGCCGGCAGATTCTTTTCCTCGTTGGGGATGGCGACCTCGATGCGGAAGGTCCGGGTCGCGGTCGAGGCGTCGCGGCTGATGTAGCGCAGCGTGCCTTTCACCGTCTGGCCGTTGATCAGCCGGATGTCGGCCTCACTGCCGAGCTTCAGATATGGCAGGTCGCGCTCGCTCACCTCGCCGACCGCGAGCAGCGGGTCGAGATTTATGAGCGTCGCCACTGTGGTGCCCGCCATGATGGTGCTGCCGCGTTCGACCGGCACGCGGTCGATGACGCCGTTGAATGGCGCGTAGATCTCGTTTCGGGCCAGCTCGGCGCCAGCGGTCTCGAGCTGTGCCTTGGCGGCGGCGAGCGCCGAGCGCGCCTGGTCGAACTGCAGCTTCGGTGTGTTGCCGCTCTTCAACAGGCGCTCCGCCGCATCGGCTTCGGCCTGCCGCTGGTCGACAAGGGCCTTGGCCATATCGACGGCGGCCTCCTTGTCCTCGGCGTCGAGCCGCATGACGAGGTCGCCCTTGTTGACGTGGTCGCCCTGCTTGACGGGCAGCTCCTTGATCACACCCATGACGCGGATCGCAAGTGTCGCGCGCTTGTCTGCATCGGTCTGACCGGAAATGCGGATCGCACGGGCATGCTGGACGTGCGGTGCCTTCACCACGCCGACAGCCCGGGCAGGCGCCTTCGGCTGCTCGACCTCAGTCGGCTTCTCGACGTTCTCCGTCGCTGCGCTTCCAACGGAGGAGAACTTCCCGGTTCCCATCCAGGCAGCGAAACCTGCAAGCACACAAAGTGCCGCAAGCTTGGTATACCTCACTTTAGGCATGATCGGTTTGTCCAGTGTGGGGCGCCGGCTTGTTCCCCTGAAATCAATATCCCCAGCGCTGCCGGAATGTGGGCATGCGCACAGCCGTGTTCAACTGTCGCACACGCGCGCGTGAGCAAGTCGCGCCTTCTATAGCATTGTTGCAACGCAATATAGTCACAAAAATTCATGGGACATTATCTGCTTGGTTAATGGGTCCGGCCTTGCCGGGGAGGTCGCGTAGCGGCCGCCGGATGCCGCCCAACACCGCTCATCCAAACTCACAGAGGCGTGACGCCCTACGGCGCCCCCCTCTGTCCTGCCGGACATCTCCCCCACAAGGGGGGAGATTAGACGGCCGCTTTGGTTTCGCTAATCGCCAACGTTGGAGATTGGCGAAATCACGAATGACAGCCAATCTCCCCCTCGAGGGGGAGATGTCCGGCAGGACAGAGGGGGGCGCGATGGGCGCCAAGAAACGCGGTTGGCCTCGTCCTCACGCCGCCGTCCAGCCGCCGTCCACCGAGACATGCGTGCCGTTGATCTGCGCTGCGGCGTCAGAGACAAGGAACGTCGCCGTCGCCGCGATCTGTTCGACGGTGACGAATTTCTTGGTCGGTTGCTTGTCGAGCATGACGTCGCGGATCACCGTCTCGCGGTCCATGTCATGCGCCTTCATCTGGTCGGGTATCTGCGCCTCGACCAGCGGGGTGAGCACATAGCCGGGGCAGATGGCGTTGCAGGTGATGCCTGCGGTGGCCACTTCCAGCGCCACCGTCTTGGTGAAGCCCACGATGCCGTGCTTGGCCGACACATAGGCCGACTTGAAGGGCGAGGCGACCAGCCCGTGTGCGGAAGCGATGTTGATGACGCGGCCCCAGCCTGCCTTTTTCATCAGGGGAATCGCCGCCGCAGTGGTGTGGAAGGCGGAGGAGAGATTGATTGCAATGATCGCATCCCATTTCTCCGGCGGAAATTCCTCAACCGGCGCCACATGCTGGATACCGGCATTGTTGACCAGAATGTCGACCGAGCCGAACTTTTCCGCCGTCTTCGCAACCAGAGCCCGGCAATCGACGCCGTTCGACATGTCGGCCTGCAAATAAGCCACCTCCGTCGAATGCTCATTAGCGATCGTTTCGGCGATAGCGTGGTCCTGCGCCGTGTCGGAGAAGGAATTGACGACGACATTCATGCCGCTTGCTGCGAAGGCCTTGGCAATGGCGAGACCGATGCCGGAGGTCGATCCGGTGACGATGGCGGTGCGGCTTGTCATGAGGTGCTCCACTTCAGCGGCCATGTTGCGATGCAGCAGATCTAGCGCACTGCCTTACGACCGCCAAATGGCACTCCGAAACTTACGAAGATGTAATTACATTTTAGAACGGTTCTAAGCTATGTCGGGCAGCCGCCGGTCTTGAAAGGAACGGCAAGTCCGCGGGACGGAAATCTGTTCTCTGGAACCTGAACAAGCTCGGGAGACTCTCAAATGCCGATTGCGGGAAAGACGGGCTACTCGCCGACACAGATCCTGCTGCACTGGGTCATCGCAGCCCTGGTCCTGTTTCAACTGGTGTTCGGGGACAGCATCGGCCACGTCCTGCGGGCCGCGAAGAGGGGGCGTGCCGTCTCCGCCGCCGATGTGACGCTTGGCACGCTGCATTACTGGGTGGGCCTTGTCATACTGGCGCTCGTTGCCGTGCGTATTGCCGTCCGTTTCTCGTCCGGCGCGCCGGCGCCGGTGGCGACCAACGGACCAGCCTGGCTGGCAGAGGCCGCGCGTTTTTCCCACGGCCTGTTCTATGTGCTGCTGGTCGCCACGCCGATCCTCGGGCTCCTCGGCTATTATTTCGGCGACCCGTTCGGCGACATTCATTCGCTGGCCAAGCCGGTGTTCATCATCCTGATCAGCGTTCACGCCGCAGCGGCCCTTTTCCACCAATTCTGGCTGAGAGACGGGACGCTCGCCCGCATGATTCTGCCGGCACGAAGACGCGCGGAGGCGACCAGAGAGTTTGCCCGAGAACCCGGCCGGTGACGATCAAGCGTCGCAGCTCGGGCTCCAGCGAGTCGGTCTTCGCTGCCCAACAGCACCTTCGCTTGCGGAATTGACCCTTGGATCAGTCGCGACTTCGTTTGGTCCAGCACAATTTGTGAACGCAAAAGGTTCCTCCTCCATTTTCCTGGCGTTACAACTTCGGCAAGACAACAGCCGAGGAGGATTCGGTGGACGAGCAGGCGTCGGCGCTCGCGCCCATGCGCCATCCCGTATTCAAGGTCGTGTGGTTCGCGAGCCTCGCTTCGAACCTCGGCAGCCTGATCCAGTCCGTCGGCGCCGCCTGGCTGATGACCTCGATCACGGGCTCCGCCGATATGGTGGCGCTGGTCCAGGCCTCGACCTCCCTGCCCGTCATGCTGCTGTCGCTCGCCGCAGGCGCGATCGCCGATAATTTTGAGCGCCGCCGCGTCATGCTTGCGGCGCAAGTGTTCATGCTCGCCGTTTCCGTTGCCCTTGCAATCTCGGCCTATGCCGGCCTGATCACGCCCTGGCTTCTGCTCGGCTTCACGTTCCTCATCGGTTGCGGCACGGCGCTGAACAATCCTTCCTGGCAAGCCTCGGTCGGCGATATGGTGCCGCGCTCGGTTTTGCCTGCCGCCGTGGCGCTGAACAGCGTCAATTTCAACCTGACGCGCAGCGTCGGGCCAGCGATTGGGGGCATCATTGTGGCCGTGGCCGGAGCTGCCGCAGCCTTTGCCGTCAATGCGGTGAGCTACATCCCGCTTTTCCTGGCGCTGCGCGCCTGGACGCCGCCGGCGCAGCAGAGCACGCTGCCGCCGGAACGGCTGGGCGCGGCGATGACGGCGGGCCTGCGCTATATCGCGATGTCGCCGCACATAGAAAAGGTGCTGCTGCGCGGTTTCATCTTCGGCTTCACGGCCATTATCGTGCTCGCGCTCCTGCCGCTCGCTGCGCGTGACCTTCCGGGCGGCGGCCCGCTGCTCTACGGCCTGATGCTGGGCTGCTACGGCATCGGTGCGATCGGCGGCGCCTTCATCGGCGGCCGGGCACGCTCGACATTGTCCAATGAAACAGTTGCGCGCGCTGCCTTTGTCGGCTTCGCGGGCTGTGCCACGATTATTGCGCTCGCTCCGAATGCGTGGGTCACCGGAGTTGGGGCGATGATCGGCGGCGCCTGCTGGGTGCTCGCTCTTGCAATGTTCAACGTCACCGTACAGCTTTCGACCCCGCGCTGGGTGCTCGGCCGGGCGCTGGCGCTCTACCAGACCGCCACCTTCGGCGGCATGGCGCTGGGCAGCTGGATCTGGGGCTTGGTCGCGGATCGATATGACGTGGCAACCGCACTGCTCGCGGCCGCCATATTGATGATCGGCGGAGCGCTGGTCGGGCTGAAGTTGCCGCTGCCTGCCAAGCTGCCGGACAATCTCGACCCGCTGAACCGCTTCAAGACGCCCACCATCGCGCTCGACCTGCGCGGCCGCAGCGGCCCGGTCGCAGTGCTCATCGAATACACGATTCGCGAAGAGGACACGCAGGCCTTTCTGAAGGCGATGAGCGAGCGGCGTCGTATCAGGCGCCGCGACGGCGCGCAGCAATGGGAACTGCTGCGCGATACCGAGAAGCCGACGCAGTGGGTGGAATCGTATCACGTGCCGACCTGGGACGATTACATCCGCCACAACCAGCGGCGCACGCAGGCCGATGCCGGCGTCACCGACCGAATCAACGCGCTGCACAGCGGCGACGAGCCGCCCAAGGTGCACCGCATGGTCGTGCGCCCGACCGACTGGAAAGAGCCCGGCCTGCAGACGAAGGCGCCGGTGGATTTGGGGTGAGGACCGCCGATCGGCTCCGCCGGTCCAGCTAAAGCCGGGAGATCCGACAATCTTTACATGGTCAAACGCGGCCCTACCTGACTCCCGGGTCATGCCCGTTCCCGGGGAGCCTCCATGCCAGCTACGCCGGAAGCACAGAAGCGCACCCGCGCCTTTGCGCGCGTCATCGGTCCCTGGCTCGTCATCGTCCCCGGCATCATCGTGCTGCGCGCGCCCGACATGGGCGCTTTGGCGGCCGGCTTCTTCGAGAACCCGGCGCTGGTGTGGTTCGGTGGCGCCCTTCTGCTGTTCGGCGGATTGCTGATCATTGCGTTCCACCAACACTGGTCGAGCGCTGCGGCTGTCATCATATCGCTGTTCGGCTGGGTATTGGCGCTGCGTGGGCTGATCCTGCTTGCTGTCCCGCAGATTTACCAGCGCGCCACAGCCGCCTCCACGGGCGCAACATCTCTCATCCGGCCCGGCTTTGCCGTCCTCGTCCTGATCGGCCTCTACCTTACTTACGCCGGCTGGGTCGCGAAGTCCGTCGGTGCGGACGAACATGAGCCTTAACTATATTAACTATCTCTAATGTTTTTGATTGAAGCAGAAGGGAATGCGGCTATGTTCGAGCTGTGCCGGCTGCTTGGGAAATTATCCCCTCCTAACACAGCGGTTTCTCGACCCGTCGTCGGGGGCCCAATCTGACGACGGGTCGGATGCCTAGTCCGGTCGTGACGTCTTCAACACCAGATTCGTTGCATCGAGCCGTGCGCGCTTTGCTGAGACATTGCCCGCGATGGAAGCTTGTTTCCGACGCTTTTCCGATGGTGGGGCAAGAAATCAGGCCCCGAACCATTCCTCGGCTGCCTTGTGCGCGGTCGCGGCAAGTGCCTCGGGGGCGAGCACGTCGTGGACGCGCGCGAAGCTCTCGAAGGCGGCGCGCACCCTCCTGGCATCGCCGGCTTCGGCAAGCGCGGCGCGGCAGGCCTCCAGCGCTTCGTCATGAGAAGAATCTCGTCCGCTCTGCGGCCATTCCGTGAGCACCTGGAAGGCATCCGTTACGCCGCGCACCTCGCGGGGGAAGCCAAGCCCCACAAAAATCGAGACAGGTTGGTCGAAAAGCCTGCTTTTCACGTAGAACCTCCAGGGATGGGCGGATGGGAAGCTCGGACGACGAGCATCTACTAACGCGCAAACTGCCATCCGGTTGCGTCGTCGGTTGAATGATGAACGAGCTTGTGTCACCCCGGCCATTGACATCTCCTCGCCTCTCCGCCACCTCAATGCCGGATTTCCCCGGCAAGAGGCCCAGCATGGCCGGATACTTCGCATCTCCCTTTCCGCGACGTGAATCGGTCGCGGTCGATGTCGGCGGTGTCGTCGTCGGCGGCACGGCGCCGATCGTCGTCCAATCGATGACCAATACCGACACGGCCGATGTGGACGCGACCGTCGCGCAGGTGGCGGCGCTGCATCGTGCCGGCTCTGAGTTGGTGCGAATCACGGTCGACCGGGACGAGAGCGCCGCGGCCGTGCCGAAGATCAAGGAGCGGCTCGACCGGCTCGGCATCAACGTGCCGCTGATCGGCGATTTCCATTACATCGGACACAAGCTGCTGGCCGATCATCCGGCCTGTGCGGAGGCGCTCGCCAAATATCGCATCAACCCCGGCAATGTCGGCTTCAGGGAAAAGAAGGACAGGCAGTTCGCCGCAATCGTCGAGACGGCCATCCGCTACGGAAAGCCGGTCCGCATCGGCGTCAACTGGGGCTCGCTCGACCAGGAATTGCTGACGCGGCTGATGGACGAGAACCAGAACAAGGGCTCGCCGCTGACGGCGGTCGACGTGACCCGCGAGGCGATCATCCAGTCGGCCCTCATATCGGCCGAGCTCGCCGAGGAGATCGGCCTGGGCCGCGACAAGATCATCCTGTCGGCCAAGGTCAGCCAGGTGCAGGACCTCGTCGCCGTCTATGCCGAACTGGCGAAGCGCTCGAACCATGCGCTCCATCTCGGCCTGACCGAAGCCGGAATGGGCACCAAGGGCATCGTCGCCTCGTCTGCCGCGATGGGCATCCTGCTCCAGCAGGGCATCGGCGACACCATCCGCATCTCGCTGACGCCCGAGCCCGGCGGCGACCGCACCCGTGAGGTGCAGGTCGCCCAGGAGCTGCTGCAGACGATGGGCTTCCGGCAGTTCGTCCCGATCGTCGCAGCCTGCCCGGGCTGCGGCCGCACCACTTCCACCGTTTTCCAGGAGCTTGCCGAGACCATCCAGGCCGACATTCGCAAGAACATGCCTGTCTGGCGCGAGCAATATCCAGGCGTCGAGGCGCTCAAGGTTGCGGTGATGGGCTGCATCGTGAACGGGCCGGGCGAATCGAAGCACGCCGATATCGGCATCTCGCTGCCGGGCACCGGCGAGACGCCGGCTGCGCCCGTCTTCATCGACGGCAGCAAGGCTGTCACCTTGCGCGGCCCGGCGATTGCCGAAGAATTCCAGAAGCTGGTGGCCGACTATATCAAGGAGCGGTTCGGAGGGGCGGGCAGGGCCGCCGCGGAATAGCCAATGCGCGGCATTCCCGCTGCCGCGCTCGCACTCCTTTGCGTCAGCTTGTTTGCCGGATCGGCACTTGCCGATCCGCCCGGCAAAAGCCTGCCCGTCACCATAGGCCGCATCTGCTCGCTCATCGAAGCGAATGCCGCGCGCGAGAGGCTGCCGCCGGATTTCTTCGCCCGGCTGATCTGGAAGGAGAGCCGCTTCGATCCCAACGCGGTGAGCCCTGCCGGCGCAGAAGGCATCGCTCAGTTCATGCCGGGTACGGCAGCTTTTCGAGGGCTCGCCAATTCCTTCGACATCGAGCAGGCCATCCCTGCCTCGGCCCGTTACCTCGCCGAATTGAAAACGAGCTACGGCAATCTCGGCCTCGCGGCCGCGGCCTACAATGCCGGCGAGAACCGCGTATCGCGCTGGCTTTCTTCCGGAGGATTCCTCCCGATCGAGACCGAAAACTACGTCCTGGACGTGATGGGCGAACCGGTGGACAATTTTGCGGATGCTTCTCATGCGGGAACCATCCAGCCGCTCGATCCGAAAACCAGTTTCTTCGATGCATGCCGCCGGCTGCCAAGGCTCGAACCCACGACCATCGCCATGGCGACCATCAATGTGAAGCCATGGGGCATCCAGGTGGCCGGCAATTTCCGACGCAGCGCGGCGGTGCGGCAGTGGCAAAGGATCCAGGCGAGCTATGGCAAGCTCTTCGGCGAGTACGAGGCCGTGGTGAGCCGGGTCCGAACGCCCCTTGGCCGTGCCGGGATCTACGCCGTCAGGGTCGGCGTCGACGATCGCGCCAATGCCAATACCATCTGCCAGAAGCTGCATAGTGCTGGCGGCGCCTGCGTCGTGGTCAGGAACAGGTGAGGCGCTGGCTCAAACCCGCCCGCCGCTGTGTCGCTAAGCTGCTTACCAAACGCATCTGATTAATGGAGATAAAGCATGGGCTTGACCATACGCCCGCTGGAACAGTCCGATCATGCCGACTGGCGGCGGCTGTGGACGGCCTATCTCGAATTCTACAAGACGAAGGTCGCGGAGGAGGTTTATGCTTCCACCTGGAAGCGGCTCTTCGCGCAAGCCGAGTTCGAGCCGAAGGGATTCATCGCAGTCCTTGACGGCAAAGCCGTCGGGCTCACTCACTATCTCTACCATCGCTCCTGCTGGTCGCTGGTCAACAACTGCTACCTGCAGGATCTGTTTGCCGATCCGGACGCGCGCGGCAAAGGCGTCGGGCGCGCGCTGATCAAGGCCGTGCAAGAAGCGGCGGGTAAACTGGGCATCACCAATGTCTACTGGATGACCCACGAGACCAACGCCACCGCCCGCAAGCTCTATGATAGCGTGGCAAGACGGACGGGTTTCATCGAGTATGATCTGCTTTGATGTTCATTCCCTTCTTCCTCGAGCTGAAAGCCGCGCGTGTCCCGGTCACGCTGCGCGAATATCTGACGCTGCTCCAAGGGATGGAGGCGGGTCTCGTCACCTATGATGTCGAGGGCTTCTATTATCTGGCGCGCTCCGCGCTGGTGAAGGACGAACGGCACATCGATCGCTTCGACCAGGTTTTCGGCCACGTCTTCAAAGGCGTCGAGGCGCTGTCGGGCGAAGCGTCCGATATCGCCAACCTGCCTGAGGACTGGCTGCGCCGGCTCGCCGAGAAGCATCTGAGCGAGGAGGAGAAGAAGCTCATCGAGGCGCTCGGCGGCTTCGAAAAACTCATGGAGACGCTGAAGAAGCGGCTCGAAGAGCAGAAGGGCCGGCACCAGGGCGGCTCGAAATGGATCGGCACGGCAGGTACATCGCCCTTCGGGGCCTACGGCTACAATCCCGAAGGCGTGCGAATCGGCCAGCACGAGGGCCGCAACCGCCGCGCCGTGAAGGTTTGGGACAAGCGCGAGTTCAGGAATTTCGACGACACCGTCGAGCTCGGCACGCGCAACATCAAGGTGGCGCTGAAGCGGCTGCGCCGCTGGGTGCGCGAGGGCGTCGAGGAGGAGCTGGACCTGCCCGGCACGATCCATGCCACCGCCGAGCACGGCTATCTGGACGTCCAGACGCGGCCGGAGCGGCGCAACGCGGTCAAGCTGCTGATGTTCTTCGATGTCGGCGGCTCGATGGACGACCATATCGGCGTCGTCGAGGAGTTGTTCTCTGCCGCCCGCACCGAGTTCCGACAGCTCGAATATTTTTACTTCCACAATTGCCTTTACGAGACGGTATGGAAGGACAACCGCCGTCGCCAGTCGGAACGGATCGCGACCTTCGACCTCGTCCATAAGTATGGCCACGACTACAAGGTGATCTTCGTCGGCGATGCATCGATGAGCCCATACGAGATCGTGCAGTCCGGCGGCTCGGTCGAGCACTGGAACGCTGAGCCGGGGCTGGTCTGGCTGAGGCGGGTGCTAACTCAATGGCCGAACGCGGTATGGGTCAACCCGGTCGCGCAGCGCGAGTGGGGCTATACGCAATCGATCGCCACCATCCGCCAGATCTTCGGCGATCGCATGTATCCGCTGACGCTTGCGGGATTGGGGCAAGCCACCAGGGAGCTCTCGCGAAGGCACTAGATGTTTGTTTTTGCAGGATGATCTTATCCGAAAACTCTGCAACTTTTCGGGGATCATGCTCTAGGGCGGGCAGATGTCGTGCCGAGGATCGCGTGCCTATTCGGTCAGTATTACTGACCAAAATGAGTGCGTACTGGCCAAAATAGGTAAACTGTCCCTAAACGTTTGTGAGAAAAAGCAAGCATTCCCGGCACTTACTTGTCACAATCGGCAAATGGGCAAATGATTCCGTAGTTCGTGTTGCCGAGCGGAAACAAAACTGTCGCCTCATTGTCACCTGATGGCCATCTGGCCGCCATGCTTTGCAGGTAGCATCGTCTCTGTTCTCGACACGGAGGCGAAACAATGACGAAGCAGCATGAACCGACGCTCGACGAACTGCTCAGCGAACCGATCATACTGACGGTCATGGCGCGTGACGGTGTGCGCAGCGCAGATATCCGGCGCCTGCTTCAAGAAGTTCGCAACCGTGAGGAACACGCGCCTGGCGCGTTTCCGAACAATCCGGGACGATGGCATTTCCTGGCAATGGAGAGCGCTGGTCCGCCGCCGGCTTGAGGGCTGGAGCGCCTCGCACGCTCATGTAATCTTCCCGAAAGCCCTGCCGTTCAGCTGGCGTCGATTTCGGACTGCAGCGCCTTGATGTGCGGCTCGGCAACGGTGGCAGCGGCACGCTCGATTGCGCGGAAGCGGCTGACGATGGCGAGGCCGACCGGCGTGAGTTGTGCGCCGCCGCCCTTCCTGCCGCCCGTCTGGGCGGCGACCACCGGTTTGCCGAAGATGCGGTTCATTTCCTCGACCAGGTCCCAGGCGCGCTTATAGGACATGTCCATACGCCGCGCCGCCGCCGAAATCGAACCGAAGGCGGCGATCTGCTCGAGCAGCTCGATCTTGCCGGGGCCGATGCGGCCTTCCGGGTCGAGATTGATCCTGAGACTGAGCGACGGTACGATGACTTCCTCCCCTGGAGCGGCGTGCGTTCCAATTGAATCGCCACGCCGCTCTTTTTCTCCTTTTATGCATTGGATCTATCCGAAAACCGCTTCGCGATTTTCGCTGACGCGGTCCTTCGGTTCGGTCCCATGCTCTAATCGGCCCCGAGCTTATCAGAGTCGCTCATTGTCATAGGATACAGATTCACGCATCGATCCTGATCGAGCGCGTGGTGCTCGCCCGGTCGAAGCTGAGGGTCTTGACCACGGCAAAGACCTGCTGGCCGAGTTTCAGCCCGAGCGTATGGGTGGATTGCCTCGTCAGGCGAGCGAGCACGGGCACGCCGTTGCAGTCGATTGTCACGTCGACCAGCGGCCCGGCGCCCGAAGTCAGGCTGGAGATGCGTCCGGCGAGCACGTTGAGCGCACTCAGCCCATGCGGCTTGGCGGTCGCGACCATCACATCGCGGGCACGGATGCGCAGTCTCACCCGCGCGCCGGGCGGGGCGTCGATCTTCGGCACTCGGATCTCGCCGGCGGCCGAGACGAGGACGGTCATGCCGAATTTATCGTCATGCCGGTCGAGGGCCATGTCGAGCAGGGCGCCGCCCTCGCCGATCTCCTCGTCCGGGAGAAGGTCGAGCCGCTGCAGGACCTCGGCTGCAGGGCCGGAAGCCGCGATCTTTCCTGCCGAAAGCAGCACCACGTCGGTGGCGAGTTGCGCGACCTCGGCGACCGAGTGGCTGACATAGACGATCGGTACCTTGGTCTCATCGCGGAGCCGCTCGATATAGGGCAGGATCTCGGCCTTGCGCGGCTCGTCGAGAGAGGCGAGCGGCTCGTCCATCAGGATCAGCCGCGGGCTTGCGATCAGTGCCCGGCCGATCGCCACGCGCTGCTTCTCGCCGCCCGAGAGCCCTTCCGGCCTGCGCTCCAGCAGGCCGCCGATGCCGAGCAGGTCGATCACGGTCTTCTCCTCGACATAACGCTCGGATCTCGGCGCAAAGAAGCGGCCATAGGCGAGGTTCTGCCGCACGGTCATATGCGGAAAGAGCCGCGCGTCCTGGAAGACATAGCCGATACGGCGCCGATGCTTGGGCACGAACTTGCCGCGTGAGGTGTCGACGAGCGTGCGGCCATCGACGATGATGCGGCCCTCTTCAGGGCGTATCAATCCGGCGATGATGTTGACGAGCGAGGTCTTGCCCGAGCCCGAGGGTCCGAACAGTGCGGTGAGGTGTCCGCTGCTCTCGAAGGCCGTGTCGAGCCTGAAGCCGCCGAGTCGGTGACGAATATCGACGGCTAGAGCAGGATGAATTGAAGCAGAGTCATTCATCCTGCTCCAGCTCCTTGTTTTTGCAGCATGATCTTGCCCGAAAAGTCTGCAACTTTTCGGGATCATGCTCTAGCGTCATTCGACATGCACCTGGCGTCCGAGCCGCCGCGCCAACGCCTCGGAGGCGACGAGCGCCACCATCGAGACGGCGACAGAGATCAAGGTCAGCCTCAGCGCCCCGGCGTCGCCGCCCGGTACCTGGGTGAAGGTGTAGATCAGGGACGGCAGCGTCTGCGTCTCGCCGGGAATATTGGAGACAAAGGTGATGGTGGCGCCGAACTCGCCCATCGCCTTGGCGAATGACAGAATCATGCCGGCGATCACGCCCGGCAGCGCGAGCGGCAAGGTGATGGTGGCGAACACCCAGAGCCGGTTGGCGCCGAGGGTCGCCGCCGCTGCCTCAAGCTTGCTGTCGACCGCCTCGATCGACAGCCTGATGGCACGCACCATCAGCGGAAAGCCCATCACGCCGCAGGCAAGTGCGGCGCCGGTCCAGCGGAATGAGAAGACGATCCCGAAATTGTCGGCGAGGAAAGCACCGATCGGCCCGCGTCGCCCGAAGCTGAGGAGCAACAAATAACCGGTGACGACCGGCGGCAGGACCAGCGGCAGGTGGACGATGCCGTTGAGGATGGATTTACCCCAGAACCGACCACGGGCCAGCAGCAGCGCTATGAGGATGCCCGCCGGCAGGCTGCCTGCCATGGCCCATGTGGCGACCTTGATGGAGAGCCGGACCGCATTCCATTCGTCGGGAGTGAGGCCCAGCCAGTCCATCAATCAGCAAGCATCCTCAGTTCGAAGGCGGCGCGATGAAGGTGAAGCCCTGTGCCTCGAAGAGGCCCTTCGCCTTGGCCGACTGGACATATCTGAGGAAATCGGCCGCGTCAGGGTTCTTCGAATCCGCCGTCAGGGCGATGGGATAGACGATCGCCGGGTGCGTGTCTTCCGGAAAAGTGCCGATCACCTTGACGCCCGGCTCGGCAACCGCATCTGTCGCATAGACGATGCCCAGCGCAGCCTCGCCGGTCGCGACCAGCTTCAATGCCGCGCGCACATTCTCGGCCTGCGCCACCTTGCCTTCGACGGAGGGCCAGACGCTGAGCTTCTCAAGCGCCGCCTTGCCGTATTTGCCAGCAGGCACAGCCTTGACGTCGGCCATGGCAAGCTTGCCGTTGCCGACCAGTCCGGCGAGATCGAAATTCGGAGCGATGTTTGCCTCAGCCGTCGCATCCTTGGGCGCGATGAGAACGATCCGGTTGCCGAGCAGCCGCAGCTCGGTGTCCTTCTTCGTCAGCTGCTTGTCGGAGAGATATTTCATCCAGTCGAGATCGGCCGAGACGAAGATGTCGGCGGGCGCGCCTTGCTCGATCTGCTTGGCGAGGGCGGAGCTCGCCGCGTAGGAGATAGCGGCTTCCTTGCCGGTGTCGGCCTTCCAGGCGGCGTTGACGTTGTCGAGCGCGTCTTTCAGGCTCGCCGCGGCAAAGACCGTGACCTTCTCCTGCGCCTCGGCGCTCGGCATCGTGAATGCCATGAGGGCCGCAAGGCCGGCCATAGCCGCGGCAAGCCTCGCCGCAAATCCTCTCCGTGTCAGCATGATGAAACTCCGGTATGAAAAGCTGCGATCCGAGCCTCGTGCGGCCGGCAGCATGCCCAATACGCTGGACCGATATATTCAGTCAAACATAACAATGGCGTCACTTGCAAGATGGAAGAAGACGGCGCGCTTTACCGGTGCGAGCTGAGTTTCGCGCAACGAAGTTTGTCGCCTTGTGCATCAGAATATAACGAAACCTCATCAATGACCGTTGACGCTGCCCCTCATCGCCCTCCTGAGCTTGTCGACAGACGGCACTTCTTCCGTTTCCTCGACAAGCTCGGAACGGGGAGAAGGACGCTGGCCGATTTGATGGCGCTTCTTCTGCAACGCTGATGATTGGCGAAATCAAAGCGGCAGTCCTGCCTCTCCCCGTTTGCGGGGAGAGGATGCCGGCAGGCAGGTGAGGGGCGGCGCCAACGGTCCAAGTTTCAAAAGGTGACCGATTCCGGCGAAAAAAATCCAAGGCGCATTCGGTGCCATTGACAATAGGTCGACCCAATGCTTTTTGCTCAGAAAGGAAAACCTATCTGACAGGTCAATGGCGAACCCATCCCATCTCCGACCACTGGAGTCCGCCGAAGAAGAGCAGGCGCAGAGCAGCCTCGTCTCCAGGGTCATCCACGGCATACGCACCTTGATCCGATCGGAAGGGTTGCGGATTGGAGATCCGCTGCCCAGCGAATCCGCTATCGGCGAGCAGCTTGGGGTGTCGCGAGCCGTGGTGAGGGAAGCTTATCGATCGATGGCGGCGCTGAAGCTGATCGATGTCGGCAATGGCAGGCGGGCACGTGTTTCGGCCGTCGACCATGAAGTGCTCGCGCTCGTCATCGATCACGGCGTGCAGACTGCGCAGGTCTCGATCCAGCAGATATTGGACGTGCGCCGCACGATCGAGATGCGCACAGTCGGGCTGGCAGCTCTCAGGCGCAGCGAAAAGGAAGCGCGCGAGATCGCGGCGCTCGCAGCCGCCATGCGCGCCGATTTCCTGGAGGCCGATAAGGTCATGGAGCACGACATAGCCTTCCACGAGGCAATCGCGCGGGCCTCCCGCAACCCGATGTTCGCCCTGATGGTCGGATCCTTCCATGTCATGACGCGGCAGACCTGGAAGATCGGCTGGGCGGCGCGGGAGACCGACGGGCAGCGCTACGAAAGCATCACCTGCCACGAGGCCATTGCCGCCGCGATCGAAGGAGGCGACCGCGCCGAGGCCGAGATACAAATGGCGGCGCATTTCGACAACACCGTCAAAGTGCTGCTCGCCGGCGGCATCAACTGATCAATCCTCTCTCCCGGGACCCGCAAGTGAAGATCACCAAACTCGAAACGATCCGGATCGACGAGCACGCCAATCTATGCTGGGTGCGCCTCCACACGGATGCCGGCCTGATCGGCCTCGGAGAGACCTTCTATGGCGCGAAAGCAGTCGAAGCCTACCTGCACGAAACCGCGGCCCCGCTGCTCGTCGGCCAGGATGCCTTGGCTATCGACAAAATCTCGAAGAGCCTCACAGGATATCTGGGGTTCGCCTCGACCGGCGTCGAAATGCGGGGCAATTCGGCGGTGGATATCGCGCTATGGGACCTTTTCGGCAAGCTGACGGGCCAGCCGATCGCGCAGTTGCTCGGCGGTTTCACCCGCGATGCGATCCGCACCTACAACACCTGCGCCGGCACCGCCTACATGCAGGAGGGCGGGCAGGCCGTTGCCAATTACGGCCTCGAACAGGGACGCGGCCAGTATGCCGATCTCGACGCCTTCCTGAACCGCGCGGACGAGCTTGCCGAGGAGCTCCTCGACGAAGGCATTACGGCGATGAAGATCTGGCCGTTCGACGTCGCCGCGGAGAAGTCGGTGGGCAACTACATCGGCACTGGCGATCTCAAGGCCGCGCTCTTGCCTTTCGAGAAGATCCGCAAACGGGTGGGCGACAGGATGGATATCATGGTCGAGTTCCACTCGATGTGGCAGCTCCTGCCGGCCATGCAGATCGCGCGTGCGCTCGCGCCTTTCGCTACGTTCTGGCACGAGGACCCCATCAAGATGGATTCGCTTGCCGATCTCAAGCGTTACAGCGAGGCTTCCATGGCGCCGGTATGCGCGTCGGAAACGCTTGCAACACGCTGGCGCTTCCGCGACCTCCTCGAGACCGGCGCGGCCGGCGTCGTCATGCTCGACCTGTCGTGGTGCGGCGGCATCTCGGAGGGCAAGAAGATCGCTACGATGGCCGAAGCCTGGCATTTGCCCGTCGCCCCGCACGACTGCACTGGACCGGTCGTTCTCGCCGCGTCGACCCATTTGTCGCTGAACGCTCCGAACGCGCTGATCCAGGAGAGCGTCCGCGCCTTCTATCGCACCTGGTACCGCGACCTGGTCACCGCGGTTCCCGAAGTGACCGGAGGCATGATCACCGTGCCGCCCGGTCCCGGGCTCGGCCTCGAGCTCAGCCCCGATCTCGACCAGCGGTTCACGGTCACGCGCCGCGTGTCGGACGCTGCAAGCATCTGAAGCAATCCAACTGGGAGGAGTACCATGAAACGATTGACTGCCATCCTTTTGCTAGGCACTGCGCTCGCCGCGGGCAGCTCTGCCGCCAGCGCGCAGCAACAACCCCTGAACATCGTCTTCACGCACCATTCTTCCGCCTCCAACCCGTTCTGGCAGGCGGTCAAGAAAGGGTTCGATGATGCCTGCGCAAAGATCCAGGCAAACTGCCAGATGATCTTCACGCAGACGGAAGGCTCGATCGAACAGCAGTCGGCGAACATGCAGGCGGCATTGTCGAGCAAGCCGGACGCGCTGATCACCTCAATCGTCGACAATAACGCCTTCGACTCGATCATCGCCGACGCCCGTGCTCAAGGTGTCATCGTCATCGCGGCCAACGTCGACGACACCGAAGGCGCGGCAGGCAATGCCCGTCAGGCCTTCATTGGACAGGGCTTCATCCCCGCCGGCTATGCGCTTGGCAAGAAGATGTCGGAGTTCTTCCCGAAGGAAGGCAAGATCAAGGCGCTGATCGGCGTCTCCGCGCCCGGCCAGAACTGGTCCGAGCAGCGCGCGGCCGGGGTCAAGAAGTTCCTGGAGGAATTCAAGGCGGCCAATCCCAGCCGAGAGGTGGTGATCGAGCGGCTCGACACCGGCACGGATGGGGCGGTTGTTGCCGATCGCGTCGGCGCGTACCTGTCGGCAAACCCCGACACCACGGTCTATTTCGATACGGGGCTGTGGCACGCCTATGTCGCGCAGGCGCTGGTCGACCGCGGCGTACCGCCCGGCAAGGTGCTCATGGGCGGCTTCGACATCGTCGCCGAGGTTCTGCAGCAGATGGAGGCCGGCTACATCCAGGTGCAGGTCGACCAGCAGCCCTACATGCAGGGCTTCATGCCTGTGATGCAAGCCTATCTCGCCAAGAACTTCGGACTGGCGCCGGCCGACATCGACACCGGCAAGGGTATCATCGTGAAGGAAGACGTGCCGAAGCTGATGGAACTGGCCAAACAGGGCGTCCGCTAAACATTGCGTCTAGAGCAGGATGAATTGAACTCATTCATCCGGCTCTAGCTCTTTCCTTGCAGCATGATCCTGTCCGAAAACTCTGCAAGTTTCGGGATTATGTTCTGAGGGCCGCGGCGCGAGGTTCGCTGCGGCCCGGCACCCATGGCCGGAGCTTTCGATGAAGCGTTTTTCGATAAAGCGTTTGATGAAAATCTACCTGGAGAAGCCGGAACTCGCGGCAGTCGTGTTCCTGGTTCTCCTGCTCGTCGTCTTCCAGATCCGGTCGAACGGCGTCTTTCTGGGCGCGCAGAACCTGCGCGGCATGCTCGGCCTTCTGCCGGAGATGGGGCTGGTGGCGATCGGCGTGACGCTCTTGATGATCTGCGGCGAGTTCGACCTCTCCGTGGGCTCGGTGTTCGCGCTGACGCCGATGACGATGGCGGTGTTGCTGGCGGCAGGAGTGTCCTTTGCTCCGGCCTTTGCGGCGGGCCTCGCCGTGGCGGCGCTGATCGGCTTCATCAACGGCCTGGTCACGATCCGCTTCGCGATACCGAGCTTCATCACCACGCTCGGCATGCTGTTCGTCGCCCGCTCGGCGACTGTGGTGATCTCCGGCGGCTTTCCTCCGCTCATCCCGGCCAACGCGCTGCCGAAATGGCTCTTCACCATTTATGTCGGGCCTGGCGAACTGTTCCGCATGTCGTTCTTCTGGTTTCTTGCCGTTGCCATCCTCGTGTCGGTGCTTCTGTCCCGCACCAATTTCGGCAACTGGGTGCGGGCGACCGGCGGTTTCCTTCCGGCGGCACAGTCGATGGGCATCCCGACGGCGCGCGTGAAGATCGCCTGCTTCATGATCTGTTCGCTGCTTGCCGGCTTTGCCGGGACCATTCAGGTCATGCGGCTCGGGGCGCCGTTGCCCTCGATCGGCGAGGGGCTCGAACTGCAGGCCGTGGCGGCCGCGGTGATCGGTGGGGCGTCGCTTGCGGGCGGCATCGGCACGATTGCCGGCGGCATCGTGGGTGCGGCCCTGATCCGCGTGATCGACAACGGGCTCGTTCTCTCACAGGTCGATGCCAACTGGTTCAAGATGGCGATCGGGCTGCTGACGATCTTCGCGGTGGTGGTGAATGCGTGGCTGCGCAAACGCGCCCGCGCGATCAAGCTGGAGACCTGACCATGACCGCGCCGATCATCGAGATCAGAAACCTGCAGAAATGGTACTCGGGCGTTCACGCGCTGAAGAGTGTTTCGCTGGACATCTATCCGAACGAGGCGCTTGGCCTCGTCGGCGACAACGGCGCCGGCAAATCGACGCTGATCAACATACTTTCCGGCACCCAGAAGCCGGACGGCGGCGAGATCAGGCTCGAAGGGCAGGCCGTGCATTTCGCCGGCCCACGCCAGGCAATGGATCGAGGCATAGAGACGATCTACCAGTACAATTCCATGGTCCCCACCATGTCGATCGCCCGCAACGTCTTCATCGGGCGCGAGCCGGTGAAGGCCTCGCTGTTCGGCATAGGCATTCTCGACCAGAAGCGCATGCGCCAGGACAGCATCAAGGCGATCGCCGATGTCGATCTGCATCTGCGTTCGCCAGATGCCTTGGTCGGCGAGCTTTCCGGCGGCCAGAGGCAAGGTGTGGCGATCGCGCGTGCGATGCACTTCAAGTCGAAAGTGATGATTCTCGACGAGCCGACGAACCACCTTTCGGTGAAGGAGACCAACAAGGTCATCGGCTTCGTGCGCGGCCTCAAGGCGCAAGGCGTCACCGGAATATTCATCTCGCACAACATGCATCATGTCTTCCAGTGCTGCGACCGCATCGTTGCGATGGCGCGCGGCGAGATCGTCTTCGACAAGCCAACCAAGGACACTTCGATCGACGAAGTGCACGGCTATCTCTGATGTCCGAGTTTTCGGGAAAGACCGTCCTCATCACCGGCGCGCTGGGCACGCTCGGCACCGCGCAGACCGAGGCGTTCGGAAGGGCGGGTGCACGCTTGGTGCTGCTCGACCGCCCGGGCGACCAGCGCGGCCTGGGCCGGGCTTCAGAAGTCGGGAAGCGGCTTGGGATCGAGGCTCGCTACGTCGGCCAGGATCTCAGCGATCTCAAGGCAAGCGAGGCTGCAGTTCGCTCGCTCGCCGACGAGGCCGGCGGTATCGACGTGCTGGTTTCCAACGCGGCGCTGATCATCAACAAGCCGTTCGAGGAATTCTCGATCGACGAATATGAGGAGCAGCTGCGCGTCAACGCCGCCGCGACTTTCGCGCTGGTCCGTGCGGTCGCGCCCGGAATGAAAGCCAAGCGCGAAGGCCGGATCATCAATTTCTGCTCGGTCACGCTCAACGGCCGCTGGGAGGGATACGTCCCCTATGTGGCGAGCAAGGGCGCCATGCTCGGCCTCACCAAGTCGCTCGCCCGCGAGCTCGGCCCCTTCAATATCCGCGTCAATGCGGTCTCGCCGGGCGCCGTGGTCTCGGAGGCGGAAAACCGTGTCTTCGCCGACCGACTGCAGCAGTACAATGACTGGATTCTCGAAAACCAGTGCCTCAAGCAGCGCATCCAACCCGAGGACGTCGCCGAACTCGTGCTGTTCCTCGCCTCGGACAGATCGCGCATGATCACCGGCCAGAACTACGCGGTCGACGGTGGCTGGTAAGGGACAGCCGGGGAGCCGGATCGGTTATCCCGCCGAGATGGTTCCACCTCCCCTGCGGCTTACTCCATGCCCAGCGCTGCCTTGTAGAGATCGAGAATCGCTTCCGCTTCCTGCCGCTCGGCCTGATCCTGCTTGCGCAGGCGGATGATCGTGCGCACCGCTTTCGTATCGAAGCCGGTGCCCTTCGCTTCGGCGTAGACGTCCTTGATATCGTCGGCGATTGTCTTCTTTTCCTCCTCGAGGCGCTCGATGCGCTCGATGAAGGCGCGAAGCTGGCCGGCCGCAACGGTCTGGCTGGTTTCGCTGATTTCGTCGGCCATACCTTAACTCCCCAAAGCTCTGCCGCGACTCGGGCGGCTGTCGTGCGGCGGGTTCGATGCCCGAACCGGGCGGAGGGGTCAAGGGGGAAGGCAGTAGGGCAATAGGGAGGCGGCGCTAGGGACCCGCTCGATCTTCTGGCAGCAGCCCGTGAGAAGCGGCCACGTTTTTTGTTCCCCTATTGCCCTACTGCCTTATTGCCCTACTGCCCTAATCCGGCCGCTTCTTCTCGAACTCCGCCTTCTTCGCGTCCGAAGCCTCGATCTGGTACTTCGCCTGCCACTCGGCATAAGGCATGCCGTAAATGATCTCGCGGGATTCGTCTTTGCCGAGATCGACGCCGGCGGCGTTGGCCGCGTCGCGATACCAGTTCGACAGGCAGTTGCGGCAGAAGCCGGCGAGATTCATGAGGTCGATGTTCTGCACGTCCGTGCGCTTGCGCAGGTGCTCGACGAGCGTCCGGAAGGCTTGAGCCTCGAAATCGCGCCGTTGCTCTTTGGTCAGGTTGCGCATGGCATCCTCCATCACATCGGCCCTGTACGCGAGCCGTATCGCTTCACCTTGTGAATATCGGGGCGCCGGTTGATTGCGTCAATGATCGGCGCGAGGCGGTCGGCCCAGGCGCCCGCGCCGGCTTCGTCGGCGATCAGGTCCTGCCGTATCTCGATCAGCGCATGCGCAAAGCCGTTGACGATCGCGTGGCGATACATCGTGTCGCCGCGCAACGCGCCGTCATAGGGCTCATTGTCGCCGACGGTCAGGGTGGCATCCATCCTCAACATGTCGATCAGCTGGTGCGGAGCGCGGTCGTCCAGATCCCAGAGCACACCGACATGCCATGGCCGCACGTGGCCCTGCATCACCGGCGTGAAGGAGTGGACCGAGAAGATCAAAGGCGCGTGCCCGGAAGCCAACGCAACGGAAGCGATCATCGCCGCGACGGCGTCGTGGTAGGGTCGATAGAAACGTTCTATCCGTCGTTCCCGCTCCTCGACCGCGAGTGGGTAGTTTCCCGCCACGACAGTGCCATCATAGAGCTGACGGATCAGCGTCGGATCGTCCTCGCCGCGATTGGGATCAATCAGGAGCCGCGAGAAATTGGCCATGACCGCAGGCGCGCCGGTCAAGGCGGCGAGCCGGCGCGTCACGTTCTCGACACCGATGTCATAGGCGATGTGGCGTTCAAATTCCTCGGAGGGGAGGCCGAGATCGCCATACTCCTCCGGCAGCTCGCGCTTGGCGTGGTCGGCAACCAGCACGAGCCCTCGGTCGCGGGCGCCGTCGACGATCTCGAATGGTGGAAAGACGGCCGTTCGGGTCATGCGGGATAGATTCGCGGGGCTGATACGATTCAGGTCTCGTCATTCCACGAACGCACCGGTGGCGCAATGCCGCGCTTTGGCCAATCTTTTGGCGGATGCGCGTGAGAAGAGCAGATCGATGCGCCGTGTTCCTCTAAATCGATTGGGGCCAGTCGCGGGTGCGCGTTGACATGCGTTCGGACTTTTCCGAAAAGGGTGCTTCGACCGATGCTGATTTCACGTTCCAAGTGCATGAGGATGGACCTCGCCGGACGGCGCGCTTCACGCCGTTTCGCGGCGGCGCTTATGCTCATGCTCGCTGCACCCTTGCTTTCCGCCGTTTCCGCAAGTCCTGCCCATGCCGATTTCCGCGTATGCAATGCGACACAGACCTTGGTCGGCGTGGCGATCGGCTATCGCGCCAAGACAGGCTGGGTGACCGAGGGCTGGTGGCACATCGACGGCTCGACCTGCAAGACGCTGATCGAGGGACCGCTGTCATCACGCTATTACTATCTTTATGCAGAAGACGCCGAGCGGGGCGGGCGCTGGGATGGTCCGATCAACATGTGCGTGGCGGAAAAAGAGTTCAAGATTGCCGGCGTCAATGACTGCTTCGCGCGCGGCTTCCAGAAAGCCGGTTTCCAGGAATACGACACGGGTGAACAGGCGAGCTGGATGGTCCAACTGACCGACGAACCCGCGACAGACGGCTCGGCAGCCGTCACAGGCACAGGTACGCAATGAGACGCAGCCGCAAGGTCAAGATCCTCGCCACACTCGGACCGGCCTCATCCGACAAGGCAACGATAAGGAAGCTGTTCCAGGCCGGCGCCGACGTCTTCCGCATCAATATGAGCCATACCGACCATCCCTCGATGGAGGCGCTGGTCGGCCGCATTCGGGAGGTCGAGGAAGAGCTCGGGCGGCCGATTGGCATCCTCGCCGATCTGCAAGGGCCGAAGCTGCGTGTCGGCAAGTTCGCGGAAGGCGCTGTGCCTCTTCAGCTCGGCCAGGTATTCACGCTCGACGACGATCCCGCTCCCGGCGACTCGACGCGCGTTCACCTGCCTCATCCGGAGATCCTCGCTTCGGTCGAAGCCGGCGACCGGCTCCTGATCGACGACGGCAAGCTGCAGCTCAAGGCGGTCTCCAGCGATGGCAAGGCGATCACCTGCAAGGTCGTTGCCGGCAACAAAATTTCCGACAAGAAGGGCGTCAGCCTGCCGGACACCGAGCTGCCGGTCGGCGCTCTCACCGAAAAGGACCGCAAGGATCTCGATGCGGTGCTCGCCGCGGGTGTCGACTGGGTGGCGCTCTCCTTCATCCAGCGGCCGGAAGATCTTGCCGAAGCGCGGAAGGTAGCGCGGGGCCGGGCACTGATCCTTTCCAAGATCGAGAAGCCGCAGGCCGTCGCCCGCCTTGCCGAAATCATCGAGCTGTCGGACGCGCTGATGGTGGCGCGCGGGGACCTCGGCGTCGAGATGCCGCTCGAGGCCGTGCCCGGGATTCAGAAGCAGATCACCCGTGCAGCGCGGCGCGCCGGCAAGCCCGTCGTCGTGGCCACGCAGATGCTGGAATCGATGATCTCCGCACCGGTTCCGACCCGCGCAGAGGTTTCGGACGTGGCGACCGCGGTGTTCGAAGGCGCCGACGCCATCATGCTGTCGGCCGAGTCGGCCGCCGGGCAATATCCCGTCGAGGCAGTCGCCACGATGAACCGGATTGCCGAGCGGATCGAACGCGATCCGACCTATGCCGGCATCATCAACGCGCAGCGCTCGGAGCCTGAAGCGACCGGCGCCGACGCGATCTCGCTGGCGGCCCGTGAAATCGCCGAGACGCTGAAGCTGTCGGCCATCGTCACCTATACTGCCTCGGGCACCACCGGACTGCGCGCCGCGCGCGAGCGTCCGCAGGTTCCCATTGTCGCTCTCTCACCGATCGTCGCGACCGCACGCCGCCTGTCGCTGCTCTGGGGGACGCACTGCGTGGTTACCCCGGACGCGACTGACCTCGACGACATGGTCGATCGCGCCTGCCGCATCGCCTTTCAGGAAGGTTTCGCCAAACCAGGTGACCGCGTCATCATCACGGCCGGCGTGCCGCTGCGAACACCCGGCTCGACCAACATGCTGCGCATCGCCTATGTCGGCCTGGAGGGCGGCGGTAATAGCTGAGTTGGTGGCGCCGTGGTCGATTTGGACTGAAACGGACGCGGGCGCGCTATAGCGACAACACGCCGTTTCATCCCCATCCTGTGAGATGGGGAGAGGGCGGGATCAGCATGGCGGTTGAGACCGCCGATGGTAGCTTTAAAACCGTCGGCGCTGCCCCTCATCGCCCTGCCGGGCACTTCTCCCCGTAAACGGGGAGAAGGACGCCGGCCGTTTTTGAAGGCGCTTCCTCTCTGCAACGCTGGCGATTGGCGAAATCAAAGCGGCAGTTCTGCCTCTCCCCGTTTACGGGGAGAGGATGGCGGCAGCCAGGTGAGGGGCAGCGCCAACGGTCAATCTTGAGGCCGTTGGCAATTGCCTCACTGGTGCAAAATGGGCCTTCGCGATGAAGGGCGCATTAAGCGAATTACAGCGCTAACCCTTCCGCAGCTTCTCCGTCTCGGCTATGAGCCGCTCTTCCTGCTCGCGCAGCTCCGGCGTGAAGGCTTCGCCGAAATCCTCAGCCTCGAAGATCTGGCGGATCTCGATCTCGGATTCGCTCTCCATCGGGTTCGGGCAGCGCTTCACCCATTCGATCGCCTCGTCGAGCGAGCGTACCTGCCAGATCCAGAACCCGGCGATCAGCTCCTTGGTTTCGGCGAATGGCCCGTCGATCACCGTGCGCTTCGCGCCGGTGAAGCGCACCCGTGCGCCCTTCGAGCTGGGGTGCAAGCCGTCGCCGGCGAGCATGATGCCGGCCTTGACGAGCTCCTCATTGTACTTGCCCATCGCGGTGAGCAGCTCCGTGCTCGGCATCTTCCCGGCCTCGCTTTCCTTCGTGGCCTTCACGATCACCATGAAACGCATATCGATTTTCTCCGTTCGGTTTCCTTCATGAGCCGGGCACTCCGGGCTTTCTGATCCCGAGGTGATCCCTCGCTCTACCCACACGTCGGGCGACGGTCACGGGATTCGACAGCTGGGTACAGATTTTTTTCGTCAGGGCCTGAGGTTCAGATGAAGCGAGTAGCGAATAGGGAATAGCGAATGGTTCCCTACAATCAGCGGGTTGCCGAACTGTTCAGTATTCGTGCATTCGCTATTCGCTACTCCCTATTCGCTACTCGCTCCTTACGCCACATCCAGCACGATCTTGCCGATGTGCTCGCCTTCTTCCATGCGCTCATGCGCGCGCCATGCTTCGGTAAGCGGAAAGATCATGTCCATGACCGGCTGAATGCGTCGAGCGGCGAGCAGCGGCCACACTTGGGCTTCGAGGGCGGCGGCGATGCCGGCTTTGAACTCGACCGTGCGGGGCCTCAGCGTGGAACCGGTATGGACGAGGCGCTTCACCATCAGCTTGGAGAAGTCGGCGCTGCCGACCGCGCCGCGCTGGACGGCGATCTGGACGATGCGGCCTTCAACCGCGGCCGCCTCGTAGTTCCTGCTGACATAGTCACCGCCCACCATGTCGAGGATGACGTCGGCACCGCGGCCGCCCGTCGCCTCTTTCGTGGCCGCGACAAAGTCCTCTTCCCTGTAGTTGACCGCGCGAGCGGCGCCGAGCTTCAGACAGGCCTGGCATTTCTCAGGCGAGCCGGCGGTGGTCACCACTTGGGCGCCGAGGGCGGAGGCGAGCTGGATTGCGGTCGTGCCGATGCCGGAGGACCCACCATGCACGAGCAGCGTCTCGCCTTTCTTCAACGCGCCTCGTTCGAACACGTTGTGCCAGACGGTAAAGAACGTCTCGGGCAGGGCGGCCGCCTCGCTGAAGGTGAAGCCGGCCGGGACGGGCAGCGCGTTGGTTTCGTGCACGCGAACATACTCTGCATAACCGCCGCCGGGGGTGAGCGCGCAAACCGCGTCGCCGAGACGCCAGCGCCTGGCTCCTTCGCCGATCGCGGCAATTTCGCCGGCCACTTCCAGGCCGGGCAGGTCCGACGCTCCGGGTGGCGGCGGGTAGGCGCCCTTGCGCTGCTGTACGTCAGGCCGGTTGACGCCGGCAGCACGCACCCTGATCAGAATCTCACCCTCGCGCAATATCGGCAGGTCACGCTTCTCGGGCTTCAGCACCCGCGGCCCGCCCGGCTCGGAGATTGCGATCGCCGTCATCTTGAACGGCAGCTTTCCGGAATTCGCCATGTTTGCCTCTCCTTCGACCCGCCGCATTTGCACCACCCGCCCTCCTATGTATTCTGTCATGGAGTGACCATGCAAACGGAGGAGTCTATGGCGATCTTCGACGACGAGCCCGTCAAGCGTGTTAGGGTCCATGTGATTGGCGAGGATCTGTCGCGACTGTCGGCAGGCGAACTCACGGAGCGCATCGGGCAGCTCCAGGCCGAGATCGCCCGGCTCGAAGCCGAGCTTTCCGCGAAGGGCTCGACCAAAGCGGCCGCCGAGGCGCTTTTCAAGCGCAGTTAGTCGCACGCCGGCACATGCTCGCCGCCGAATCGCCCGATTAATCCTGTCTTGAACGGCATCCGATTCGCTCTCCACGAACCTGCCGCGGGTAAAGCATGCTTGCAGCCTATCGCCCGATATTTTCCCTTCTTCGGGGTACCGCCTTCCTGCTCGCCGCGTCCGGCCTGCATGGGCTGCTCCTGCCATTGAGGGGGCAGGCCGAAGGCTTTTCGACGACCTCGCTCGGCCTCCTCGGAACGGCCTGGGCAGGAGGGTTCGTGGCAGGCTGCTTCTTCGCGCCGCGGCTGGTGCGCAACGTTGGCCACGTCCGTGCCTTCGGGGCCTTTGCCGCGTCCGGCGCCATTATCGCGCTGCTCACCGGGCTCATCATCAACGAATATGTCTGGATCGCCTTGCGCGCCTTCACCGGCTTCAGCATGGCGGGCTGCTTCATGGTGATCGAGAGCTGGCTCAATGAGAAGGCCACCAACAAGAACCGCGGCACCGTGTTCGGCCTCTACATGATGGTCACCTACGCCTCGATCATGGCGGGCCAGATGATTGTCGCGGCCGGCGACGTCACGCAGGCGTCGCTGTTCATGGTCGCCGGCATATTCTTCTGCTGCTCGCTGATCCCGACGGCCGTCTCCTCGCAGGCGACGCCGAGGCCGCTGGAGAACGTCTCGCTCGACCTCAAAAGCCTCTATGCGAATTCCCCGGTCTCCTTCGTCGGCTGCTTTCTGATCGGGATCGCGAACGGCGCCTGGGGGACGTTGGGAGCGGTCTATGGCGCGCGCATCGGCATCTCGACTGTCGAGATCGCGCTGATGATGAGCATCGTCGTCGTCTCGGGCGCGGTCATGCAGCTGCCGGCCGGCCGCGTCTCCGACCTGACCGACCGGCGCTATGTGCTGTCGGCCGCGGCTGTCGGCGCTTCCGTGTTCGCCCTGCTCGTCTTCCTGGTGCAGCCGCGTTCAGGCCCGCTCGTCATCGTCATGACAGGGGGCTACGGCGCGCTTGCCTACACGCTCTATTCGATTGCCGTTGCCCATGCCAACGACCATGCGAGGCAGGAGGAGTTCGTGAAGGTCTCTGGCGGACTTCTGCTGCTCTACGGGTTCGGCACGATGGTCGGTCCCGTTCTCGGCGCGCTGCTGATGGGAGAGTTGCGGCCCGAAAGCCTGTTCCTGGCGACGGCGCTCGCGCATCTTTCCCTGGCCGCCTATACGCTGCTGCGCATCAATCGCCGGGCGCCGGTGCCGCAAGCGGCGAAGGATGCGTTCAAGACATTGCCGTCCGATCGGGTGATCACGCCCGAAGCCGCCCGGCTCGACCCGCGCACAGGGCCGACGGATTAGTCCGCGGTCGGACTCGCCTACTGGAGTACCTCTCATCCGTCTCGGCGCTTCGCGCCGATCCACCCACAGGGGGCGAAGGGGGAGCCTGGTATTCAGCTCGCCGCAAGTCTCAAAACCTTGGAGATTGGCAGCGACGCATCTGCAGCGCTTCCCCTTCTCCCCTTGTGGGAGAAGGTGGCTCGGCGCTTTAGCGCCGAGACGGATGAGGGGTACTCCAGTAGGCGAGCCGGATCGCGGACTAGAGGGCAGGGGTGAAGGCGGAGAGGGCTCCAGCCAAACAAAGGTCGCTCACTTCGTCCACGCAACAAAGAGTTGAGATTCCGGAAGTATTGCCGCAAAGATAGCGCATGATCTCCTCGGACGCATTCCTGGCGATCGCCGATCCTCACCGGCGCTATCTTCTGGAAGAACTTCGGCGCGGCCCGAAGACGGTCAATGAGCTCGCTTCCGGCCTGCCCGTGTCGAGGCCCGCGGTATCGCAGCATCTCAAGGTGCTGCTCGACGCCGGCCTGGTCAGCGCCCGTTCGGAAGGGACGAGACGCATCTATGCCGTTAGCGCCTCCGGCTTCATGAAGCTCAACATCTGGCTTGATCAGTTCTGGGAGGTCTGAGCCACCAGGCCTCTCATCCGCGGCTGTTCGGCGTCGCCGCTGCAATTTTCGAAAGGCCTAATATTCTTTTGGAAGCATCACCACCCCCTGGCCCGGCGACACGA
Organism: Mesorhizobium sp. BAC0120; assembly: GCF_033542235.1. Classification (NCBI taxonomy): domain Bacteria; kingdom Pseudomonadati; phylum Pseudomonadota; class Alphaproteobacteria; order Hyphomicrobiales; family Phyllobacteriaceae; genus Mesorhizobium; species Mesorhizobium sp. BAC0120. The sequence goes on along the minus strand of NZ_JAWRCU010000003.1, from coordinate 254,639 downwards.
CGTGCCGCCGGTGGATCGGTATTTGCGGGTCTTGGTCGGATCTAGTGTTTCGTCTGATCGATCCTCAGTTTTTCGATTTCGTCCTTGATTGCCAGCTTGCGCCGCTTCAGCTCGAGGATCTCGAGGTCATCGACCGAGGGATGAAGCATGGCTTCGCTGATCTCTCGCTCAATATCCCCGTGTCTGCGCTTCAGCTCCTCAAGGTGGGATTCAAGAGACATTATTGACTCTCCCTTTCACGGTTTTCCTCGTTGCACCAACCACGGTTTTCCACCGCATACGACGCACCGTGACGGTACGATGACAGTTTGCCACCTTATTGGCCGGAAGTCGAATGCCGGGTAGTAGCATTTCCCGTGATCGCGAAATGTGCTATGGCGGCACGCCGGTAGCGATCTGCCTCCGGACCCGCCCCTTATGGCGCCTGGAGGTGCCTGGAGATTCTTCAGACGGAAGACATGTCGGAACAGGAACAGGCCGAGATTCGCCTTGAGTTTGCGCGCCTAAAGCAGGAGCATATGGATCTCGACGCCGCGATCAACGCCATGATCGCCACGGGCTGCGACGCGCTGCAGATCCAGCGGATGAAGAAGAAGAAGCTCGCCATGAAGGATCGGCTGAAGGCGCTCGAGGACAAGCTTATCCCCGACATCATCGCCTGAGGCCAGCGTGCCGATTCGGGCGTCCTTGCGGCTTCATCCGAATTCCGCTAAGCGCCGCTTTTCCGAACGCAGGGTGAGTTCGTGACGGAAGAGCGCGCCGATATCGCCATCATCATGGGCAGCCAGTCCGACTGGGCGACCATGCGGCATGCCGCGGAAACGCTGGAAGCGCTTGGCCTGCGATATGAAAGCCGCATCATCTCGGCCCATCGGACACCGGACCGGCTCTACCAGTTCGCCAAAGGCGCGCGCGACGCAGGATTCAAAGTCATCATCGCCGGGGCAGGGGGGGCCGCACATCTGCCGGGCATGACGGCCGCGCTGACGCCGCTGCCGGTGTTCGGCGTCCCGGTGGAATCGAAGGCGTTGTCCGGCCAGGACTCACTGCTCTCCATCGTGCAGATGCCGGCCGGCATTCCTGTCGGCACGCTCGCGATCGGCAAGTCCGGCGCCATCAATGCGGCGCTGCTTGCCGCGGCGGTGCTTGCGCTTTCCGATGCCGACCTAGCCGGACGGCTCGATGACTGGCGTGCCAGGCAGACCGGAGCGGTGGCCGAGACTCCGTCGGACGGCGAATGACCGACAAGAAGAAGCCCATCCCGGCCGGCGAGACGATCGGCATCATCGGCGGCGGGCAGCTCGGCCGCATGCTGGCCATGGCGGCGGCACGGCTCGGTTACCGCACGATCGTCCTCGAGCCTGAGCCCGACTGCCCGGCTGCGCAGGTCGCAAACCGCCAGATCATTGCGGCCTATGACGAGCCTGCTGCGCTCGACGAGCTTGCGGGAAGCACGGCGGCCATCACATATGAATTCGAGAACGTGCCCGTCAAAGCCGCAGCCGAGCTGACGCAGACAGTCCCGGTCTATCCGCCGCCGCGTGCGCTGGAGGTCTCGCAGGACCGGCTCGTCGAAAAGTCTTTCCTCAACAAAGCTGGAATATCCACAGCCTCCTACTTTCCTGTGGATGGCGACGCGGAGCTCGCCGCTGCGCTTTCGGCTTTCGGCGGGAGCGGCGTCCTGAAGACGCGGCGGCTCGGTTATGACGGCAAGGGCCAGCGCGTATTCCGCAACGCCAGCGCGAGCGATGTAGCGGGGGTGCACGCGCAAATGGGCGGTGTGCCGCTCATCCTCGAATCGCTCGTGCCGTTCGTGCGTGAGATCTCAGTGATCGGCGTTCGCGGACAGGACGGCAGGCTCGCCGCCTACGACCCGGCAGAGAACGTTCACCACGGCGGCATTCTGCGCAGTTCGACCGTGCCGGCCGCCATTTCGCCGGAAACCGCGTCGAAGGCGCGTGAAACGGCATTCGCGATCATGGAGGCGCTCGACTATGTCGGCGTGATCGGCGTGGAGCTCTTCGTGCTCGAGGATGGCTCGCTGGTCGCCAACGAGATCGCGCCGCGCGTCCACAATTCGGGCCATTGGACTGAAGCCGCTTCAAGCATCTCGCAGTTCGAGCAGCACATCCGCGCCGTTGCCGGCCTGCCGCTCGGCGACACGACGCGGCATTCAGACTGCATTATGGAGAACCTGATCGGCGACGAAGCCTCGCGCGCCCCTGAACTGCTCGCCGAACCGGACATCGTGCTGCACCTCTACGGCAAGGCGCACGTACGGCCCGGGAGGAAGATGGGGCATTTCACGCGGCTGAAGCAGCCTTGACGGGGCCTACTCGGTCGCGGGCACCGGGCAGAGCGTGTCCCCCTCGTCGCATTTGAGGTAGACCTTCAGCTCCTCCGTGCGCGTCTTGGTCAATCCCGTCCGGCAGATCAGAACAAGCATCGGATGGATGCTGCCCTGGATCGAGTTGCCCGACTGGAAGTCGCATTCGGCGTCGCGAAAGGCGATCCAGGCCTTTTGTGATGAGGTCAGCCGCGTCTTGCCCTCAGGATCCTGCGACAGCCGTTTGACGATCGTCCTGTAGACGTCGTTGAGCGCCTTGTCCGCCGCCTTGAAGTCCTGGTCCCCGCAGATGTTGAGATCGCTTTGCGTGGACTGGTCGTTGCAGTCTGCGGCAATAGCTGAGGACATGCCCGAAAACAGGGACAGGCACACGACGGAAGCCATCAATCGCATCGATTTCTCCGAATCTCGAATAGCGGAGTCCGATTGATATCCGACATGGCGCGGTTGACATAATCCCGTTTCATCGTCTATGAGCCACGCCGGTTTGGGCGCGCTCTTGGGCGCGCCTTTCATATTCGGCCCGGCTGGGGCCAACCCGACGGGCAAGAACAATGAAGATCAAGAATTCGCTCAAGGCTCTCAAAGGCCGCCACCGCGACAACCGCATGGTTCGCCGCAAGGGCCGTATCTACATCATCAACAAGACGGCTCCGCGTTACAAGGCTCGTCAGGGCTGAGACGCGCTGCGTCTACCCGGACGCGGCCATCACGCGAAATTCAGTTTGACGATCGCGTCTGCGCGACTAGCTATTCGCAGATGCGTAGCTTTGTGGCGATTCCGCTCCTGATTCTGCTGGCCGGGCTGACCCAGCCAGCCTTCGCGGGCGAGCAAACCGAGCCTGCGCAGAAAGCGGCACCGTCCGACAGCAAGCAAGCCCGCATCGATAATCTGTTCACCAAGCTCAAGCGCGAGCGCAACGAGAAGGCGGCCGAGCGGATTGCAGGGCAGATTTGGGAGCAATGGTCTCAGTCCGGCAGCGCTTCGATCGATCTCATCATGCAGTGGGCGCAGAAGGCGACGGAAGAGAAGAAATACGACGTAGCGCTCGATTTCCTTGACCAGGTGACGACGCTCGACCCGGGATATGCCGAAGGCTGGAACCGCCGGGCGACCGTACATTTCCTGATGTCGAACTATGCGAAGTCGATGTCCGACATCGACCATACGCTGGCCCTTGAGCCGCGGCATTTCGGCGCTCTGTCCGGCATGGCGCAAATCCTGAAAAATACAGGCCGCAAGGAAGCCGCTCTGCGGGTCTACCAGCGCGTCCTCGAAATCTATCCGATGATGCGCAACGTGCAGAACGAGGTCGCCACGATCTCGGAGGAGCTTGCCGGCGAAGCCATCTGAAGCTCGTTCGGCAGATCCTTCACGGTCGCGACCAGACTTGTGCTTGCCCTGCTTGCGGCCAGCCAATGCGGCGAACGGCTTCCTCGCTTTCATTTGCCGCTGAATAGCCAGAGAAGAAGGCTCAGCACCACGCTGACGATGATCGACGTCGCGAGCGGAAAGTAGAAGGTGAAGCCCGGCCGGTCGACCACGATGTCGCCCGGCAGGCGGCCGAGGCCCAGCCGCTGGATGAACGGCCACAGCACACCCACCACGACAAGCACGACGCCGATTATGATCAGGAACCGTTGCATGGCTCCATGGGCCTATTCGGTAACGAAGATGGGAGGCGCTGGACTTGAGGCAAGGGCAGTTGCAATTGGATCAGATGCCTGATCCGTCCAGTTGCTCCGCGTCGTCGCCTTCCCAGGGGCTCGGCCTGCCGGCCGCATTGGCCCTCGGAAGCGGCATCCAGCATTTCAGCTCGGGTTCGGCATATTCGATGATCTGTCCCGGATGGGATTCGGCGGCGCGCCAGCCTTCCATGCCGAACTGGTCGTGCCTCGCCCAATAGGCGACATCGACTTCCGCCGGCCCCTGTTCGGACGGCCGGACGGTCACCAGAATCCTGCTGCCGTCCCTCGGGGCACTGGCCATGTTGCGCCACTCTTGAGGCTCGTCCATCGCATCTCTCCTGCAGCCATCCGCTGATGGCAATACCATGCCCGGCCTGACGATGAAGTCCAGAGGGCCGATGGCACCTTCGGGCAAGCTCGATGAAACTGCCGGCGACGGGCATTGTCGTCGGCTCGCGATGCGTCGATAAGTGTCTCAAGGGCTGGAAGGCTCTTGCGGTTTTTCTGGAGGGATGGGGTTCGCGGCTCGATGGCAGAGGACACAATCATCGGCATCGATGTCGGCACGACGACCGTCAAGGCGTTGCTCGCCACGACCGACGGCAGACAGCTCGACCGTTTCTCGGGCAGCTACCCGACCGCGCGGGCAGGCAATGGCGTCGTCGAGCAGGATCCCGAAGCCTGGCTCTACCGTGTGCTCGGCGCGCTTGCCTATTTCGAGCGGAATTTCGACTTGGGCGGGCTGAAAGGCATCGGCATCTGCTCGCAGGTGAACACTCATGTTTTCGTCGACGGCAGCGGTCGCGCGCTCGCACCGGCGATCGTCTGGCAGGACGGTCGCTGCGCCTCTGTCGCGGCGGAACTCGATGCGCAAGTCGACAACGCCAGGCGAATCGAATGGTGGGGCGCTCCGCTGCCGATCGATGCCAGCCACGGACTTAGTCGCATGGCCTGGATGCGCCGCCATCATCCCGACCTCTGGGAGATGACGCGATGGGTCATGGCGCCGAAGGATTACTGCATCCTGCGCCTGACGGGCGAAGCAGTGGCCGACCCGATCGCGTCGGTCGGGCTTGTCGGCCATGAACTCGGCTATCTCAGCCCGCTGCTCGATCTGGTGCCGGGCGCTGCATCCCGTCTGGCGCCTCTGCATGGGTTCACGCATGTTGCGGGCGGGATCGTCGGCGGCCTGCCTTGCGCGGGAACGCCGGTGATGGTCGGCGCCATGGACGCCTGGGGCGGCATGTTCGGTGTCGGCGTGCATCGGCCGGACGCTGCCATGTATCTCAGCGGAACGAGCGAGATCATGGGCATTGTCTCGCCGAGCCGCGTTCCGACTCCCGGGGTGATCGCTTTTCCGACCTATGACGGCATCACCTTGCATGCTGCACCGACGCAGTCCGGCGGTGCCTCGATTGCCTGGCTGGGCGGTCTTTTCGGCAAGAACCCGGAGGAACTGTCCGCGCTCGCGGCGACACTTGAACCGAACGAGCGCGTGCCCCTCTTCCTGCCGCATCTGCAGGGCGAGCGGGCGCCGATCTGGGATGCGCATGCCCGCGGCCTCTTCGTCGGCCTCGATGCCGGGATGGGACCTGCCCATGTCGCGCGTGCCGTGATGGAAGGTGTCGGCTATTCCGCACGCTGGCTTCTGGAAAGCCTGGAACGGTCGGCCGATTGCCGGGTCGAGCCGATCCATTGCGGGGGCGGTGGCTTCCAGTCGGAGGTCTGGAACCAGATCCGCGCCGACATACTCGGCCGCACGCTCCGCCGTGTGGCGACCAGCGACGTCGCCGCACTCGGCGCTGCCGCAATCGCGGCGGTCGGCAGCGGCGTCTTTCCGACGCTCGGCGAGGCAATCGCCACCATCATCGATTTCGACCGGGAATATCATCCCAATCCGAATAGCGCAGCGCGGCATGAGTTTGGCTTCGACCTCTACAAGGAGACTTACGAGGCGACGAGGGAACTCAGCCGAAAGCTTGTCGAGTTCCATGGGGGGTGAGTCTGAAGCCCGGAAAGTTTACTTTTCAACACTTGGCACATCCTCAAGGGAATTCGCCCTCTGCCAAAAAGGTAAACTTTCCTAATTATATGCTTGACAAGTAGAGCTGATTCCCTAGCAATTTTCGGGCTATGGGGGATCGCCATGAATCTGAGGGGGATCATCGCGGCGGAAAAGACTTCCGTCGAGACGGGAGGGGATTGGAAGCGCGGTGAGATACCGCGCCCCAAATGGCCGTCACGTCGCGCCAAGGCCAAGGCGTACAAGTACGGGCCGCTTTACCAGTGGCGAATCATTTCGTTTCAAGCGGACGGCCACGACTGTCGCGTTAGGCTACTATTCAATGAAGCGAAGCGCATATTTCGCGCCACCCTTGGCGTCACCAAGGGTGGAGAGACAATCGTGCTCTGTGAGTACGAATATCACGCGAGCGAGCCGGGCTGGCATTGCCACGCCCATTGCGGGGACTTGGCCAATCTTAACCCTGCGTTCAACAGATTCGGCACCGTTCGCATACCGAAGGCGTCGTCACACCATCGTAGAACCGAATTCAGGCACCTAAAGCAGCCCCTTTCTGCCCAGACTGCCTTTAATTGCGCAATATCGATCTTCAATATCGATAAGGCCGAGGGGATGGTATGAAGACCGATCTCTGCCAAGCGTTTTGCAATGACATCACCGTAACGGAGGTGCCGGCCGGCCTCGCCGTTTCGACGGCGTTTAGGCGCGATGATGGCGACCGAGTGTCGTTTTATGTGATCAAGATTGAGGACGGTACTTTCAGGCTTGAGGATGACGGCGCTACCATCCAACAGCTGGAGGCGGCCGGCGTCGATTTCGAGACGGATACTCGGCGTCGCGGGCTAGAGAGCCTGCTATCCTCAATTGAGGCTCATTTCGATCAAAGCGATGGTACGATCAAAACGGTCTCGTTTCCTGAGACGGAGCTTCCGTCGAGGGCGCTAGAGTTCGTCGGTGTGATGATTCGCATGAATGATTTTCTCTTGCTCACACAAGAGAAGATCGCCTCCACCTTTAAGGAAGACGCGGCAGAGAGAATAAGGTCGGCAGTCGGTGATCGCGCCAGGATAAGGGAGAATGAACCCGTTAGCTCGCGTCTATCTGAGGTGACGCCTGATATGGTGCTGGAGGCTAGCGACCGCCCACCGGTCGCAATATTTTTCGGGAATAGTCCGGCCCGCGTGAACGATGCGATCTTCCTTCATTTTGCAGCGCTGCATGAGGTGAAGCAGGATTTGTCGGTGGTCGCTCTTCTTGAAGACGATCACGCGGTTTCGAATGATCTCCGCCGTAGGGCAAGCAACCGCCTAGCGACCGTGCCTGTGTTCAGAGACGACGAAGATGCAGCAATATCGCGTATAGCCCGCGAAGCCCTCGGCAAGGTGGCATGACAATGAAGTCAGACGAAAAGCGATTCAACGATACTCTCAAGCGGATGCTTGGGACGCCGCCGCAACCGCACGACACGCGTAAAGCCGGAAAAAGTCGGGCCGTAAAGAAGCAGCCGACTAAGGCTTCTTCGGGCGCTTCCTCGAGCGATCCGGCGCCGCGCCTTCTGCTTAGGCGTTATTGGCTTCACCAATCCGCCGATAGGTGAGGCGCTTGCCTTCGATCATGGCAAGCAACGGGTCGTCGCGCTCGCGGTCGGCGATCTGGGGAGCCCTGCGGCGGTTGTAGCGGAAGTCGAACTCTGCAAGGTAGCGATGCAGGTACGCTTCGCCGCAATGCTGATAGGCGCGGATCATGCCGCGCTTGAATACGGAGACCACCCCTTCAGTCGTGTTGGAGTGGACAACCACATCGCCCTCGCGGCGGGCATACTCGCCAACGGCGTGATTGGTAGTCTTGTGTGTGGCGTACTCTTCACCAGTGTGGGTGTAGAGGCGCGACGAGACAAGTCGGTATAGAGCGTCGAGCGTTGGGCACGAGCACATCGCGCAAGGTTGAAGTAGTGGCATCATTCAGATGAAACATGCGGGCCTTGCCACTGCCCGACAAAGCCGACCACGATACGCTTCTGTGCGCCACCACCCTTGCCCTTATTGATGTAGGGGGCGGCTCTTGCGCTGCGGCGACGGCTGACGCGCGGCGTCTCGTGCTTGCCAATGTAGGTTTCGTCGGCTTCGACGGTCTTTTCTTCGCCGCCAACCGGGCCGGATGACTTCACGTCTTCGGCCATGGCTTCGCGAATGCGATGCGCCATGAACCATGCAGTCTTGTAGGTCACGCCAAGCATGCGGTGCAGCTGGTGCGCGCTTATGCCCTTCTTTGACGACGCCATGAGAAATGTCGCCAGAAGCCATTGGTTGAGCGGGATTTTGGAGCGTTCGAACACGGTCCCAACCGTCACTGTGAACTGTTCGCGGCATTCCATGCAATTGTACAGCCCGGGACGATGCGCCTTCCCATGCATCTGAGTGATGCGCTCAGGGTTGATGTTGCCGCAATGCGGGCAGATCGGACCGTTCGGCCAGCGCTGAGCCTCAAGGTGTTTGCGGGCTTCGTCGGCGTTTTGGAAAATCGAGCTGTCGAGGCGCATTACGATAACTCCTTGTGTCTGTTATCGCTTTTTGCGTGCTTTGTCAAGTATATATAAGTAAGCTTCCCCAACGCCGAGCCCGGCATTTCCGCGCCGCTCGACAGGATCACTGCGAAATGGATATGTGTGCCGCTTTCGTACCGCTGTATTCAGGGGAGGAGTAGCATGAACGGATTGGGGAAGGTGCTTTCGACGATACGGCCGCTGCTTGCCGGCGCGGTGCTTGTCGCTGGCTGGGCGGGCGCGGCTGCGGCCGAGAAGATCGCAGTGATTACGCCCTATCTCGCGCAGCCCGGCACGCAGTTCTACGTCGAAGGCTTCAAGGAAGCGGCCAAGAAGAATCCGGGTTGGGAAGTCAACGTCATCGACACATCCGGCGACGTTGCCGCCGTCGTGAGCCGCATCGAGGATGCGGTCAACCAGAAGGTCGATGCCATCGTCATCAGCGTCGATCCCGCGCAGGTCAGCGCCGGGCTTCAAACGGCCAAGGACGCGGGAATTCCGGTGTTCGGCATGGATGCCGGCGCCGACCCGCTGCTCGTCACCAACGTCACCAGCAACGGCTATGCCATGGCGGCCGAGACCAGCGTCTATGTCGCCAACCGCATCGGCGGCGCCGGCGATGTCGTGATGTTCGTGTTCGACGCATTCCCGCCGGTACAGGTACGCGGCGTGATCGCGGACGCCGTCTTCAAGAACTTTCCCGACATCAAGGTGATCGACCGGGTGACGCCCGACGTCCAGGACGGCGGCATTGCCGATTCGCGTGCCAAGATGGAGGCGATCCTGGCGGCGCATCCCGAGAAGGGCAGCATCAAGGCGGTATGGGCGGCCTGGGATCAGCCGGCACTCGGCGCTTTGCAGGCGATCGAGGCGGCCGGGCGCACCGATGAGGGCATCGTCATCGTCGGCATCGACGCCAACCCGCAGGCGCGCGAGGCGATCGCCGCCGGCGGCAATTTCGAGGCATCCGTCGCCCAGGATTTCGTCGGCATCGGCACCGCCACCGCCGAAGCGGTAGCGCGCACGCTCAAGGGCGAAAAGACAAAGCAGAACGTCATTTACGTGCCGACCAAGCTCGTCACATCAGCCAATGTCGGCGAGCTCGGCAAGTAGACGGCGGCGCGGAATCGCCCCCTCCACCACGCTTCGCGTGGTACCCGTCACTCGTGTAGGGGCAGCGTATTTGAGGTCGACTCCCACTCCGGTTCGCTTCGCGAACCACCTCTCCCCCGGTCGACGAGGGAGAGGAAGCGCCGGCCGCGATGCCGGGCTCCCTTCCTCTCCCCTTTTGAGGGGGAGAGGTGCCGAGCGAAGCGAGGCGGAGCGGGGGTCCGCGCCGCCATATGCGATTGCCCTGCGTTTACATTGGAGGAGGACCGCTGAAGGCGGTGGACGGGCCTGCACAAGCGCCAAGCGCGAAAAATTGCTGTAGGCGCGCATGCCGCTGTTTTCCGTCACAAATGTCTCGAAGGCCTATTCCGGCGTGCCGGCGCTGATCGATGCTTCGCTCGAGCTCGAGGCCGGCGAGGTGCATGCGTTGATGGGCGAGAACGGCGCCGGCAAATCGACGCTGATCAAGATCCTTGCGGGGGTGGTCGAGCCCGACAGCTGCGCCGTTACGCTCGACCGCAGGCGGGTGCGGCTGGACAGCCCCCAGAACGCTTTCGAGCATGGGCTGCGCTTCATCCACCAGGAGCTCAACGTCGTGCCGCAGCTCTCTGTGGCCGAAAACATGTTTCTCGGCCAGCGCTATCCCACAAGATTCGGCGCCTTTGTCGACTGGAAGGCGATCAACGCGCAGGCGACAGCGGCGCTCGAGCGGCTGCGGATTTCGGGCATCAAGCCCGGACGCAAGATGGCGCGGCTCTCGACCGGCGACCAGATGCTTGTGAGGATCGCAGGCACGTTGGTCGCCGACCCGTCCCGTCCCGCTTCGATCTTCGTGATGGACGAACCCACCGCCGCGCTGAGCAGCGAGGAGTCGGAGAGGCTGTTTGCCGTGATCGGCGAGCTCAGGGCCGCCGGCTGTGCCGTCCTCTATGTGTCGCACCGCATGGACGAGGTGATGCGCATCAGCGACCGCGTCACCATCATGCGCGACGGCCGCACGGTGAAAACCATGGCGATCGCCGCGACGGACAGACGAGAGATCATCCAGCTGATGACCGGCCGCGACGTGGGGGAAGCTTTTCCACCGCGGCGGGGTCCGATCGAAGATTCCGTTGCGCTCGACGTGCGCTCGCTTGCAAGCGAGCATGTCTCGGGAATCTCCTTCTCGCTGCGCAAGGGCGAGATCCTCGGCGTGGCCGGCCTCGCCAATGCCGGCCAGAGCGAGCTCATGCGTGCCATCATCGGCGCCGACGCGCAGCGCTCGCACCATGTCGCGCTGGACGGCTCGTTGCTCCCGGGGCTCAGCCCCGGAGCCGCCTGGCGCCGGGGTTTCGCCTATGTGCCACGCGAGCGCCGAAAAGAGGGACTGGTGCTGTCACGCAGCGTCACCGATAACGTCACGCTGCCGCATCTCGCCGAAACCAGCCTGCTCTCGGTCTTTCTCGACCGTCGACGTGAACGCGCCGTCGCAGGTGATCTCGGCAGGCAGGTTCGGCTCAAGGCGGCCCGTCTGTCGCAGCTCTGCCGCCATCTCAGCGGCGGCAACCAGCAGAAGGTGGTCTTTGCGCGCGCGATGGCAGGCAGGCCCGCAATCCTGCTGCTCGACGAGCCGACCCGCGGCGTCGACGTCGGTGCTAGGTTCGACATCTACACGCTGATGCGCGAGCTCAGCGAAGCCGGCACCTCGATCCTGATGTCGTCGTCGGACCTGCCCGAGCTGCTCGGCCTTTGCGACCGGATACTGATCATGCGCGACGGCCGCCAGCTGACAATCGAGCCGGCGGCAGGGCTCAGCCAGGCCGAGCTGCTGCATCTTTTCCACGATTAGGCCAATGCGGGCGGACGAATGCGAGGCAAGGACTTGACGAGGACACTCAGGCGCTACGGCACCCTGATCGGCTTCCTGGCGGTTGTGCTGTTCTTCTGGGCGAGCATCCCGGACACCTTCATGACAGCGCGCAACTGGCTCAACATCTCGCAGCAGATGAGCATGCTTGCGGTGGTCGCCTTCACCATGACAATCGTCATGACCATGGGGGATTTCGACCTGAGCGTCGGTTCGATGGCGAGCCTTGCCGGCATCGTCGCGGCTATCCTCTTCAGCCAGGGCTATTCCGTCACGGCCGGGCTCGCGGCAGCCCTCGCCATCGGGATCGCCGGCGGGCTGCTCAACGGATTCCTGGTCAGCATCGTCGGGATTCTCCCGTTCGTGGCCACGCTCGGCACGCTCACCATATTCAGCGGCTTCGCCTTCCTCGTCAGCGGCGGCAGGACGATCTTCGGCCGCGACATCCCGCCGTCATTCAGCGGTTTCGCAAGGGGCGGGATCGACCTCAACCTTTTCGGCGAGCTGCCTGTGATGCTGCCCTACATGACAATTGCCGCTCTGGTTGTGTTTCTGGCGGTCTGGCTGCTGCTCGAGCAGACCGCCTTCGGCCGCCGCCTCTATGCGATCGGCGGCAACAGGGAGGCTGCGCGCCTGGCCGGCGTGCCGGTCAGGTCGCTGAGGCTCACCGCCTTTGCGCTGACGGGGTTTGGTGCCGCGATCGGCGGCCTGATGTATGCCAGCCGCGTCGCCTCGGCTAATCCGACGCAAGGCAGCGGTCTCATGCTAAACGCCATTGCGGCTGTCTTCCTCGGCATGACCATGAGCGAGGAGGGCGAGCCGCGCGTTCACGCTACGCTGGTAGGAGTACTGATCCTCGGGGTGCTCGACAACGGGCTGACCCAGCTCGCAGTCGACAGCTATGTTCGCGAAATCCTGGTCGGCTCGATCATCGTCGCTGCGGTCGCGTTCTCGAGTTTCGGCCGGGGCAATGGGTAGCCATCTTCAGTCCTCGCTGCGCGCGCCGCGGCGATCGAGCCATGCCTGGATCTCGCCGACGATGCCGCGTCTGAAGAGCAGGACGCATGCCATGAAGATGAGGCCGGTGGCGATGGTGACCGGGAAGCCGGACGTCGCCAGCGAATTCTCGAGCGCCACGACGAGTGCCGCTCCCGCGACCGGACCTATCATCGTGCCGATGCCCCCGAGCAGGGTCATCAGGATGACCTCGCCGGACATCTGCCAGTCGACGTCGGTCAGCGTGGCGAACTGGAAGACGATCGCCTTCACCGCGCCGGCCAGCCCGGAAAGCGCGGCTGACATGACGAAAGCGGCGAGCTTGTATCTGGCGACCGAATAGCCCAGCGAGATGGCGCGGTTCTCGTTCTCGCGGATGGACCTGAGGATCATGCCGAAAGGCGAGTTGACGATCCGCCAGATGGCAAAAAGCCCGGCCAGGAATACGACCAGGACGAAGTAATAGATGGTGAGCGGCTGGTTCAGGTCGAACAGTCCGAACAGCTGTCCACGCGGCACGCCCTGTATACCATCTTCCCCTCCGGTGAACGGAGCCTGCAGGCAGAAGAAGTAGAACAGCTGCGCCAGCGCGAGCGTGATCATCGCGAAATAGATGCCGCGCCGCCGAATGGCAAAGAAGCCCATAACCAGGCCCATAGCGGCGGCACCAGCGACGCCGAGCAGGATGGCGGCCTCCGGCGGCCAGCCCCAGACCTTGGCCGCATGCGCCGTGAAGTAGGCGGCTCCGCCAAACATTGCGGCGTGGCCGAAAGAGAGCAATCCGGCATATCCCAAAAGCAAATTGAACGCGCAGGCAAACAGCGCGAAGCACAGCATCTTCATCAGGAAGATCGGGTAGACAAAGGCCGGAGCGACGAGCAGCGCTGCGATGGCGAGCGCAAGCAGCAGCCACTGCAGCCTGGTACCCTGGCCGACCCATGCCTGAGACACCGCCTGGTCCGCCATGTCAGGCGTCCTTCCCGAAGAGGCCGGCGGGCCTGACCAGCAGAACCAGCGCCATGATGACGAAAATCACGATGCTGGAAGCCTCGGGATAGAAGACTTTTGTCAGTCCCTCGACGAGACCGAGAACATAGCCCGTGACGATCGCACCGAGGACGGAACCCATGCCGCCGACCACCACGACGGCGAACACCACGATGATCAGGTTCGATCCCATCAGCGGGCTCACCTGGTAGACCGGCGCCGCCATGATGCCGGCAAGAGCCGCCAGCGCGGCGCCGGCCCCGTAGGTCAGGGTCAGCAGCAGCGGCACGTTCACGCCGAAGGCCTGGACGAGGCTCGGGTTCTCCGTCGCAGCCCTCAAATAGGCGCCGAGCCTCGTCTTCTCGATCGCAAACCAGGTGCCGAGGCAGACGACCAGTGAAGCGAGCACTATCCAGCCCCGATAGACCGGCAGGAACATGAAGCCGAGATTGGTGCCGCCGGCCAGCAGAGGCGGCGGCGCGTAGGGCTGTCCGGAGACGCCAAAGAAATAGCGGAACACGCCTTCGAGAACGAGGGCGAGGCCGAAGGTGAAGAGCAGGCCATAGAGCGGGTCGACCTTGTAGAGCCGCGACAACGCCAGGCGCTCGATGATGGCACTGAAAAGCCCGACAGCCAGCGGCGCTATGATGAGGGCCGGCCAGTAGCCGATGCCGCCCCAGGTGAGCAGCAGATAGCCGATGAAGGCGCCGAGCATATATTGGGCGCCATGGGCGAAATTGATGATGCGGAGCAGGCCGAAGATGATCGCAAGACCCAGGCTGAGCATTGCGTAGAATGAGCCGTTGATCAGCCCGACCAGCAATTGGCCGAGCAATGCCTGGACGGGAATCCCGAAAATCATCGTCATCGGGCGCTTACACTCCCAGCACCTCGTGTAGCAGGTCCATGCGGGCTTCCAGCTCGCCGACCGGAAAGCCGGAAGTCACGCGGCCATGCTCCATCAGGTAGAATCGATCGGCAACACGCCTGGCGAAGCGGAAATTCTGCTCGACCAGCAGCACCGTGATGCCGCGCGCTTTGAGCATCTGCAGCACCTCGCCGATCCGGCTGACGATGACTGGCGCCAGTCCTTCGGTCGGCTCATCGAGCAGCAGCAGCTTGACGCCGGTTCTCAGCATACGTGCGATCGCCAGCATCTGCTGTTCGCCGCCCGAAAGCTTGGTCCCCTGGCTCTTGCGCCGTTCCTTCAGGTTGGGGAAGAGCTCGAATATCTCCTCGACCGGCATGCCACCCGGTGCCACGACCGGCGGCAGCAGCAGGTTCTCGTCGACGGTCAGAGCCGAGAAGATGCCGCGCTCTTCCGGCACGAAGCCGATGCCGCAACGGGCGACGCGGTGCAGGGAGAGGCGAATCAGGTCGCGCTCGTCGAACATGATCGTGCCGGTGCGTTTTCGGACGAGCCCCAGGATGGCCCGCAATGTCGTGGTTTTGCCCACGCCGTTGCGGCCGAGCAAGGTGACTGTCTCGCCGCGAAAGACGTCGAGGTCGACACCGTGCAGAGCGTGGCCCTCGCCGTACCACGCGTTGAGGCCCCGCACCGAAAGCAGTGGAGCCTCAGCCATCCTCGGTTCCCATATAGGCGATTTTGACGCGGTCGTCGGAACTGACTGTCCGGTAGTCGCCGGCCGCCAATATCTGGCCACGCTGCATCACCGTCACCCAATCGCACAGATCGGCCACGACCGAGAGATTGTGCTCCACCATCAGAACGGCTCGCTCCTTCGAGACGGAGCGGATCAGGTCAGAAATCCTGGCGACATCTTCGTTGCCCATGCCCGCCATGGGCTCGTCGAGCAGCAGCACCTTGGGGTCGAGCGCGAGCGTTGTCGCGATCTCGAGCACGCGCTTGCGTCCATAAGACAGGTCGCCCGCCAGCCGATGGCGCAGCCTGGCAAGCCCGACGGCATCGAGCAGCTCTTCCGCCCGGGGATTGAGGCGGTCCAGCGCCGCAATGGGGCGCCAGAACTGGAAGCCGAGGCCCGCCTGCCGCTGCAGCGCGACGCGCAGATTGTCGCGCACGGTGAGGTGGGGGAAAACGGCAGAAATCTGGAACGAGCGCGCCAGACCCAGGCGCGCGACCCTGGCGGGCGAGGCGTAGGTGATGTCCTCGCCGAGCAGCGTGATCGTGCCGCTGCTCGGCTGCATGAACTTTGTCAGCAGGTTGAACACCGTGGTCTTGCCGGCGCCGTTCGGACCGATCAGGGCATGGATCTTGCCATGATGCACGTCGAGATCGACGTTCTTCACGGCAACGAAGCCGGCGAAATCACGCCTCAACCCGCGGGCAGACAGCACGGCTCCCCGCTGCGGCGCCCCGCCGCCTGTCAATTCCGGAGCGGGCGCCGTGTCGGTCACTTGCTGACGAGCGGACAACCGCTCTCTTCGGCTTTCATGAATGCCTCATCGCCGGGGATCGTGGCGAGGTAGGTATAGTAGTCCCAGTCTTTCTTGCTCTCTTCGGGCTTCTTCACCTGGTAGAGATACATGTCGTGGACCATTCTTCCGTTGGGCAGCACCTTGCCGTTTGCCGTGAACACGTCGTTGACCGGCATCTCATGAAGTTCTTTGGCCACGGCCTCGGTTTCGTCGGTCTTGGCTTTGTCGACGGCCTTGAGGTATTGCAGCACCGCCGAGTAGGTGCCGGCCTGGATCATGTTCGGCATCCTGCCGGTGCGCTTGAAGAAACGGTCAGCAAATTCGCGGCTCTTGTCGTCGCGGTCCCAGTAATAGCCTTCGGTCAACACGACGCCTTGTGCGGCCTGCAGCCCCAGCCCATGCACTTCCGCCAGTGTGAACAGCAGAGCCGCCAGCCGCTGCCCACCGGCGACGATGCCGAATTCCGCCGCCTGCTTGATGGAGTTCGTCGTGTCGAGCCCGGCATTTGCCAGCCCGACGATCTTGGCTCCCGATGACTGGGCCTGCAGCAGGAATGACGAGTAGTCCGTAGCGCCCAGCGGGTAGCGCACAGAGCCGAGCACCTTGCCGTTATGGCTCTTGATGAATTGCGTGGTCTGCTCCTCCAGGGAATAGCCGAAGGCGTAGTCCACGGTAATGAAGAACCAGGTGTCGCCGCCTTGCTTCACCAGTTCGCCACCAGTGCCGACCGCTTGCGAATGCGTGTCATAGGCCCAATGGAATCCATAGGGCGAGCATTGCTTGCCGGTGAGATCGGTCGTTGCCGCACCGGTGACGATGTCGATCTTCTTCTTCTCCTTCGAGAGGCCCTGCACGGCGAGCGCGACCGATGAGGTCGTCAGCTCCATGATGGCGTCGACCTGCTCGGTGTCGTACCACTGCCGGGCGATGTTGGACGCGATGTCTGGCTTGTTCTGATGATCCGCGCTGACCACCTCGATGGGTGCGCCCTGCACGGAACCGCCGAAATCCTCGACGGCCATTTTTGCCGCCTCTACCGACCATTTGCCGCCGAAGTCGGCATAGACGCCGGACTGGTCGTTGAGGATGCCGATCTTGACCTTCCCATCGGATATCTGAGCGGCCGTCGCCGGCACGGCGGTTGCGGCCAGAAGCGCTGCAGCAGCGAAGAGCAGTACTCTCACGGATCATTTCCTCCCTTTTTGTGGCCCGGCCAGAGATGGCAGGCCTCAGGGACGCTCAACACGCTCCGGTTGATCTTGGTTCCCGGAGACGCTGGCGTGCTGCTGACCGTAATGACTAGTAACATTTGAGCCGGGGAGCAGAGAACGCGCTTTTCGTCTAAGATCGAACGCAAACACTGCATTTCGATCACCTTCCGGTGAGCGCGGCGGGTGCCGGCAAATGCGAGAACTGCGGCTCAGGAATGCCGCGCGGGGAGGGATCGTCTTGAAGGAGGAAGGGATCATGTCGACCAGCACCACACTTGGCGAAGTCATGCGTGAGCTTGCCGCACTGGAGGACCCGAAGACGCGCGAGGCGAACGAGCAGCGTGGTGACGATCACGGTGTGAATCTCACCCAGCTGCGCGCCCTCGCCAAGCGGTTCAAGGCGCAGCATGACCTTGCAATCGAGCTCTGGGCAACAGGCGACACCGCTGCGCGCCTTCTCACGACTCTGCTGTGCAGGCCCAAGGCATTCTCCGTTGCCGAGCTCAACGGGATGATCCGTGACATCCGGTCTCCCAAGCTGCTCGACTGGTTTATCGTCAACGTGGTGAAGCCCGGCCGTCACGCCGAGGAACTCCGATTGAGCTGGAAGGATGGCGACGACCTCATCGGCCGCGCTGGCTGGAGCCTGACGACCGAACGGGTCGTCAAGAAGGCCGACGGGCTCGATCTCGGCGCACTGCTCGATCAGATCGAGAGGGAGATGAAGCAGGCGCCGGACCACAAGCAGTGGGCAATGAATCACTGCCTGGCCGAGATCGGCATCCATCATCCGGAATTTCGCAAGCGGGCGATCGGGATCGGCGAGCGGCTCGCCGTCCTCATCGACTATCCGGCGTCGCCCGGCTGCACCCCGCCCTACGCGCCGATCTGGATCAGCGAGATGGTTCGCCGACGTGAGGAGGCGCAGGTCTTATAAGGCTTGTGCGGTCCTGCTCAGCCAGAGCATGCAAAGCTCGCTCAGCCGCGATCTTGCCGGCCACGATCGCGCCTTCGACATAGCCCGGGAAGGATGGCGACAGCTCGGACGAGGCGAACTGGACCCTGTCGTCACCTTCGAGGAGCACCGCCTCTGCATTGCGCGCGTCCATCTCCATGATGAGGTCGCTGTAGCCGCCGCCGCTCCATCGGTCGTCGACCCAGTCGCGCAGGGTGAACGCGAGGAATTCTTCCGCTTCGGGGCCGAGCGCGGTGACGAGCCGTCTCGCCAGCTCCGCGCGGATGCCGGCTTCGCCGAGCCTGCGCCATTCGACCGCCAGCGGGCCGCCGATGTAGACGACCAGCGTCGGGTGGTCCGCGTCGCGACTGTTGTCGTGGGCAAAGAGGCCGTGAATGTCGCGCCAGGCGACCATCCCGTTCAAACCCTTGTCGCGCCAGAACGCACGGGCGTAGCGGAACTGGCCCTTCATCACCGTGCCGCTCTTCCAGGCATTGAGCGCCCGCGACAAGGGTTCCGGGAGGGCCGGCCTGTAGGCGATTCGCGATGCCGTCACCGGCGGCACCGCGACGATGACCTGGTCTGCCTCGAACAGCCTCGACGAGGTATGGACCTTGATCTTTCCGCTGCTGCGCTCGATCCTCGCGACCGCAGTGTTCAACATCAGGCGATCGCCGAGCTCAGCCGCCAGATCGTCGGCCAGCGAATGCATCGTCTCGGCCGGAAAATACTGAAGTTCCCAGACCGTATTGGTGATGCGGCGATCATTGTCGATCAGATACCATAGCGGGATCTCACCGATCGGCCGGCACCAGAGGCCTTCGATCATCGAGTTAAAGGCAGCTTTCGCCGCGAGCGGATCGCCCTGGCGCTCTAGCCACGCACCGACGGTCAGTCCCTTGATCGAGGGGTCGTCCGGATCGATGGCGTTCATGCGCTCGCGGATCGCCGTCGAGCCCGCGAAAATCCGTTCGCCCTCGGCTGCGCTCACGGGAGGCTGCGCCGTGAACGCGCCGTCGAGCGGCGTCTCGGCGAAGGTCTTGCCGTGACGGCGCGCAAGCGCCGTCACCTCCGTCATGTCGTCGCAGAAGAACTGACCTCCGCTGTCGAAGCGCTCGCCAAGGGCGTTGCGGAGCGACTCGACCCGTCCGCCAACGCGATCGCGAGCCTCCAGAACAACCACGTCAATGCTCCTGGAGGCGAGCTCGGTCGCAGCGGAAAGCCCCGCGAAGCCCGCCCCGACGACGATGACCTGATGACTGCTGCTCAAAAGCCCGCCAGGGTCTTTCATCTCGACAGAACGTCAGCCCACTCGGGATGGCGGCGGAATTGCGCATTGGCAAATGGGCAGAGCGGAATGATCTTCTTGCCCGCAGCCCGGGCATCCTCGACGGCTCGCGTGACGAGCCGCAGGCCAACGCCCTGGCCCCTAAAGGCGTCAGGCACTTCCGTATGGTCGATGATGATCATGCGTTCGCCGACCTTGCTGAAGGTCATCTCGGCGAGCGCGCCTTCTGGTGAACGATAGAGGTAGCGGCCCTTGGAGCCGCTATCCTCCAATTCGATCTTCGGCTCTGCCTCGCTCATTCGCTCTTCTCCTTGTTTTTCGTAATCATGCGCCCGTCCTTGCGGCATAAGCCGAAAAGAACCGCTTCGCCGCCTCAATTTCATTGGGACGGATTTCATGCCCGCCCTCATGCCACTCAACAGTGACATCGGCAGCAGCCGCGCGCAAATAGGCTTCCAGCCGCGAAGTGAGGTTCGGCGGGCAGATCGGATCGTGGCGCCCGGCCGTGATCAGAACGCGCTTGCCGGCCAGATCGCCGTCGATCTCGGGCTGGAACGGGATCAGCGGATGCATCAGCACCGCCGCGTCGAACAGCTCCGGTTCGGCGAAGACGACAGATGCAAGGATATTCGCCCCGTTCGAATAGCCGAGGCCGATCACGGCGGAGGGCTTCGTCACGTTCCGATGGGCGCGTATGAACGCCGCCATCTTCTTTGTGCGCAGCGCAAGGTCGTCCATGTCATAGACGCCCTCGCCTGTGCGCCGGAAAAAGCGCGCGGCGCCGAACTCCGAGACATCGCCGCGCGGCGAGACGATTGCCGCGGAAGGCAGCAGCTCGCGACCGAGCGAGACAAGCTGCCGCTCGTCACCGCCCGTGCCGTGAAAAAGGAAGAAGAGTGGGCTGCCCGGCGAACCGGGCAGCGCTGCATGGATGTAGCTATCTATGGACATGCTGTTTCTCCTCAGCCCTCGATCGGCTGCAGGTGCTTCTCGAGATAAGACCTGAGATGGGCGTGCTGCTTCGGCAGCTTCAGCGCTTCGCCGAGATGCGCCGTGTCCTCGTCTCGGTCGAAACCGGGCTCGTTGGTGGCTACCTCGAACAAGACCCCACCGGGCGTGCGGAAATAGATTGCCCAGAAGTAATCGCGATCGATGACCGGCGTCACCTGATAACCGGTGTCGACCAGCGCTTTGCGCACCTCGAGCTGCTTCGCACGGTTTTCCACGGCAAAGGCGATGTGATGCACGGAGCCCGCGCCGAGATCGGCATAGTTTGCGCCGGGAAGCGTCTCGATGTCGATCACGCCGGCGCCGTTGCCGTTTGCGATGGCGAGCCGCCTGATATTGCCGGAACTATCGACAGGTTCGTAACCCATGAATTTCAGAAGCTCCTCGGTCGCGCCGCCGTCCTTCAGCCTCAGCGAGGCAGAATGGAAGCCGCGGATTGCCTCGTCGGCCGGCACGCCGCCATGTGTCCAGGGCGCGCGTTCGTCGTCCTTGACCTCGACCAGCGCAAAGCTGTCGCCGTCCGGACCGTCGAACAGCAAGCGGTTCTCACCGAAGCTCGCATCGGCTTTAAGGCCGGTGACACCTTCCTTCATCAGGCGCTCGCGCCAATAGCGGAGCGTGCCTTCCGGTATGGAGAACACTGTCGTGCCGACCTCGCCGACGCCATGGCGGCCCCTGCCGATATTGGGAAAGGGGAAATAGGTCATAACAGAGCCCGGCGTGCCGACCTCGTCGCCATAATAAAGATGATAGACATCCGGCGCGTCGAAATTGACCGTCTTCTTCACGCGGCGCAGGCCGAGCTTATGGGTGAAGAAGTCATTGTTCTCGCGTGCATCCTTTGCCATCGAGGTCACGTGGTGCAGGCCCTTGATCTGGTCGAGCATATCGAGCTCCTTTCGGCTCTTGTTCCTGCAGCATGATATCGTCCGAAAAACCCGCAACTTTCCTGTGTGCCGAGTTTCGGGATCATGCTCTGAAGCGGCAGCGCCGCGATGCAGGGAATATGGCGGCAGTTGCCGATGGCGGGGAGATATGCTGACCGATATGGACCGTCTACTTTTAGTGAACAATCGCGCCTGGATTGTTCAATGTCTTGGCCTGCTTGCGTCGCGCAGCTGAATCGGCTCGATGTAGGCGTATTCAATCGAGGGCGGCGGATGGCCAAACGACCCAATCTCCTCTTGATCACTTGCGACCAGTGGCGCGGCGAATGTCTCTCGGCAGCCGGCCATCCGGTCGTGAAGACGCCGCATGCCGACGCGCTTGCGGCAGAAGGGGTGCTTTTCCGGCGCCACTATGCAGGAGCCGCGCCGTGTGCGCCGGCACGGGCCTGTCTCTATACCGGTCTCTACCAGATGACCAATCGCGTCTGCCGCAACGGCACGCCGCTCGATATGCGTCATGGCAACATCGCGCTTTTCGCACGCCGTCTCGGTTATGCTCCGACATTGTTCGGCTATTCCGACAGCGCGCCCGACCCGCGCCTGTTCTCGCCCAGCGATCCGGTGCTCACCACCTATGAAGGCGTTCTTGCCGGCTTCACGGCGCGGCAGCTTCTGCCAGAACACCAGAGGCCATGGCTCTCGTGGCTCGCTGCCCAGGGCGTCGACGCAAGCGCAGGGTTCCCGTGGATTCACCGGCCTGTCGGAGGGGGAGGAGGCGTCACCAATGCGCCGCCCGCTTATTCGAAGGACGAGACCCCGGCCGCCTTCATCGCGCAAGAGTTCATACGCTGGCTGAGCGAGCAGGATACAGGCTGGTTTGCGCATCTGTCCTTCCTTTCGCCACACCCGCCCTTCGTAGTGCCGGAGCCCTACAACGCCATGTACGATCCGGCCGATGGACCGCAGTTCCGACGGGCTGCGACGAGAGATGCCGAGCAGCGGATACATCCCAGCATCGGCCTCGAATTTGAAACGCAGAGGAAGGAGAACTTCGTCGTCGGCCAGGACGGCAAAGTCGCCGATTGGGACGACGCCGCATTCCGGCAGATACGTGTGCTCTATTACGGCATGATCTCGGAGGTCGACACGCAGCTTGGCCGCGTCTTTTCGAGCCTCAGGAACAGCGGCCAGTGGGACGACACGATCGTCATCCTCACTTCCGACCATGCGGAGATGATGGGAGACCATTTCATGCTCGGCAAAGGCGGTTTCTTCGATGGCAGCTACCATGTCCCCCTGATCATTCGCGATCCCGGCAGAAGAGAGATGTCGGGCCGCAAGGTGGAGGCCTTCACGGAGGCTGTCGACATCCTGCCCACCGTGCTCGATCTTTTGGGCGGCAAGATCCCGGCCCATCTCGACGGGCGATCGCTGGTGCCGTTCCTTTCCGGCGAGCACCCGACAGGCTGGCGCGATGCCGCACATTGGGAATTCGACTTCCGATCGATCACGGCAGGAATTGCAGAGCGGCACTTCGGCATATCATCGCGCCAGTGCAATCTGGCGGTAGTCCGTACCGAGCGATTCAAATATGCGCATTTCGGCGGGGGACTGCCGCCGGTGCTGTTCGACCTCGCCGACGATCCTGCAGAGACGGTGAACCTCGCCGAAGACCCGGCCTATCAGCCTGTCCGGGTCGAGATGGCCGAGCGACTGCTTGCCTGGCGCGCCGAACATCTCGACCAATCATTGGCGCTATCGGAGCTGACTGAAGGCGGGGTCGCTGGCGAATATCACGCGTTGCCGTGACGCCTCGGATTTGTCCGAAACCGCTGCGCAGTCTCGATCCGATGCTCTGAGGGCCCGCGCTGTGACCGGCGCGGGCCCTCCGGTTGCTGTGAGACGGTTCGAAGTTACTGTGCGGTCCCGGAAGGGGCAGGTGTCGTGGAACTCGGTTCGGTCGAGCCGGTGCCGATCGACCCAGTCGCCGGCGAGGCCGGCTCGTAACGCGAGCGGTCGAAATCCGGCATGCTCTGGAGCTGCTCCTTGGTCGCGTCCGTCACCAGCCAGCGGTCGCCATTGCCCTCCATCCAGGAGAGCTTGGGAAAGTCGATCGCGACGTTCTTTTCGCCGATCCCGAGAAAGCCTCCGACGCCGATGACCACCGACTTCACGGTTCCGTTCGAATCGACGACGAGGTCGTTCACGTCGCCGATCTTTTCGGCGTTGTCGCCTGTCCCATTATAGACATTCTCGCCAATATAGTTGCTCGCCAGATATCCTTCGGCCTGAACTGCTCTTGGCGGCTCGGACGCCGTCGACGGTGCCGTAGACTGCTGGGCGTAAACGGCCCCCGTCGCGACAAATGTCGCAAGCGCTGTGGTGACCAACAGATTGCGGATCATGATGCCTTCTCCTTCGAATCCTTGTTCGCAGAACTGCGTGGCGCGCCGAGTTGCACTATTAGAGGCATGGCCGGGCGCGGCCTCACGTGTTCTCAGTTCACAACGTCGCGAGCACATAGTGGTTCCTTTGTATTAGATTCCACGAATAATCGTGCGCGCAGACGTCGTCGGTTCGGAACCTTTTCGCAAACTGTCTCTTTCCTTGCGATCAGCTTGCTTCGGCCCGTTTATCCTCGCTACTCACTGTCGATTGCATTCGAGGCCAAGTTTTCCAGATGCGCTTCATTGCGGTGCTCAATAAGGACGGCGGAACGCTGCGTACGATCGATCTCGACGAATTCAGCGGGAGAATGACCGATATCCTGGGCAAGGCAGGTCATGAACTCGATATCGAGGCCGTATCGGGCGCCGATGTCGACGATGCACTTCGAAGGGCTGCCGCGAGCCAGGCCGAGGTCGTGATCGTCGGCGGCGGCGACGGCAGCGTATCGAGCGCGGCTGCTGCGTTGATGGGCAAAGGGAAGGCGCTTGCCATCCTGCCGGCGGGAACGATGAACCTGTTCGCCCGTGGATTGGGGATCCCGCTTTCGCTCGATGCTGCGATGGATGCCTTCGCCCATGGTCAGGTCAGACCCGTCGATATGGCGAGCGCCAACGGCCGGCCTTTCATCCATCAGTTCTCGATCGGCATGCATGCAGAGATGGTCGGCATGCGAGAGGGCATGGAGTTCGCTTCGCGGCTGGGGAAGATCGGGGCTTCCGTTCGGGCTGCGTTCGCCACTCTGCTCGACCCGCCATCGCTCAGTATCGCGTTGAACATCGGCGATGCCGATATGCTGACGCGGACCACTGCCATCAGCATCACCAACAACCTGTTCGGAGAAGGTCATCTGCCCTATGCAGATTGCCCTGACGGCGGCGTGCTCGGCATCTATGTTACCGTCGCCCGCGGCAAAGGGCAGCTTGTGCGCCTTTTCCTCAACATCGCGAGGGGGCGCTGGCGCGACAATCCGCATATCGAGATCCACGAGAGCGAAAGAGCCGTGCTGAAGCTCCTTTCGGGGCGAGAAAAGCGGCTTTGTGTCATCGACGGAGAGCTGCTGCCGCTCGACCGCGTGACCGCCTTTGAGATTCACAAGAAGGTCCTCAACGTGCTCGTTCCGTCCTGAGCGGAGAGCGCAATCCGAACGAGGTCAGGTGAGGAGCAGGGTGGGGGGAGGTTCGATCATCGCCGAAGTCCTGCCCTGCGGAGGCTCGATCGTCCTGCCATAGATCTCGACGAGGGCCCAGACGATGAAGGCAAGGAGCAGGCCTCCCAGCAGAATGAGGAGAACGTTGCGGCCGCGCCGACCCTGGCGCGCCTTGTCGGTCGGGATGGTTTTGGGCATTGCGGCTCCCTCCACAGGACAATGTGTGTCGAGGGGTAAATCGTGAGCCGCGGCCGTGGTTCCACTCAAAGGCCCACCTCGGTGGCCGCAATCCTGTGCTATCGGCGCAGCTACTTGCGCAGCTTGTCGAGGTCGTCGGGAGTTTTCTTCCGGTTCTCCCGGTAGATCGCATAGGCTGCGAGCGCGACCAAGGGGCCGATAATGCCGGCTTTGCTTCGCAGCAGAATCGGTAGCGCGCTGACCGCCCCAGCTCCCGCAATCGTCGCCAGATCAATACCCCGGCGACTTCGCTTTCGGCGGACCGAAATGACGATCGATTTGACCGCAAGGACGATTCCGGCCAGCACGAGAAAGGCGATGCCAAAGCCGATCGCCGCCTCGATGCCGCCGAAGCGGCGGGCAGTCGTCATGTAAAGCGCAGCGATCAGAAAGCCGAGCCCACAAAGACAAAGGACGGCAGCAAGCAGATAGGCTATCGCAGTCCACTTGGCGCGCCGCGCCATGTCCACCGCTTCGCCGGAGACGAAGGCTGCAATCAGCGAAGCCAGCATTCGGGGAACTCCAGAGCGGGATGAATTCGAGCGGAGCCATTCATCCCGCTCTAGTTTCCTTGTTCTTGCAGCATGATCCAATCCGAAAAAGTCTACAACCTTTTGCTATGCTGACCTTCGGTTCGGGATCATCTTTCGGGATTATCCTCTAGCGACGCGACATCATCGCAAACAGGAACCCGATTCCTGCGGCAATTGCCAGCGCCGTTACCGGTTTCTCGCGCACCGTATCTGCGAGCCGCCTCTCCAGGTCGCCCGCATTTGCCCTTAGCTGCTCCAAGGCCGCCTCGCCTTGCGCTCTCATCTGTTCCATACCTTCACTGGCAACACGGCGCGCAGCGCCGTAGGAATGCTGGCCCGTCTCCTGAAGCTGTCTGGCCAGTTTGGCGATATCGCTTTTCAGCTGCTCTATTTCAGCGTTGAGGTCTTCGTTCCTCTGCGAGCCGTTCTTGTCGGTGGCCATTCCGGGGCCTGCCATGCCCGGTCCTGCCATTCCCGGTCCTGCTTTTGCCATGCTGATCCTCCCTGCGTTGTGCTGACGTGAATGTTTCGAATGAGCAAACGCTGCTGGGTGCATCGTGGTTCCTCCCCGGGAACCCGTCATCGCAAGATTGCGTTTGATAAGGCAGTTCCACCGGAAATACCGATGTCGAACCGCACCGCGAAGAAGGCCCCCATTGTCCGGCCTCCGAAAAAGGCGCCGATCGTCCGGCTTCCTCCAAAATCGAACTTCGAGCTTTTCCTGGCACGCGGCTCACAAGTCGCCATGGTCTTCGTCGGCCTCATCGCCTTCGTGTTCGCGCTGGACGCTGGCGAATACATCCTTGCGCCGGTGGCGACAGGCATCGTTGTCGGCCTGATGCTCGGGCCCGTCGCATCCGAACTCGAGCGCCACGGCGTGCCCCCCAAGCTGTCGGCTTTCGCGGTGTTCGTGCTGTTCATCCTTGTCGTCGGGCTCTTTGCGCTGGTGGTCGCCACTCCCCTTTCGCTGTGGAGCGGCCGCATCCCGCAGATGTGGCAACAGCTCCAGAACCAGCTCTCACAGTTGAAGCAGCCGATCGAGGCGCTAAGCGCCGCACGCGACGAGTTGCGTAACGCCATCGGCAACAAGGGGCTTACCGTTTCGGTCGACGAAGGCCTGCCCGTGGAGAGCATGGCGACGCTGGCGCCAGCGGTGGGAGCGCAGATCCTCATTTTCTTGGCCAGCCTCTACTTTTTTGTCGCGACACGGCACGAGACGAGGGTGGCGGTCCTGAAGCTCTGCATCACGCGCCGGCTTCGCTGGCGGGTCGCGCATATTTTCCGCGACGTCGAAGCCCTGGTCTCGAGCTATCTGCTGTCGGTTACCATCATCAACGTGACAGAAGGTGTTGCCGTCGGGCTCGGCCTCCATCTGATCGGCCTTCCTTCCGCGATTCTATGGGGTGCGCTGGCGACCGTCGCCAATTTCGTGGTCTTCCTCGGGCCGCTGCTGATGACCATTGTGCTCTTTGCGGTCGGGCTCACCCAATTCGACACGCTGAGTGGCGCGCTCATACCGCCGCTCGTCTACCAGGCGATAAACCTCATCGAGTCGCAGTTCGTGACGCCATTGGTGATCGGCCGCACCATGACGCTCAACCCATTCCTGATCGTGCTGGCGCTGGTCTTCTGGCTCTGGCTGTGGGGTCCGCTTGGCGGCTTCATCGCCATTCCAGCCCTGCTCGTCTGCTATGCCGTCATACGAAACACCTTCCCGGGGACCGATTGGCCGGATTTCGTGAAACATGACCGACGCTGAGCGGGAATGAGTCTCTCTGTCGACCGGGATCCGGCGAATTCCTTGCTGCCCTGCTTTTTCCAAATGACATGCCGGGCAAATTTGGTCATCAATGATCGTCGGGAGCGCGGGGCCGTCGTGTAGGAGCGTTCAACCGTGTCGGCCGACGCACTTAGGGATCTTCGCATCCTGCTGCTCGAAGATGATTTTCTGATAGCCATGCACGTCGAATCATTGTGCCGCGACTACGGTGCAGCAGAGGTCGTCGTCAGGCACGGTCTCGATGAAGTCGATGAGAAGATGGTGGCCGATTTCGACGTCGCCATCATCGACGTCTTGCTTTCCGGCGTTTCGGCCCTGCCCCTTGCGGAACAGCTCGCGAAGTCCGGCAGGCCCTTCGTGCTGGCCTCGGCCTATGTCGAAGTCGAGGAGGTTAAGAAAGATTTCCCAGGCGTCCCGGTGATCGGAAAGCCCTTTGCGGGAGACGACCTCGTCGCGGCCGTGGCAACGGCCGCGGGTCGAACCTAGCGCGGCGGGAACGAGCGCGCGCTCTTCGCCTTGCAGCACGATCCCGAAATGTCGGTTCGGGATCGTTCCCTGATCGCAATCAGGTCGCCGAGGAGCCCATCACCTGGGCGGAGATAGCGTCCGGCCCGTATTCGGCCTCGCCGGAAATCTTCAATATCTCCTGGAGCCGTGCGCGAGCGCGGCTTACCCGGCTCTTGATCGTGCCCACCGCGCAATCGCAGATCTCGGCCGCCTCTTCGTAGGAAAAACCGGATGCGCCGATGAGGATGATCGCCTCGCGCTGATCCTCGGGGAGCTGCTGCAGCGCCTTGCGGAAATCATCCAGGTCGAGCTTGCCTTCCTGGCTCGGATGCACGGCCAGCCTCGCGGTCATGGCGCCTTCGCTGTCCTGCACCTCGCGTCCGCGTTTGCGCATCTGCGAATAGAACTCGTTGCGCAGGATGGTGAACAGCCATGCTTTGAGATTGGTGCCGGGTTGGAAGCTCGCTTGCTTGTCCCATGCCTTGACCAGCGTCTCCTGGACGAGGTCGTCGGCCCGGTCGGAGTTTTGTGCGAGCGACACCGCAAACGCTCTCAGGCTGGGAATGGCCGCGAGCAGGTCGGACTTGAATGTATCCGACATCAGCTTTCGGCCTTTGTTTCAGTCGCCTCCAGCCGACCCTCAAGCTCGGCGTGTTCCAACCGGGTCAAGAGCTCCGCAAAGCGGTCGGGCACATCAAGCGAAAGCAACTCATCGTGGTATTGCTTCAGTTTCCGGGCAATTTCCGAATTGGGGCCGAGAAGATCGGCCGATGATGTCCTCTCCCGCATCGGCCTCGTGCCCCGCGCTTCACTTTTCGTTTTTGTCATGGACCTGAATTGCCCCACCCTTTCTGCCGTCACACACCTGGCCCCCGAAGCATCAGGCGCGCAGATATCCCTCAGCAAGATGAACTCCCGCCGATTGGGCGGCTAACGCCCGCATCAGGATTAGGTTCCTTACCCCGGAACTTTTTCTCCCAGGCGGCGTTTTCGGCCGTGTTGAAGTCGCATTCTACGCGAGCTATTCCCGCGACTGCCAGGACTTAACGTCATTTGAGGGAGACGACCATGACTTTGTCCGCAAGAATTGCCCCCCACCTGCCTTTCCTCCGCCGCTTTGCCCGGGCGGCTTCAGGCTCGCAGACGAGTGGAGATGCGCTTGTCGCAGCAGTGCTCGAAGCGGTGATCGCCGACGTCGGCATTTTCCCCCAGGCCTCCAACGACCGCATCGCGCTCTACAAGCTGTTCGCCAAGCTCTTCACCTCGATTGCCGTCAGGGTGCCCCAGGAGACGCCGGCTTCTGCCTGGGAGCAGCGCGCGTCGGCCAACCTCGCTTCGTTGTCGCCGCGGCCAAGGCAAGCCTTCCTGCTCGTCGCCGTGGAAGGCTTCACCGACGAGGAGGCTGCCGAAATCCTGGATGTAACTGAAGGCG
Source organism: Mesorhizobium sp. BAC0120 (assembly GCF_033542235.1). Taxonomy (NCBI): domain Bacteria; kingdom Pseudomonadati; phylum Pseudomonadota; class Alphaproteobacteria; order Hyphomicrobiales; family Phyllobacteriaceae; genus Mesorhizobium; species Mesorhizobium sp. BAC0120. Next base: position 225,269 of record NZ_JAWRCU010000003.1, on the reverse strand, counting down.
AGTTCCAGTCGTATATCAGCCAGGCAAGCGCCGAGATATCGCGCCAGGTGGCGACAGACGTTCTGATCATCGAGGATGAGCCGCTGATCGCGATGGATATCGAGCAGATGGTGGAGAGTCTCGGCCATCGGGTCGTCGGTACCGCGCGGACGCACAAGGAAGCGATGGCGCTGTTCAACAAGACACGGCCGAAAATGATCCTCGCCGATATCCAGCTCGCCGACGGAAGTTCCGGCATCGATGCCGTCAACGAGATGCTCCAATCGGCTTCCGTCCCGGTGATCTTCATAACCGCCTTTCCCGAGCGCCTGCTCACCGGCGAGCGCCCCGAACCCGCCTTCCTCGTAACAAAGCCGTTCAATCCGGAAATGGTGAAGGCATTGATCAGTCAGGCTCTGTTCTTCGACAGACAGGCGAAGGCGGCTGCCTGATGTCGCAAAGCCAAGTGACAGTAGAACCAGCTCGACGGAGCAGCGTTGAGATGAAGTGTGGAACTAAATCCCTTGACCACACGTTCGTCTCTCGAAAGCTCTAGGAGGTAGAAATGCTCTACTGGGCACTCGTTTTTCTAGTCGTCGCGATTATTGCTGGTGCACTCGGCTTCGGTGGTATCGCAGGAACTTCTGCCGGGATCGCGCAGATACTGTTTTTCATCTTTCTCGCCTTCCTGATCATTTCGCTCATTGCCGGGCTGTTCCGGCGCGCCGGATGATGCAATAGGATCAAGCAGGGGTGTTGAATTCGTCAGCTCTTGGAAACCGATCCCCTCAAGCGGTTTTCAAAGCCGCCGGTCAAAGTTCTCCGTGAATCTTTGGCCGGCGGAACTTGTTTCGAAGTTGGCCGTTCAATCCGCACTTTGTTAGTCACTTGCGGGTTTTGATTTATGAGTCCGCTGGGAGGAGGATCTGCAAAGGGCCGGCAAAAGGTCGTGGGCGTGGGCGATGTGAACAGGCTCCCGGAGGGAAACGTCGAGCTGAGCCGCAGCCTCATGCGCGCGCTCCGCCATACCGGCATTTCGCTCATTTATCAGGATCTCTCGCTGCGCGTCGTCTGGGCGCAGAACGTGCCGGCATGCTGGAGCGACCACGATCTGGCAGGGATGACCGATTTCGAGTTCCTGCCGGATGGCGAGGCGGTGCGGGTCGTCGATGCCAAGAAAGCAGTGCAGCAATCCGGCAAGCCGGAGAGCCTCGAAATCCGTGTACCTGACGGCGACGGCGTTTCCTGGTACGAGATTTCGGTCGACGCCGACAAATCGGCCGACGGCGTGGTGAACGGCGTGATCACCACCGCAATCGATGTCACCGACCGGAAGCGGCGCGAGCAGACGTTGCGCGCGCTGCTGCGCGAAGTGAGCCACCGCTCCAAGAATTTGCTGGCGATCATCCAGAGCATAGCCACCCAGACGGGCCGCTATTCGGGTACGATCGACGGATTTCTCGCCCGGTTCCGTGGCCGGCTGCAGTCGCTTGCCTCCTCACAGGACCTTGTCACGTCGTCCAACTGGCGCGGCGCCGACTTGCGCGAGCTGGTGCTCGGCCAGGTCGGGCGCTACGTGACGGATCCCGCCCGCCACCTGCACATTGAAGGCGTGAACCCTTACCTCAACCCAAATGCAGCATTGCATATCGGGCTCGCCCTGCACGAACTTGCCGTGAACTCCGTAAGTTACGGCGCATTGGCGAAGGCGAATGGCTTCGTGACCATCAACGCAGAAAGAGGCGATGCCGGTTCCTTCACCCTCGGCTGGCGAGAGGTGATCGCGCCGCATAGCGCCGCGGCGGGGGAAAGGCGGTTCGGCAGCGTGGCGCTCGAGCGGGTGGTGCCGGCCGCGCTCAACGGATCGGCAAGGCTTACGATCGGAGAGCGCGAGCTGGAATACAGCTTGAGCATTCCGGCCGGCAGTTTCGAGCTGGAATAGCGCCTGCCTTGCCCGGACCATGACGCGGATGCCGCCTGCCGATCGCCATCGGCAGTAGCCGACGAAAATCCCTTTGCTTCTTAGACTTGCCGGCTGCGCTGAAGCTTGCATGCCGTGCGCGGACAGGTAAATTCGGCCGCGACCGATGCCCGGGGGGCAACGGGCGTTCAATCAGGGAGCAAATCATGACCAAGCTGAAATTCTTGGCGGCAGCCTTGCTGACCGTCCTTCTCACGCCGTTTGCGGCCAACGCCCAGGCGCTGCCCGATCTCGGCGGAAAGAAGGTGGTCGTGGTGACCGAGAACGCCTATTTCCCGCTGCAGTTCGTCGATCCGGCGAGCGGCAAGGCCATCGGCTGGGAGTATGATGCGGTCGCAGAGCTGGCGAAGCGGCTGAATTTCAAGGTGGAATACCAGAACACCTCCTGGGATGCGATGATCCAAGCCGTTTCGGACAAGCAGTACGACATGGGCATGACCGGCATCACGATCAATGACGAGCGCAAGCAGAAAGTCGACTTCTCCGATCCCTATATGCGATCCGAGATCTTCATGCTGGTGCGCGCCGACGAGAGCCGCTTCGCGGACCCGAAGAGCTTCGCCGCCAATGACAAGCTGCTGGTCGGCGCGCAGGCCGGGACCTCGCCCTTCTATGTCGCCGTCTATAATGTGCTCGACGGAAATGAGCAGAATCCGCGCATCAAGCTCTTTGAGACCTTCGCGGCCACCGTCGCGGCGCTGCAGGCGGGCGATGTCGACCTGGTGCTCACCGACAGCGCAGCCGGCAAATCGATCACTGCCAATTCCGGCGGCAAGCTGAAGCTGATCGGCGAGCCGCTGCAGGCGGAGGATTTCGGGTTCATCTTCCCGAAGGGCTCGGACCTCGTGGCGTCAATCAACGCGGGAATCGCGGCGCTCAAGGCCGAAGGCACCTTGGACAAGATCACCCAGAAGTGGTTCGTGGACTATAAGCCCGCGAAGTGACCGCCCTCGATCAGGCCGCGGCGGAGACGGCGCATCCCCGCACCCCCGCTGGATCGAGGTCTGAGCGGCAGGATTTCCCGTACTGGCTCGTCGCCGCGGTCGCCATCGCGGCGCTCGCGGCGATAGGCATCGCCGCGAGCGATCTCTATTCGCAGATTTTCGCGACCGTCGCGGCCGGTATCGGAATGACAATCTACGTCACGATCGTCGGCTTCACGCTGGCTTCCACGCTCGGCTTGTGTCTGGCGCTGATGGCCTTGTCGGGTTCGATCTGGCTGCGCCAGTTCGCGCGGTTCTATGTCGAGATATGCCGGGGCGTGCCGTTTCTGGTGCTCCTCTTCTGGATTGCTTTTGCCGGCGTGCCGGCCTTCGTTGCGATCTGGAACAGCATGACCTCTCCGCTGCGCGAGGCCGGGCTGATCGACGAGCTTCTCGTGCGCGACGTGTCGCTGCTCTGGCGCGCCATCATTGCCATAACGATCGGCTATTCCGCCTTCATCGCGGAAGTCTTTCGGGCAGGAATCCAGTCGGTCGAGAAGGGCCAGATCGAGGCAGCCAAAGCGCTCGGATTATCGAGCTGGCAGCGCTTCCGCCTGATCGTATTCCCCCAGGCGATGCGCACCATCTTGCCACCGCTCGGCAACGACTTCGTCACCATGGTGAAGGATTCCTCCTTCGTCTCGGTGCTCGGCGTCGCCGACATAACCCAGATGGGCAAGATCTACTCCGCCGGCTCGTTCCGCTTCTTCGAGACCTACTCGATCGTGGCGTATATCTACCTGCTCCTGACGATCAGCCTTTCGCTGGCCTTGCGCGCGCTCGAAAAGCGGCTGCGCAGGCAATATGCCAACTAGACTGCGTGCGTTCAATTGAATCACCATGCCGCTCTCTTTGTTTGCGCATCGGATTCGTCCGAAAACTGCTTCGCACTTTTCGGCCGATGCATAGTGCGCCCGCGACCGCGCTGCGCGGCACGTCAAAAGGGGATTGACGCATCCCCCTTTGCGACGGCAGGTTTCCCCTGATGAGCAGCGAACAGACGAGCATCACAGAGCAGGCAGCCGCGGCGCTCGACCTTGTCTATTCGGCCAAGACGCCCGAGGAGCTTGCGGCCGGCTACGCCAAATGGGCGGCCACCTATGACGGTGAGACCGCGGCGCTCGGCTATTGTCTGCCCTTCCAGATCACCGCCTGGGTAACGCGCTATGTCCCGGCCGGCGAGGGACCGCTGCTCGACGCCGGCTGCGGCACCGGCCTTTCGGGGCCGGCTCTCAAGGCCCTGGGCTACGGCGACATCGCAGGTCTCGACCTGTCGGCGGACATGCTGGCCATCGCCGGCAGCCGCGGCGCCTATGGCGAGCTGAAGCAGGCCGAGCTCGGCAGCCAGCTGCCGTGGCCCGACGGATATTTCCGCGCCTTCTTCTCGACCGGCGTTTTCACCATTGGCCATGCACCGGCTGCAGGCCTCCATGAGCTGGCGCGTATCACGGAGAAGGGCGGCCACGCGATCTTCACCGTGCGCGATCAGGTGCTTGAAGCGGGCGGCTTCCACGCAGTCTTTGCCGAGCTGGAGAGGCGCGGCAAGTGGCGGCCGGTCGAGGAGAGCGACTGGTTCCGTGCCTATGCCGTCGCCGAGCCCGAGGCGCAGGTAAAGGCTTTCGTGTTCGAGATCATGTGATCTGTCCAACCAGTCATTCGTGCGTGGTCCCAGGGTCCCACGAATGGCCGCTACAGTGCTTCGGTTGTCGCAGGTTCTAATCGCAAGGCCGCGGGGGCACTTTTGCGGAACCTACCTAGGGACGGCGCCGACTGCTGAGCGTTTCGGGGACTGACCGAGGCGCAAGATGCAGGAGTTCATCGGCCAAATCGGCCCCAACACATGGCTGCCGTTCACGGCAATCGCGGCGCGAATGCTGCTTGCCGCGATTCTTGGTGGGATCGTCGGCTTCGAGCGTGAATGGCGCAAGCGTCCGGCGGGCTTGCGAACGCACATTCTCGTGTGCCTTGCTGCCGCAGTCATCGCCATCATCACCCTGGAGCTGGCACACAGTTCTGCCTTCGTGGCACCGCTGACGCGACTCGATCCGGTCCGCACGATCGAGGCCGTGACCTCCGGCGTCGCTTTTCTCGCGACCGGCTTCATCGTGTTCGCGCGCGGACATGTCATCGGGATCACGACCGGCGCCGGCCTTTGGCTTGCGGCGGCGGTCGGGCTCGCCTGCGGCTTCGGCTATTGGCAGATCGGCGGCCTTGCCACCTTGCTGGCAGTGACGGTGCTTTGTGTGATACGCGCGTTGGAAGTGCGGCTGGAGGACAAACAGCCGGAGCAGGGCGCCGACGCCAGGCATCAGCGGGAACATACGGAACGATAGGGTATGATGAATTCGAGCGGGGTCATTCATCCTGCTCTCGCTCTTCTCTTTGCAGCGCGATCTCATCCGAAAGCTCGGCAAGGTTTTGCTGCGCTGACCTTCGGTTCGGGATCAGGCCCTGGTACCCCTGCGATTGCCGTTGCGGCCAAAGGCTGGTATGAGCACGCGCATGGAAGAATTGTTTGGCGATCCGGCCTATAAGGGCTTCGTGCTGCAGGACCACAAGCGCCTGCCTGCGCGATTCTTCGCCCGGATTTCCGGCGCGCTGACCAGCCGACTTTCCTGATCCGCACAGCCAGAATCCCGGCCACCGCTTTGATCGGGCGGCCGTCTCCAGCAGTTTCCCATTCAACGGATCACGATCATGAGCGCAACGCGCACCCTCTACGACAAGATCTTCGACGACCATGTCGTCGACCGCCAGGACGACGGCACCTGTCTCCTCTATATCGACCGCCACCTCGTGCATGAGGTGACGAGCCCGCAAGCTTTCGAAGGCCTGCGCATGGCTGGCCGCAATGTGCGGCATCCCGAAAAAACGCTCGCCGTCGTCGACCACAATGTGCCGACTTCGCCCGACCGCGTCCTCGGCATCAAGAACGAGGAGAGCCGCATCCAGGTCGAGGCGCTGGCCAGGAACGCGGTCGATTTCGGCATCGAGTACTATTCCGAAAAAGATCGCCGGCAGGGCATCGTCCACATCATCGGCCCGGAGCAGGGCTTCACGCTGCCCGGCATGACGATCGTCTGCGGCGACAGCCATACCTCCACGCATGGCGCCTTCGGTGCCCTGGCGCATGGCATCGGCACATCCGAGGTCGAGCATGTGCTTGCTACCCAGACGCTGATCCAGAAGAAGGCGAAGAACATGCTGGTGCGCGTCGACGGCAAGCTGCCGGAAGGCGTCACCGCCAAGGACATCATCCTCGCCATCATCGGAGAGATCGGTACGGCCGGCGGCACGGGCCATGTCATCGAATATGCCGGAGAGGCGATACGCTCGCTTTCCATGGAAGGGCGCATGACCGTCTGCAACATGTCGATCGAGGGCGGCGCGCGCGCCGGCCTGATCGCGCCGGACGAGACGACCTTCGCCTATATCAAGGACCGGCCGAAGGCGCCGAAGGGCGCGGCCTGGGACATGGCGATGGAGTACTGGAAGACGCTCCGTACGGACGAGGGCGCGCATTTCGACAAGGTCGTGGTTCTCGACGCGGCGAAGCTGCCGCCGATCGTCTCCTGGGGCTCCTCGCCGGAGGATGTCGTGGCCGTGACCGGCGTCGTGCCGGACCCTGAAACGATCGAGGACGAGAACAAGCGCAATTCCAAGAAGCGCGCGCTAGAATATATGGGCCTGACACCGGGCACCAAGATCACCGATATCGCGCTCGATCGGGTCTTCATCGGTTCGTGCACCAACGGCCGTATCGAAGACCTGCGGGCCGTGGCCAAAGTGGCCGAAGGCAGGAAGGTGCATCCTCGCGTTAACGCAATGATCGTGCCCGGCTCGGGCCTCGTGAAGGCGCAGGCCGAGGCGGAAGGGCTGGACAAGATCCTCATCGCCGCCGGCTTCGACTGGCGCGAGCCCGGCTGCTCCATGTGCCTTGCGATGAACGACGATCGGCTGAAACCGCAGGAGCGTTGCGCCTCGACCTCGAACCGCAATTTCGAGGGTCGCCAGGGCTTCAAGGGCCGCACTCACCTCGTCTCGCCGGCGATGGCGGCAGCGGCGGCTATCGCCGGCCATTTCGTCGATATCCGAGACTGGCATTAGCAAATAACACCGTCCATCCGTGCGGCGGCGTGCAATCCAGCAGGATCGGTACGCCGCGCCATCCTTTGGGCGCGTGGAATTTCCGATGCGGCTTGGAGCGAGGCCTGTCAGAGCATCGGATTTTCCATTTCTGATCCGATGCGCTCACCAGGGATCAGCGCGACCTGACGGAATTGGCCGTCCGAGACGGTGTGCAATGCCGTGACGGAGGCGACGTTATCACCGTATTGGTCCCAGCTGATCGGCTCCGGATATGCAATGCCTTGCCTCTTGGCGGTCCGGAGTTCGTTCAAGATCCGGAGGCGGTCAGGTGGCGACCCGCCTGCGGTTGCGGCATCTCGAATCGCCGCGATCAGGGTCATCGCAGAATCGTAGGCATTGACCGCATAGTTGCAGACCGGACCGAAACGGCGCTCATAGCGGGCTGCGAATTCTCGAGTGCCTTGCACGCTGCCGATCTCGGGACAGGCTGAGAGAACGAGCACGCCTTCTCCTTGCTCCGCGGCCGCCCCGGTCGGTTCCAGAAAGTTGCTTATGTCCCAACAGCCGTCGCCCGTCGCGAAAAGCTGACTGAGGCCGTGCGAGCGCATCGCCCGCAGCAGAGGTGCGCCTTCGAACGTGCCGCCGTAAAACAGCGCGTCCATGTCGGCCGGCAAATGACCGACCAGATCTGCGAAGTCCTTCGCCCCTTCTTCTACCTTGTAGCGCTCCAGCACCGTTCCGCTCAGGCGTTCGAAAGCACGGACGAATTCGTCGCCCATGCTGGTCCCGTAGACGGTAGCAGTCGTCACCACCGCAGCACGGCGTTTCCCCAGTTGATGAATCATATAGCCGGCGATCGCCGCGGCCGTCGCATCGTCACTGTTGGTAAAGCGGAAAACGTTCTGCCAACCCGAATGCGTCAGCTTGGGGTTCGACACTATCGGCGCAATCAGCGGTAGCCCGGCCTCATGATAGAGCGGCGCCGCGCGCAAGGTGACGTTGCTGTTGTAATGTCCGACGACCGCCAGCACTTGGTGGTCCGCGATGAAGGAGCGAGCCGCGCGCAGCCCTTCCTCCTCATCTCCCCCATCATCGAGCGTCCAGACCTCGATCCTGCGGCCGTCGATGCCGCCGGCCTGATTCGCATCATAGACGGCCATCTCAATTGCTTGCGCCATCTCGCGGCCCAGTGCGGCAGCCATTCCGGACAGCGGTGCACCTACAGCGATCTTCATGAATTGCCTCGATGGTTATCTCCGACTGTGCTCCGGTAACGTTTGCGGCCGCGCATCGATCCCGACGCGCATCGGTGGCATTTGGCGGCAACTCGCAACGGAGCGGAAATGTGAGGCCGCCATCGACTTAACTGCTTGTTGGGGGCTGGCCGTTACTATCTGCCGTTAGGGGAAGAGCTGGCTGGGCTATCGATTGGAGAATGGGCTTTACATTGCGCTGCTGAATCCGTCGATTTCGCTTGTCCTGGCGACGGCATTTTTCGCGCTGTGGCTGTATCAACGGCGGCATAGGCATGTTGCCGTTCTTGCATTGGGCTATGCGGCGGCGGCCGGCGGTTTTCTGTTGCAGTATTTCATCCTGCCGCCGGGCTTCAATGCCACGAAAGTGGCTTCTAACGTCTTGTTCTTCACGACCACGCTGTGCATCGCGAGCGCGATAATCAGCCGCTGCGGGCGACGGGTACCGATATTGGCGTTCGGCGTGCTGACGGCCGGCGGCCTGGGCGCATTCTGCTGGTTCATGTTCGTCGACCCGGATCTCCCCTGGCGAATCTATTCGATCAATTTTGCGCTCGGAGCCATGTGCCTGGTGGCAGGCGCCGAGCTCAGGGCCATCCAGGGCAGAACCGCGATCCATCGAGTGCTGCTCGGCCTCGCCCTCGCGGCCGGCCTGAATTTCTTCGTCCGCCCTCTGCTGTGCATGTATGTCGACGGCCCTTACGAGACCTATGAAGGCTTCTACCGGTCCATCTATTGGACCACGGTGCTTTTGACCCACGCGATCCTCTCCATTGCGATCGCGCTCACGCTGATTGCCAGCATCGCGCTCGACCTGATCGCAGAGCTGCGCAGCGAATCCGAGACCGATCCGCTTTCGGGCCTGCTCAACCGGCGCGGTTTCATGGAGCGGACATCGAAGATCCTGGCGGATGTCGAACGGCGCGGCGTCCCGGTTTCACTCGTCATTTGCGACCTCGACCACTTCAAGCAGGTCAACGACGATCTGGGTCACGTTGCAGGCGACCTGGTCATTTCGGGCTTCGCCGGCTTCCTTCGTGAGGCGACCGCGGCAGAGCATGCGGCAGGCCGTATCGGCGGCGAGGAATTCGCGATCATCCTGCCCGGCGCCGATCTCACAGCCGCGCGGCTTTTCGCGGAGGGCACCAGAGCCGCTTTCGCGATGCTCGCAGTCGAGGGGTTGCCCGAGAGCCGGCGCTTCAGCGCAAGCTTCGGCGTTGCCGAACTCATCCAAGGCGAGGGCGTCGCCGAATTGCTCGCCCGGGCCGACGCTGCCCTCTATTTGGCAAAAAGGGAGGGCCGCAACTGCGTCCGCGTCGCGCGGCCGAGCTATACGCGGCCATCCGCCTTCCCTCGCGACAAAGCTGCCCGATCAACTCTTTATGGTGTCGGCGGCTTGGGAAATCCGGGTTAGGCTCGCGAGGGGAAAGCCCGCCCGCGGCTCGCCGTCTACTCGATCCAAGCTTCGGTGTGGCCGAACTGACCGTGGCCGTGGCGAAGGCATTGCCGAATTGCCCGCCCCGGCCGTGGCTGCCCTCGATGCGGCAAAGAGGGATGACCGCGACTGTGTCCGCGTCGCGCGGCCGAGCTACGCGCTGCCGCAGGCAAAGCTTCGTCAGCTTCGCTAGCGCCTGATGATCTCATGGAAGCTCTCGCGCTGGCCAGGAGTATCCTTGGCCACGACCAGCGCCAGCTCTTCCTCATCGAAGATCTTGAACCATTCGTCCCATTCGACGAGTTCGTAGCCGCCGGCATTCTGCGGTCGTTCCGGCTGGTCCTGATCCTCATAGGCCTGCTCATCGAAGACGATGCGCAGGATGGGCTGGATCCCTGATTGAGCCGAGGCGTCGACGATGGCTGGGGAGCCGGCGCGCGCGGCAGCCCAGTCGCGGATCGCTTCATGGTCGGTAAGTGTTGTGGTTTCGGCCATTTTCAATGCCCTTTCTGCCATCCAAAGAACCGCTTTTCGTCTGGCCGGTTCCGCACGGTGTTAACGGCTTTTTTCCCGTGCCGACAGTAAACCTTCGCTTGGGGAGCATGAAGCCGAATGACCGGTGCGGGGTCCATTCTCGCGATCAATCTTGTCGTGGCCGGCTTGCTGGCCGCGTCTTTTGTGATGATCGCCATTTTCGATCGCATGCGGACGGCGCCGCGCTGGCTCGCCTTCTGCTATGCGCTGGGAATGTCGTCCTACGCGGTCGAGGCGCTCGTTCCGCTTACCGTCGATTCGCGCTATATCGTCACGCTGTCCTTCGGGCTGGTTCTTGCCGCGATGGTTGCCTTCAACGTCGGCGTCGCGCGCAAATACGCCGTTTCGGCGCCGTGGTGGCTCATGGCTGCAGTCTTCCTGCTTTCTATCCTGGCAGTCTTTCTCTCGCAGGATCTGCCCCGGCATTCGTTCGAGCGCATGATGATCTATCAGGCGCCTTATTCAATCATGCAGGCGATCGCCGTCGGGCTCATCCTGTCGCCGCCGAAACGCCGCATGATCGACTGGGCGTTTACCGTGCTGCTCTGCTTGAGCTCGTTGCACTTTCTGGCCAAGCCTTTTATCGCCCACGCGCTTGGAGGCTGGGGAACCAACCCCCAAGCCTATCTGCAAACCAGCTACGCCATGATCTCGATGGGATTGGGCACGATCTTCGGGATCGGGGTGGCGCTCATGACGCTGGTCGTGCTCGTCCACGGGCTTCTGCTCGACCTTACCATGAAGTCCGAGACCGACACGCTATCCGGGCTTCTCAACCGGCGCGGCTTCGAGCAGCGCGCGGCACGCGCTCTTTCAGGCGCGGCCGGGCAGCGGATGCCGGTCTCGCTGGTCATTGCCGATCTCGACCACTTCAAGTCGATCAATGACAATTACGGTCATGCCATGGGTGACCGGGTCATCGCCGCCTTCGCCGGTTTCCTGCGCAACGTCGCCGATGATCACCATGTCGCTGGCCGCATCGGAGGGGAGGAATTCGCAATCATCCTGCCCGGCGCCAATCTGGCGGCAGCTCGGCTCTTCGCGGAAGGTGCCAGAGGTGCTTTTGCCGCGATTTCCATCGACGGCTTCCCCAAGGATCGCCGGTTCACGGCCAGCTTCGGCGTAGCCGAGCTCGCCCAGGGCGAAAACATATCCGAATTGCTGGTCCGGGCCGACGCTGCTCTTTACGCAGCGAAGGACGAGGGTCGTGACTGCGTGCGCATTGCGCGACCGAGTCGCATCCGTCCGTCGTTGCGGTCGGCCAGCTAGCGGCAGCCGTGATTATCGGGCGTCAGCCGCTCTGACCTTCGGTTCGGGACCCCAAGTCAGTTCGCACAAGGCGCCTGCGGGATTACGCCGTCGGGCAGGCCATACATATAGCTGCGGCCCTTGAATATGTAAGGCGGCCGGAAGCAGTCGCCGTACGCGTAGCCGTCGTCGGAACGATCACCGCCCTCATCGAGATAGACGACCTCCGGGTCGCTCGCGCGCTCGTATTTCGACAATTGCCGGGCAAGGTGGCCCTGGCCGACGACGATCCGCTTGTAGCCGGAGGGGCTCTGGATCACCAGATTGCCGAATGAATCGGCATAGACATGGTCGTGAAACCGGGACCAGGCGAGCACATCGGCTGCCGAAAACACCGTCATTCCTGCCGTCAGGAATGCAATCGAAATCCGCGCTATGGTCGGCAAGCGGTTCACAAGACGCATCCCGTCCTCCCCCTTCGTCGAGGCTCCAGCCTCGCAGCGAGCTACGTTAACCTTTTATTAACCTTTGTCACCGGGTCAGCCGCGCTCGCGACAGTTCGTTCGGCTGTTATGGTTAATTTCGACGAATGTCGCGGCATTGCGGCTGACCTTTCGTCACTCTGCAGTTCGGCAACTTCTCGCCGGCAGCCATTGATCTTTTGCACGCGAAGCAGCTAGCTTGCGCGGCATGCTTTCGTCGCTCGGCCGGGTAACCTCGATTACTGTGATCTCGGTCGCGCTCGCGACGGCAGCGTGCACCACCGAACCGACGCACAAGACGGCCAGCGTCGTTTCGGCTGCAACCGACGAAATGTCGACACAGCCGGCAACCGCCACATACAGCTGCGCCGACGGCGGCATGATGACGATCGAGAACCTCGGTTCTTCGGTTCGTATCCTGAGTGGCGCAGGCGAACCCATCGAGCTTCCGGCCGCACCTCCGGCGCAGAGGGCCCGCTACGGCGAGCAGCCCTATGCGCTCGTCCTGGATGGCCGCGAAGCCCTGTTCATGAAAAGCGGGGAGGAGCCGCTGGCCTGCACCCGTTAGGAGGGGCAAAACGGTTCAAACGATTGAACTTCGAGCGGGTTCTAAATTGATGCATTAAAACGATTTTTCGGCTTTGACGCAGTGCAAAAAGAGCATTAGTTAAGCGGCACTCGCGTCGCTGCCAGAACCGCGAATGGCGGTTTTGGTGGGCGGCGCCCGGAACCGCCGAACTGGGGGAGCCATGACGTCAACAGCCACCCGCGCACGGCCGCAAGAGCGCCCGCTCTCACCTCACCTGACGGTGTACAGATGGCCGGCGACGATGCTGATGTCGATCCTTCATCGCATCACCGGCGGCGCGCTCTATTTCGGCACGCTCCTCGTCGCCTGGTGGCTGATCGCAGCGGCCACCTCCCAGAGCTATTTCGATTTCGTCAACTTCATCTACGGCTCCTGGATCGGCCGGCTGGTCATGTTCGGCTATACCTGGGCCCTGCTGCACCATCTCCTCGGCGGGCTTCGTCACCTCATCTGGGACACCGGCACCGGCATGGAGAAGGAAACGTCCACCCGACTCGCCTGGGCGACGTTGATCGGGTCCGTTACGCTGACGATCCTGATATGGGTTGCCGCCTATGCTGCGCGGGGAGCGTTCTGAGATGGCCGACATGCGTACACCTCTCGCGAAGGTTCGCGGCCTCGGCTCGGCCAAGGACGGCACAGGACATTTCTGGCGCATCCGGGTGACTTCCGTCGCCCTTGTGCCGCTGACCCTCTTCTTCATCGGCTTCGTCATTTCGCTGAACGGTGCGGGCTACGCCGAGGTTCGGGCGTCGCTCTCGCAGCCGCTCGTCGCGCTCCTGCTTGCGCTGTTCATCGTGCTCAGCCTCGATCACATGCGGCTCGGGATGCAGGAGATCATCGAGGACTACATTCACGGCGAAGGCCTGAAAGTCTCGCTTCTCATGCTGAACATCTTCTTCTGCGTGATCGTCGGGGTGATCGCTGTCTTCTCCATTCTCAAACTGGCATTCGGAGGCTGAGCGTGGCAGCTTCGGCAGCAATCGGCGGCAAGGCCTACACCTATGTCGACCATCAATTCGACGTGGTGATCGTCGGCGCCGGTGGCGCCGGGCTGCGCGCCACGCTGGGCATGGCCGAGCAAGGCCTCAGAACCGCCTGCATCACCAAGGTCTTCCCGACGCGGTCGCATACGGTCGCCGCGCAGGGCGGCATTGCTGCCTCGCTCAAGAACATGGGGCCCGACAGTTGGCAGTGGCACATGTACGACACGGTCAAGGGCTCGGACTGGCTGGGCGATGTCGACGCCATGGAATATCTGGCGCGCGAGGCGCCGGCGGCGGTCTATGAGCTCGAACATTACGGCGTGCCGTTCTCGCGTACCGAGAACGGCAAGATCTACCAGCGGCCGTTCGGAGGCCACATGACCGAGTTCGGCGACGGGCCGCCCGTGCAGCGCACCTGCGCAGCCGCCGACAGGACCGGCCACGCGATATTGCACACGCTCTACGGCCAGTCGCTCAGGTACAAGGCGCAGTTCTTCGTCGAATATTTCGCGCTCGACCTGATCATGGACGAGAACGGTGCCTGCACCGGTGTCGTCGCCTGGAACCTGGACGACGGCACGATCCACCGCTTCGCCGCCAAGATCACGGTGCTTGCGACCGGCGGCTATGGCCGCACCTATTTCTCCTGCACCTCGGCGCATACCTGCACGGGCGACGGCAATGGCATGGTGGCTCGCGCGGGCCTGCCGCTGCAAGATATGGAGTTCGTGCAGTTCCACCCGACCGGGGTCTACGGCGCGGGCGTCCTCATCACCGAAGGCGCGCGCGGCGAGGGCGGCTATCTCGTGAATTCGGAGGGCGAGCGCTTCATGGAGCGCTATGCGCCCTCGGCCAAGGACCTCGCCTCGCGCGACGTGGTCTCGCGCTGCATGACGCTGGAGATTCGAGAGGGACGTGGCGTCGGCAAGAACAAGGACCACATATATCTGCACCTCGACCATCTCGATCCGGCAGTGCTGCACGAGAGGCTGCCGGGCATCACCGAAAGCGCCAAGATTTTCGCCGGCGTCGACCTGACGCGCGAGCCGATCCCGGTGCTGCCGACCGTGCACTACAACATGGGCGGCATCCCGACCAACTATCACGGCGAGGCACTGAACCCCACGCCGGACAATCCCGATGCGATCGTGCCCGGGCTGATGGCGGCGGGAGAGGCGGCCTGCGCCTCCGTGCACGGCGCCAATCGGCTCGGCTCCAACTCGCTCACCGACCTTGTCGTCTTCGGCCGTGCCGCGGCGCTCCGGGCCGGCAAGGTGATCGACCGCGCCTCGGCCGTCCCGACCCCGGACGCTGCCTATGTCGAGAAGATCATGGACCGCTTCGACCGGCTGCGCCACGCCAGCGGATCGAAGCCGACTGCGATGCTTCGCGAGGACATGCAGCGTGCCATGCAGGAAGACGCCGCCGTGTTCCGCACCCAGGAATCGCTCGAGAAAGGTCGCCGGCGGATCTCGGCGATCTGGCGCGAACTCCCCGACATCAAGGTCACCGACCGCTCGATGATCTGGAATTCCGACCTGGTCGAAACGCTGGAGCTCGAGAACCTGATGGCGAATGCGATCACCACGGTCTACTCGGCCGAGGCGCGCAAGGAGAGCCGCGGCGCGCATGCGCGGGAAGATTTCCCGAATCGCGACGACGAGAACTGGCGCAAGCACACGCTTTCCTGGGTCGATGCGAAGGGCGACGTGCGGCTCGGCTACCGGCCGGTGCATACCGAGCCCTTGCTCAAGCCGGAGGACGGCGGCATCGACCCGAAGAAGATCGCGCCGAAGGCGCGAGTGTATTGAGGCAGCGGTGAACGCGGTCGCAGGCGGGATGGCGAGCCAGGCTGCAGCGGAAAAGCGTAGCGCCGGTGACCTGACGGCGGTCGGCAGCGCTGCCCCGCTCGGCATCTTCGCCGTCAACCTCGATCGCTCGCCGGACCGCTGGGCGACGATCGATCGCTATTTCGGCAAGCTGCCCTGGCCACTCTATCGCACGCCTGCCATCGACGCGCGCCGCGATCCGGATGCGGCGCTTGCCGTGCGTGGGCAGAAGATTATCTTGCCGCCCGACGGGGTCGGCTGGAATCCCTACCGTTTTCGTATCTTTTCGCTGGTCGAGGAGGCATGCCTGGCGAGCCATCTCTCGGCCTGGCGGCAATTCCTGGCAAGCGGCCATGAGCGCGGCCTGATCCTGGAGGACGATGCCGAGCCGCAGGCCGGCTTCGAGGAGGCTGTCGGCGCGCTCCTCGGCGAGGGACCGCCGATCGATATCGTCAAGCTCGAAGGCATTCCTCGCTCCGGTGGTCGCCTCGCTATCCCGATCCGGCCGCTCGGCCGCAACAACATGCTCGTGCGCTCGCTGCGGCCCCGTTCCGGCGGTGCGGCTTACATATTGACGCGGCATGCAGCCGAGCGGCTTCTCGAGAAAATCGACAAGCTCTGCATGCCCGTGGACGACTTCCTCTGGAGCCAGGGCACGCATGGCCTCGACATCGCCCACGTCTCGCCCTGGGTCGTCATGCAGTCCGGCGCGTCGAGCACCATGGTTTCAGGCAGGGCGCCGAACCGGCACGTCAAGCGTCGCGACCCTGTCCACCTTGCTCTGCAGGTGGCGCGCAGGTCCGGCCTGCGCCTGGCGCTCTGGTGGAACGCCATGCAGGGCAGGCCATGGACGCTGCTTGCCGCGAATACGGCGCGCTGGCTGCCCGAAGGCTATCCGAAGAACGAACCGGCGGCTCCTGCCGCCAAGGATTGAGGTCCGCATGGTCGAACTCGCACTTCCCAAGAACTCCAAGATCAGACAGGGCAAGACCTGGCCGAAGCCGGAAGGTGCGACGCGGCTGCGCGAATATCGCGTCTACCGCTGGTCGCCCGACGATGGCGAGAACCCTCGCGTCGACACCTACTTCGTCGACCTCGACGATTGCGGGCCGATGGTGCTCGACGCGCTGCTGTGGATCAAGAACAAGGTCGATCCGACGCTGACGCTGCGCCGTTCCTGCCGAGAGGGCATTTGCGGCTCCTGCGCCATGAACATCGACGGCGGCAACACGCTTGCCTGCACAAAGGGCATGGACGACATCTCCGGTCCGGTGAAGGTCTATCCCTTGCCGCACATGCCCGTGGTCAAGGACCTCGTGCCCGACCTCACCAATTTCTATGCACAACATGCCTCGATCGAGCCATGGCTGAAGACGGTGTCGCCCCAGCCCGCGAAGGAATGGCTGCAGAGCCACGAAGACCGCGCCAAGCTCGACGGGCTCTACGAGTGCATCCTCTGCGCCTGCTGCTCGACCTCGTGCCCAAGCTACTGGTGGAACGGCGAGCGTTATCTCGGACCTGCCACGCTGCTGCAGGCCTATCGCTGGCTGATCGATTCACGCGACGAGGCAAAGGGCGAACGGCTCGACAATCTCGAGGATCCGTTCCGGCTTTACCGTTGCCACACCATCATGAACTGCGCGCAGACCTGCCCGAAGGGCCTCAACCCCGCCAAGGCGATCGCCGAGATCAAGAAAATGATGGTGGAGCGGCGGGTCTGAACGGGGTTGCGCAGGGGACAGTTTACTTTTTTCCGCCTGCACCAGTTTTGAAGCGCCGCGGCCCTTCTGCGGAAAAAAGTAAACTGCCCCGGCACTTCCCTTCCGCTACCCCGCAAGGTGCCGAAACGCCGCGACGACCTGCTCGTAGACCTTGCGCTTGAAGGGCACGATCAGTTCGGGCAATTCGGCCATCGGCTTCCATTCCCACTCGTCGAACTCGGCCGGATGGCCGTCGGGCGGCGGGTTGATGCGGATTTCCTGCTCGTCGCCTTCGAAGCGGAAGGCGAACCATTTCTGGGTCTGCCCGCGATATTTGCCTTTCAGCCCGATGCCGACGAGGTCGGGGGGCAGGTCGTAGTTGATCCAGCCGGGCGCCTCGGCGAGCAGCGAGATGGTCTCGATGCCGGTCTCCTCATAGAGCTCGCGGCGGGCGGCCGGCAGCGGGTCTTCGCCCTTGTCGATGCCCCCTTGCGGCATCTGCCAGAGCTGCGGCGAGCCATCATATTCGGAATTCTCCTCGGCGACCCTTCGGCCGGTCCAGACGAGCCCCTTGCGGTTCAGCACCATGATGCCGACGCAGGGCCGGTAGGGCAGGGATTGCGGGTCGACCAGGCGCTTGCCCAGCTTTTCCTTGACCATGATCATCCTCGTTCAGGATCGCTTGCGACTGCCGAGATCGGGACGATCTCGATGCCGCGCTTCTTGGCTTCGCCGACCCAGGCAGAGACCGCATCGACCGTCACTTCGAAGGCCGAGCCCGTGCCCACCGCAAAACCCTTGGCACGTGCTGTCCGCTCGAGCTGGTCGAGCTTCTTCAATATCTCGCCGCGGTCCTGCACGCCGTCAATCGTCACGTCGGAGACTGCGAAGGGAACGCCGTTCTTCAAGGCCAGGTCCGGAGCCACGCTGCGTGCCGAGGAGCCGTCGTCGAGATAGGCGAGGCCGCGCCTGCCGAGCTCGGCCATCAGCGGTCCCATGGCGGCCGGGTCTGCCGAGAAACGCGCGCCCATATAGTTCATGATCGCCGTATAGTTGGTGATGCGCGACAGCGACCAGTGCAGCTTCTCGACATTCTCGTCAGCACTTGCACCGACCGTCAGCGTGTTGCGGCCGGGGTTGACATTCGGATAGTCGAACGGTTCCAGAGGCACCTGCATGACGATCTCGTGGCCGCCGTGGCGCGCCACCTGCATCCATCGCCCGAGGCTGTTGCCCTGCGCGGCAAAGCCGAGCGTGACCTCCGCAGGCAGCTTTTCGAGCGCTTCCTGCGTACCGGTCTGCGATACGCCAAGTCCGCCGATGACGAGCGCTATACGTGCCCCGCGCGCACCGGACCACGGTCGCGCATAGACGTCGAACGGCCGCCGTCCATCCGCGGCGCGGATCGGCAGCGGACCGGTATCGGATGCCTCGATCAGCGCCTTGTCCGGCAGGTGCGCGATGCGCAGGTTCTGGCCGATCGCCGAAGGGTCGCGGATGACGACGACATTCCTCGCCTCCGCGGCCTTCGTATCGTCGGGGTTGACCCTGATGATCGATGGGCCGGCCGGGGCAGTTCGATCGCTTTCGGAATTGAGCCTGGAACCGGCTGCAGCTGTCGCCTCGCCCGCACTCGCCGGGGCAGCAGCTTCCGGAGTGGTCGTCACCACCTGGGCGGGAATTCGAAATGGCCGCTCGCGCAGCGAAATGGCCCCTGCCGCAACGATCATGCATAGCGCCGCGACCGCGGTCCCCAAGGAGCGGCGGTCGATCGCCCGAATCCATGTCGGCCGGCTCGGACGCTTCAAACCCTGTCCGAGCGGCCGCTCCAGATTGGTTGATCGCGGAAGCTGTTTCAAAGGCGAGACCCCCGATCGCAAGCCGTCCTCGGGGGCCTTGAGTCAAAACTGCCGGAGCCATTTTGACTCCGGCAGCAACTCGAGAAACTCGGCCAGCGATCCGGCCCCCATGCGCGGACCGCTGAGAGGCTTACTGGTTCAGCACCGCCTTGTCGGGATGGGGCGGGAAGGCCGGATCGGTCTTCTGGCCCCTGAGCAGCTCGTAGGCAGTGTTGAGCTGGACGTCGTCCTTCGGATCCGGCGGCACATAGGCGGCCGAGCCGGAGCCCTGCGAATTCTCGTCAACGCCCTTGATGTGGCCCTTGAGGGAGGATTCGCCGCGGGCCACGTCACGGCCCTTCAAATCCTCCGGCACCGGCTCGTCGACCTTGATGTCGGGCGTGATGCCCTTGCCCTGGATCGATTTGCCCGACGGCGTGTAGTAGAGCGCCGTCGTGAGCCTCAGCGCTCCGTTTTCGCCGAGCGGGATGATGGTCTGCACCGAGCCCTTGCCGAAGGACTGTGTGCCTACCACCGTCGCGCGCCGCTGGTCCTGCAACGCACCGGCCACGATTTCGGAAGCGCTCGCCGATCCGCCGTTGATCAGCACGATCATCGGCTTGCCGTCCGTCAGGTCGCCGGGCCGGGCATCGAAGCGCGATATGTCCTTGGGATCGCGGCCGCGGGTCGAGACGATCTCGCCGCGATCGAGGAAGGCGTCGGAGACGCTGACGGCCTGATCCAGCAGTCCGCCCGGGTTGAGACGCAGGTCAAGCACGTAGCCCTTGAGCTTGTCCTGGGGAATCTGGTTCTTGATCGTGTCGATCGCGTTCTGCAGATCGTCGAACGTCTTTTCCGTGAAGGATGTGATCTTCATGTAACCGACGTCGTTCTCGACGCGGAACTTGACGGCCTTCACCTTGATGATATCGCGCACGACCGTGATCTCGAGCGGCTTGTCGGCGCCCTGGCGCAGGATCGTCAGCTTGATCGGCGTGTCTACGGGGCCGCGCATCTTCTCGACCGCGTCGTTCAGGGTGAGGCCCTGGACGCTCTCGCCGTCGATCTCGGAGATGAAGTCGCCGGCGCGCACGCCGGCCTTGGCCGCGGGCGTATCGTCGATCGGCGTGATCACCTTGACCAGATCGTTTTCCATTGTGACCTCGATGCCGAGGCCGCCGAACTCGCCCTTGGTCTGAACCCGCATGTCCTTCGCGGCTTCAGCATTGAGGTAGGACGAATGCGGATCGAGCGAGGTGAGCATGCCGTTGATGGCATTCTCGACCAGCGACTTCTCGTCGGGCGGCGTCACATACTGATTGCGTACGCGCTCGAAGATGTCGCCGAAGATCGCGAGCTGCTTGTAGGTATCGGAGCCGGCAGCGTTGGCGGCCGAGCCCGGCACTCCGCCGTAGACCAGGCTCATCGCCGACGCGCCCATTAGCGCACCGGCAAGCAGTAGCGACAATTTACGTATCATTTCCTGTCCTTCCAGACATCCTCACCGACCACCAAGGGGCCGGGTCGACGGGTTTACCGTCCTTTCGGAACTCAATGTAGAGTTCCGGGACGGTTTTTCCATTGCCTGAAGCCGAAGCGCTCATCGCCCCTGCTTCGCCCATAACGCCGACCGGCTCGCCTGCGAGGACGGATTGGCCTGGTACGACGCTGATTCTACCCATTCCCGCCAGCACGACATGATAGCCGTCGCCAGCGTTCAGGATCAAGAGTTGACCGTAGGAGCGGAACGGTCCCGCATAGAGCACATCCCCGTCCGAAGGTGCCGTCACAATCGCGCCCGATTGTGTTGTAACCGTGTCGCCATGCATCACTCCGCCGTTACCGTCATCGTCGCCGAAATGACGCGCGACGGCGCCGGCGACCGGCAATGCAATCTGCTTCATCAGCGCTGAGAATGGCTGAGGTCCGGCGAGCCGGTTGAGCTCCGGGACGGACATGGCGGCAAGCGCCGCCTCACGCCGCTTGCGCTCCTCCTCGGCTCGTCTTGCCTTCTCCTCCGCCGAGCGCTTGTCCTCGATCTCCTTCTGGATCGACGCGATCAAATCCTTCAGGCTTCCCGCCTGTTCTGCCAGGGCTGCGGCCTTGCTCTGCTCATCGGCGAGTGCAGCCTCCTGTTTGTCCTGCAGGTCCTTCTTGCCGTCCAGCAGCAGGCTCAGCCGCTTCTTTTCCTCCGCCTGCTGCTCGACCGTCTTCGTCAACCGTCCGCGCTCGGCCTCGATCGTGGCGGCGATACGCGACAGCTCGGTAAGGTCGGCCATCAGCTTCTCCGTCTCTCCACGGATCTCCGGCACCACGGCGCCGAGCAGGATCGCGCTGCGTATCGAGGACAGCGCGTCTTCCGGCTTGACCAGCAGGGCCGGGGGCGGATTCAATCCCATGCGCTCCAACGCTCCGAGCACTTCGGCGAGCACGTCGCGCCGCGCCGAGAGCGACAGGCGGATCTCCTGCTGCCGTTCCTTGAGGTCCTCCAGCCTGCTGGTGATGCCTTCGATGTCCTCGCTGAGCTTGCGTTCGGTCTTTGCGGCCTGGATCAGGGCCGCGGTGATCGAGGCGTGATCCTTCTTGATGCCGGCGATCTCTTCCGTCAGGGCGGCTACACGCGAATCCGAAAGCGTGATCTCCTTGGAGACACGATCAAGCTCCGCCTGCTTTTCGGCCTGGCGGGCCTCGATCTCGCCGGCCTCGCCGTCGATTTCCTGGGCGCGGGCGTGTGGCACCGCTGCGACCATCATGGCCGCCAGGAGCAACGCAATCCCCAACCGGGCGTGGCTGCGATCGAACATCGGGCTAGCTTCGTTTTCCAACCGACCTTACGAAGCGGTTCGTTAACGAACTGTCAACCATACGGCCCGCCACCGTCCCAAACGCAGAGATCATCGATCAATTTGTCGAATTGGTGGAAGTGTCCGGATTCGAAGTTCGCCTGCCTCTGAGGCAGCAAGGCAATAGGGCAATAAGGCAATAGGGCAACAGGGACCGCAGGGACAGAAGGGCGCGCGAAGAAAGCTTGCGAACTGGAACCCCGAGCAGCTTCTGATGCCCTATTGCCCTATTGCCCTATTGCCCGTCACCCTTGTCAGGCCCTGTGATACGGATGCCCAGACAATATGGTGGTCGCGCGGTAGAGCTGCTCGGCGAGCATGACACGAACGAGCTGATGCGGCCAGGTGAGCTGCCCGAAGGAGAGCAGCAGCTCGGCGTCCTGCCTGAGCGAAGCATCGAGCCCGTCGGGTCCGCCGATCACAAAGGCAGCCATGCGCCTGCCGCCGTCGCGCAAGTCCCGGATCCGTGCCGCAAGATCTGCCGAGGTGATGTTCCTGCCGCGTTCGTCGAGCAGGATCAGAGCCGCTCCCTTCGCCGTCTGGGCGCGGAGCCGCGCGGCCTCGTCGCGCCGCCTCTCGTCGACCAATTGCGCCCGGCCTTCAGGAATTTCGGTGACGCCGGTGAATTCGAGCCCCATGGCCGGGCCGCTCTTTGCGAAACGGTCGAAGTAGCGGGCTGCGAGCTCATGCTCGGGGCCCGCCTTCATGCGGCCGACCGCATGCACGGCGATCAGCATCGCGACACGACCAAGCTCAGACAGGACGATCTCAGTGGATCGTCTCTTCCTCGAGATCGGGAGCCTGCCACAGCTTCTCGATGTTGTAGAACTCCCGGATCTCCGGGCGGAAGACATGGACGATCACGTCACCCGAGTCGATCAGGACCCAGTCCGCGCCCGACAGGCCTTCGACGCGCGCCTGGCCGAGGCCAGCATCCTTGATCGCCTTGATCAGGTGATCGGCGACGGCGCTGACATGGCGGTGCGAGCGGCCGGAGGCGACGACCATATAGTCGCCGAGGCTGGACTTGCCCTGAATGTCGATGGAGACGATGTTTTCGGCCTTGGAGTCTTCCAGACTGGCAAGGACTGTCTTGATGGCGCGTTCGACCTCATCGTTGCGGCTTTGCGCGGCCGGCGAAGGCATGGGATCTGCCTTCTTCCGAAGTGCTGTTCTCAGAGTCGTTCCTTTCGAACCGTGAACACCAATCGCTCGCCAATCAAGGCGATGCACCAAAAAGATAGGCAGAGTCGGATAACAGTTTCAAGACGGCCGGTAGAATTACCTCCGGTCCGACTCTATAACCGATTCGGCGGAACCGATTGCTGAACGATCGATTACCGGGGCAGATTCTACCAGGAATTGCGCCATGGAACTCGACCCCGCCAACGCTTACGCGGCAATCCAGAACGGTTTCGACCAGCTCTATGTGTTGGGAGTCTCCTATTCGCTGTCGTTCATCGGCGCGGTGGTGCTTCTCGTTGTCGGCTATATGGTGGCCGGCCTCGTCGAGCGCTCGGTAGCGGGGGGCCTGAAGCACATCCATGGCTTCGACCTGACGCTCACGCGTTTTCTGGCAGCAGTCAGCCGCTATGCGGTGCTGATTTTCGTAGGCGTCATGGTGCTCGGCCAGTTCGGTGTGCAGACAGCCTCCATAATCGCCGCCATCGGCGCCGCCGGCTTGGCCATAGGTCTCGCGCTGCAGGGAACGCTCCAGAACATAGCAGCGGGCATCATGCTTCTGGTGCTGAGACCATTTCGCATCGGAGAAGAAATCGAGGTCGGCGCCATCTCCGGCCTCGTCGAGGAAATCGGACTTTTCGCGACGCGGCTGCGGACCGCAGAAGGCGTTTTCCTGCTCGCTCCCAACTCGACGCTCTGGAACCAGCCGGTCCGCAACTACACCCGCAACGGCATGCGGCGGAATGACATTGTCGTCACCGTCGCGGACGCCGGCGTGGTCGTCGATGCCGAGAACAGGCTGCTTGCAGTCGCTGCGGCCGACGCAAGGGTGAGGAAGAAACCGGCGCCAACGGCATTCGTTTCGGAGCTCGGCGAGGGTGCCATCAAGATCACGCTGCGCTACTGGACCTCGGCCGGTGATTTCGTTTCGACCAAAGCGGAGCTGACCGAAAAGGTCGTCAGCCATTTCCGGAAGCCTGAGGGAGCTGAGCAGTAGCGTCTTGTGTTTTTAGGTTGCCGCTGCCCCTCAGCCCTCCTTCGTCGCCGGATCGACCGGAACCGGCGTCTGTGCGCTCATGGGCGTGAACGATGCCGAGGGCTCGGCGCGGCGAGCGGCGATGACGCGCCATATCACGAAAGCGGCGTAGGCCGCGGCTATAGCGGTCACCAGATACATGAATGACTGCGTGCCGTAGATGCCGGTGAGCACGGTGCCTATGCCGGGCACGACGAAGCCTGCGACCGACCAGGCGAAGATCATACTCGACGACAGCGCGACCAGTTCGTCCTTGCCGGCACGGTCGTTGGCATGGGCATTGGCTACCGAATAGATGGAATCCGACGTGCCGCCCCAGACGATGTAGATCGCGACCATCACGGCAAGCGCTACGCTGTCGGAATTGATTGCGAAGACGCCGGTGAGCATGACGACGAGGGCCGCGGCGATCAGCACGTAACGGCGGTCGGTGCGGTCAGAGACCCAGCCGAGCGGGACCTGCAGAAGCAATGTGCCGAGCGGCATCGCAAGCAGCAGCATCGCAACATCGGCCTGCGAATAACCGGTCGCAATCGCATGGATCGGCGCAAAGCCGGTGATCAGCATCGACAGGCCGCCGGCGGCAAGCATGCCGGCCAACCCGACCGGTGAGATCTGCCAGGCTGCGCGCAACGCGATCGATGCGGCCGCCGGAGCGGGGGGAGGTTTGAGCCGCGTCATGCCGACCGGCAGCATCGAGAGCGCCGTGAAGAGGATGCCGACCAAGGGCGCTTCGGCATTGCCGAGTTCGATGAAGCGCAGCAAGAGGTAACCGACGCCGAGCCCGGCCACATAGGCGACGTAAAACACGGACATGACGCGGCCGCGGATGCGATTGTCGACGGCATCGTTCAGCCAACTCTGCGCGACGATGAAGATCGCGCAGACTGCGAAGCCGTAGAGCACACGGGCGGCGATCCAGGTGGCGGGATGCACGCCGAAGCCGAGCGCCGCGTTGGAAAGCACGATCAACGCGGAGAGCACGATATAGGCGCGCGCGTGTCCGACGCGTTGCACCAGCCGCCCGGTGAGCAGGCAGCCGGCAATGCCGCCTGCGGAGAGGCCGGTCAAGATGCTGCCCGCCCAGGTCGGGGAGAAGCCCTCGGCTCCGAGACGGACTGGGATATAAGCGAACACCAGGCCATTGCCGATTGCCACCAGCGCCATCGAGATGACGATGCTGGCGACGGCAATCGCCGGAGCCGGCGTTGCCGCCGCCCTGACGTCGTCTCGCGCAATGTCGACCGCCTCAACCATTGCGGTAGAGGATGCACTCCGCCGCCCGCCGCGGTGCGGCAAAAACGACATTGGCAGGCCTGGCTTGCGCGATTGCCCCCGCTGGATCAACGGGGGCTCTTACCGCATGATCTTATCCGAAAAGTCTGCAACTTTATGCTGAGCTGGCCTTCGGTTCGGGATCATGCTCCGGCGCGCCCGTTCCTGAGCTCGGTTGAAGAAAGTGACGAACGCGGGCCGTGAATGAAGGTCCAGGCCGGAGCCCGCATGCGGGCAAGGATCGGCGCGTCGCCCTCATCGACGCGGGCGTAGTCGAAGGTCTTGGCGACCACCGAGGACAGGAAGGAAAGCGTCGAGCCCGGCCGGTCGATCACCGCGATCGGGAAGGTCAGCACGATTTCGCGCCAGTTCTGCCAGCGGTGGAACTCGCGCAGATTGTCGGCTCCCATGATCCAGACGAAGTGGACGCCCGGGTTGCGCGCCTTGACCAGCGCCAGCGTGTCAGCCGTGTAGCGGACATGATGGCTCGCCTCGAAAGCGGTGACCTCGATGCG
Source organism: Mesorhizobium sp. BAC0120 (assembly GCF_033542235.1). Taxonomy (NCBI): domain Bacteria; kingdom Pseudomonadati; phylum Pseudomonadota; class Alphaproteobacteria; order Hyphomicrobiales; family Phyllobacteriaceae; genus Mesorhizobium; species Mesorhizobium sp. BAC0120. The sequence continues at coordinate 199,492 of NZ_JAWRCU010000003.1, read as the reverse complement.
CGGATCGCTTGCGATCGCTTCGGACAGCCTGATGCGCTCGGCAAGCGGGGCGAGCTCGTGCGAATTCTTCAGCGGGTTGCCGGGCGTGACGATCCACCAGAGCCTGTCGAGCCGCAGCCGGCGGAGCGCAATCTCGGCAACCAGTCCGTGGCCGGCATGCGGCGGGTTGAACGAGCCGCCGAACAGGCCGACCACCATGCCCTTCCCGGCATGGGGCATGCGGAGGTAGCGGGGAGGGACGTCGGAAGAGGGCACGCTCAAGCCTCGGCTTGGCAAATATTGAGAGCCGAGATGTCGCACCCCTTCGCACCCCCCTCTGTCCTGCCGGACATCTCCCCCTCAAGGGGGGAGATTGGACGACCGCTTTGATTTCGCCAACCTGCAACGTCAGCGATTGGCGAAACCCAAAATGACAGCCAATCTCCCCCCTTGAGGGGGAGATGTCCGGCAGGACAGAGGGGGGTAACGTAGGGCACCGAACCTCTGTTCAAGCTTGAATCAGAAGGCAGCTGAGCCAGCCGCTCACGGCCTCACCTGCCCCGAGCCGCGGACGCGGTATTTGAAGGAGGTGAGCTGCTCGACGCCGACCGGACCGCGCGCGTGCATCCGGCCGGTGGCGATGCCGATCTCGGCGCCCATGCCGAACTCGCCTCCGTCGGCGAACTGCGTCGAGGCGTTGTGGAGCAGGATCGCCGAGTCGATCTCGTTAAAGAAGCGCGCCACGGCGCCCGCGTCCTCGGCGATGATCGCCTCGGTGTGGTGCGAAGAGAAGGTCTCGATGTGTTCGATCGCCTCGCCGATGCCGTCGACCAGCTTCACGGAGATGATCGCGTCGAGATATTCTGTCGTCCAGTCGGCGTCGCTTGCGAGCTTGGCCACCGCGAATGCGCTGCGCACCTCCTCCGTGCCGCGGATTTCGCAGTCGGCTTTCGCCAGCGCGTCGAGGATCGGCACGAGATGCGTTCCCGCGACGGCGCGATCGACCAGCAGCGTCTCGGCCGCGCCGCAGATGCCGGTGCGCCGCATCTTGGCGTTGACGACGATCTCGACGGCCATCTCGAGCCTGGCGGATCGATCGACATAGATGTGGCAGATGCCTTCGAGATGGGCGAAGACCGGCACGCGTGCCTCTTTCTGTACTCGTTCGACGAGGCTGCGGCCGCCGCGCGGCACGATCACGTCGAGGTTGCCGTCGAGCCCCTTCAGCATCTCGCCGACCGCGGCACGGTCGGTTGTCGGCACGAGCTGGATGGCGTCGCTCGGCAGCTTCGCCGCCTTCAGGCCCTCCACCAGGCAGGCATGGATCGCGGACGAGGAATTCAGCGAGTCCGAGCCGCCGCGCAGGATCACCGGATTGCCAGCCTTGAGGCAGAGCGCGCCGGCATCGGCCGTCACGTTCGGCCGGCTCTCATAGATGACCCCGATCACGCCGAGCGGCGTGCGCACGCGCTCGATATGAAGCCCGTTCGGCCTGTCCCATTCGGCGATCACCTCGCCAATGGGGTCGGCGAGCTCGGCAATCGCGCGGACGCCATTTGCTATGTCGCGGATGCGGCCTGGGTCAAGTCTCAGCCGGTCCATGAAGGCGGGTGTCAAGCCGGCACTCTCGCCATTGCTGATATCGATGGCGTTGGCCTCGAGGATATGGGCCTCGCGGCGCTCGATCGCCGCGGCCATGGCGACCAGGGCGGCATGCTTGCGCTCGGCGTCGGCGATCGCAAGCGGCCGCGCCGCGGCGCGCGCGCGCTCGCCGATATTGGCCATCAGCGCGGCGACGTCCTCGGCGGGCGTCTTCACCTTCGTCAGCATGTCCTATCCTCCCGCACCGGCTTCCAGCTCGGCCATGACTGCGCGGCCCATGACGAGGTCGTCGCGGTGGACCATCGCCGAGCGCGCCGCATATCCAAGCACCGGTGCGATCTCGGCGCTCTTCAAGCCGGCGATCTTTACGGCATCCCCGGCGTCATAGGCAACAAGGCCACGCGCGATCTCGCGACCGTCGGGACCGACGATCGCGACCGTGTCGCCGCGCGAGAAATTACCGCTGACGCGCTTCACCCCCGCAGCGAGCAGCGACTTGCCGGAAAGCAGCGCTCCGACGGCGCCTTGGTCGACAGCAAGCCGCCCTGCCGGCTCGAGCTGCCCGGCGATCCAGCTCTTGTAACCGCGCACCGGGTTCGGACTGGGCCTGAAGAAGGTCGAGCGCTCGCCGCGATCGATCGCCGAAAGCGGATGAAGCCGGTTGCCGGCAGTGATGATCATCGCCGTGCCTGCGGCGGTCGCGATCTTGCCGGCATCGAGCTTGGTGCGCATGCCGCCGCGCGAGAGCTCCGAGGCCGCGGCCCCCGCCATCGCGTCGATCTCCGCCGTGATGCGATCGACGACAGGTATGAACCTCGCCTCGGGATCGAGCGCCGGCGGCGCCGAATAGAGCCCGTCGATGTCGGAGAGGAGCACGAGCATATCGGCGCCCATCATGGTGGCGACGCGCGCCGCCAGCCGGTCATTGTCGCCGTAGCGGATTTCCGACGTCGCGACCGTGTCGTTCTCGTTGATCACCGGCACGGCTTTCATCTTGAGCAGTGTCGAGATGGTGGCGCGGGCATTGAGGTAGCGGCGGCGCTCCTCCGTGTCGCCGAGCGTCACCAGGATCTGGCCGGACTTCAGGCCGTGCCGGCCGAGCTCCTCCGACCAGGCGCCCGCCAGCGCGATCTGCCCGACCGCGGCCGCGGCCTGGCTTTCCTCGAGCTTCAGCACACGCTTGCCGAGGCCAAGGACGGTGCGGCCGAGCGCGATCGCGCCTGAGGAAACCACCAGCACCTCGGCGCCTTCTTGCTCGAGCGCGGCAATATCCTCGACCAGCGCGGCGAGCCAGTCGCGCTTCAGCCCGGTCGCGCGGTCGACCAGCAGCGCCGAGCCGATCTTGACGACGATGCGGCGGTAGGAGCGGAGGGGGGAGGGGGTCATTGAAGGTCGCCTTCGTGGCTAATGGCGAAGGCCGGCTCTCTGTCGCGCCCCCCTCTGTCCTGCCGGACATCTCCCCCGCAAGGGGGGAGATTGGCCTTCATTTTTGACGGCGCTTGTTCTGCAACGTTTCCAATTGGCGAAACCAAAGCGGCCGGCCAATCTCCCCCCATGCGGGGGAGATGTCCGGCAGGACAGAGGGGGGCAACGTAGAGCGCCGACATAGCTAGTCTCTTGCCTTCTCCAGAACGGTTTCCTCCCTCGCCCTCTCAATCTCCGCCATCAGCGCCCTCAGCACCGCCTCGACGCCCTCGCCGGAGACGGCCGACAAGAGGAGGGGCGCGCGGCCGGCGGCTCGCTTCAGCGCTGCGGTCTTCTTCTTGCGTTGGTCCGCGTCGAGCGTATCGACCTGGCTCAACGCGACGATCTCCGCCTTTTCCTTAAGCCCGTGGCCGTAGGCGTCGAGCTCGCCGCGTATCGTCTTGTAGGCCTTTCCCGGATTCTCCTCCTGGGCGGAGACGAGGTGGAGCAGCACGCGCGTGCGCTCGACATGGCCGAGGAACCGGTCGCCGATGCCGGCGCCCTCATGGGCGCCCTCGATCAGGCCCGGGATATCGGCGATCACGAATTCCCGCCCGTCGATGCGGGCGACGCCGAGGCCCGGATGCAGCGTCGTGAAGGGATAGTCGGCGATCTTCGGCTTGGCCGCGCTGACTGCCGCGAGGAAAGTCGATTTGCCGGCATTGGGAAGCCCGACGATGCCGGAATCGGCAATGAGCTTCAGCCTCAGCCAGATCGTGAGCTCCTCGCCGGGCAGACCGGGATTGGCACGGCGCGGCGCCTGGTTCGTGGAGGTCTTGAAATGCTGGTTGCCGAAGCCGCCATTGCCGCCGGCGGCCAGCCGGAAGCGCTGGCCGACCTCAGTCAGATCGCAGATCAGCGTCTCATTGTCTTCTTCATAGACCTGCGTGCCGGCCGGCACCTTCAGCGTCACGTCCGCGCCCTTGGCGCCGGTGCGGTTGCGGCCCATGCCGTGCACGCCGGTCTTGGCCTTGAAATGCTGCTGGTAGCGATAGTCGATCAGCGTGTTGAGCCCGTCGACCGCCTCCACCCAGACATCGCCGCCACGGCCGCCGTCGCCGCCGTCGGGCCCGCCGAACTCGATGAATTTCTCGCGCCGGAACGAGACTGCGCCGGCGCCGCCGTCGCCGGAGCGGATGTAGACTTTGGCTTGATCGAGGAATTTCATTTGGCTGCTATTTCCAGCGGTTCTTGTAAGGCAGTAGGGCAATAGGGCAATAGGGCAGTAAGGCAATAGGGGGAGTGCAGCAGGGCAGTGGAGCGCAGGTAACATAGCGCAGGTAACATATCGCCCTATTGCCCTACTGCCTTATTGCCCCTCAGCTGTGCCCCCAGCTCCTCAGGCTCACCCAGGTCCTGCGGTCCAGCCGATACCGCTCGACCGGCACCTTGCCGGCGACGAGCGAGTCCATCATGCCCTGGCCTGCATACTGGAAGCCGCATTTATGGATCACCCGCCGCGAGGACGCGTTGATCACCCGGCACGAGACGTGGAGCACCTCGATCGGAGTTGCGCGGAAGGCGAGGTCGACCAGGGCATGGGCTGCCTCGGTCGCGTAGCCGTGCCGCCAATAGGGCTCGCCGATCCAGTAGCCGAGTTCCACGCCGTAGTCTCTTTCGTCGAGGCCGGCGCAGCCGATAAAGGCTCCGCTTTCAGCAATGGTGATCGCATAGTTGCAGCCTGAGCGCTGCCTGCCCTGCGTCGAGCGCACGAAGGCGCGCGCTTCCGTTTCGCCGTAGGGATACGGCATGCGCGCCAGCATCGAGGCGACGCGGTGATTGTTGGCGAGCACGGCAAGCTCGGCAATGTCGTCATCGTGCGGCGGGCGCAGCACCAGCCGCTCGGTCACGAGCACGGGGCAGTCTATCCTCAGACTGTCATCTTCACTTTCGGCTTCCTCGATCATAGGCCTGTCCTCCACATTCTCGCATCCGAAGTCTCTGAATCCCAAGACTGTCTTTGCTCACGCATCGGATTTGTCCGAAAACCGCTGCGCACTTTTCGGTCCGATGCGCTAGGCCGCTGACTGGGCCGGCATCGCCGCCGGCCTTCGCCACGCGGCGGCGGTGAGCCGCGTGGTGAGCTTGCTGACCGTCGTGCCGCGCGGGCGCGACCATGTCTCTGCGGTCCCGGTCAGCGAGAAACCCAGCTTCTCCTGGACCCGCAGCGAAGCCGGGTTGTCGACGAAGACCGCCGATGCGACGGCCTCGAGGCCATGTGTCTCGAACGCATGCGCCAGAAGCGCCGCGGCGGCCTCCGTCATGAAGCCCTTGCCGTGCCATGGCTCGGCGAGCCAGTAGCCGAACACCGGCTCGGCAGTGCCGGCTTCGATCGAGACAACGCCGATCAGGCGTTCGCGGTGGATCGTATAGACGAGATGGTCTTGCGGCTGATCCGCCAAGCTCTCGATCCACTCCTCGGCGTCTTTGCGATGATAGGGGAAAGGCACGCGCGCCAGCATGCGCGCCACGTTCCAGTTCGACAGCCAGAGGGCGATGTCTTCCGCATCGAGCGGGGCCGGCGGCCGCATTGTCAGCCGTCTCGTAACCAGAACGTGCATTGCTTTGTCCTCCAGGCAAAGAAAAAGGGGAGATGGCGACCCATCTCCCCTGATCCTTTTCCTGGCTTTGCCAGACACCGGTTCCCGAGATGGGGCGCCGGTGCTTGTGGTGCGGACCCGGCTACTCCGCTGCTTCGGCCATTGGATTGACCGACACGTAGGTGCGGCCATTGGCTTTGGTTTGAAACGCTACTGCGCCTTCGATAAGCGCAAACAGGGTATGATCCTTGCCAATGCCCACGTTCGAGCCGGGGTGCCACTTGGTGCCGCGCTGACGCACGATGATGTTGCCGGCAAGCACCTGCTCGCCGCCGAACTTCTTCACGCCGAGGCGTCGGCCATCGGAATCGCGCCCGTTGCGCGAGGAACCGCCAGCTTTCTTATGTGCCATCGGTTTTCTCCTTCTTCGCCTCTAACTTACTCTTTTTCCGCCTTGGCGGCAGCTTCCTTGTCGACCTTGGCGCGCGGCGGCTTGCCGGCGAGCAGCTCCTTGGCCTGCTCGACCCACTCGTCCCGCTCGATGCGGCCGCCGAGCTTGAGCTCGGTGTCCAGCTTGGCGGCATCCTCGGCGCTGAGCGCCGCAATCGCGGTCAGCGTGCCGTAGCCGGCGGCCTCGAGCTTCTTCTTCAGCGCCGGGCCGACGCCGCCAATCAGCGTGACGTCGTCCGCGTGGCCTTCCGAAGCGGCTGCCTTCGCCGGCTTGGCCGGCTTGGCTTCCGCCTCCGTCACCGCAGGCTTTGCTTCGGCCTTCGGTGCCGCTGCCTTCTTCGACGGCTTGGCGCCATTGGTCAGGATCTCGGCAATGCGCACCGTCGTCTCATATGGGCGGATACCCCGCGAACGCCGCGAATTCTGCCGGCGCCGCTTCTTGAAGGCGATGATCGTGCGGCCACGGCCCTGCTCGACCACCTCGGCCGTCACCAGCGCACCGGCGACCAGAGGCGCGCCGATGGTCGCGTCGGCACCCTCGCCGACGGCGAGAACCTGCGAAAACTCCACGATGTCGCCGGGGTTGCCGGCGAGCCTGTCGACCTTCAGGAGGTCGTTGGCGACGACGCGATACTGCTTGCCGCCGGTTTTGATGACTGCGAACATTATTTGCCTTTCGCTGTTCGGTCCGGCCTGATCGCGCGCCGAGGCGCCGGTCGGCCGTCTTTTTTTCAGTCTGTTGGGTTCAAAATATAGCCGGCGCGGAGAAGACTCCACGCCGGACGTGGGCGCGAAGTAGCCGAAGCGCCCTTGCAAGTCAAGGCGCGCAAGCGTCACCGAGACAATAGTATTGCGGGCCTGGGTTCACAATGCCCATGATTTTGGAGCTTTCGCGATTGCGGCGTCATCCGCCTCCTTCAGGCGCGAGTTACTGTTTCGGCCCCACTTCGAGGAAGGGAACGGTGCTGCCAGGCAGCATCGTCACGGGAAGCTTTCCGTCCCAGCGCTCCGCCCGCGTCAACTCGATGAGCAGCGGGTTGTTGGCGATCGCCCTGCCGCGCGCTTCGATCGCGGCCGCCTCGGCCTCGCCGTTCACGCGGGTCTGGTAGGCCGAAGCATCGGCTTCTGCCTTGACGCTGTCGGCGCGGCCCTGCGCCTGCGTTACCGCGATCTCCGCATTGATCTTTTCCTGCGCGAGCTGCTGCTGCCTTTTCTGGACCTCGACCTGGGCCATCATCCGGGCTTCGACCGCCGCCTCATATGCATCCGAAAAGTCGATATTCTCGATCTGCACGCTGTCGATGATGACCGGTCCATCGGCCGCCTTGCCCAGCGCAGCCGCGGCCTTCGCGTTGAAGTCGGCCCGGTTCTGGATCACCGACACCGCATCGACCTGGCCGAAGACGACCTTGATCTCCTGCGGAGCCTTTCGGGCAATGACGCGATCGGCAAGGGCCTCGACGCTGCCGTAATTGGTATAGACGTCGACCACCTCCGAGGCGGGCACATGGAAGTTCACCGTCACCCTGAGGTCGGCCGGCTGCTGGTCCTTGGAATAGGCCTGCATGACCGGCCGCTCGTCGGAGCCGCACGAGCTCGTGCAGGTCCAGTAGACGACCTGCTGGCGGAGCGAAATCTTGGCGACCGTCTGGAAGATCGGAAGCTTGAAGTGAAGGCCCGGATCCACCACGCCGGACACGGCGCCATTGGTGAGCAGCACGCCGCGCTCGCCTTCGTCTATGGTGAACCACGAGCTGAAGAATGCGATGAGCAACAACAGGACGGCGGCGACGCCGAGCCCTATTCCAGGAATCCTGGCCATTTCTGCAACCCCCTAATGCTCTGGCCGCCAATGCTGCCAGGCCACACCCCGTCATGGCGCGGACCGAACGCCGTACGGGAGAATGCCTAGCACGGAATTTCGGCTTTTGGCTTGCGGATCGTAAAGCTCGTCTTCGCTGTGGGTGCAGTTTCTTCGCCGGCCAGCGCAATCGCCTACGAGGTCGACCCCGCTCCGGTTCGCTTCGGAACCACCTCTCCCCTTTTGAGCGAAGGCGCGGCGCTGGTGACCCCCTCCCCACAAGGGGGAGGGGGTCACCAGCGCCGCGCCATATACGATGACCGTGGTTGACCTGCGGTGCAGCGAATATCGTCGCCGCACGTTAGTATCCGAAGCGCACGAATGTCGGCTTCAGATGCATCGGGAGGGAGCCCGGCTCACCTCCCGTGATACTCATCCGTGACGAATTCAGGAGGTCCGACCATGAAAGAGGGTTGGTTTTCCAGTCCCGTGCCGGTCTCGGCAGGATTTACCGGCGACATTCGCTACGTGTCGAGCGCCCGTCAGGCGATCGCGATGCTGACCGGCAACTGGCACGGACAAGGGAGCGCGAAGCATCTCGCAGCGCTGCGCGCCTGCCAGGGCGCGATACATGGACATGTCTCACCCGCGCGGGCCCGGGAAGCATTCGTGGAGGCCGCGGACGAAGCGCGGGTGCTGGCCGAGCATCGCGAATAGCCGGAGGGCGTCGATAATCGCGGCGACATCGCTGATCGCGACAAGGCTGTCTGGCCGCTGGGCGACGCACATTTGCGCCGGCCGTCTCGTCTTCCCATATTGTCTGTGCCCGGCCTTCGAAATCACCTTGCAGGCAAGGCGGCGAGCCGTTATGGAGTGCGCCGCGCCGCAACCGGGCGCTCACCTGTTGGAGAGGTGGCAGAGCGGTTGAATGCACCGCACTCGAAATGCGGCATACTCGCAAGGGTATCGGGGGTTCGAATCCCCCCCTCTCCGCCATGGGTTTCCTTGATAAATCAGTGCGATATTCGAGAAGCCCCGGATGCCTGGGTGCAGTCGTGACCCACAACTACGCGATGTGCTTTGCAATCTGCCACACTTAAGGCACTCGCCACTCGCCAGCAATCTTGCGCGTCGCGCAAAGGTTGAAATAGGGTGCCGACAACTCCTTGTATTGGTGATTCAATGAGCCTGCCGGCGCTCGGTCTTTGGTATCAAAGAAATAAGAACCATCCTGTTAAAGATAAGCGGCCGAGCCTTGAGCTCCACGTGAACCTGTGGCGGCGAATCGGTCGAGGGCGCAACGAGCGCGAAATCAATTATCTAGATGTGGGAATAAGGATTTTGGAGCCTCGCGATATCGGGGCTCTCAATTTGTATGTTCCGTTTCCAGCCGGCCAGTGTCGCTTGGAAGACCTCGGCCACCTTTTGCGAGAAAAAGAGATTGCTAGCGCCGTATTCAACGAAGTCTTAGATGTGCAATCTGCAGACGGAAGCGACGATACATTTTATCTACGGCAGAATAACGATCACGTTTTGAGTGTTCATACAATTAATGTGAGCAAAGATATAAATTGCGTGTCTAATTTTCCAGCAAGTGCGCCGGATGGCTTCGTCGTCCGACTTGATCGCGATTTCTGCTTGAGGTTCGAATCTCCGGGTGAGCATTACATCCGATTTCGTTTCATTTTAAAGAAAGAAGCAGCCCGCGTATTTAGCTCGGATGTCAGCAGTGAGGATGGATGGATACTAAGTTCCACCACAACATCAGAAATAACAGAAATACGCGTGAACGAATCTCGAAGTATTCCAGAGGTCGTTTTGGATTCAGCTAAAGCAAACGATTGGATCGTTCCGGACATAATTGCAATACATTACTTTCTGGTGCGCGACATTAGTTTTGATCTTGTTGCCTCTCATGCGAACTTCCGAAAGATAAGACGCATGGAACCGGAATGGGATGGCTATCTTGGCGCGGATTTTCCTCCAGGTTCAGCCAGAAACATGCTTATCTACCACTGGAGAAAGGCAAACGGGGGCGCTGATGTCGGGGATTTCGTCACGCTTGCAAAATTCCGACGGTCGAAAGGCAACGTGCTGCTTTATATCCTCTTGGTGGTTGCGCTCGGCGCCATTGGTAGCGGCCTTCATGCCTCTGCGGCCCGTCTGCTTAAGAGTGATGTAACACCCTCGTGGTATCTGCTTCCTTTCCAGACGCCCCGCGGCTGGGAGGTAGCTACCGCCGCGCTCTGGTTAGTCCTCCTCGCATGCGGCCTTGCAGTCGCTGCAAAAAAATGGCCTCTGCGGCGTCAGAGAGATTGACTGCCCCTACATTAAGGGCAGTTCAGGGTATATATTAATGATTCGTCGTAGTGGGGAGATCTCATGCAGTTGAATTGCGTAGATAGCGCGGAGATCGCTCGGACCCATGTCGATTCGACGGCTTTGAGCTTAATTTCCTCGTTTGCGAGATTTTATCCCGACATCGAGGATTGGTTTGCCTTAAAGGTCATTCCTGGCCTTGCCGATGGCACTCGTCGGATACTCATTGACCGGGATGTCAACTCTGTGCGCGGACTGGCGATCCTGAAGAAAGAGGCGGACGAGCGTAAGATTTGCACGCTGTGGGTTCACCCAAACCAACGGAAGCATGGTCTCGGACAACGACTTATCGATGAGTCGATCACTTGGCTAGAGTGCAAGAAACCCACACTGACGGTGCCAGAGGAGGCGATTGCCGATTTTCATGGGCTGTTGGCAAGAAATGGCTTTGAACTGCGGCAACACGCTATCGATTATTATCGTCCAGGTGTGTGCGAGTTTGTTTACAATGGCAGTTTGCCTACGCCGCTAGCGGGTCCCATGCTGCAGTAGGATTCTCTCGAGCAGGTAGTCCTCTTTCGAACTAAGGATTTCCACTGGACATCCATAATGTGCCGCCACGCGGTGCATCTGCTGACGCTCCGAGTGCTGCAACTCTTCGATCGCCGCCAAGGCCTGTGGACTGATCGGTTGCCCCCTACGCTGCAGTAGTTGCGAAGGCTCCGTCCACAGAAGCACAAATGCGCTCAGGGCGAGCCCCTCGAAAAACGATGCAGGCACTTGAAAGAGTGTATTCTCGGCGGGCACCGTCATATGCCCGTCCAGTATGGTCGTTGGTGATAGATGCATTCTCAGCAGCCCTTTTCGAAGGAGGCGCTGGTTCTCCTTGAGTTCTAGCAGAGATAGATTCTGGATTGGCCGTCCGCAGTTTCGAAGAATGGAGCTCGCTCGCAAATGCAAAAAGCCGGGATGTCGATTAACGAACCGCTCGATTGCTGTTGTTTTGCCCGTTCCTGATGCGCCGCCTACAAAAATCATGATGTGCCAATCAAAGCCTTCAGAGAATCCGCCCATCGCCAGGACTGCGGAGGCTTGAAATCGTATGTCATTTCCAGTTCGCGTCGCGATATCGGCGGAAAGACTTTCTCGATCAAGCTGAGCCGTATGGCGCTCGCATAATCTAAGCCGGCGAAGTAAGCCATATACTCGGACTCGAGGCAGCCAGTTCTGCTTCCGATGTCATCCCAAAGTGCGTCTTTTGGTCGAACAACTATCTCTGACACATGACATGTGCACATCACTTTAGAATCCGGAGCAGTGCTGTAGATCAGCGCGACTTTACCTATAGCGCTAGCTGGTGGAGGCCTACGTCGTAGCTCGTAAGACTTCTCCCCAGTTGCGATCATACGCGCCCATTTCGGTTTAATGCTAAACATGAGCAATGCGGTCCATCTCCTGCGTATCGAATTTGCCTTGTAGCCTGATCGTGGAAATCACACCACCCGAGCACAGAGACCGAAGCACCGGGATATTCCTTGGCAACCCTCCGAGGGCATCCTACGCGTGATTAACAACACGCGCTGGAGACCACGGTGGCGACGATCCGAAAGCTCAGAGGGCGCTGGCAAGCACAGGTTCGCCGGCGCGGTATGAAACCCCGATGCAAGAGCTTCGACACAAAAGGAGAAGCTGACAAGTGGGCGCGCGAACTTGAAGCGCAGGTCGACAGGTTCGGTGCAGCACCGGACACGAAGATCTTGGAGTTCACCACGCTCGGTGACCTGCTTGAGCGTTACCAGCGCGAGATTTCTCCAACCAAGCGCGGGGCAGTCCAGGAGATCCAGCGGATCGACGTGCTGCGCCGCCACGAACTTGCATATAGGACGATGATCGGGTTGAGCCAGCAGGATATCGCCTCGTTCCGGGACGAGCGGCTCCAGAGCGTAGCTTCATCTACGACAGTCCGAGAGCTTGCTATCCTCAGCCACGTCATCGAGGTCGCGATCCGTGATTGGGGTCTGCCGCTGAGCCGCAACGTCTTAAAGCTCGTGCGTCGTCCGGTGATACGAAACGAGCGCAGCCGACGACTAACTGGCGACGAGGAGCAGCGCCTGCTGGATGGCTGTGACGGTGGCAAGACACCGTGTCTCAAAACCCTACTCATCATCGCCATCGAGACCGGGATGCGCCGAAGCGAATTGCTTGGGCTGCGGTGGAGCGATATCTCGCACAATCGGCGTGTCGCCAAGCTGCACATGACCAAAAATGGCGAAGGTCGAGAGGTGCCGCTGTCTCAGCGCGCCTACCAGGCGCTCATGGACTGGAAGGAGAAGGCATCAGTAGACGTATCTACGATCTTTCCTCTTACCGCTGGTGCCTTGGAGCAAGCCTGGCGTCGTCTACTTCAGCGGGTGAATTATCGATCTTCGTTTCCACGACTTGCGCCACGAGGCTGTAAGCCGCTTGTTCGAACTCGGCTTGAATGTGATGGAAGTGTCGAGCATAAGTGGACATAAGGAGTTACGCATGCTTCGGCGCTACAGCCACCTCAAAGCCGAAGACTTGGTTGATCGTCTCGGGTAGCTTTGCATGCAATGCGTGTATGTCCATGTTGTCATTCGCTTATAAGTTTGACAACATCATCAACATATTGAGCCGCTTAGCGTGCCAAAAACGGCTTCAGAGCCCATGGGGTGACAACAAAATAGCTATTTTTATTGTCTAGATGTAACGCAATGTTGCGGTTTATTTCCAAGATGTTGTCGTTTTCAGTGCGATTGCACAAATTTTATCGATGTGCCAACATCACAAACGCTTGCATCACCCTGAGCCGCGCACGCCAGTTTTCGCGAGAGTCTGCACGCCATGGACAAAAGCAGAATAAGCGCTCTCGTATTCTCAATCTTGTAGAAACTTCTATTTCATCCACCTCGCAAAGCCTTATGGAACTAGGATGAATATGTATTCCGCGCAGCATTCGATCACGGCTCTGGCAAGGTCTGGGAGAGATAGCCCAGAGCTGAGCACGGCCGCGGGTAGGTGTTGCTAGCAGCTATGAACAAGCGAATACGAATCCTTCATCAGTATATCGGACGATGCTGGAAAGCGCCGCTTCGCGTTGCGCGCAGTCGGTCGGACGCAGCGTATCCTCCTGTTCGCCATACGTTGTAGATGAACAAGCCGCCGCAGAGCGCCGGACTGACGACACGCCACGCACCGCTGAGCACTGTGAAGTCCTAGAGGGTATCACCATTCTCGATGGGGATGCCTCTCGGCGCCACCGCAGTCCGAGGGTCAAACCTCCTCTACTGTGGAACCGACATCGAGCGACGCAGGCTGGCTCTGTCGTGCAGACGCTGAAAACATCAGAGCAGATGCCGGATCGCGCCAGCGAGCACCCCTGAGCATAGGTCGAACTTTTTTCGGCGATCTTCTGCATTGCAATGACGAAATCGCTATAACTCCCGTCAATAGCGACAGCTGCCTGCAACCTGGAAAATGAACGCCGGACGGTCCACACCGTCCGAACGGTGAGGTCATGCCTTTATATAACATCTCTAAAACCAAGCGCCTCGTTGAAAACATACGCGCCATCCGCACGATCATGCCGGAAGTTCTGGCGCGTGAGCGTGAACTGGCCCACAGTAAATGGTTCGCCTATCGCTTCATGTCGCCGCTCGCCGCGACCGAGCTTTTTGCCGATTTCTATCGCAAGGGCGTCAAGGCATATGTTCGGGAGCACCGGGACATCGAAGAGGCCGAGAAGGCGAACGGCATTGCAGACAATATCTTTTCGCAGGCAAGCAGCTCGCTGACTCAGCTTTGGCAGGCCAGGCAGAAGGCGGATGAGCTGAGCCTACCCTATGATACGCTCATTGACTTCGGCTTCCATTTTGTAAGCCGCCGCCGCTGGAGGAGCACGCCTCGGCCGATCCAGCTCTTTGGAAGCAAGAACTCCGACGTGGCTTGGCCCATGGAGATCGCGAAATATGTTGAGGATCGCCTTCCCATGACGCTCAGCAGGATCCCGGTGCTGCCGCAATATCAGACCGAGAACTACCGTGGCCTCCCGGTCCAGGACCGGTTCCGGGAACACGTCCTCGAGGATTTGAAGACGGGCAACAGCAACTGGTCCACCAAGATTGGGAACGCCTGCGTAGGTAGGCGGCATCTTCCGCTTCGTTCTGCCTTGCAGCTTGTCCCTGACACCGAATGGTCCGCAATCGCCACTTCAATCCGCATGGACCTGGAGGTGGGCACGCTCGTTCCGCCTCCGGAGGAGCATGTCACCGGCATCGCATTGGCTCCGGCATGCATTGGGATTCCGAGCGCGAGGGATGAAAGCAGCAGCGACTGCCAGTCGTGCTCGTTCAATGCGTCTTGCCGGTCGCTGATCGATTGCGCCGCAAAGCACCTGGTGGACCGGTTCGGCACGCCGTCACCGTTAGCCGACGCCCGGCGGGAGCATGAGAGGAAGAAGCGTAACGAGCGCCAGAAGCGGTTCCGGGACCGGAGCAAGATAAAGCTTCTTGCGGCAGAAGCCCGCGCTAGCGATCCGGAGTGAGTAACGCCTCCCCTAAGTTGGTGTCTCTCTTTAGAAGGCTAAAGAAACTTAGGGAGGGCGTTACTCGGGATCTCTTCTGGGTTCTGTAGAAAAAGGCAAGAGAATAGTCCGCGGGTCGTTAAAGGGCGCCCCGGCTAAGGAGAAATCATGCCTGATACAAATATCAATCTCCGGCGTCTGTTCCGAAACCGATTCGAGGTCTATCTGGCTACCGGTGACCCAACCGTCTCCGGAGAGTTCGACGGCTCGCTGCTTACGCTGCTGGAACTCTGCGAAATCTTGAAGCACGATCGCGAGCCGTTCCCCCAATATTATGATCGTGACCTGGCGAAGGTTTGCGGGCATGAGGCAAGGACGTGGTTTCGCAAGGAACGCCGCTACAGCGACGTAGCTCGATTGATGGCCAAGCACGCCTCCTTATCAATGGAAGGTCAGCTCCGCCGGGCTGGGATTTGGGTCGCCACTGTCTTGAAGTCGTCGGAAAACTCCATCGACCCATCAGGAGCTGCATATCGGTCAGGTGACGATGATGATCACGAGATCGAACTCGATTATGTCGTGAGTCAGAACGAGCATGGGCCGTCCGCCTAACGCCCGGATACCGACCTCGCTCAGGGGAGACTCCCTGGTGCGCGTTGGGTTTTCCTCGTCCATGGCATCAACGCCAGCCAGGTCGCTTCTATGAGTCAGCCAGAGGCATTCCCTCGCTGATCGTCTCTCAGGACGCGCAGGAGGGTGCGAGGATGGATGCCATACTCGGCCGCAACGTCCTCAACCGAGATTTTATTCTGCTCGATGGCGATAAGGGCTGCCGCACGCTGGGCTGCTGTCGTTGCCGGTCGGCGACCTATCCTGCTCCCCCGCGCACGAGCAGCTGCCATCCCGGCTCGAGTCCGCTCGCTGATCAAGGAGCGTTCGAACTCGGCCATGGCGGCAAGCATGTGGAAGAGCAAGCGGCCGCCTGGAGAACTCGTATCGATAGCCTCGCTCAGTGAATGAAACTCGACAGCTCGTGCTCCGAGGTCGGTCACGAGCTTGATCAGGTCGATCAATGATCGACCCAGCCGGTCCAGTCTCCAGACCACCAACATGTCGCCTGGTTCCAGGCAGTGGAGCGCTCGCGAGAGACCAGGGCGTTCGAAATCCGAACCGGAAATCCCTTGATCCGCATGGATCTCCACGCATCCGGCAGCCTGGAGGGCGGCCCGCTGTAAGTCGAGGTTCTGCTCATTGGTCGAGACGCGGGCGTATCCGATCTTTCTCATGCTCGTCTGCAGACACCATTGGTAGAGATTTCGGTTTCTTTTCAAGAAGATGATACCCAGCCCCGCCTTGACGGAAAGGAACCCTTTTGTGCGGTCGGGGATTTCCGTTGACCGTTCGAACCGCTCGAAGGAAATCAGACGTTTAAGAAAACCGGACCCCGCTCCTCCGCTTATGTCGGAAGGGTTCCCTTTCGTGCAGCGTTTGATTGCGGCTGTTATGCGGAGGGAAAAATGAGCTGGTCCGTCATCATCGCCTTGGTCATGCTCGGGCTACTCGTAGCATTCGTGCTGTCCGTGATGGCAGGCAACTCGGCGGAAACCCGAATGGACGAGCAGCTCAACGCTATCCCCGACTTCACACCAACTGTCAGCTACAAATCTTCCATGTGCAAGAATGCGATTGCGATCGACATCGAACGCGAAAAGATCGCTGTGCTGCTGAATCCCATGAAGCTGAAGCAGCTAGAAGCCAAGGCATCAGTATATGGATCTTCTCACCTCATAGCGGTTGAGGTTGCCCGAGACGGTTCCTCGGTAATCAAGACACAGCGCGGCAGTCAGCTAGCAGGCGCTGCGGCAGGCGGCTTTCTTCTCGGGCCTGCTGGACTTGTCGTCGGTGGTCTGTCGGGCGCAAAGCGGCAGGAGAGCAAGATTGAGAAGCTGTCGATCAAGCTCTACACCAACGATCTGATGATGCCAGTGCAGGAGGTGCTCTTCCTGGACTTTCCTGGTGGTGGCGCCGATCCGCAGCAGATCCAGCCTATCCTCCGCGACCTCGATCAATGGTATGGCCGGCTACGTGTTATTGTCGAGAGCAAGAAGAACGTTCGCGCTTGAGGGGCGGCAATGGTGCTTAGTCCCGGGGAAATGCGTCAGTAGCATTCCAAACGCTGCATCAATTCTCCTATTTGCCCTCAACTACATTTCTGATGCCGCGAGCAGATCCGCTTCCCGGGCCAGCGCCGAGTGAAATATCGATGCGCCTTGGTTGCGTTGACACTAGTATGTTCCGCTATGCTACTGATGTCGTGCTGGGGACCTAAAAACAGCGCGGGGTGGGGATGACTTCTGACGAGCCAGTCGGTCGCGTCGTGAAAATTTTTATCACGGGCCAAGATCCGCGGAGCCTGCGGACCGTAGAGTTGGACAACTGGACCGGTGTAGCCATAACCGGACAGCCAGAATTCTTTAAGAAGGCACTCGAAGCCGAAGTTCTCAGCCGTTCCTGTGTTTATCTACTCATTCGATCGAGTGCGGACGACGATCTGCCGGAGATTTATGTCGGCGAGAGTGATGATTTCTCCCAGCGTTACTTGGCAGGCAAATTTCCTATCGAATTTCATACTTTTTTGATTTTTACCAGCAAGGACGACAATCTAACACGAGCGCATGTCAAATGGCTCGAGCGTGAGCTTTGGTCCATCCTCAAGGGTAACAGCGGAAAAGTCCTTGTGGCAAATGCCAACAAGCCGACTGGATCTAACCTCCCTCGTGCTGACATCGCAACGATGCGAACGTATCTCAGCAACACAATCTACGTTCTTGAGGCACTCGGATACGACCTATTTTCCGTCCAGGAGCGGACCTCTGCATCTCCTTCGCCTAAGCAGACTGATATGCAATCGGATGAGACCACCAGTCTGCGTATTGACCTCTATTCCGCGCTGCCAAAGCGCCCAAATGACCGAGCATTCCTCCGCTACGAAAACAGCGCCTACACTCTGGCAGCAGGCTCTAAGATTAATGCGAAGATTACAGATAGCCTGCCTGCGAACGTGAGGAAGCTACGCGACCAACTGATTGCAGACGGCAGCCTAGTGACCCATGAAGGCTACCTGCAGCTCGAACGAGACATCCCTTTCTCAAAACCCTCTCCAGCCTCCGCGCTTGTAAAGGGCAGAAGCTCCACCGGATATCTAGACTGGGTAAGGGAAAGTGACGGCGTGCCCTTGGGGGCGGTCCTAGGCATTATTGCGGCGGGCCAACCGGCTGACGAGCCGGCACAATGAAGCCACGATAGGAATCGATTTTTGCTGAAATTGCCGTGGCCTGCTTCACCCGTTATGGAGTGCGCCGCGCCGCAACCGGGCGCTCACCTATGGAGAGGTGGCAGAGCGGTTGAATGCACCGCACTCGAAATGCGGCATACTCGCAAGGGTATCGGGGGTTCGAATCCCCCCCTCTCCGCCAGAAATCTCGCATCACGCTATTGACCGCGAGTTGGCCGTTAGTGCCAAGCTCGAAAGACAGTGCGGCCGGTTCGCGACCCATCGCGCGAAGCGGCCGATTTGGACAGTGGCATGCCATTCCGGGGGAAGGATCATCGCATTGACGCGCGATTTTTCGGAAATCGAAGTGGTGGCTACGAATTTCAACTGGCGCCAATCGGGAGGCACGACAGCTGTCGTGCAATTGGTTCAGGAGCAGGCGAAGACGCTGAAAGTCGCCGCGCTCGGCTTCGATCTGCCTGACCGGGTACCACGCATGCTCTGGCGCGACGTTCCGAGATTATTCGGGAGACCGGCTAACCGGCCATTCCGAATCTATCATTGTCGTCGCAACAACGAAATGATGTTGGGAATCTTGCTGAGGCATGTCTTGCGCGCGCCTCTCCGGCTTATCTTCAATTCCGCCGGGCAGCGTCGGCACAAGGCACTCACCCGCTGGATGTTACGGCGGATGGACGCTGTCATCACGACGAGCGAACGCTCGGGCAGTTTCCTCGAAGTTCCCTACACGGTCGTGCCGCACGGAACGGACTTTGAGGCTTTCCATCCGCCCCGCAGAAGCGAGGACGATTTCGCAGCGAGCGGACTGCCGGGCAAATATGCTGTCGGCTGCACCGGACGGATCCGGCATCAAAAGGGCACTGATCTGTTCGTCCACGCGATGCTGCAGCTTCTGCCGCACTATCCTGATTGGACGGCGGTCATTACGGGCCGCACCAGCCCCGACAACCTGAGCTTCGAGCGCGAATTGAAGTCGCGGATCGCTGCCGCAGGCCTCACGCAGCGTATCGTCTTCCTCGGCGATGTCGACGACATCTCTTTGTGGTATCGGCGCTTCACGTTGTTCGTGGCGCCTTCGCGCCAGGAAGGCTTTGGCCTTACTCCCCTGGAGGCGATGGCCTCGGAGACGGCAGTCGTCGCTTCCGACGCGGGATCCTATCCTTCGATGATCAGGCCCGGAATCAACGGAACGATCGTGCCAGCGGGCGATCGAGACGCCCTGGTCGCGGCCATCGAACCCTATTTTCTTGCTCCGGGTCTTGCCAAGGAACAGGGTCGTGCGGCGCTGGAATTCGTGCACGCCAATTTCTCGATTGAGGCCGAGGCACGCCGCATCCGGGCAGTCTATGATCGCCTATGGACCGAACAAGAAAAACCACTTAGCCTGTCACGAAAAGATCAATAAACCGCGGCTGGGACAAACCCGCCCCAAGTCAAAACGAGACCAAGTACCAGCACCCAGGGAGGAGACATGCTGAGACTTGACACGCTGCGCGCGACACCGATCGAACGCGATCCTTTCGAATATGTTATCGTGAAGGATTTCATCGAACGCGAAAAACTGAAAGAGGCCTTGGCCGATTATCCGGAAGTGCCAGGGCCCGGGTCGCATCCGCCGTCGGGCCTGAAGATCTCGGGAGGTTTCAAGGCACTGATCGACGAGATGCTGGACACACCTTTTCGGAAGGCGGTCGAGGAAAAGTTCGACATAGATCTGACGGGCAGGCCGACAATGTACACTGTCCGTGGGTTCTGCCGGGCAAGAGATGGGAAGATACACACAGATTCCAAGACTAAGATAATCACCGTCCTGCTCTACATGAACGGAGATTCGTGGGGGAACTCGACCGGCCGCCTGCGCCTCCTACGGAACGGCTCGGATCTCGAGAACTATGCAGTCGAGATCGAGCCTGCTGGGGGGACCGTCTTGATCTTCAGGCGCTCCGAGAATTCGTGGCATGGCCATCACCCCTACGAAGGCAGGCGTCGTGCGATCCAGCTGAACTGGGTTACCGACCAGTCAGTCGTCGACCGTGAACAAGGTCGCCACGGTTTCTCGTCGATGATCAAGCGGCTCTTTCAGCCAGTACTCTCGCAGCGGCGAGAGTAATTTTCGACTCGCTGTCGCGCCTTGCCGCCGCCACATGCGCTTGCCCAATGATGACGAGCGCGGCCGCGCTATCGCCTGCATGTGAAGCTGGGAATTCCGGCTGGACCAAGGTCAACGGCTTCCTGACGAAACCGCGTCCATCGAGCACATGGAAAAGCACGTCGAGCACGACCTCCGGTACATCAACAACTGTCGGGGCCATCGCAGGCACCGCCGCACCAGAGAGCCGCCTTTGAACTCCTCAAAACCCGCCGGGACGGTTCCGGACAACCATCATCATTTCATGATCTCCGACGTCAGCAGATTGGGGCCTTCCGCGATCTTTCTCGCCAGTTCGAAGAACGTCTTTCTCTCCACCTGCGACAAGGGCGCCAGCCACTCTTCCTGGCGCCTGCGCGAGACGTCGATGAGTTCGGTCAGCAGCTGCTCGCCTGCGAGAGTGGTGAAGAGGCGCTTTTCGCGTGCGTCGGAATCCGAGGTCTCCTGAATCAGGTAGCCGCGATCCTCCAGCAGCGAAACGGCCCGGCTGATGGTGTTCTGCGGGCGTGGAAACAACAGCTTGATCTCCTTCGCGCGGATGCCTGGAAACGTCTTGACCGCATAGAGGGCGGACCAGGCCTGCACGGGCATCTTGAAGCGCCGCTCGATGTACCGGTTGGTAACCAGGTTGTTGCCGAGAACGATGTAGCTGATCACCAGCAGTTCCCGCAGGTCTTGCGCGAGTATCTTCTCCAGTAAGTTCCCTGAGGTCATCGCCTTCCTCCGCTCCCTCCAAACGCTCCCTAGAGCCCCTTGGGTCCGCTCGCCTCCGGCGGCAGCCCGCAATTTTATTTCAATCCAGATGGATTCAACTTGCCAGATCGATCCAGGTGGATCAATCTCCGCGCAGAATATTGCTGGAGGCGGGAATGATCGCACTGGGCGTCGATGTCGGCGGAACGTTTACAGACTTGATTCTCGCCGACCTCGCGAATGGAAAGGTCACTATCCACAAGACGCCGTCCACGCCATCCAACTCGGCCGAAGGCGTCGTGACCGGCGTCAAGGGAATCTGCGAGATCGCCGGCGTCACGCCCGCACAGATCGACGCGATCTTCCACGGCACGACCGTCGGAACGAATGCGATGTTGGTGCATGGCGGGGCCGTCACCGGGATGATCACGAACGAGGGCTTTCGTGATGTGCTTCATATCGGCCGCCACCAGCGCCCGCAGCACTATTCGATCATGCAGGACCTGCCCTGGCAGAGTCGCCCTCTGATCCGGCGCCGCTTCCGCAAGACCGTTGCGGGTCGTCTCGATGCCAGGGGCGAGGAACTCGTGCCGCTCGACGAAGAGGCGGTCGCGGCGGCAGCGCGCGAGCTCGGTGAGGATGGTGTCGAAGCAATCCTGATCGGGTTCCTGTTCTCGTTCGTGAACCCAGCCCATGAACGACGCGCGGCCGAGATCGTGCGTGACATCCTGCCGGGTGTCTTCGTGACGACGTCAGCGGAGGTCTCGCCGCAGTTCCGCGAGTTCGAACGCTTCACCACCGCGGCGATGTCAGCCTTCATCGGGCCGAAGGTGCGCCGCTATATCAGCGATCTCAGCGAGGAGCTGCGCAAGCTGGGCGTCACCGGCGAACTGCGGGTCATGACGTCGTCGGGTGGTCTGGCGACCCCGGAGATGATCGCGCAGCGCCCGGCGACGACGCTCCTTTCCGGTCTCGTCGCAGGCGTGCGCGGCGGCGCCTGGGTCGGCGAGCATGCCGGAACCGACAAGCTGGTAACCCTCGACATCGGCGGCACCAGTGCCGACATCGGCATCATTCGCGACGGCCGCCTCGCTGAAGCCGATGCGCGCAGCGCCAAGATCGCCGACTTCCCGGTCATGCTGCCGATGATCGATATCCACACGATCGGCGCCGGCGGCGGCTCGATCGCCTATATCGACCGCGGCAAGGCGTTTCGCGTCGGGCCGCAGAGCGCCGGCGCCGAGCCGGGGCCGGCGGCCTATCGTCGGGGAGGCACGCTGCCGACCACCACGGACGCCAATCTGGTGCTCGGCCGGCTCGTGGCGGACAACTTCCTCGGCGGCCGCATGTCCCTCGATGCGCAGGCCTCGGCGAGCGTCATCGGTGAACTTGCCGCCAAGCTCGGCCGCTCGCCGGAAGAGACGGCGGAAGGCGCACTCACCGTTCTCAACAGCAACATGGCGAACGCCATCCGCTCCCGCACCGTCCAGAAGGGCATCGACCCGCGCGAGTTCACCTTGGCAGGCTTCGGCGGCGCTGGACCTTTGCATGCAGCGGAAGTGGCGGCCATGCTCGACATGAAGGATGTCCTGATCCCGCCGCATCCCGGGATCACGTCGGCCATGGGTCTCCTCACCGCTGACTTGGAGTATCACGCCCTTCGCACGGCGTTCGCGGTCAAGGGTGCGCTCGACCTCGGTCGTCTGCAGGGCCTGTTCGACGACATGGAGGCCGAGCTGGGCACGATCTTCGCCCGCGACAAGGTTCCGGCCGAAAAGGTCAGGATGCTGCGCCAGGCGGACCTGCGCTACGTCGGCCAGGGCTACGAGCTGAAGATCGACGTGCCGGATGGTCCGCTGACGGACGCCGCTCTGGAAAGCGTGTGGAGCGCCTTCCACGACCGCCACCGCGAGGAATATGGCCACGCCTTCGAGGCGAGCCCGATCGAGATCGTCACGGTCAAGGTTCGCGGTCTCGGCTTGGTCGACAAGCTCGCCGAGCCGCCGGCCTATGCCGTCACCGGCGAGCCGAAGCAGGTCGGGACGGGACGATGCGTCTTCCGCGTCAGCGACGAGCTGAAGACGTACGACACACCGCATATCGAACGGACTTCGTTGCCGGTCGACCGCAGATTCAGCGGCCCGGCGATCCTGCTCCAGACCGATACCACTACCGTCGTCCCGCCAGGCTGGACCTACTGGGCGGACCACCACGGCAACGTGCGCATGACGCGCGACAACAAGGCGTAAGGGGACATCCATGCAGACGCGCGTCGATCCTTTCCTCGCAGCGGTCATTCACGGGGCGCTCGAAAACATCGCGATCGAGATGGGCCACAAGCTCATGAGAATGAGCTATTCCAGCATCATCCGCGAGAGCGAGGATTTCGGAGCCGCGCTGACGGATGCCAGCGGCCGGCAGCTCTGCGAGTGCACGATGAGCACCCCGCTCCAGTCGGGACCGATCCCCGGCTACATCTCCGGGATCCTGCGCGAGCTCGAAAAGCGCGGCGACACGGTCAAGCCGGGCGACGTGTTCATGCACAACGACCCTTATGGCGGGGCGTCTCACGGGCCGGACGTCGGCTTCGCCGTGCCGATCTTCCATAAGGGAGAGCTCGCGGGTTTTTCCGTGACCACGGCCCATCATCTCGACATCGGCGCACTGACGCCCGGCAGTTGCGGCATCGTCGATGCGGTCGACACCTATGCAGAAGGGCTGCAGTTCAAGGCGGTGCGGGTCTACGAGGCCGGACGCAAGGTTGAACCTGTCTGGCAGATCCTGCGCAGCAACATCCGCATCGCCGACCTCGTCGTCGGTGACATGGAGGCGCAGGTGGCAGCCGCCCGCATCGGCGCGGAGCGCTACGCAGCGCTGCTGGACCAGTACGGGCTGGACACCGTCACGGGCGCCTATGAGGACCTTCTGGACTACTCCGAGCACCTGATGCGCGATGCGATCGAACGCATCCCGGACGGTCGCTACAATGCGAGGACCTTCATCGACGGCTATCTCGACAGCCCGGACCCGGCGCTGAAGGAACTGCCGATCGAAGTGACACTGACGGTGACCGGGTCCGACATCCATGTCGATCTCACGGGGACGGCGCCGCAGATTCCCAATAAGCCAATCAACATGCCGCTGGTCGGCACGGTCGACTGCGCCGTCTGGCTGACGCTCCGCTCGATCCTGCTCGACAGCGACATCTACGGCGCGATCCCGCAGAACAGCGGCCTCACCCGGCCGATCACCATATTCGCGCCCGAGGGATGCCTGGCAAATCCGATCTTTCCGGCACCCGTCATCGCCCGCTTCTGTCCTGGCAACGCTGTCGCCGACACGGTGATGAAGGCGATCGCGCCGGCCGTGCCGCAGCAAGTCAGTGCCGGCATCGGCAATCTGCGTGTCATGGCCTTCAGCGGAGTATCGAAAGGCGCGACATGGGTCCACATGGAGATCATGGAAGGCGCTTATGGCGGCCGTCACGGCAAGGACGGCATGGACGCGGTCGACACCCTTTACGCCAACACCCGCAACAATCCGATCGAGGACATCGAGTCCCATCTGCCGCTGCGCGTGCTCAGCTACGCGCTGCGCGAGAACGTCGCTGGCGCTGGTGCCTCGCGAGGCGGCATCGGCTCGATCCGTGCCTTCGAGTTGCTCGAAGACGGCGCGGTCTCGATCGAGGGTGACGGTCAGCGCTTCCGGCCCTGGGGCTTCCTGGGCGGTGCGGACGGATCACCGGCAAAGGTGGAACTGGCCAGGGCGGGCGGCTCTGTCGAGGAGCTGCCGTCCAAGATCCCCTACCGGCCTCTCGCGAAGGGCGATCGCATCATCGCCTACGGACCCTGCGGGGGCGGCTACGGCAATCCGCGCGAGCGCGATCCGCAAGCCGTGCTCGATGACGTCCTCGACGAGTTGATCGACGTCGATACGGCGCGATCGGAATACGCGGTCGCAATCACCGGCAAGGCGGTCGACGAAGCCGCCACGCGGGCGCTGCGCGGCCAACGATAACGGGAACTTCCGCGTCTCACAGAGGGAGAAACAGATGAAACGCGTTGCAAAGATCACAGGCATGGCATCCGCATTGGTGCTGGCGGCGCTCGTGCCTGCCTCCGCACAGGATGGTGTCGAGAAGGCCAAGGAGAACATTGCGGCCTATTCCAAGATCCCGGACTTCGTGCCGGCCGGCGCCCCCTTCGATGCCAAGGCCTGCATGGCCGGCAAGAAGATCTTCACGATCCCGGCCTCGAGCGCGATCCCCTTCATCAAGACCATCAGCGACCATAAGACCGCGATCGCGAAGGATCTCGGCTTCGAACATATGGAGTGGGAGAACCAGGGCAATCCTACCCAGTGGATCCAGGGTATGGACTACGCCTCCAATAACGGCTTCGGCCTGGTGAGCCTGCTGGCGGGGGCGGACCCGCGCTTCTTCGAGCCGCAGGTGATGCAGACGCAGGCCAAGGGCGTCAAGGTCGTCACGTCGCATCTGACCGGGCTGGAGCAGGATGCGCCTGCGGGCGTCGATGCGGCCGTCGCCATCGACTACCGCAAGGCCGGCGAGTTGATGGCCGACTGGACCATCGCCAAGACCGGCGGCAAGACCAATGCCCTCGTGCTCGTCTCGAACGAGGCGCTCTCGACGGACTCGATTGTCAGCGGCCTCAAGGAGGCCTTTGACACGCGCTGCACGGATTGCAAGTACGAGATCGTAAACGTGCCGATCATCGACTGGGCGACCAAAGTACAGCCGACCGTCGCCGGCGCCCTGCAGTCCAACGCCGATCTCAACTACGTCATCCCGATCTATGACAGCATGTCGACCTTCGTCACGCCGGCGATCGCCATCGCAGGCCGCGGCGAGCAGGTGAAGGTTGCCACCTTCAACGGCACGCCCTTCGTGCTCGACATGATCCGCGCCGGCGACGTGGAGATGGATATCGGCGAGAACCTCGACTGGATCGCGCACGCCATGCTCGACGCGGAGATGCGTCTGCTCTGCGGCAAGGAGACCATCCGCGACTCCAAGGTGCCGCTGCGCGTCTTCACGGCTGAGAACATCACTGAAGTGGGCGATCCCGCCGACGCCGCCAAGGGCTACGGCGACGCCTATGTGGAGGGCTATCGCAAGCTCTGGCAGAACGCCGAGTGACCGGAACGTCTGTTCCCCGGCTGGCGATCAGAGGACTGACCAAGTCCTTCGGCGGGGTCCACGCGCTGTCGCGTGCGGACCTTGCCGTGATGCCCGGTGAGATCCACGGTCTGCTTGGCAAAAACGGTTCGGGGAAATCCACCCTAATCAAGATCCTCTCCGGCTATCACAAGCCGGAGGAGGGCACTCTCGAAGTCGATGGCAGGACGGTGCCCCTGCCCATCCCGCTCGGCCGCAGCGAGGAGATCGGCCTCGCCTTCGTCCACCAGAATCTCGGCCTGCTCCTGGAAGCCACCGTCCTGGAGAACCTCATCGCGGGTGATCACGCCCGCGTCGGGCAATGGTTCGTCAACTGGAGGGCCGAGGCGGCCCGCGCACGACGGCTGTTCGAGCAGCACCATCTCGACCTTGATCCCTGGGCGACCGTCGGCGATCTCTCGCCCGTAAAGCGGGCGCAACTTGCCATCGTACGCGCGGCCGACAGGGTCGGGTCGCATAGCGAACATGCTTCACCCGGCCTGCTCGTGCTCGACGAGCCGACCCCCTTCCTGCCGATCGAGGGCGTGCGCGAGTTGTTCGTCTTGATGCGCCGGCTGAAGGAAACGGGCGTCAGCATCGTCTTCGTGTCGCACGACATCGACGAAGTCATGGAGATCACCGACCGCATTACCGTCCTGCGCGATGGGCAGGTGATCGACAGTTTCAATACTGCAGGCACAAGCAGGGCGCGCACCGTCGAGGCGATCGTGGGCCGTTCCCTGTCGCAGCAGAGGCTGGTGCATGCCGCGCCCTCCACAAGCGCCCCGGCGGTCTCTGCCAGCAAACTCTCCGGCCGGATCGTCAGAAACCTGGACCTCGACGTTGCGGGGGGCGAAATCCTAGGTCTGACAGGGCTGATCGGCTCGGGCTATGACGAGGTCCCCCGTCTCCTCGCGGGGGCTCAGCCTGCCAGCGCCGGACGGCTCGCCATGGCCGGTGGCGCTGTTCATGATCTCGCCCGTATTCGGCCGGCGGATGCGATCGCCGCCGGCGTCGCCTTCATACCCGCCGACCGTCAGAAGCTCGGGCTCGCGCTTGATCTCAGCCTGACTGAAAACGCCATGCTGCCAATGGCCGCGCGTGGCGACCACCGATTTCTGCTCGACCATCGCGCGCGACAGGCGAAAACGGCCGAACTGATGCGCCGCTTCGTCGTCAAGGCGGAGGCGCCGCAACAGGCTGCGTCGGAACTGTCGGGCGGCAATCAGCAGAAGCTGCTGCTCGCCAAATGGCTACAGCTCGAGCCGAAGCTGGTGCTCCTCGACGAGCCGACGCAGGGGATCGATGTCGGCGCGCGCCGCGAGATCTACGAGCGCCTGCTCGAAGCCTGCGCCGGAGGTGCAGCCGTCATCTGCGCGACTTCGGAGTTCGAGCAGCTCGAATTGATCGCGCATCGCGTCCTCGTCTTCGAACGGGGCCGCATCAAGGCTGAGCTTCGGGGCGACGAGGTCACGAAATCTTCCATCGAAGCGGCCTGTTACGGAGAAACCAGGACATATGAGCATGCCTGAGGTCGATCATGGCTAATGCCGGCTACCAACTCGAACGGTTCGGCCTCATCATCGTGTGGCTGGCTGTGATCGCGATCTTCGGGGTCCTGCGTCCCGAAACCTTCCTCACCTGGTCCAACTTCTCCAGCATCTTCGGCTCGGAAGCGGTGCTTGTCATTATAACGCTGGGCCTCATCATCCCGCTCACGGCGGGCGACTTCGATCTCTCCATCGCCCAGACGCTCACCTTTGTGTCGATGCTCACTGCGATCCTGAGCGCCCGCATCGGCGTGCCGATCGGGTACATAATCCCTATCGCGCTCGCAGCGGGCGCCCTGGTCGGCCTGCTCAACGGGGCGATCACTCTCTATTTCCGCGTCCACTCGCTGATCGTAACGCTGGGCGTCGGCACCTTCCTGCATGGCATCACCTTGTGGATGAGCGACAGCCAGACGATCAGCGGCGTGTCCCGCGTGCTCATGCAGTACGTCATCATCCAGCGGATCTTCGGCGTTCCCGTCAGCTTCTACTACGCAGTCGTGCTGGCCGCGCTCGTCTGGTATGCCCTGTCCTATACCGCCTTCGGCCAGCAGCTGCTGTTTACGGGCCGCGGCCGCGAAGTCGGACGCCTGACCGGTGTCGCCGTCGGCCGCGTGCGCATCACCGCCTTTGTCGTATCGGGCATGATGGGAGCCTTCGCCGGTATTCTCTATACGGGCACGACAGGGTCGGCTAACCCCACTTCGGGCACGACGCTGCTGTTGCCGGCCTTCGCCGCTGCCTTCCTTGGCGCCACCTGCATCAAGCCGGGCCGCTTCAATGCGTGGGGCTCCGTGATTGCTGTCTATTTCCTCGTCACCGGCATCAATGGCCTGTCGGTGCTCGGCTTCCGCACCTTTGTCCACGACCTCTTTTATGGCGGGGCGCTCGTGGTTGCGGTGATGGTTTCGCAGCTCGTCAGCGGGCGCAAGGAAAGGACCCTCTGATGAACTATCCGGCAAACAGGTCGCCTTCGACGATCTCGATCGACGCGGAGCGGCTCTGGTCACGACACATGGAAATGGCGCGAATAGGCGCGATCGACGGAACCGGGTCATGCCGGCTGGCCATGACGGCCGAGGATGCGGAAGCCCGCGAACTACTCGCGTCCTGGTGCAGACAGGCCGGCCTTGATGTGCATGTCGACGGGGCCGGCAACATGTTCGCAGTTCGCCCGGGCAGTGATCCCCAGCGCCTGCCTGTCGCCTCGGGCAGCCATCTCGACACGCAGCCGCATGGCGGCCGCTTCGACGGGATTTCCGGCGTGCTCGCTGCGCTCGAAGTCATCGAGACGCTGAACGACGAAGGGATCGAGACCGCTGCGCCGCTCGCCGTCGTGAACTGGACGAACGAGGAGGGGGTCCGCTACGCTCCCGGCCTTCTTGGTTCGGCCTGGTATGCTGGCCTGCTCGACGACGAAGCGCTTGCCCGCGTCAAGACGGCCGACGGCACGCCGTTCCTGCAAGAAGCGCGCGAGCGCGGCTGGCTCGGCGACAGCGCCGACAAGTTTCCATTGGGTGCCTTCGTGGAACTGCACATCGAACAGGGCCCGACCCTCGAGCGGGAAGGTCTTCAGGTGGGGATCGTGACCTCTGTGCAGGGGCTGCGCTGGCTTGACGTCGAGGTCAGGGGGACCGACGCGCATGCCGGAACGACGCCGCTGGACCAGCGGCAGGACGCGCTGTTCGCCTCGGCCCGCATGCTGGTGGCTCTGAACGAAATAGGACGCCGGTACGGCTCCGCGGCGCGGGTAAGCGTCGGCCAACTGCGGACGGCGACAGACGGTCCAAGCACCATCGTCGGTCATGCATCGTTCGTCGTCGACATCCGGCATCCGGATGCAGACACGCTCGAACAACTGACCCAGGAATGCGTAGCCGTCTGCGGGACGACCGGCAAAGCGTCCGGCTGCGAGGTGGCTGTTTCCGAACGCATCACCATTCCTCCGACGGCATTCCACGACACCTGCATCACGGCCCTGGAGCGCAGTGCGGAAGAGCAGGGATACTCCTGTCGCCGCATGGCAAGCGGCGCCCTTCACGACGCGGCCAATGTCGCCAAGGTCGCCCCGACTGCGATGATCTTTGTGCCGTGCCGCGACGGCGTCAGCCACAATGTGAAGGAATATGCTTCGCCGGAAGATCTGGCCGCGGGGACAAATGTACTGCTGCATGCGGTTCTGAAGCTCGCACGATAGAGCGGCAGCATGGGCCCGACCTCAAGCCGCGGCAGCTTTGCGCTCGGCGCAAAGCCGGGTGTCGGGCCTGGTCGAACGGAACGTTGACAGAGACATTCGGGACGGCTTGCGCTCCTGCTGAACGACCAGGCTCTTATGAAGCTCTTATAAGTCTCGCCGGCGATCGCCGTCGTCTGAGTTTGGGCCCCAATCTTCGCTTCGGGTACCGAGGCTGACCATTTCTTCGTAATTGCGGATCAGCGGCCGGCGCGCGGCAAGAGGTCTGCGGAGTATCGGCAGGCACACCAGATAGAGCGCCGCGCCCACGACCCAAGCCCAACCACTCCACGTTACCCTGGTCGAGGAATAAAGCACCGTGAACCCGAGCGGCCCAATAATAGAGCTTAGATTGGTCAGACTCGTGAGCATTCCTTGCAACGCTCCTTGCTCATCGCCACTGACGCTTCTTGAGAGCATCGCCTGCAAGGCGGGCATACCGATTCCACCGGCAGCAAGCAGGAAAAGTATCGGGAGCACCATCCATCCTTGGGTGGCAAATGCCAGAAAAAAGAATCCTGCCGCATCCGCTGCCATGGCAAAGAGAAGTGTGCGGTGTTCTCCGAGCCAAGTTGAAAGCGGTCCAGTTACGAACGCCTGGAAGATCGCATGCACTGCACCAAACGCCGCCAGCGACAGG
Organism: Mesorhizobium sp. BAC0120; assembly: GCF_033542235.1. Lineage (NCBI taxonomy): Bacteria > Pseudomonadati > Pseudomonadota > Alphaproteobacteria > Hyphomicrobiales > Phyllobacteriaceae > Mesorhizobium > Mesorhizobium sp. BAC0120. Next base: position 169,058 of record NZ_JAWRCU010000003.1, on the reverse strand, counting down.
CCGACTGTCGTGGTGTCCCACTGAAAACGGTCCTCCCCATAGATGACCCACAGGGCAGCAGGTACTTGGCCGATCAGTTGAACAATAAAAACGACGGCAAGAAGCGCCGCCAACCCGCGTAGCGGATTATCCAGCCGGAACAGGATGATTGGGTTGAAGCGAACCGGAATCCCGGTCTTGCCATGACCGCGGCCAGTCTCCTTGAGGAAGATGTAAGCAAGCAGGAACCCTCCGCCATTGATCATCGCGGCGGCAATGAATGGAGCATGAGCGGAGATGCCACCGAGCGCTCCCCCGAGTGCGGGTCCGGCAATCATTCCAGTGCCATAGCAAGCCCCCATGTAGCCGAACCAGCGCGCGCGGGAACTTTCCTTTGTCGAATCCGCAATGGTGGAGGCAGCCACCGCCCCGGTTGCTCCCGTGACGCCGGAGACAAGCCGGCCGATATAGAGCACCCATAATACAGGCGCTGATGCCATGATCATGTAATCGACCGCTGCTCCTGCAAGAGAAGCCAGAAGCACCGGCCGACGGCCTCGGACATCCGACAGTTGACCGAGAAGCGGCGCAAAAAGGACCTGCATCAATGCATAGAGGGATAGCAAAGCGCCATAATGTCCGGCCACCTGCCCGGAGGGCACAAGCTCACGCAAAAGCGTGGGCAGCACCGGCATTATGAGGCCGAACCCCATTGCGTCGAGGCTGATTATCAGCAGGGCAATGATGGAGGGCTTGTTCACTTGAAAAGACCCAGGACCTACTCCGGTAAGAACGGAATTTATCAATGATAAGGACGTGGACACGAACCTTATCAATGATAAATTGTCAAGCCATGAGAGCGGAAGATGGATGTCCAAACTGGATAAAGAGACCGTGGTCGAGGCGGCGTTGGAGTTGCTGAATGAAGTCGGCATGGACAGGCTGACCACACGGAAGCTTGCTGAGCGCCTCAACGTTCAGCAGCCAGCGCTTTACTGGCATTTTCAAAACAAGCGCGCCCTTCTCGATGCGTTGGCCGAGGCAATGCTGGCGAAAAGACACGCACGCGCGCTCCCCCATGAGGGCGAGGACTGGCGTGTATTTCTGAAAGAGAATGCCCTGAGCTTCCGAACCGCGCTACTAGCCTATCGCGATGGCGCGCGCGTCCATGCAGGCACGCGGCCGACACAGCCGCAGTTTGGAACTGCCGAGGCACAGATCCGGTTGCTCTGCGCTGCGGGCTTCGACCCGAAAGCTGCTGTCTGGGCGCTCGCAGCGATCAGCCATTATGTCATAGGGTCTGTTCTTGAGCAGCAGGCGGCCGACGTCGACCACGCGGTGCGACAAGAGTTGGACGCGCCTGAAGGGGCAGTACCCCCCTTTTTGCATGATCTTTTTTGCGAACTGCAAGATTGCGGAATGGATGCTGCCTTCAACTTTGGGATTGAAAGCCTCATTTCCGGATTTGAGCAGATGCTTGGCTCACCGAAGGCAAACTAGACTTGCCTAACGGGTGAAACTCGCGCTGTCGTTGGAAGTCGCGATCCCACAGACCAGATCCGGCTCGGGCCGAAGCCCGCACGACTCGACCATACGCCGGGATGGCACGTTCGAAGGCGACACGAGCTCATAGATGTGTGTGGCATCCAGCTCGCGGAACACACTGACGATCATGCGAGCGTTGACATAGTTGCCAAGGCCTTTGCCTCGCTGCGATTGCGCCACCGCGACGAGCCCACCCCAAGCATAGCCGTGATATGGACTGTAGGTATTGTGCGGCAGGTAGCCATGCGCAGCCGCCAAAACGGCTCCCTTGTCGTCGCCTACTGCCAAAGTTGTCGCCGGGCCAAACGCTCCAACGAGCAGCGAACCGGAAAACGGCACCACACCGGCTCCCCCCATGAGCGCCTGAATGCGCGCCGTGTACTCGCCTTCGGGATCGGTCGGCCTCTCCAAATCGATCAAGCCATTCGGCGGGCCCCGGGAGACGATCGTCTCCGACGCCGCCAGAGCAGTGGCCCGGTCGGCCAGGAACACATCCCAGGTGTCGAACCGGAAATTCCGCTCCGCCAGACGCGATTTGAGTTCCTCTGCCTTGCCCGCCGGGATCAGGCGGAAACCGCAGACGCCGTCACGGTCGATAAATTGCTCGATCCGCTCCCACCCGAGCCGATCCGTATCGTCGCAGCCCATCGTGCGGCCGGTCTGGCACAGGCCGGGCGTCGCGTTGCTGAAAGCGACGTTCGCTTCGGCCTGCGCTTGCAGGCGTCGCTGCATCTCCGTGCCGAAGTAGCCCGACATGGGAGTTCCCCTCTTGCAAGGAAAAGCATAATCGGTTCGGCGGACGCAGCCAATGAATTCCACATCTCGCCCCGTGAACCGTCACGCTCTTCAGGCGCTCACGGCACCACGTGACGTCATCTCGCTAAGCCGGCGGTGAATTCAGCCGGGCGTAATCGATGAACTCAGCCTTCAGGATTTCGATGAACAGTGAAAGGTAGCTGGGAAGCGGGCGGCGCCTCGGGCCAAGCATCGTCACGCGCGACGGTTCAATCACCCCGGGTTCGAGCGGAATCCAGATGAGCTTTCCTTCGCTGACTTCCGTCCGCACCCCGAGGGACGACATGAAGGCGATGCCGAGCCCTGCCTTGACCAGCGCGGTGACCATGCTCGGTCTTTCGGCGTGGGCCACGATCTGCTCAAACTCGTGCTCTCCCTGGAAGAGCGCGTTGAGGCGGCCGACCGAGAGCCAATGCCCGCCGGGAGCCACTACCGGATAGCGCGTGCAATCTTCCAAGGACACGCTGGCATGGTTTTCCAGCGGATGGCCCGGCGCGACAATGACACCGATCGGGTCGATCTCGGAATGGACGATGTCGACCCGGATGTTCGAGCTGACGTCGTAGGCAATAACGACATCGGCATCCTGGGTCAGCAATTCGTTGATCATGCGGTATGTGTCGCCGGACATCACAATATGATCGACACGTGGAAAGTGAGCTTGGAGGCGCGCCATCGCCCTCGGCAGGATGTTGTCGAAGAACGACTCGGAAATGGCGATCCGGATCGTGCCGCGCACGCCGTCGCTCCGCCCACCGATTTCCTGCATCAGGAGGGTGGTCTCGCGATCCCAGCGCTTGATCTGGGTCAGCAGCGCCTGCCCCGCCACAGTGGGACGTATCCCCCGCGGCAGCCGTTCGAACAGTTCGACGCCCATTTCCTGTTCGAGGAGCAGGAGCTGCCGGTTTACGGCCGAGGAGGCGACGTGAAGCTGATCGGCGGCCTTGCGGATCGAGCCGAGTCGGATGGCAGACTCGAAATAGCGAAGCGACGTCTTGAGAAGCTGCATCGATCCTGCCTGCCAGCGCTCGAAAAATTCGATCAGTAAGAGCCAATTTTGCTGCTAGCGCAACAATAAACGTTGCAGCTAGCATTCCGGAGTTGGGTGGCAAACCGCTTTGACAGGTCGGCTGTGCGAGTCTACCCGCACGGGCAGGAATCTCCCCGCAGGTATGAACGGGGAGCTCTCGCCGGCGGCGGCAGGCGTCGCGATTTCGATTTGCCTGCGTTTCGAAGGCGCAAGGCAAGAACAGTGAGGGGAGTGAGATGAGACTGAACAAGCTTCTGGGCACCGTATTCGCCGGCGCGACGCTGGCTTCGATGCCCCTTGGGGCACACGCGCAGGACTTTACCGGCAAAACCCTGGTCGTCGGCGTGTGGGGCGGCGATATCGAAAGGCTGCTGCGCCAGAACGCCGCAGAACCGCTGGAGAAGGAGACCGGAGCGAAGGTCGAGTTCGTGCTTGGCGGCTCGGGCGATCGGATGGCCCGCATCTATGCCGAGAAGAACAACCCGACCATGGATGTGGCGTTCGTCAACATCTACGAGGCCCCGCAGGCCCTGCAAGACGGCATTGTCGTGGCGCCCGATCCCGATGGCGACCTGTACAAGGCCATCTGGCCAGGCATGAACAATGGCTGCTACGCCATGAGCATCAACGCCCTGGGCATTGCGTACAACAAGAAGCTGATGCCGCAGCCGCCCGAATGGGCCGACATGTGGAAGCCCGAATTCAAGGGCAAGATCGCGCTTGCGCCGTACCCCAGCACGGAGTCCGACAGCATCCTCGGCATCGCCGCGCGGGTGGCGGGCAAGGACGAGCATGACGCCGACGCGGCTTTCGGCAAGCTGGCCGAGCTGACGCCGGTCGCGCTCACCTACACCAGCCTGGACGAGATCTTCGGCATGATGGACGCTGAGGAGGTGGCGATGGCGCCGATGATTTCCGGCTTTGTCATCGCGGCCCTCAAGGACCATCCCGACCTCGGCTTCGCCTTCCCGAAGAATCCCGGCCCGGTGGTCGTGCGCGACATGCTCTGCCTGGTGAAGAATTCCCCCAATCCGGAGCTTGCCAAGAAGTTCGCCGAGCTGGCGATCGGCGTCAAGAACCAGACGGACTATGCCGAGCAGCTCTTCTTCGGCCCGACCAACAAGAATGTCGAGCTTCCTGCCGACATATCAGACAAGGTCGTCGACAAGCCGGAAGAGGTGGACAGCCTGGTTCAGCTCGACTGGCCCTATCTCATGAGCCAGCGGAGCGCCTGGACCCTGCGCTGGAACAAGGAGATCCTCGGCCAGTAGGGGACCGTTACCTGAAATCGAGAAGGCGGCTGCGGACCTCTTCGTGCAGCCGCCTTCTCGGGCGCAGTCTCAGCGGCCGGGCTTTGCCTGGGCCGATGTGCGGCGCGTTCGGAGCCGAAAGCCGCGATCACATGAAGAAGAACGCAACCCTGCTTTTGCTGCCGGCTCTGATCTTGTCGGGCGGCGTATTCCTGGCGCCGTTCGTCTGGCTGGTGCTGTCCAGCCTCAAGGTGAGGGCTCCCGGCTCGCTGATGCTCCAGGACGGCCTCACTCTCGCCAACTATCATCGGCTGCTGGAGGATCCGTTCTTCGCCCGGGTCATGCTGGACACGGTCGTCCTGAGCGGCGTCACCACGCTGGCATGCCTGGTCATCGCATTGCCCGTCAGCCGCTTCATCGTCCGCAGGGCGGGCCGTGCCAAGGGCCTGCTCCTGGCGCTCACGCTCGTCCCTCTCGTCTCTGGAGCCCTGCTCCCCGCGCTCGGGCTCATCCACCTTCTGGGGCCGCTGGGGATCTTCAACGGCATCCTCAAGGCGTTCGGCCTCATCGGATCTTCCCTGCGCCTTCTCGGCACCAAGACGGGGGTGATCGTAGGCCTGGTCCAGTCGTTCCTGCCCCTGATGATCCTGCCGCTGGTGAATGCCATGTCGCGCCTGCCGCGCGACGTCGAGGACGCCGCGGCCTCGCTCGGTGCGCCGCCCGCCACGGTCTTCCGCCGCGTCGTGCTGCCGCTCAGCGTCCCCGGCATCGTGGCCGGAGCCGTGCTGGTGTTCTGCGCCTGCCTGACCAGCTTCGTGACGCCGCAGATCCTGGGCCAGGGCAAGATCGCGACCTTTGGCATCATCGCATATCAGCAGGCCGCGCTCGTGCTCGACTGGCCTTTCGCCTCGACGCTGGCGGTGGCCATGCTGGCCGTGCTGGCGGTGTGCCTGCTGGTGACGACCGGACTGCAGAGCCTTGTCACCCGCGGCAGGAGGGCCGCATGAAACAAGAGACGCTGCTCTCCGCCATCGGCGCGGTGTGGACGATCCTCGCCTACATCTTCCTGCTCGCACCGATCGCTGTTCTCGTCTTCGCCTCGTTCGACAATGCGGCATTCTTCCGCTTTCCACCGGCCGCCTATTCGCTGCATTGGTATGAGGCCGCGTGGGCCAGCGCCGAATACCGCTCGTCGGTCGGCGTCAGCAGCCTGGTCGCAGTGGTAGCCGGCCTCATATCGGTCGTCTTCGGCTCCTGCGCTGCCTTCGCGCTCTCCCGCTACAAGATACCCGGCGCCGGCATCATCACCGCCGTCCTGATGGCGCCGCTGGTGCTGCCGCTCATCGTGTGGGCGATCTCGCTGCTGCAGATCTATTCGATGGTCGGCATCAGCGGAACATTGCTGGCGCTGGTGCTCGCCCACGCCGTCGTCACCATGCCCCTGACCACCCGCATCATGATCTCCACCTTCGAGCGGCTGGACCCGCAGATCGAAGCCGCTGCTGCCTCGCTCGGCGCACCGCCTCTGACGGTTGCCCGTCGCGTCACGCTGCCGCTGGCCATGCCGGGGCTGGTGTCCAGCGCCGCGCTTTCTCTGCTGATCTCGTTCAACGACGTCGTCGTCTCATCCCTCATCGCGGGCGCCAGATGGCTGACATTTCCGGTGCGGGTCTACGCGCAGCTGCGCGGAGAAGGCATCGACCCCATCACGCTGGCCATCGGCGCCCTCATTATCGCCCTGGTGCTCGTCGTGGTCCTGCTGGGGGAATGGGCATTCAAATGGTCTCGCCAGCTCTAGCGCCGCCCCTCTCCCAGACACAGCACAGACCGAGGTTCATCATGTTGCAGGACTATCCCTATCTCGACCGCATGCCGTCCTTCGCCCGAGACGGGGTTCCGCTCCTCACCGGCTTCCGGCGTGACACGATCGCTCCATCGGTGGTCCTCGCGGTGCGTGATCCGCTGGTCGTCGGTGAAGGCGCGGCCGACGATGCCATCACCGCCTGCCTGGACGATGCCGTCGTGGTGGCAAGGACCGGGCTCTTCACCACCGTCAGTGGCACCTATCGGGGCGTGCCGATATCCGTCGTATCGGGGGGGAGCGGCTCCCCGGAAGCCGAGCTCGCCCTGATGGATCTCTTCAACTACACCGACGCCCGGACGGTCATCCGCATCGGCGGCTGCGGCGGCTGGGGCGAGAAGGTGGGTGTTGGCGATGTCGTCATCTCCTCCGGCGCCGTGCGCGACGAAGGTATGACCAAGAGCCATGTGCGTACCGAATATCCCGCCGTTGCCGACTGGCGGGTGGTGAGGGCGATGGCCGCCGAGGCGGCGGAGATCGGCTGCCCGCACCATGTCGGCATTACGCGCACCGGCGACAGCGAATATTGCGGCTGGGGGCGGCCTGGCCCCGACGGCTATCTGCAGGACGACCATAAGGGGATCATCGACTACTGGCGGCGCGCCGGCATCCTCAACACCGATCGCGAGACGGCGGCGGTGCTGACGCTTTGCACGCTCTATGGCCGGCGCGGCGGCTCCGTCTGCTCGGTCGGTGACAATGTCGTGACCGGTGAAGCGCATCGTTCGGGCGCCGGGCAGAACGCCGCGATCCTGGTCGGCCTCGGAGCGCTGGCGCGGCTCGCGCAGGAAGAGCAGGCAAGATGACCGACGCACCGGTGCAGCTTTCGATCGACTCCGTCGTCAAGAAATTCGGCGCCCTGACCGCGCTCAAGGACATTTCCCTGGACGTGTCGAAAGGGGAGTTCGTCGCGCTGCTCGGGCCGAGCGGCTGCGGCAAGACCACGCTGCTGAAGATCATCGCGGGCCTGGTCAAAGCGGATAGCGGCACCCTCACGCTGGAAGGCCAGCGCATCGACGACGTGCCGACCTACAAACGGGACATCGGCATCGTCTTCCAGAGCTACGCGCTGTTTCCGCATATGAGTGTCGAGGCCAATATCCGCTTCGGCCTGGAGATGCGGCGCGTGCCGGAGAAGGAAGCGCGCGAGCGGGTCGCCGAGGCCCTGGCCATGGTGAAGCTCGAAGGCTTTGCCCGGCGCATGCCGCAGGAGCTGTCAGGCGGGCAGCAGCAGCGCGTGGCGATCGCCCGCGCCCTGGTCATCCGTCCCCGGCTGCTGCTCCTGGACGAGCCGCTCTCCAACCTCGATGCGGTGCTGCGCAAGAGCGTGCGCGTGGAGCTGCGCGAGCTGCACGAGAATGTCGGATTGACCACGGTGATGGTGACGCACGACCAGGAGGAGGCCATGAGCATGGCCGACCGGGTCACCGTCATGGCTAATGGCGAAATTCTTCAGCACGACACGCCAACGATCATTTACGAGCGGCCCGCCACGGATTTCGTCGCCGGCTTCGTCGGAAATCCGCCGGCCGTGCTGGTCGATCTCGCGCAGGACGGCGGTGGCGGCTGGCTGGTTTGCGGTCAGCCCTACGGCCCTGAGACAGCACTCGGGCGGAGGTTGCACGGGCTGCCGGGCCGCGAACTGCGGCTCGGGCTGCGCCCCGAACGGCTGGCCTTCGTCTCCGGAGAAGCTTCGGCCGACTTCATCGGCCACATCACGTCCTGCGAGTATATCGGCGGGTCGTGGCTCGCGCATGTCGATATCGGCGGCGCCCGTTTGACCGTGCCGTCCGCGAGCCAGCCTCCCGCGCACGGTACGACCGTCTACATGACGATCGCAGACGGCGAATTGCTGGCCTATGACCGGGTTTCGGGTCAGCGGGTCGCCGCCTCGTGAGCACCGGCGCATTTTATTGTCTCGGCCCGGTCGTACTGGACAAGGTGGTCAAGGTCGATAACCTGCCCGGCCACGACGAGAAGGCCTTCATCCAGTCGATGACGGACGTCGCTGGCGGCCCGCCGCGCAATGTCGCGGCCGCCTTGGCCCGCTGGCGGGAAGAGGCACTGCTGATGGCGCCGGTAGGCGACGACGAGACCGGCCGTAGCCTGCTTGCCTCGCTCGAGGAAATCGGCCTGACGACATCGGGCATCGATATCGTCTCCGGCATGGCGACGGCTTTCACCATCGTCATCCTCGACGACACCGGCGAAAAGGCCATCCTCATCGATCCATTGGGCGAAGACACTCTGGCACGGATCGGTCGGCGCCTCGCGCCGAAGCCGCACGACATCGTCATCACCAATCTCTATCACGCCGGCGCCGTCGCAACGGCGATGAAACGCGCGCGTGCCGCCGGTGCCCGCGCCGCTCTGGACCTCGAATTGCCCGAAGCCAAGCGCTGGGGTTGGGAACAGGCCTTCGAAGTGGCCCGGCTGGCGGATTTCGTGATCGCCAATGCACAGTTGCTGGCCGGCTGGATTGAATTTGAAAAGCTCGACCTGCCGATGGCCGAGGCCGGCGAGCGGCTTGTGCAATTCCTGGCGCGGAACGGATCGAGAGCCTGCGTGACGTTCGGCGCGGGTGGCCTGATCGCCTGCGATGGCGAGACCACCTTCACGCTGCCGGCGCTGCCGATCACTCCGAAGAACACGACCGGAGCAGGCGACGTTTTCCTGGCCGCCTTCGCGAAGATGTCCGGCGAAGGAAGAGGTTTCAAGCAAGCCCTGATCTTCGCCAGTACGGCCGCCGGCCTGTTCGTCGAAGGCGGCCTTCCCGACTGGAGCACCGTTGAGCGGCGCGCGCAGCCGCTGATTGATGAAAGGATCAGATGATGCATGAGGTAACGCTTTCCGGCCGGGTCGAGCGGGTTCTACTCGCCGCCTGCGCCGGCGACGCGCTGGGTGCGGCCACCGAAGGGATGCATCCCGATGAGATCGTCGAGGTTTTCGGCGGTCCGGTGATGATGCTGTCGCCGCCGCCGCCGAAGGCCCCCTTCGCGCTGGGGCTCGCGCCGGGAAGCCTCACCGACGACGCCACGCAGATGCTCGTCATGGCGAGGATGCTGGTGGAACTCGACAGGGCGCCCACGCTGGCGGACGCAGTGGAGGGGTTGATGACCTGGGCGGACGACGAGGAAATGTTCCGCCGTTTCGCCGGACCGACGACGCGCCTGGCCGTGGAGCGCCTTCGCGGCGGCACCCCGCCCCTCGAAGTCGCGACGCCGGACGTCTATTCCTGCACCTTCGGCACATCGAACGGCGCGGCGATGCGCGCTCCGGCGGCCGGTTGCGCGCGCATCGGCGACCTGGCGGGAGCGGCCGAGCTGGCCTGCCTGCTGGCAGCGCCGACGCACAACACGCAGATCGCCTATGAAGGGGCGGGCGCAGTGGCCGCCGCAGTCGCCGCCGGCCTGGGGGGAACTTCCGGCGGTGTCTCCGCCATCATAGATGCCGGCCTCGATGGCGCCAGCTTGGGAGCTGCCCAGGCTCCGGTGAGCGGGCGCCTGACGGGAGGCGTGGGCGTGAAGCGGCGCCTCGCGCTCGCGGCCGAAATCGGCGAGCGCTTCGCGGGCGATATGGATGGCGCGGTGCGCGAGCTCACGGAAGTGATCGGCAACGGCGTGGCCATGGCGGAAGCGGTGCCGCATGCCTTCGGCCTCGTTGCCGCCGCCGAGGGCGACCCCTGGAAAGCCATTGTTGCCGCCGTCAACGGCGGCAACGACAGCGACACGATAGCCATGATCGCCGGTGCGATCGCCGCCGCCTGGTGGCCGGACGATGCCGTCCCCACCGGGATCGCGAACACGGTCAAGACCGTCAACGATCTTGATCTGGCGCCGGTCGCGGCAGGTCTCGTCGCTCTGGGCAAGGCCGGAAAGGCGCGCTGATATGGCAACTTCGCGATTCTGGTACGAACTCACCAGCGATGAAGCCGCGGCCTTGCCGGACAACTGCGTGGCCGTGCTGCCGGTTGCCGCCATAGAGCAGCACGGGACGCACCTGCCGCTCGGCACCGATACATTCATCAATCGCGGCATCCTCGAGCGCACGCGGGGTATGCTCTGCGAAACGGTGCCGGTGGTGATCCTGCCCGAGCAGACGGTGGGCGCCTCGCAGGAACATAGCGACTATGCCGGCAGTCTCTATCACCCCGCTCACAAGCTCATGGGCCAGTGGACGCGCGTGCTGGAAGGGGCCGTAAGATCCGGTCTGAAGCGGCTGCTTGTCTTCAACAGCCATGGCGGCCAGACGGGTCTGCTCGCCCCGGTGTGCCTCGATCTGCGGGTGCGCTATGACGTCGTCGCGGCCTATGCCACCTGGTTCGACGCCGGCTACCCGGACGGCCTCTTCGACGAGGTGGAGATGTGCTACGCCATGCATGGCGGCGCCGTCGAGACGTCGCTGATGCTGCATCTGCGGCCGGACCTCGTGCGCATGGGCAAGGCCGTCAGGGCGCCCTACGGCGCAGCTTCGATCGAATCGGCGACGCAGCAGCTGTCGGCTAACCCGAAGGAGGGCCGCCTGGGCGGCCTGGGCTGGAAAAGCCAGGACATCAGCATGCATGGCGTCGACGGGGACGCAGCCTCCGCCACGGCCGAAAAGGGGCGCCTGCTTCTGGACCACATCGCCTCGCGACTGGCGGACCTGCTCCGCGACCTTGCCGGCGGCGGACTGCCGCTGGTGAAGCACCCTCACCCTGCCTTCTCTCCGGCGGAGCGCTGAGGCTCCCCCAAAGGCGCCTTCTCTAGGGATCGTCGATGATGATGCAGTGGATGGAGGCTGTCGGATATCTCGCGACAGCACTTGTGGCAGGCTCGTCGCTTGCCCGGTCGATGATCATCTTGCGGACGCTCAGTGTCGCGGGATCGAGCATGTTCGTGTTGTACGGGCTGGCGACGCAGACTTACCCGATCGTCCTGCTCAATCTGTTCACCTGTGTGGTCAACGTCGTGCAGATTTTCTTTCTTCTGAGGAGAGACGAAAAGGTGCGGGCATAGGCTTGCTGCTGATGAGCTTGCGCTCTTGAGATCTTAGGCCTGCTCCGCAGCAAATGGCCTGTTGCACGCGGTTCTGAAGCTGGCACGGCAGATGGTGGCTAATCCGGCTGCGCCAGCTTCGGGTGCGTCCCTTTGTCCGTGAATCGGATTTATCCGAAAACCGCGACGCACTTTTCGGTCCGATGCACGGGATCGTCAGGAGATGTCGGGCTTCTCGCCGGGCGCAGGCGTGTAGCCGAGGGTCCCGCCCGCCAGGATCGCTTCACGCCCACCGTGAAGCGCTATCCGTACTTCCTGTTCGGCCTTGGCGGCGGCGTCCACTTTCACCGGATCGAGCAGCTCGCGCAAGGTGTTCCGCATCCGAACCAAGTCCGCATGATAGTGCTGGTCGCCAGCGAGGTCGTGCAACTCGTCCGGATCGTTATCCAGATCAAAGAGCTGCTCCGGATAGTTCACATAGTGCACATATTTCAGTGAGCCCTGCCGAAGCATGGTGATGCCGCCAGTGGAGCAGGTCGCATGATACTCGGACAAGACAGGGTATCGCCGCTGATCACCTTCGATCTGTGCCAGCAATGAGGTCCCGGGCAGGTTTTGGTCTTCGGCGCTTGGGCTCACGCCGATGAGTTCCAGCACGGTCGGATGGATGTCGACATGTGAGACCGGCGTCGAGATCTGTCTGCCTGCCGGTATGCCCGCGCCTTTGATGATCAACGGTACGCCGACCGAATCTTCATACATTGTCGACTTCCCGAACAGGCCGTTGCGGCCCATGTTATCGCCGTGATCGGACGTGTAGATCACTGTGGTGTCTTCGGCGAGCCCGAGCTTCTCAACAGCCTCCAGTACACGCCCCACCTGTGCATCCATGAATGTCACGAGTGCCAGGTAGGCCGAGAGGGCACGGCGAACCTGCTTCTCGGTGAAGCTGGGCAGGAAATTCATCAGCCGTGCATATTCCAGGATTGCGGGATGAAGATCGTCCTGGCTCGGAAGTTCCGCTGGCAACACGATCTCGTGCTCCGGATAGAGAGCCAGATATTCGGCTGGAGCCTGCAACGGGAAGTGCGGACATACGAAGGAAACAAAAAGCAGCCAGCCCGTCTCGCCCTCCCGTCCGTCAGCATGCGCGCCGAGCCATTCTGTGGCGAGCTTGGCAGTCGTCTCATCATATTGCTGATAGGCGGTGCGGCCCTCGCCGGCCTCTTCGATATACTTGCGCGCGCCGTGACGAACCGGCGGACCGTTACGGATCATTCCGACCAGGTCACCAAGTCCGCCGATGACATGCATGGGAGCTATCTGTCGCGAGAAACCGGTGTCGTCCGTGTCGTTACGATAGTGAAGCTTGCCGATCGAAACGCATTCGTGGCCCGCCTCGATCAGGCGATGTCCCCAGCCCTTGACCAAGCCGTCATAGGGGAAGGCATTGTCCCAGTAATGGTTCTGGTGCGGATAAAGTCCGGTCGCGAAGCCTGCACGCGCCGGCACGCAGATGGGTGACGTGCAATATGCTCTCGTAAAACGCGTTCCGGCGGCGGCCAGCTTGTCGATGTTGGGCGTCTTGACCTGCGGATGCCCTGCCACCCCCAGGCTTCTCGGGCCGTGTTCATCGGACATGAGGATAATGAGGTTGCGACCCACTCTTGAAACCTTTCACTGTCTGGTCGGATGGCGGGCGGTCAGTGCCGGCCCACTGAGAAAAGGCGGCATACCTGGGTGAAATCGGCATTCGACAGGCCGCTGGCCTCGGCCTCGGCGAAAAGAGCCGAGGATAGGCTGGAAAAATTCGAACGCGCTCCCGACTGCTTGGCGATGATGTTGTAGAGATGCGAATCCTTGGCAGCGATCGCGAGGCGGGCAGTCAGCTCCTCGCCGGCCGGCGCGATCATGAGCGGCGCCGTGTTCCGGAAAAGCGGCGTGTTCGCCATCCCGGGGGCAGCGGAAACGAAATCGACGAAGGCCTTGCTGGACAAGCCTGAGGCCTCGCAGATGCCGATTGCCTCCGCTATGGCGTTGAGCTGGACAAGGCCAAGACCGTTCTGGATGATCTTGAAGCGAGAGGCCGCACCCGGCGGACCGGCGATGGTGAAGGCTGAAGCCAGCAGCGAAACGACTTCAGCGATGAGATCCGGCAAATCGTCCTTCTGCGCGACGTCGGTGGCCGACAGGAGCATGTGCAGCTTACCTTCGGCGGCGTCGCGGATCGAGCCGACGACCGGCATCTCGAAATGTGCACCGCCCGCCGCGGCCACCCGCTTGCCTGTTTCGACAGCAAGTTCAGGCGGCACGGTTGAGAAATCGATCGTTGTCTGCCCGGGGATCAGGCGATCTGCCAGCCCTCCTGGCCCGCAATAGACCTCATGCACGGCCTCCGCAGATGGCAGGCAGGTCATCACGCATCGGCTGTCGTTGGCGGCAATATCGATCGAACTTGCGAGCTCGAAACGTCCTTCCGTCGCTGCCAGGCGTTTCATCCGGTCTTGATCGCGGTCGTAGCCCACGACGCGAAACTTCCCCGACTGTTCCAGACGGAGAGCAAGCGCCAAGCCCATGCTGCCCAGGCCGATGAAGCCGATCTTGGTGAGATGCTCAGTCATGGAACTTCCGAACAAGGCGAATGAAAGAAGCGTGCGCACTGCCGAGGGCGGTGCGCACGCTTACGGCTCTTTACTGACCCAAAGTTCGGTCGATTTCCCGGTCGGCATTCGAAAGTTCGTCATTGGCGTCGCCGCCCTGGATAATGCTCTGCAAGGCAGGCGTCACCGCGTCCAGGATCGCATTGACCTGGGGATTGTTGATGGGCAGCGGATCTGACACCGGCAGCGTATCGACGAATGCTTGGATATACGGGTCCGCGCCCATCTTGCCCTGTTTCAGGATGTCAAGGCGTCCGGTCGTGAGCTGCTGCGAGGTTTCGTAGAAGTACTCCACGGTATCCTTGTTGCCGAGCACGAAGGAGATGAACTTTGCAGCGAGTTTCTTGTTCTTCGCCTGCTTCGTCATGACAAGCATGTTGGAATTCTCGATCTGCTTCACCTTGCCATCGGCGGCGGCGGGCACCGGCGCGATCCAGACATCACCTTCCGGGGCGACTGAAAGCTTGCCGCCGGAGAGCTTCTCGACCAGACCGCGAAGCCACGGACCCTCGAAAATGAAGCCGGCACGACCCTGAGCAAAAACGTTTCGCGAACCCTGGATGTCGAACGCTTCCTGGCTGCAACCACGGCGGATTACGTCCCGGTACCAATCGAACGCCTTGCGCACGCCGTCATTATTGAAGGAGACCTTGCCCGACTCGTCGACGACCGAACCGCCATTCGCCCAAATGATCGGCAAAGCCCAGTGAGCCGAGTTGGGATTGCGTGCAGTGCGTAGGGATACACCGTAGATCTTGGCATCCCCGTCTCCACCAAGCGCGCAGATCTTGTCGACAGCGTTGGTGAACTCGTCCCAGGTCTTGGGTGGAGAATCGGGATCGAGTCCTGCCTTCTTCATCAGCGTGCGGTTGTAGCCCATGCTGATTGGGCCCGGCAGCCAGTCCAGTGCAAGAACTTTGGAATCAATGGTTGCGGCATCCAGAGAGGCCTTCGGGAACTGCGCGATCTCATCGGCGGGAAGATGATCGCTCAGTGGCTCCAGCGCGCCCATGCCGGCGAGCTGCGGAACCCAGCTCGAGGCGATCTGGATGACATCGGGTGCGTTGTTGCCCAGGATGGCGACTGTCGCCTGGTTGAGCGTGTCCTCGAAGGGGGTGCCGATATATTCAATCGTCACGCCAGGATTCTGCGCCTCGAAATCCGAGACGATCCTCTCCCATCCGGCCTTCTGAAAATCGAACAGGCCGACCCATCCCATCATCTTGATCGATTCTGCATGTGCGCTCGCGGCAACGCCGGTCGCAAGCGCCGAAGCCGCCAGAATGGCGGCCCATCTCCCAGTAGCTCGTTTCAACATCTTCATTTGCACTTTCCTCCCTATTGATCCGGAGAGAACGTCCCGTGCGGATCCGTTCTTCGCCGCTTTCAATGCTTGACCGCGCCGGCCGTAACCCCCTCCACGAACTGATTTTGAAAGGCGAGAAACAGCAGGAGAATCGGCAAGGTGGCCACAGTGGCCACGGCCATCATTTCCGGCCATTGATATTGGAACTCCTGGAGGAAAAGCAGGCTGATGCCGGCAGGCAACGGCCGCATCTCAGTCGACGAGGTGAACGACAGTCCGAAGACGAACTCGTTCCAGGAGGTGACGAACACGTAGAGCCCGGCCGCAGCCAGGCCAGGACGCATCATGGGCAGCACCATGTCGAACAGGATGCGCAAGGGACCCGCACCGTCGATATAGGCCGACTGCTCGACTTCGACCGGCAGGTCGTCGATGAAGCCCTTTGTCAGCCAGACCACGATCGGCAAGGTCAGAAGCATATGGCCGATGATGACGGCCGCATAAGTGTTGAGCAGTTGCAGAACCGACAACAGGTAATAGATCGAGATCATCAGCAGAGGCAGCGGAAAGGCCATCGAGGCCAGGAAGAACATCAGCAGCGCACTGGTCGACCAATGGCGAGCACGCGAAATGCCGTAGCCCGTCAAGGCGCCGACGACGGTTGTGACCACAGCCGTACAGGCCGCGATGATGATGCTGTTCAGGAAGAAGCGCGGCAGGCTGCCGGAAAAGGCATAGGCAATCGGCTTCCAGTTGGCCTCGGAGGGCCAGATCGTCGGCGGTACCCGAAAGACCTCGTCCGTCGTCTTGAAGGCGGTCAGCACCATCCACAGGACAGGCAGGAGCAGGAGCACGAGGCTCACGACTATGACGACGTAGCTCGCCACTGCGCGGGGATGGAGGCGGGGGAGAGGCACGCTCGCGCTGGATCCGCTAGTCATTGCGCGCGCTCACGAAGAACCGAAGATAGGCCAGCGCGAAGACAAGCAGTATGCACAGCCACAGCGTCCCGACGGTCGAGGCCAGGCCGAAATCCCAGCGCTGGAAGGCGAGCTTGTAGGCGTAGAGGCTGAGCGTCGTGGTTGCGTTGACCGGTCCACCTTGGGTCAGCACCCAGGGCAAGGTGATCTCCTGGAATAGCTTGACCCCCTGGAGAAGGCCCATCACGACGAGAATGTTCCTCAGCAGCGGGAGTACGATGTCCCTGAGACGCTCCCAGGGACCCGCGCCGTCGACTGCGGCCGCGTCAAGGATTTCCTTGGAAATGCTTTGCAGCGCTGCCAGCGAGACGACCATCATGAACGGGATCATCCGCCAGGCAAAGCCAAGGATGATGACCAGTCTGGCCAGATATGGATCGGCGAACCAATTGAGGTTGTGGCCGATCAACCCAATCCGCACCATGACGTAGTTGACGATCCCATAGTCGGCATTGAAGACCCACCCCCAGAGGATGGCGACCGAGATCCATGGCACGACCCAGATCTGGAACACGGCGACACGAAAAAAATACGTTCCGCGCAGGCCCTGGTTGAGCAAAAGCGCCAGGGCGAAGCCGGCGACCATGGAGATGGCAATTGCTGCGCCGACTATGACGAAGCTGTTTGCGAGAACCTCCCAGAACGTCCGGTCGCTGAGCAGATATGTGTAGTTGGACAGCCCGACGAAACGCTGGATAGGCCGCATCGGCGATGCGTTCGTCAGGCTAAGACGTACGCCGTTGATCACGGGATAGACGAGGAATATCGCGGATACCACCAGCCCGGGCGCGAAGAGCAATGCCAGCGTCAGCGGGCTGTGCTTGAGGATCAGCCACATGGCCAGAGGCTCTCGTTGCGGCCGTAAAGCCCGGTCGGTTTGTGCCCGCCGGCTTCAGCGTTGATCTCGGGCCGCGTCCTCATAGCTCTAGCCGGCCTTGGTGATTGCCGCGTCAGCGGGCTGTGCTTGAGGATCAGCCACATGGCCAGAGGCTCTCGTTGCGGCCGTAAAGCCCGGTCGGTTTGTGCCCGCCGGCTTCAGCGTTGATCTCGGGCCGCGTCCTCATAGCTCTAGCCGGCCTTGGTGATTGCCGCGTCAGCGGATATCGCAGCCAAATCCAGTTCCATGCCCCATCCCGGCAGGTCCGGGAGTCGCACGCGCCCGCGTTGCGGCAAGGGCTCGTCTTTGAACAGCGAGCCAAAGACAGGCTGGATTCGGTCGCACTGCGGACTTGGGTTGAGGTATTCGCAGAACGGGATATGTGGCTGGGTAATCACGAAGTGATAGCTGTAAGCGCCGCTCCCATGCGGCACGACCGGAATGTCATACGATGCCGAGATGGCTGAAATCCGGAGGAGTTCCGTAAGGCCCCCGCACCACATGACGTCCGGTTGGATTATGTCGATCGAACGAGTCTCCAACAGTTCACGAAAACCGTAGCGCGTATATTCGTGCTCGCCGGTGGTCCATTTCTGCCAGGGGCAGGCCTGCCGCAGTTCGCGGTAGCCATCTATGTCGTCTGGCGACAGCGCCTCTTCGTACCAGTTGATGTTGAGATCCCTCGTGGCCCAGGCCAGATCGATCGCATAACGCGGCGTGAGCGCCATCCAGCAATCGGCCATGAGTGGGAAATCGGGCCCAACCGCATCTCGCCACCGCGAGAGGAATGCAATGTTCTGACGCATTCCCTCACTGCCCTCGGCGGGTCCGTAGGGCAGCGGGACCTTGCCTCCGATGAAACCCAATTCCTTGCCGATGTCGGGCCGCGCGCCGGTCTGGTAGCACTCGATTTCATCGCGAACCTTGCCGCCAATCATCTGGTAGACAGGTTCCGAACGCAGCTTGCCGAGCAGGTCCCACAACGCCAGATCGACTGCGCTGATCGCGGCCACCGGGAGGCCCTTGCGGCCGTAGTAGAGACTGGATCGATACATCTGGTCCCACATGCGGTTGATTTCCGCAGGGTCGGAGCCGATGACGAAGCGGCTGAAATGCTTCTCGATCAGAAAGCAGGCAGGTGGACCGCCAAATCCGGCCGACACACCGACCGTACCGTCGGCGGCCTCGATCTCGACGACGATCCCGCCGAGCACATTGATGCCCCATTCGGTACGGCTGCCGCGATAATCCTTGTAGGTGGACATCGGGGTGGCGAATTTGGAATCGATGATCCAATGACCGCTGTCCTGGTCGTGGTAATCGGCGCCGCGCCCGCCGCCGCTGACAACGTAGGCCCGCATGGCCTTGATCTTCGGAAAGCGTCTCATCGGGAAGCTGCCGCTCCTGCGTGGTGAAAGACGGGGGTCATGAGGGGGAGAAACCCTGTTCGCGGATCTGGTCTGTTGTCCACGAGCTCCGCCATAGAGACTCGCCAGCGCGCCGCCGTCGGGTCCGCAGCCAGCACTTGCTTCAATTCATCAAGGTCGTCGCACTCGAAGTATCCGACGAGCAGGTCGTCCTGAAGGAAGATCGTGTAGTTTCGGTACCCCGCCCGATCCAGGGTCGCGCTCATCTCCGGCCATATGTCGCGATGAAGCTGGACATAGGCGCCCGCGCATCCGGGTTTGAGCCTCATGGTCCAAGCGTAGCGCAAGCCCCTTCCCCCTATTTTTTATATCGTTTATACATTCATAGCCGAGACGGCGTGTCAATCGGCAATGTTCGCGACGTCGGGGAGTTCGACCGGCGCCTCCAGCGAGCGATCCGAGGATAATATGCCGAGAGCGAAACGGACGAAGCAGGATTTCAGACGGCCGACCATTCGGGATGTCGCCGCCGCCGCGGGCATTTCCCTGGTCACGGTCTCGCGCGTGATCAACAACCATCCGTCGGTCAAGGAATCCAGCCGGCAGAGGGTTCACGAAGCGATGCGTGAACTGAACTATCATCCGGACGCGGCAGCGCAGAGCCTGCGACGGAATTCGAGCCGGATCATCGGCTTCCTCATGCCCGACTTCACCAACGGTGTGAATGCCATCATTGCCCAGCAGGTTGAGAGGGAAATGCGGCAGGCGGGCTACACCGTGATGCTTGCCTGCTCGAATTTCGATTCCGAAATCGAGATGGAGGCACTGAGGAAATTTCGCAGCAACCGGGTGGACGGAATCGTGCTGCAGATCGCCAATGAGCAGCATGCCGGGACGCTCCAGGTCCTGCGCGGCGTCGACTGCCCGCTTGTTCTCGTGGATCGCGATATAGATGTCCCTGCGGATGCGGTGCTGAGCAACCACTATGACGCCACCCGCGAGGCCATCCGCTACCTGTTGGGCCTTGGGCATAGGGACATCGCGTTCATCACGGCTGCGCAGTCCATGCGGCCGGGCCGGGAGCGACTCAGGGCGTTTCGGGACGAAATGGCTGCCCACGGCGTCACGCCCGGGCAACGACGCATCTTTCCTGACGCCCAGTCGATCGAATACGGCTATCGCGCTGCCTGCCAGATGTTCTCCGAGACAAGGCCGAGCGCAATCGTGGCGGCGGGAAATCAGATCCTTTACGGCGTGCTGCAGGCCGTGAGGGAGCATAATCTCAGGATACCCGAGGATATCTCCATTATCGGCGCGGACCATCGGATGCTTGCTACCGTGATGGAGCCGAAGATCACCATGATCGATCGCGAGTTGACGGCTCTTGGGACGGAGGCTGCCACCCTGCTGCTGGATCGCATAGAGGGCCGTTTCGAAGGTCCGCCGCGCCGGCTGCTCCTCCCGTTGAGCGTAGTGCTCAACGGCTCATGTCGACCAATGGACGAGAAAAGAAAGGCAGAGCCCATTGCGAGAATCTAGGAAAATGATAACGTTTTAACAAACTCGCGGGATCCGCTGGCATTCTGGTCGGGAGGAAGCATCATGGCAAGCGTCCGGCTGGAAAAGCTGAGCAAGAGTTTCGGTCAGCTTACGGTTATCGACAGTCTGGACCTTTCGATCGAGGACGGCGAGTTCATGTCCTTCGTCGGCCCGTCGGGATGCGGCAAGTCGACCTTGCTGCGGATGATCTGCGGCATCGAGGAGATATCGGCCGGCTGCGTCTTGATCGACGGCGCGATTGCCAACGACCTGTCCCCCAAGGATCGCGGCGTTAGCATGGTATTCCAGTCCTATGCGCTTTATCCGCATATGACAGTGCGTCAGAATATGGGCTATGCATTGAAGCTGATGAAACTTCCGAAGGCGGAAATCGCCCGGAAGGTCGAGGGGGTAGCTGACGTCTTGCGCATCGGCCCTCTGCTCGATCGCTATCCGCGCCAACTAAGTGGGGGGCAGCGCCAGCGCGTCGCCATCGGACGAGCGATCACCAGGCAACCGAAGGTCTTTCTCTTCGACGAGCCGTTGAGCAACCTTGATGCCGCTCTGCGTGTCGAGATGCGGGTGGAAATCGCGCGTCTCGCGTCCACATTGCGCACGACGATGATCTATGTAACGCATGACCAGACCGAGGCGATGACACTGTCAGATCGCATCGTCGTTCTGGACGGCGGCACGATCCAGCAGGTGGCAGCACCGCTCCAGCTCTATCACAATCCGGCCAACCGCTTTGTGGCGACCTTCATAGGCTCACCACGCATCAATCTCATACCGGGCCGAATATCGGAAGCCGACCCGGGCATTTTCGTGCCCGACAATGCACCTGGTTCCAACTTTGCACTTTCGACGCAGGTTGGCCGGCCCGGCGAAGCGCTGGAGGTCGGAATCCGACCAGAACACCTGACGCCCGTCGATGCGGACAATCAAGTGCTGGTGGGGCCGGTCGCGATTGTCGAACGGCTTGGAACCGACACCTATGCGCATGTCGACACGGTGGCTTCCGAGCGTCCCATAATCGTGCGGGTGCCGGGAGATGCGGTCGTGAAGCAAGGGGAACGCCTCCGACTAAAGCCGAACATGCGCCGGGCGCATGTCTTTGCTCAGACCGGTCGGCGCATTTCACCGGATCAGATCATTGGCAGCGGAGCGGGGGAATCGCATGGAGAACCAGCTTGATCTGCCTGGCAGGCACGCCTGGCTGCTGACGGCCGAGAATTCCTTCACTACGGGTGCCGCCTTCGGTCTGAGCAGCAGCCGCGCGACCTTCTGATCGAGTGGGGTCGAAAACAAAAAATTGCCATGCGGCCACACATTCCTGTTATCGATTGCCACCAACATCTCTGGGGCCTGGGCGAGAACCCGCGTTACCCTTGGCTCCTGGCCGACGGGGGACAACTCACCCCGTCCTACGATGTGTCGGAGTATCTGCACGACATGCGATCCCTCGATCTTATCGGGTCGGTGCATGTCGAGGCGGGTTGGGACCGAGGCGACCCTTGCGGTGAGACAGCCTGGCTGGCGGAGCGCATCACCGCTACAGGCTGGCCGAGTGCGGCAGTAGCCTATGCCGACCTCGCCGCTGACGACGTACAAGCCGTGCTCGACAGGCAGAGCAGCTTCAGCTTTGTGCGTGGGATCCGCATGCGGCTCGCCGAAGACCACCCCTCGCTCTTTGCGCTACAAGCAGGCGACAATCTCATGGTCGATCCCTGCTGGTTGGCGGGTTTTTCGCACCTTCGGGAGCATAAGTTCTCTTTCGAACTACAGGTCACACCCCGCCTCATGCCAGACGCGGCGACGTTGGCTGATACTTTCCCCGATACGACCATCATCGTTTCTCACCTCGGATTCCCGATGAACCGCTCGGCCGAAGGATTGGCAGGATGGCGTAGTGGACTTGGGAGGCTGGCCGAGCGCCCGAATGTGCTCGTAAAACTTTCCGGGCTGGCAATGATCGACCCGGAGATGAATCCCCGCAATCTGTCATCCCTCGTGGAGCAGGCCGTCGAACTGTTCGGGCCGAGCCGGGCGATGTTCGGGACCAATTTCCCGGTCGACGCGAAGGTGGTTCCGGCGAACGCTCACCTCGAACGACTTTTCGAAATCTTCCGCGGGTTCTCCGAGAGTGAACTGCACGCGATATTCCACGAGACCGCAGCCCGGATCTATCACATGCAATCTAGATCGTTCACCGGCAGTCGGGCTCCATCAGTGAACTAGCGAGACTTTCCGGCCGACTCGATCTCGTTCAGGCCAAGTAGCGTCTTTTCCATGTCCGCCTCCTCGCCAGAACAGACGCACAGCATCTCGGCGTCGCCCTCGCCGACAGAAAGATATGCGTGGCCCATCGTGGAATCGATGTAAACGCTCTCGCCCGCCTTCAGCCGCACCGGCGAGTACTGGTCCGTGTGCAGCTCGATTTCGCCCTTCAGCACGATCAGGAATTCCTCGCCGGCGTGGCGAGTGAGTGGCCCGAACTGTTCCAGGCTGCGGGCGCGCGCGAAGGCGCGTATCGGCACCATGCGTTTGTGCACGAGGTCGGTGGCAAGGTAGTGATAGTCATAGTTGCGCGTGAGTTGGCGCAGCGTGTTGGCTGGCGCCGTAACCGAACGGCGTGTACGCGGCGGCGGTTCGCTGCTGCCGCCACTCAGCAGTTCCGTCACATGAATGCCCAATCCGCCGCAGATCTGCAGCAGCTTGTCGTAGCTGAGCGACATCTGGTCGTTCTCGACCTTGGACAGGGTCGAGACGGCAACGCCAGTCGCGCTGCTGACGTCGTGCAACGTCCAGCCGTGCTTTCTGCGCAGGCTGCGCAGACAGTCACCGAGCCTGGGCTGTTCGTGCATTCCGGGGTTCCTCTCGAGCGGTCAACCATTCTAACCGAATCCGGCAGCTGGTCACTTTCGCACAGAGCGAATTTTTCCTATACGCTAAATCTACTAGCTGAATAGGAAACGCTCCCGATGAAGTCCCTGCTCCTCTTGCGTGCCGCCGTCCTCGCAACTTCCGTGTTCGCGGCTGGACATGCCGGCGCCAAGACTCTCGTCTATTGCTCGGAGGCGAGCCCCGAGACCTTCACGCCGATGATCGGGATCGCGGACTCGACTATGGACGCCGCGGCCAAGACGATCTTCAACCGTCTGGTCGAATTCAAGCCAGGCTCCACCGAAATCGGGCCGGCCTTGGCGGAAAGCTGGGACGTCTCGCCGGATGGCAAGGTCTACACTTTCCATCTGCGCCGCGCCGTGAAGTTCCATTCCAGCGCGCATTTCACCCCGACGCGGGACTTCGACGCTGACGACGTGCTCTATACTTTCAATCGCCAGCGTGACGCGAACAATCCCTACCACAAGCTCGGCAAGGCTTCGTACGAGTATTTCAACGCGCTTGGCCTCGGCTCCATGGTCGACAAGATCGAGAAGGTCGACGACTACACCGTTCGCTTCACGCTGACGGCGCCGAACGTGACGTTCCTCTCGGGTATCGCGCTCGACTACATGTCTATCATGTCACTGGAGCAGACCGAGAAAATGGTCGCTGCCGGCACGCCGGAACTGATCGACAGCGAGCCGGTCGGTACCGGCCCGTTCATGCTGCAAGCATACATGCTGGACAGCCAGATCCGCTATACGGCAAACAAGGACTATTGGGGCGGCGCGCCTAAGATCGACACGCTGGTTTTCGCCATCACGCCTGAGCCAACGGTCAGGGTGGAGCGGCTCAAGGCCAATGAGTGCCAGGTCGCTGCGCCGCCGCCGCCGTCCGCGATCGCCGACCTGAAGGGCGATCCCGACATCGACCTGCTCCAGCTCCAGGGGCAGAACGTCGGCGTGCTGGGCTTCAACGTCGAGCACAAGCCGCTTGATGATGCGCGGGTGCGCGCCGCGCTCGCCAAGGCGATCAACCGCCAGGCGATCGTCGACGCGGTCTACCAGGGTGCCGGCAGTGTGGCGGGCAGCGTGGTTCCGCCGGCGCAGCTTGGCGCCGTCAAGGACGCTGGGATCGACTACGATCCCGAAGGCGCGAAGAAGCTGCTGGCCGAAGCCGGTCACGCCGACGACCTCTCGGTGACGCTCTGGGCGATGCCGGTCTCGCGGCCCTATAATCCGAACGCACGCCGCATGGCCGAGCTGATCCAGGCCGACTGGTCAGCCGTCGGGGTGAAATCCGAGATCGTCAGCTTCGAATGGGGCGAGTATCTCAAGCGCACAGCCGCGGGCGAGCATGACACCTTCCTGCTCGGCGGCAGCAGTGACAATGGCGATCCCGACAACATGCTGAGCTATTTGCTGACCTGCGAAGGCGTCGCCGGCGGCTCCAATCGCTCCCGCTGGTGCGATGCCGATTTCGACAAGCTGCTCAAGGAAGGTCGCGAGACTTCCGATCCTGCCAAGCGCGCCGAGATATATCGCCAGGCTCAGGAAATCGTGAAGCAGAAAGTGCCCGTCGCGCCGATCGCCCATTCCGTCGTCTCGATCCCCGTGCGCAAGAGCGTGCTGAACTACGTGCTCGATCCGTTCGGCCGGCAGAATTTCGCCAATGTCGACGTCGCCGAATAGGGCCATAGCCGATGAGCTCAAAGCCGGAAAAGATCGACGGAATGCTTGCGGATTACATCGCACAGGGAGCAGTAGGAGCCTCGATTGCTTTCGCGCTCGACGGCCAGCCCACAGAGACCATCACGGCCGGCCTGGCGGACCGGCGCGACGGCACGCCGGTCACGCCTGACCGGCTCTTCAAGATCGGCAGCTGCACGAAGACATTCGTCGCCGCCGCTCTGGTCCGTCTTGCCGCGGACGGCAAGGTCGATCTCGGTGCGCCCATCGCACAGTGGTTCCCCGACCTGCCGGGCGCGAAAGAAATTGGCGTCAGGCAATTGGTCAATCACCGCAGCGGGCTACCGGAATTCGAGTACGACATACCGATGGATCCCGGCCGGGTCTGGAAGCCATCGGAACTCGTGGACATCGCCTTCAAGGCCGGCGGCCAGAAGTCTCCGGGCGGCCCGGCCGTGTACAACAATACCGGCTATGTGCTGGCAGGGCTGCTGATCGAGCAGGTCACCGGCGTGTCGCTAGGTGCCTATGTTCGCCAGGCGGTGCTGGAGCCGCTGAGCTTGCGCGACACCTGGTCACCCGCCACCGAGGCGTTCCCGAGCGAACGGCTGGTACGGGGCTACTACCATCGCCCGCCGCCGCCAGTGGGCGCGGGCATGGACATCGCCTCGGGTGGCGAGATGTGGCGCATGGAAGGCGTCTTGCCGTACTCGGAGGAGTTGCAGGACTCGTCCGACACGTTCCCCTATTCGGGCGCCTATGGCTGCGGGGATATGGTCTCGACGCCGGGCGATCTCGTTTCGTTCATGGGCGGACTGTTTGCCGGCAAAGTGGTGTCGCCAAGCTGGTTCGAGGAGATGTTCGGCAAGCGTGCTCCGGTCTCTTTCCCCGGCACGCGATTGCGCGAGACCGGAGCCGGCCTGTTCCAGAGCAGCTATGGCGGCCGCGATTTCTACGGACATCAGGGCAGCATTCCCGGTTATGTCTGCGTCATGCAGCACGATCCTGGAAGCGGGCTGACGATCGCCATGGCGAGCAATGTAGGCTCCGGCAACCGCCTGTCCTTCCAGGCAAGCGGGCTGCACGAGGTTGTGGACGAGGCCATACGCGCGATTCTGGATTGAGTTCGCCGACCGCTCAAACAGCAGCGATTTGGGATGCGGTTGCCCGTTCTTGAACCTGTCCCTGGTTAGCGCGTAAGTTGCGGTGTCATGGGACACATGCAAATTTCGCCAATGTTCGTCTCCTGCAAAGCTTGTTCATCCTCGGCCGAGACGATCGCGCTCGGCCCTCCCTATTGTTGCGGATGCAACTTTTACGGGCGAAACAGCGCTCGGGGGCGAGACAAGTGACCGTAACTCCGGTTCCGATGCAACGACTATCCACGGAAGACATTCCGCAACGTGAGCGGCTGTCCTTCGTGCATGATTTTGTCGGCCACTACATTGGCGGCCTGCGCTTCCGCCATCTCGACAGTGAGGACGTCCGCATCGATCTGGCTGCCATGTGGCTTCCCGGGGAACTGACCGTCGGCCAGACCTGGTTCTCTCCGGTGCATGGGGCGCGCGCACGCGACCTGCTCCAGGACGGGCGCGAGCACTATCTGCTGGCGACCCACAACGAGGACCACGAGCTCTCAGTCGACGGAAAAGATCCGGTCAGAGTAGCCGCCGGGGACCTGACGTTGGTGAACGAAGCCGTTTGCTCCGAATTCTGGTTCGGCAAGCCTCAGGCGGTCTATGTGATGGCGCTGGATCGACGGCTGCTCGCCAGGCTGGCGCCACGCGTGGACATGGAAGCGAGCTACATTCTCCCTGCAACGGCCCCCCACATGAGGTTGCTCACGGGCTATGCCGACAGTCTTCGCTCAAGCCCGCCGACCACGGAGAAGGCGAGCGAGATGGCCTCGCGCCATATATATGATCTCACCGCCCTGGTTCTCGATGGATTTGTGCGCGGCGGTGCCGAGCGCAACGAGATCAGCATTGCGGAGGCGCGATTGAAGCTCGTTCAGAAGGACATTCTCGAGCGGCTATCCGATCAAAGCCTTCACATCGATGCTGTCGCGAGACGCCAGGGTGTGACGCCGCGATACATCCAGCGTCTTTTCGAGAGTAGCGGCACCACCTTCTCGGATTTCGTTCGCGAGCACAGGCTTGAGCTTGCCTTCCGGCTTCTCAGGGAACGCGATCCCGGCTCCAGCACGATCACCGCTATCGCCCACGATGCCGGCTTTTCCGAATTATCGTCGTTCAACAGGGCGTTTCGGAAGCGCTTCGAAGCGACGCCGTCCGAGATCAGAGCGGCGACTCTGCTCAAATAGCTGTTCCTACCGAAAAATTGAAATAACGCCGCGCGACAGATGAAATCTGCCGCGGCGTTCGGCGCTTTGTGACACCAAACGCCTCAAAAAATCCTCTCCTGTTCGTCTCTTGCAAAGGTCATTCGTTCTCGACGGAGACGATCATGTAGGTCCCTCCGTATTGCTCTCAATAACCGGTGCGGAATCGTTGGGGGTATCTTGAGACGGTTGGAGATTTTCGGTGCGCAACTTCTTTTCGCGAGCTGCGATAGGGAGCGCAAGCCTGACGACCGGTGCGCGCGGCCACTAGCTGAAGCCGTGCCCACTCCGAAAAGGACCGGCAGCGAAAAGCCTGCCGGACAAGGGGCCACCTTCTGGCGATGGAGTTTCACGGCGTCGTCCGACCGACCGCGCCGCGGCTGAAACGGTTCCTCCTGAACTCATCCGAATGAACTCCGGCCGCCGAGATCGACGCGGTCACACCTCAAGTCCTTCCAAGGGGTAGATAATGAAAGCGCACAATTCGAAGCTCGCCGTGCGTTCCTTTTCCAGCCTGAAGACCAGTCTCCTCTCGGCAACGGCGCTGGTCGCGGCGGGAACGCTGCTGGCGAAACCGGCAGCCGCGGCCCCTGTCATCTACACCCAAAACGGCACCTATTCCGATGCCGTCACGGTAGGGAAGGCGAATTCGATACTTTATCGTTCCGGTGTGGACGCGGTCTTTGCCGGAACCGTTAACTATGGGGATGCGACGGGCGGACACCTTTTCCTCGGCGAGACGACAGCAAACAATGGAACGCTGGTTTTCGCGCCCACCAGCCTGACAGCCAGCCCGGCCTATAGCGGCGTCATCATTTCGGGCGGCGTTGTCCGCTTCGGCTCCGATGCGGCGCGAGACTTTTACAGCCGGGCCGGCACGATATTCGGCGTGGCCGGCGGGGTTTTCGATCTCTACGGCGTCAGTCAGACCGTCTATGAGCTGACCAGCCTGGGGACTGTGACCGGTGGCACGATCACCAATAACGGCGCCGATGCCGCCGTTCTCACGATATCGAACAGTGGCCTGTTTGCCGGGACGATCGCCGACGGCACCAATACGGTTGCGCTGCGCAAGGAAGGCGACGGCCTCCTCCAGCTGCGCGGCAACAACAACTATTCGGGCGGCACGACACTTGTCGGGGGTATACTCGATCTCGGCCATTCCAATGCGCTTGGAACAGGCAATCTGAATATTGAAGGTCTGGGTTCCGTCATCTCGCTCGGGGATCGAGTAGACATCGGCAACAGCATCGTGCTCGGCGATGCGGCGCACGCTGCGACAGTCTCCTTGCAAGTTCTCGATTCAGGGATAGGCTTTCTGGGCGGAGCCATCAGCGGCACCGGAGACATCTTCAAGACCGGCACTGGCGAACTCCGGCTCTGGGGCGCGCATTCAGTGGATGGGCGCATCTTCATCAACGCCGGCATATTGACGTCCGACGCGGACGCTGGCGGCGACATCTCCGATGCGGCTTCGCTCATCATCGACCGGAACGCGACCTTCCGCGTCATCGGGCAGGAGAAGGTGGGAGATATTGCCGGCACCGGCACGGTTCGCGTCGAGGCCGCCTCTCAGCTGACCGTCGGGCGGAACCGGTTCGATACGAGTTTTTCCGGCCGGATCACGGGGGAGGGCGTTCTTCGCAAGGAAGGTGACGCCACGCTGACGCTGCGCAGCAGCAACACCTATTCCGGCGGCACCTTTCTGGCGCAGGGGAAGCTGGTTGCAGCGGCCACGGGCGCGCTTGGCACCGGTGACCTGCGCGTCGGCGCCGCCACGCGGCTTGTCCTTGTCGACGGCGTCCGGCTCGACAACGACGTCACGCTTGACTGGTACAATCTCGACGTAGAGGTGGCGGGCGGAGGCAGCGCCACGCTCGGTGGGCGCATCTACCAGACCAATCCGGTGGAGAATCTGGAATTCTACAAACGTGGCAGTGGGACGCTCGTGCTCGCCGGTATGGGTTCGGAGGTGGACTTCGCGGAAGTCCAAGCCGGCACGTTGCAGGTGGATGGCTATCTGACGGCCCCCGTCACCGTGCTGTCGGACGCCACCCTCACCGGCATCGGCACGATCGCCGGCAATGTCGCGATTGACGGCATTCTGGCGGGCAGTTCCGACCAGAGCCTGACCATCGAAGGCAATCTCGCGCTGAACCGCAACGCTTCAGTCGATGTCAGGCTCGGCGCGCCCAGCAATGCTGCCCTCTTCGGCATCAGCGGCAACCTGACGCTGGATGGCTGGCTGAACATCGAGGATGCGGGTGGTTTCGGGCAGGGTGTCTATCGTCTGTTCGACTATGGCGGGGCGCTGACCGATAACGGACTCGAGGTCAATGGCCTGCCGGACGGCATCGCCCGCGGCGACGTCAGCGTCCAGACGGCGATCGCCCATCAGGTCAACATCGTGGTTGGGGATGCCCCCGGACCGGGCGAAGTCCCGACAATCCAGTTCTGGGACGGCGCCAACACTACCGCCGATGGACAGATCTCGGGCGGCGGCGGTACCTGGAACGCGTCCTCGACCAACTGGACGGACGCCAATGGCCAGGCCAACCACGCATGGGGCGGCCGGTTCGCCGTGTTCCAAGGCACCTCCGGTGTCGTCACGGTGGATGGGAGCAACGGTCCGGCGAGCGTGACCGGCATGCAGTTCGCTGTCAGCGGCTATCAAGTGAACGGTGGCCCGATCTCGCTCGCCGCGCCGCAGACCGTCATCCGTGTCGGCGACGGAACGGATGCCGGCAGCAGCTACCGCGCCGTCATCGCATCGAATCTCACCGGCCCTGGCGGGCTGGTCAAGGACGATCTCGGGTTTCTCATACTCGCCGGCAACAACAGCTATCAGGGCAACACGATTGTCCGCGCCGGCATGCTCGCGGGCAATGCGAACAGCATCCGCAACAACATCGTCAACAATGGCCTGGTGCGCTTCAACCAGAATACGGATGCTTCCTTCGCAGGCAGCATTACCGGCATCGGCCGCATGGAGAAGGAGGGTGGCGGCACCTTGCGGCTGACGGGCCTCAATACGCTCGATTGGGTGGTTCAGGAGGGCGCATTGTCCTCGACCACTGGCCTGTTTCGCAGCAATGTCGACACCCGCGATGCCGGCGTGATGCGTTTCGAGCAGAACGAATCGGGCATCTATGCCGGCAAGATCAGTGGCGCGGGCGAGTTGAGCTTCGCCGCCGGGGCCGGAAACACGATCACGCTCACCGGCGATTCCAGCGGCTTCACCGGTGAAGCCACGGTTGAAAACGGCGCCTTGGCGGTAAACGGCCGGCTTGGCGGCACGCTCGATGTGCTGGCAAGCGGCCGACTTCAGGGCATCGGCACGGTGGGAGACACGACCATCTCGGGCACGATCGCACCGGGCAACTCGATCGGCACGCTCAATGTCGCGGGCGACATCACCTTCAATCCGGGCTCGATCTATGAAGTCGAGACAAATGCCGCGGGGCAGTCGGATCGCATCAACGCCACCGGCACGGCGACGATCAATGGCGGCACCGTCCGGGTGTTGGCCGGAGCGGGCAACTACGTGCCGCAGAGCCTATATACGATCCTTCATGC
Organism: Mesorhizobium sp. BAC0120; assembly: GCF_033542235.1. Taxonomy (NCBI): domain Bacteria; kingdom Pseudomonadati; phylum Pseudomonadota; class Alphaproteobacteria; order Hyphomicrobiales; family Phyllobacteriaceae; genus Mesorhizobium; species Mesorhizobium sp. BAC0120. Next base: position 138,402 of record NZ_JAWRCU010000003.1, on the reverse strand, counting down.
CGATGGCGGGCGCTCGGGCACTTTTGCCGGTGCGACCTCGAACCTCGCCTTCCTCGATCCCTTGCTCAGCTATGACGCCAACAGCGTCTATCTGAGGCTGACGCGCAACGCTGTTGCTTTCCGGAATGTCGGCCTCACGCGCAACCAGATCGCCGCCGGCGGCGGCGTCGAAAGCCTGGGAAGCGGCAACGCAGTCTACGACGCGGTGCTGAACCTGTCGGCCGATCAGGCGCGCGCCGGCTTCGACCAGCTGTCGGGCGAAATCCATGCCTCGGCCCGCACCGCGCTGATCGAGGACAGCCGCTTCATCCGCAATGCGGTCAACGACCGCATCCGCGCGGCCTTCGCCGACGTGGGAGCGTCCGGCGGCACGGTCGTCACCTATGAAGACGGCAAGCCGCGGGCAGAGGAGGCGAGCACCGATCGCTTCGCGATCTGGAGTGAGGCGCTCGGCTCCTGGGGGCATACTGATGGCGACGGCAACGCGGCGCGCCTCAACCGCTCGACCGGCGGCTTCTTCATCGGTGCGGACGGGCTGGTGTTCGACAGCTGGCGCTTCGGCGCGGTGGCCGGCTACAGCCACACGAGATTCGACGTGGAGGATCGCCACTCGTCGGGCTCGAGCGACAACTACCATGTCGGCCTCTATGGCGGCACGCAATGGGGGGCGTTCGCTCTGCGCACTGGTGCGGCCTACTCCTGGCACGACATCTCGAGCAGCCGCAGTATCGCCTTCCCGGGCTTCAGCGACAGCCTGAAGAGCGACTACGGCGCCGCGACGGCGCAGGTGTTTGGCGAACTGGCTTCTGAGGTCTCGATGGGCGCCGCGCGCTTCGAGCCTTTCGCCAACCTCGCTTATGTGAACCTGCATACGGATGGCTTCACGGAAGAAGGCAAGGCCGCTGCGCTGACGAGCGCTTCGGCCAACACGGACGTGTCCTTCACGACGCTTGGCCTGCGCGCCTCGACGACCTTCGATGTCAATGGTGCGAACCTCACCGCCAAGGGCATGGTCGGCTGGCGGCATGCCTTTGGCGACGTGACGCCGCTCTCCACCCTGCGCTTCGCAGGCGGCGGCGATGCCTTCACGATCGGCGGCGTTCCGATCGCGCGCGATGCTGCGGTGGTGGAAGCGGGCCTCGACTACGCGCTGACGTCATCCGCCGTGCTCGGCATCTCTTATGGGGGCCAGTTCGGCTCGGGGGTCATCGATCAGTCGATGAAGGCAAACTTCAGCGTCAAGTTCTGAGCGCGAGCAAAGCCCCCGGGGCTGCACCGGGCCGATCGGGGGAGGAGCAATCCTCCCCTCGCATAGCTTGCTCCCCGGAGGGCAGCTGGACGCGGTGGACCGGAGTTCAACGCTCACGGGGCATCGCTGTGAATGTCTGTCGCCAGCTCAGAGTTTGCGATCCTGTCGCGAAAGTCAGGATTTCTGCGAGGTTGTATTCGCCATCGATTTGTCCAAAGTTGGCAATCGCCATAGTGCTTTGAATCATAACCGAGAGCCAGATGCCGTACCGCCGATCGCCGCTCCTAGCCGCCTGCTTCGCGACAATCTCCACGCTGATAGCGGTTCCATCCGCGACAAGAGCCGCGGCAGATTCCGACACGGCGCAGAGCGTGCCCTTGGATCAGGCATCGGTCGGGAAGGTGATCGGAAGTATCATCGTCGAGCTGCGCGAAGGCTATGTGTTCCCGGACAAGGGAGTGCAGGCCGCCGATGTGCTGGAGAAGGCATTGGCAGAGAACGCCTATGCCGGCGTGACTGATCCGAGCCAGTTTGCGGTGCGGCTCACCGAACAGCTCCAGGCGATCACCAGGGATAGCCATATGAGGGTGATCTTCGGCTTGCCATTCCCTAATCAGCCTCCACCTTCCACGCCGCAGGATGCCGGCTTTGAGGTGAAACGGCTAGACGGCAATATCGGATACATCCACTTGGCGCGGTTCGTTCCGCCTGAGGTCTTCAACCCAGCAGCCGACGACGCCATGCGCAACCAGTCGGATACCGCCGCGCTCATCATCGACATGCGGGACAACGGCGGCGGGCATCCTGAATCGGTAGCCTACCTCACCAGCTTCTTTCTCGATCCGGGCAAGCGCGTTCATATCAACGACCTTGTCTGGCGCAATCGTGGAACTTCGACCTTCAGAACGGAGGCGTTCTGGAGTTCGCCGACGCCGGTGAGCTATCTCGGCAAGCCTGTCTATGTCCTGGTTGGCCCAAAGACCTATTCGGCGGGTGAGGAATTTGCCTATGACCTGCAAGTGCTCAAGCGCGCGACCGTGGTCGGCGAAAAAACGCGCGGAGGAGCGAACCCGGGCGGTCTGAATGAACTCGGTTCCGACCTCTTCGTTGTCGTGCCGAGTGGCAGGGCGGAAAATCCGATCACGCACGGCAATTGGGGAGGTGTTGGCGTGCGCCCTGACGTCCAGGCTGCCCCTGGGACCACTCAGGAAACTGCCGTGGCATTGGTGATGGGCCGACTAGCCACGCCATTGACAAGGTAAGGTAGTCCCAACTTGAAGCCGATGCGCCAGCTTTCGCGCTGGCTCTTCTAGCTTGTGCCGTTGGTCGTGCCGCGCCACTGGCCCGCTTCAGGAGGCAGTTCCCTGGAGTTTTCTTTTCATGAAAATAGTGATGGGTTCCAGGCTGGCCGGAACCGTGCGGAAGCTGTCGCTTCTCTTAAAGCCAAAGGAATCGTAGAGCGCTATGGCGTCGCGCATGAATGTGACTGTTTCCAGCCGTACGACGGAGTATCCGTCCCTGCGCATCGCATCGATGCATGCGGTCATTAGGCCGCGGGCAACGCCTCTGCCTCGCATCTCGGGCCGTACATACATTTTCTGCAGTTCTGCGATATCGCCAGCTGACTTCGAATAGCCGGCACACCCGGCAATATTCTCATCTATCCGCGCCAGGAAGAAGCCTGCATCAGGCCTGCTGAACTTTTCCTGCAGGGTTTCGGGCGTGTGCCCGTAAATATATTCAATCAGTTCAGCATCTGGCACTCCGAAGTTGCGAGACTGTTCCGCGTCCCATTTTCTCATGGCATCGATCAGCGTGTGCGCCTCTTCAAAATCAGTTAGAGTATTTATTGCGCGAATTTTCATGATTTACACGTTCAAAATCAGATTGTGCCACCGTTGGGAAATGCAGATCATCACGGTCGGCTCAGTCCTGGCAATAATCCTGTCTACCGAACGGGAACTCTATCTGAAGAAGAAGCATAGTTCCCGGTCACTGACAATACACCGGGAGCAGAAGAAGCATCCTGGTTGCGCTATGGCATAGATGATCGGACAATTGGCGCCGCGGAAAACCCGAACGTCCGCGGCCAGATCTTTCCCGAGCGAAACGATTTTCGTAATCTCAGACGTGGTCGTTTGAGGGTGGCGTGGATCAATCGGACAAGATGGAGACTGTGATCCATGCTCTGCATGACGCATCGGCCGACGCCGATCGCCGGCGCTTCGACGACCGCATTCCAGCGCTTAGCCGGCGTCAGCGTTGATGCCGAGAAACTGCAGGATCACCCTCGCTGTCTGGTCAGGAAATTCCTCGTAGAAGGAGAGCTTGCCTTGCGGCAACTCAACACTCTCCACCGACGCGAGTGATGTGAGCGCGGTCATTTCCGCCTTCGACTTGGCGGGTGCCGAACCGCCATAGACGACCAGGATGCTCGACCTGACGCGCGTGGCCGCGTCGAGGAATGCCGTGCGATCGGCAAAGGGATCGAGTTCCCCGGTGACGAAGCGCAGCGAGGCATGGCGTGCGCCCGGCGCTTCGGTGACGGCGCGCTTTTCGGCCATTCGCTCTGGCGTCAGCCAGTCCGGGTCGGCATAGACATGGCCGCGCGCCATCATGCGGATAACAGGGCCGTTGACGTTGAGGCGATAAAGGGCCGAGCCGACGAGCGGTGGATCGACGGCTCTCGCAAGCCAGCGAAACAGCCGCATGCGCCGCCCTGTCATTGTCGGCAAGGGCCCGCGCCAGGTCGGCGAAAGCAGGCATAGCCGACCGGTGCTCGCCGGATGGTCGGCGGCCTCAGCCAATGCGTAGCCTGCTGCATGGCCGGCCGCGATCGTCACGGAGGGCTGGACGACGCGATCGAGCACGAAGCGGAGAAAGGCGCGATAGTGGTCGGGCCGCCAGTCGATTTTTGGGCGCGCAAATGTCCCGAAGCCGGGCCAATCGGTCGCCACGATCGAGAAGGCGGCGCCGAGCCGCTCCTGCAAGGGGCGCATCTCGGTGCGGGTCGAGATGGAGCTGAGCGCGGGCAACAGCAGAAGGCTCGGTCCTTGCCCAAAGCGGGTCAGGCCGAGGCGGATCCGCTTGCCGTCAGCCTCCCATTCGATCTGCTCTTCGCTACAATCCATGGCTCACCTGAATGGCGCAGGACCTCAGACGATTGTGCAGGCATGCATGCCGGCAACCAATTGTCGGCAGTCGCTTCGGTCGCTTGTTCCGCATCAAACCCGGTATTTCAAGAAGCCTGCTCGACAACATCACGAGAGGTTTGGAGCCGCTGGTTCGACTCCTGCGATACGTGTCGTCTCAGCGCTTCCTTGGTCTGCATCGCGGCTGTCTCAACGGGACAATGTGCGGCAGCTCCCTTGACGAATGTAATAACATAACATATCCCGTGGTCAACTCTCGCCGAGAAGGTAGCGAGCTTCCCCGAGGAGCGGCCGAAAGATCGATGATCGAAGGCTTCGCAGGCTGACAAGAGCGGCTGGCCGATTGCGACTTGCCACCGGCCGACTGCTCGCTATACGCCGCCTGAGCAGCGGCTTGAAAGGAGGAGAGCGACGGATCGGAAAGAATCGCCATTGCCACGACGCGACGGCCACAATAGGCTTCCGCATGATGGTGCTCCGAGTTGAGAAGATTCGGGGTGAAAAGGGAACGTGGTGCGGCTCTTCGGGGCCAAAGCCATGGCTGCCCCCGCAACTGTAAGCGGCGAGCAATATCCGAACAGCCACTGGCCGAAAGGCCGGGAAGGCAGGATGGCGCGAGGACCCGCGAGCCAGGAGACCTGCCATCATTGCGAGTTGACCGGACGGGGTGTGCCGGGAGGAAGCTTCGAAAGCGGCCTGGCGCCGCTATTGCGGCCGTCCTTCCGTGCCTGATCGAAAGAGGTATCGGTTGGAAGGCGTATCAGTTCTTCACAGCGTCGATGTACGCATCCGCTGGCTCGCCGACGGGAGGCCGGCGCGCTCGCAAGAGCGGGATCATGCTCTCGCGGCATTGCCAAAGGCAGTGCCATGAGCGCAGCGGTTCTCGAGGCGCGGCATCTTTCATGCCGGACCGAAGCCGGCATCAGCCTCGTCGAGGATGTCAGCCTGGAAATCAGCGCGGGCGAAAGGCTCGCCATCATAGGTCCCAACGGCGCCGGCAAGACGACGCTACTTCGCATGCTCACCGGCATGCTTCGGCCGAGCCAAGGGCTGGTCAGGCTCGCCGGCCATCGGCTCGACCGGCTGTCGGCGGCGGAACGGGCGCTGAGCATCGCCGTGGTCGGCCAGTCCGACCAGCCGGATCCGCGCCTCGCCGTGATCGATTATGTGGAGCTAGGCCGCGTGCCGCATGCGGGCCTGCGCCGCAGGAGCGAGGACCGCGATGTCGTCGTGGATGCGCTGAAGCGGACCAAATTGCTGCCGCTGCTTGCCCGCACGATCGGCTCGCTTTCAGGCGGCGAGCGGCAGCGTGCGCAGCTTGCCCGGGCCATCGCGCAGGAACCGAAGGTCCTCTTTCTCGACGAGCCGACCAACCATCTCGACCCTCGTGCCCGCGGCGAGCTTCTCGAGCTCGTGGCAGGGCTCGGGATCGCCGTCGTTGCGGTGCTGCACGACCTGCCGCTGGTCGCGCCTTTCGCCACGCGCGTGGCCGTCATGAACCGGGCGCGGCTGGCGGCGCTCGGACTGCCCCGAGAGACGCTGACGCCTGCCCTCGTGCGCGAGATCTTTGCGGTCGACGTGCTGAGATTGCCGCATCCGGGAGAAGAAGATCGTGAGCTGACGGTCTTCGACGTCCCGATCCGCCTTTCCCGCTGATCCCGATTCAATGGAGGACCGAATGAAACGCCTTGTGCTTTGCATTGCCGCCACGCTTGTTGCGCCGACGGCTTTCGCCTTTCCCGTCACCGTCGACAGTTGCGGCACGCCGCTGACCTTCGATGCGGCGCCGAAGCGCGCCGTCATCCAGGACATCAACATGGCCGAAATGGCCTTTGCGCTGAGACTGCAGCCTTCGATCGTCGGCCTGACCGGCATCACCGGCTGGTACAAGGTCGGACCCGAGTTCAAGGCAGAGCAAGGCTCGATCCCGGAACTCGCTCCCAAATATCCGACCTTGGAGAACCTCCTTGCGGTCGAGCCCGATTTCTTCTTCGCCGGCTGGTACTACGGCATGAAACCGGGCGGCGACGTCACGCCCGATACGCTTGCGCCTCACGGCATCAAGACGCTGGTGCTGACCGAAAGCTGCGTTCATCTCGACAAGAACCGGCCTGTCGCCTCGATGGATCTCCTGTTTGGCGACGTCGAAAAGCTCGGCCAGATATTCGATAGGGAAGCCGAGGCCGAAAAGCTCGTCGCCGGGTGGAAGGAGAGGCTTGCCGACATCACGGCCAAGGTCGGCGAGCGCAATGGCACGCGGGTGTTCCTCTACGATTCCGGCGAGGACAAGCCGTTCACCGCCGGCAAATTCGCAATCCCGACGGCAATGATCGAGGCCGCCGGCGGCAACAACATCATGGCCGACATGGAAACAAGCTGGGGCAATACCGACTGGGAAACGGTCGCCGCTCACAACCCCGAATTCCTGATCCTGCTCGATTACCAGGACGACGCCGGCTACCGGAAGCTGCTCGACTTCCTCAAGGCTCATCCGGCGATGAAGGAGACCGACGCGGTGAAGAATGAGCGGTTCGTCGCGCTCCGCTACGCCGAGCTCACCCCCGGCCCGGCAAACATCGAGGCGATCGACAAGATCGCGAGGGCGATGCATCCGGAAGCCTTCTGAGCTTGACGCCCCGACACTTCGGACCGGCAATTGGCGCGGGAGCGGTGCTGATCGTCGCTCTCGCGCTCGTTTCGATCGCCTATGGCTCGACGGTCATTCCGCTCAGCGAGGTGATCGCGTCGCTGGCACATGCGGCCGGCTTCGACGTCGCGGCCGTCTCCGGGCCGGTCGGTAAGATCGTCGTCGACCTTCGCCTGCCCCGAGCCATTCTCGCTATCTCAGTCGGCGCCGGCCTCGGCATCGTTGGCGCATTGCTGCAGACGGTGACGCGCAACGACCTTGCCGACCCGTTCCTCTTCGGTCTGTCGTCGGGAGCGGCCGCGGGCGCGGTGTCGGTCATCACTGTCTTCGGCGACCGCCTCGGCGTCTGGACGCTGCCGGTTGCTGCCTTCACCGGCGGCATCCTCACCGCAGTCGTGGTGCTGTTGCTCGTCGCCCGTATCCGCGGCCAGGGGCCGGAGCGTCTGATCCTCGCCGGCCTCGCCGTCTCCTTCCTGTTCACGGCGTTGACGAATTACCTCGTCTTTGCCGGGGACCAGCGTGCCGCCCACTCCGTGCTCTTCTGGACAATGGGTGGGCTCGGGCTGGCCCGCTGGGACAATATCGGCCTGGCAGTTCTGGGCGTCGCGGCAATCGCGATCTTTGCGCTCCGCAATCACCGCCGGCTCGACGCCTTCCTCGCCGGCGAGAACGCGGCCGAGAGCCTCGGCGTGCGGGTCGGCCGGTTCAGGATGCTGACCTTCCTCGCGGCGGCCTTCTCGACGGCGATCCTGGTCTCGGTCGCCGGCGTGATCGGCTTCGTCGGGCTGATGATCCCGCATCTGGCGCGCCGCATCGCAGGGCAGCTTCACCAGCGCCTCGTCGTCGCCTGCGCCGTGTTCGGCGCCGTGCTGCTCATGGCCAGCGACCTTCTCGCCCGCACCTTGCTGCCGCCGCAAGAGCTGCCGATCGGGATCATCACGAGTTCGATCGGCGCGCTCTTCGTCGTCGCCACTTTGATCCGCAGCCGTTTCTGATCGGGAGCAAAGCTGGGGCAAGATCGGCGCTCACAAAGAGGCCCGCTGGCTCACGAGCAATGTCAATCGAAGAAGCCGGCGTCCTCTTCTGCGAGATACCTCCTCGCGCCCTGCGCGTCGATGTCGAGACCGAGCCCGGGCGCCTCGAGCAGATCCACCATGCTGTCCTTCACGATCGGCCTGGGCAGGCCGACGATGATGTCCTCCCACCAGGGATCGGAAGCGCTCGGATATTCGAAGGCAATGTAGTTGGCCGGGAGCGTCGCGCAGACATTGATCAGCGCGCCCAGCCCCAAGAGGCCGTTCGCCGTGCCGTGGGGAGCCATCATGATCGAATGCATGTAGGCGTGCTCTGCCACCCATTTGAGCTCGGCGATGCCGCCGATGTCGGCCGGGTCGGGGCCGATGATGCGCACCGCCTGCGTCTCGATCAGTTCCTTGAAGTTGTGGCGCAGATAGATCTGCTCGCCCGTATGGATGGGCGTCGAGGTCGAGGTTGTCAGCTCGCGATAAGCCTGAGGGTTGACCCAGGGCACGTAGTCCCCGGTCAGCATGTCCTCGAGCCACATGAGGTTGTATCTCTCCACGGCCTGGGCGAAGCGGATCGCATCGGGCAGGAACCAGCCGGGGCCGCAATCGAGCGCCAGCGAAACCTTGTCGCCCAGCACCTCCTTCATGGCGATCACGCAGTCGATCATGTGCGCCATACCGCGCTCGCTGATCTGCCCTTGGCTCATGGCGCCGTGATAGGTCGGTGGCTGGGCGACTCCGTAGTGGAAGTCGGGCACATTGTACTTCATGTTGGAATGAAAGCTGATTCCCTGCTTGATCATGAAGAAGTTTTCGGGCCGCTCCATCATCCATCGGACGTCAGCCGCATAGTCTTCGGGCCTGTCGCCGGTCCGCTTCCTGCGGATCGAGCCGTTATAGACCCGCACCTTGTCCCGTACCTTGCCGCCGAGCAGCTTGTACACGGGGACGCCGGCGGCCTTGCCGGCAATGTCCCAAAGCGCATGCTCGATCGCGCTGACCGCGGCGCCATAGGGCTTGAACGAGCCACGTTGCCTGATCTTCAGCATCACGCGCTCGACATCCGTCGGGTCCTCGCCGATCAGCGCTTCGCGGAAGTGCAGCACGAAGGGTTTCAGATAGGGCTTGGTCCATTCCGCCTCGCCGAGGCCGTAAATGCCTTCGTCGGTGACGATGCGGACGACGGGATGCTTGCCGATAACGGCGCAGCGAAGGTCGGTGATTTTCATGGGCGGCCCCTATTTCACCGAAGAGAAGGCCGTGGGTGTCAGCAGTTGATTGGTGACATTGGCGACAATCTGTCCGTCGCGCTCAGACTCATCACGCGCCTTGAGCCAATCCGGATCGGTGGTGAAAGCCGTCCATTTCGTCTCGCGCTCGGCGAGGGATTCCCAGGCGAGGAAATAGGTGAGGCGCTGGTTGCTTTCGCCAACCATCGTCGTGAAGAATCCAGCCTGTCGGATGCCGTGCCTGTCCCACAGCGCCAGCGTATGGTCGGCAAAACGCTTGAGCAGCGCCGGCAGGCGGCCAGGCAGGCAGTCATAGACTCTGAGCTCGTAGATCATGGTTCTCCCCAAAGTGTTGCTCAGTCCCAATGCAGGTCGCAAGCCCATCAGCTCCATGTGCGGTCCCACGACCACTCGTCGTCCCAGCGGTCGGTCGGCTGCCAGATGCCACTGACGCCCGGCTGAAGGTGCTGCAGCAGCAGTTCGTCGTTGAGGTCGTCGATACCGAGGCCAGGCTTGTCCGTCACCGTGATGAAGCCGTCCTTGACGATCGGCTTGGGCAGGCCGATGGCGATGTCATCCCACCACGGCACGTCGACCGAGTGGTATTCGAGCGCCATGAAGTTCTCGGTGGCGACCGCCACATGCGCGGCGGCTATTGCCGCTATCGGACTTTCGGCCATGTGAATGGCCATGGCGACGCCGTGGTCCTGCGCCGCATCGCCAATCTTCTTCGTCTCAAGGATACCGCCCGAGGTCAGCAGGTCGGGATGGATGACCGAGATGCCCGATTTGAGCAGCGGCTCGAATCCTTCCTTGAGATAGATGTCTTCGCCCGTGCAGATCGGAACCGACGTCGCCTCCTGCAGCTGCCGGTACTGCTCGGTGTACTGCCAGGGGATAACGTCCTCGAGCCAGGCCGGGACGTATTTTTCGATCCGCTTGGCGAGACGGATGCCGTTCTGCAGCGAGATGTGGCCGACATGGTCGATCGCGAGCGGGATCTCGTAGCCGATGACTTCGCGGACTTCGTGGATGTATTGCTCGAGCAGGTCGATACCCTTTTCGGTAAAGTGCAGGCCGCTGAAGGGATGGCGCACGTTCTGCAGGTCATAGGCGGCATTGCGCAGCCGACGCTCTTCCAGCGTTCGCGCCGGGAGCCGGCCGGCATGCGTGCGGTAGCCTTCGAGCGTACCGGCGGGAGCCACGACCGTGCCCGGGATGTCGGCGATCTGCATCAGGCCCAGGTCCATCTTGAGGAAGGTGAACCCCAGGTTCATGCGCTCCTTGAGGCGCTTGCCGGTCTCGGTGCCGCTCGGCTTTTCCGCGTCGGTGTCGCAATAGATGCGCACATGATCGCGGAACTTGCCACCCAGCATCTGGTAGATCGGCACGCCGTAAGCTTTGCCGGCGAGGTCCCACAGCGCGATCTCAATTGCCGAGACACCGCCGCCCTGCCGCCCGTGGCCGCCGAACTGCTTGATGCGGCGGAACAACCGGTCGATATCACAGGGGTTCTCGCCAAGCAGTCGGCTCTTGAGCATCAGCGCGTAGGTGGCGCTAGCGCCGTCGCGCACCTCTCCCAGGCCGACGATGCCCTGGTTGGTGTAAATCTTGAGGAGTGCCGAGGTGAACGGCGCGCCTGTGATCTCGGCGACGCGCATATCGGTGATGCGCAATTCGCTCGGGCCCGACGCGATACGCACATTGTTCTCGATCGCCTCTCCGGGCGTGCTGCGGCTCGTCATCTTTCCTCCTCGATTTTTCAGGATTGGCTGCTTGACTGGCCCTTCAGCCTGGCAATGGCCCGCGCTCCGCCCGTTAAGTCGGCACGGAGCGTTGCTAGCCCAACTCGATCTCGTGGGCCTGCAGGTAGTCGCGGTTCACCTCAATGCCGAGACCAGGCCTCGACGTCAGCTTGAGGCTGCCATTCGAATTGTCGAGCGGTCTGTCGATAAGGTGGTTGTACTTGCCGAGGTTCCATTCCGACGTTTCGAGCCTGTAGAAGTTGGGAACGGTCATCATCACCTGCGCTCCGGCAACCACGTTGATCGGTCCCGCGGCGTCATGTGGCGAGACCGGGACGTAGTAGGCCTCGCACAGGGCCGAAATCTTCTTGAGCTCGGTTATGCCGCCGGTCCAGGTGACGTCCGGCATGATGTAGTCGGCGAGCTTGTTCTCGAGCACCGGCACGAAATCCCACTTCGTGTGGCCGCGCTCGCCCCACGAGATGGCGGCACTGACCTTCTCACGCACCTGCTTAAGGGCGTTGAGGCTCTCGGGCGGGCAGGGCTCCTCGAACCAGTCGATCTGGCCGGCTTCCTCAAGGCTTCGACAGAGGCGGATGGCGGTGGGGACGTCGAAGCGGCCATGCGCGTCGATGAGAATCTCGACATCGGGCCCCGCCGTTTCGCGGATCAGAGCCGTGAGTTCAGCGGCTTCGCGCTCGTCCTTGCGGGTCATGCTGCCATCAAGGTAGCCATCGCGCTGTTCGCGGGGCAGGCCATCGGTACTGCGGCCCTGATAGGGAAAAGGATCGAACTTGAGCGCGGTGTGTCCGGACTCGACGATGTCCCGAATCTCGCGGACCACAGCCTCCTTGCTGGTGAATCTGGCCTGGTTGGGATGGGTGTAGAGCGCGATTTCATCGCGTACCGGTCCGCCCAGCAGTTCGTAAATCGGCTTACCGAGGACTTTGCCCCGGATGTCCCAGAGGGCTATGTCGATGGCGCTCACGCATTCCACGGCAGCGCCGCGGCTGCCCATGTAGGTGAAGCTGCGGAAAATCTTGTGCCAGAGGTGCTCGATGCGGGCCGGATCCTCGCCTTTCACGGCGACGCCGATCTGCCGCAGGATCGTGCAGAGAGCGCGGTTGGCGAGCCTCGTGGTGGTGGTGATCTCGCCCCAGCCACTCACCCCCTCGTCGGTCATCACCTCGACGAACAGGAACTCCCCCCAATAAGAAGCATCGGACTTGATCAGCCACGGCCGAATACTCGTGATTTTCATCCCAATTCCCCTTTTCTGAAATGGTCAGGCTGACGAGTTCTGGACTGACCTGTCGTTCTATCCGGCGCGAGCAGCGTTGCGCGCACGCATGTGTTCGAGAATATGCCGGCCGGAACCCTCGACATGGCGGGCAATGAGTTCGGCCGCTTCGTCGGCTTTTCCCGCTTTCACGTGCGCGATGAGTTCGCGGTGCTCGCGCATGATCGCGGCGCGCCGTGCCAGCGTGAAGTTGAAACGCCGGCTCACCGCTCGCAGCACTTCGCGATGCTTCCACCAAAGCTCGGCGGCATGGCGGTTGTAGTGCCGCTGATACATCACCGTGTGGAAGGCTGTATCTAGCTCACTGTGCAGGAGTGTGTCGGCGAAGTTGTTCTCTTCAATCAGCCCTTGGATGCGTTCCAGTTCGGCGATGTCCTCCGCGGTCGCCATATTCACGAACCATCGCGTCAGGGCTGGCTCGATCAAAACGCCGATTTCGTAGATATCCCTGACGAAATCCTGATCTATGGGTCGGACGCGCGCTCCGCGGTTGGGGACAAAGGTGACAAAGCCCTCCCCACGCAACAGCTGCAGGGCCTCGCGCACGGGGTTGGTCGAAGTGCCGTGTTGCCGCGCGAGATCGGCGACGACAAGACGTTCGTTGGCGGCGAGCCGTCCCTCGATGATGTCTTCTCTGATCAATTCATAAAGCGAAGCACCCTCGCTGGATGCCCCGAGGGGATCGGTCCCCACGGGTGGCTTGGCTTTGAAAGCGCTTATTTCGGCCAATGACGACTCCTGCACGGTCAATACACGTTGTGACCGATATCACGCACGATTTCTACAAACAATGTACGATCTGGCAGCGTTGACAGACAATCTGTGATCTGAAAACCTATCAAGCGATCGAGGGGATACATTGAAATTGGCAGAAAGGCGCAGCCCCCGCGGTCGAACGAGCAAGGACCGCTTGCCCCGGCGCAGAGCGGCATGGGAACGTGGAGGATACCTATGACGAGGATTACGCTCGGCGGTGCCATTCTGCGTGGCACCGTTTCCATCGCTTTAATGGCATCGCTGATGTCTTCGTCGGCGCTGGGTGCGCCGCCGGTCGACCTGAACAAGTGGTCGCCGGAATATGTGCGCGCCATTGCGGGCACACAGGATTTTGACACGGCGGCTGATTGCGCCAAGGTCACCCCTCTCGACTACAAGGGGCGACTGACTTTCTGGTATCAGGGCGTGTTCGAGGGCGATCCCGACCTCTTGCGCCAGTACTACAAGGATTTCTTCGAGACCTTCCGCAAGACCTATCCGAACATCCAGCTCGAGGAACAAGCCCTCACTTATAACGACCTTCTCGACAAGTTCCGCACGGCGCTTCTGGGCAATGCCGGGCCGATGGCGGTCCGCCTGCAAATCCTGGGTGGGACAGAGTTCGCGTCAAAGGGCTATCTGCAGCCGCTCAAGCCCGAGGATGTTGGGTATGCGACCGAGGATTTCTGGCCCGGCGCCATGAAGGCCGTGACCTGGGAGGGGGTGACCTACGGCATTCCGACCAACAACGAGACGATGGCGTTCATCTGGAACGCCGACATCTTCAAGCGTGCGGGTCTCGATCCGGACAAGGCTCCGGCAACCTGGGACGACGTGGTCAAATATTCCAAGCAGATCCACGACAAGCTCGGCGTTGCCGGCTACGGCCTCGTGGCTCGCAAGAATGCCGGCAATACGCCTTATCGTTTCATGCCTCAGCTGTGGGCCTATGGCGGCGGCGTCTTCGACGAAGCCAGCGCGAGCCCGACCTACGGCGAGGTCGAGCTGAACAGCCCGCAGAGCAAGGCGGCGCTGCAACTCTCGTACGACATGTATGTTCGCGACAAGTCGGTTCCGGTTTCGGCACTCACCAACCAGCAGGCCGATAACCAGCCCCTGTTCCTCGCCGGCCAGCTCGGCATGATGATCTCGCATCCATCCGATTACAATGTCATGCTCGACCTGCAGAAGAAGGCGACGGGCTCCGACAAGGACAAGGCGCAGACCGTCATCGACAACATGCGCTACGGCCTCATACCGGCTGGTCCCGACGGCAAGCGCGCCGTCGTGTTCGGCGGCTCGAACATTCATATCCTTAAGCCCGAATATGTCGACGGCGGCAAGGTGGACGAACCGGCTGCAAAGGCTCTTATCTGTATGTGGGCGAGCCCTGAATGGTCGCTGAAAATGGCTTACGCCGGCTCGAATCCGGGCAACCTCAACGGCTTCAAGACCAAATGGATGAAGGAACGTCTGGACAACATCAAGTTCCTCGACGTCACGACCTCGATGCTGCCTTACGGCATCCCGTTCCCGGCGCTGCCGCAGTCCCCGGAGATCATGAACATCATCATCCCGGATATGCTGCAGAATGCCCTGACCGGAGCGATGACCGTCGACCAGGCAGCGGATGATGCTGCCCAGAAGGTAAAAGACCTCATGGGCGGACTCTAGTCCGAGCCCGGCATACGATCCTACCGGCTGCACGACCGGAGCAGCCGGCTCGTTCCGAAGACATAAGGGCATGCCACAATGACGATTGTGACCGGCGAGGCCGAGGCTCGCCGAAGATTACAGCCCGGTAGGTCCGGCGTGCTCCTGGACGTATGGGACCATCGCGCCGACTACGCGTATGTGCTGCCTGCGCTCGCCGTGATGCTCATCGTCATCGCCTATCCGATCTACTACACGATCGAGCTGTCGTTCTTCAAAACGCCGCCCGGCCTGCAGCTCCGCGACAAGATCTTCATCGGCTTCGACAACTACACGACCATCCTCACCAGCCCGGTGTTCTGGAAAGTCACCTGGAACACCCTGATCTGGACAGTGGGATCCACCTTCATCTCCTTTATCCTCGGATTCGCGACCGCGCTGGCGCTCCACCGCGAATTTGTCGGCCGTGGCGTCCTGCGCGCTATCCTGATCATTCCCTGGGTCATCAGCGCGGTCGCCGCCTCCTATATCTGGAAGTGGATCTACCATTCGGACTTCGGGATCATAGGCGCGGTGCTGGTGGGCCTCGGATTGGCCGACCGGCCGCCGAATCTCATCGACAGCGTCAGCACGGTTCTGCCCTCGCTGATCGTCGTCAATATCTGGCGCGAGTTTCCGTTTGCCATGATCATGATGATGGCCGGCCTGCAGACGGTCCCCGACCAGTTGCTGAGCGCCGCAAGAGTCGACGGGGCCAACGCATGGCAGCGCTTCTGGCACGTCACGTTCCCGCACTTGAGGAACGTCTCGACGGTGACGATCCTGCTGCTGGCGGTGGCCAACTTCAATTCCTTCATCATTCCCTGGATCATGACCGGCGGCGGGCCGTCGAACGCGTCGCATATATGGATCACGCACATTTACGAGCTCGCCTTCGGCCGACAGCTCTGGGGTGTGGCGGCGGCGTATTCCGTACTCCTTTTCCTCATCCTGATGACGCTGGGCTATTTCTACGTCCGTGCGCTGAGCGGCAACGAGCGGAAAGAGAGGGGCGCATGAGCACGATTGCCGAGACAGCCCTTCGAGCCCGGGCCGGTCGCCGAATGCGCATCGACGGGTGGCGGTGGGGCGGTCGAATCTTCCTCGTCTTCATGCTGCTTTACACGGCGGTCCCGATGATCTGGATGCTGATCACCTCGATCAAGTCCGGGTTCGCGGCGATGCAATTCCCGCCGCAATGGTGGCCGGAGGCGCCTACGCTTGCCAGCTACCAGAAGCTACTGGATCCGCAGAACAGCGTCGGCCAGGACTTCCTCCGTTTCTTCTGGAACAGCCTTCTAGTGTCGACCTTCACGACAATCCTTTCGGTGATCGTGGCTGTCCCCGCGGCCTACGCCTTTTCCCGCTTCAGCTTCCCCGGCCGGAACTTCCTCTTCTTCGCCGTGCTCCTGCGCAACATGTTCCCGGCGGTGATCTTTCTCGTGCCGCTCTTCATCCTGATGCGCGCGCTCGGGCTGGTGAACACGCATGGCTCGCTGATCCTCACCTATCTCACCTTCGGCCTGCCGCTGGCGATTTGGCTGCTCAAGGGCTTCTACGACAACATTCCGGTGCAGCTCGAGCAGGCGGCACGCATCGATGGGGCTACGCGGTTCCAGGCCTTCATCAGGATCGTGATGCCGCTCTCGACGCCGGGAATCCTCGCCACCGCGATCTATTCCTTCATCGGCGCGTGGAACGAGTACATCTACGCCTACACTTTCCTCACCAAGAACGAGCAGTTGACCCTGCCGGTCGGCATCCAGCGCTTCTTCTCGGAAAACACGACGGACTTTCCCGGCCTGATGGCGGCCAGCTTCATGATGAGCGTGCCGGTCGTGGTGCTATTCCTTGTCCTGCAACGGTTCTTCGTACGCGCACTCACAGAAGGCGCTGTCAAGCACTAGGGAGTTGCCGATGGCCCACGTGGTCCTCAAAGATCTCGTCAAGACCTATGGCAGCTTCAAAGCCGTAAATGACGTCTCGCTGACGGTCAATGATGGCGAGTTCGTTGCGCTCGTCGGCCCTTCAGGCTGCGGCAAGACAACCACGCTCAATCTCGTCGCGGGGCTGATCCCGATCACATCGGGCGACATCGTCATCGGCGACCAGGTGGTAAACGACCTCGATCCCAAGGATCGGGACATCGCCATGGTCTTCCAGAACTACGCGCTCTATCCCAACAAGACGGTCTTCAACAATCTCGCCTTTCCTCTGCAGATGCGCAGGCAGCCCCGCGACGTGATCGACCGGAAGGTGCGTGAGGCGGCGAGGGTGCTCGACATCACGCACCTGCTCGACCGCAAGCCGCGAGAGCTGTCGGGCGGACAGCAGCAGCGCGTCGCCCTCGGCCGCGCCCTGGTACGCGACCCGGCGGTGTTCCTGATGGACGAGCCGCTGTCCAATCTGGACGCCAAGCTGCGCGTACAGATGCGCAGCGAGATCAAGCGCTTCCACCACAACCTCAACGCTACAGTGATTTACGTGACGCACGACCAGCTCGAGGCGGTCACCATGGCCGACAAGATGGCGGTCATGCATGGTGGCGTGCTGCAGCAATACGACACGCCGGCCAATGTCTTCGCGAATCCCGTGAACACCTTCGTCGCAAGCTTTGTCGGCAGCCCGGCGATGAGCCTGATGCCCGTCGATATCGTCGCCAAGGGCACCGATACGTTCCTCCGGGGCGCCGGCGGATGGGAAATGCCGCTCTCTCCGATCAACGCGCGCAAGGTCGGCAATGCCAGCAACGGCAAGGCCGTGCTCGGCGCGCGACATTCGACGCTCAAGCTCCATAGATCCGAGCAGCCCGGCGCCGTGCCCGGCAAGGTCTATAGCGTCGAGCCGACGGGCGACATCACCTTCGTCCAGGTTTCTGTCGACAGTGAAACGGTGAATGTAAGCCTCGAGCCGAGCAAGGTGATCAAGCCCGACGAGAGCGTGTGGATAGAGTTCGACCAGGACAGGATGCATCTGTTCGACGGCGCGACGACGATGGCGCTGAAGGCGGCGTAGTGATGCGGGCTTGTCCTGTCCCGATAACACGGGCTGCAGCGTCGACATTCCCATTCGTCCAACGTTTGCGCCGCCCCTCATCCGCCTGCCGGCACCTTCTCCCCGTAAACGGGGAGAAGACGGCTGCGCGCCGGTTTTCGCCAGCCTTCATCGTTGCCGATTTGCGAAACCCTAACTGCCGGCATCTCTCTCCCCGTTTACGGGGAGAGATGTCCGGCAGGACAGTGAGGGGCAGCGCTTGCGACCGAGAATATGCGGCTACATCGTGCGTCGCTGATAACCTAATTCCGCACGCCAGCCCATGAAAATTACCGCAATCACTCCCTATCCGACATGGGTCGGCATCAGGAATCAGCTCATCGTCAAGGTGGAGACCGATGAGGGTATCTACGGTTGGGGCGAGAGCGGTCTCTCCGGCCGCGAGAAAGCGGTGATGGGCGCTATCGAGCACTATCGCGAGTTCCTGGTCGGCCGCGATCCATTTGCCATCGGCGCGCTCTGGCAGGAAATGTATCGCAGCCAGTATTTCGAAGGCGGGCGCGTGCTCACGGCGGCGATCTCGGCGATCGACATCGCCCTGCACGACATCAAGGGCAAGGCGCTCGGCGTGCCGGTCTACCAGCTGCTCGGCGGCAGGCAGCGCGACCATATCCCTACCTTCGCAACGACCAGGGGACCGTGCGGACCCGAGACGGTCGAGCAGGCGAAGGAACTCGTGGCTATGGGGTGGCGCGCGATCCGCCTGTTTCCGGCCGATCACGACAACCGCGGCATTTACGAGCCGCGCCAGAGCATCGCCGAGACCGCGAAGTGGTGTGTCAAGGCGCGCGAGGAACTGGGCGATGCGGTCGTGCTCGGGGTCGACTACCATCACCGCCTCACGATCGCGGAGGCGGCCAGCTATTGCCAGAAGATGCCGTCGGGCACGCTCGATTTCCTCGAGGAGCCGATCCGCGACGAAACCCCGGAAGCCTATGAGGCGCTGCGCAGGCTGACCGACGTGCCCTTCGCCATCGGCGAGGAATTCTCCAGCAAGTGGCAGTTCCTGCCCTACATCGAGCGCGACATTCACCAGTTCAACCGGATCGACGTCTGCAATGTCGGCGGGCTGACGGAGGCGATGAAGGTCGCCGGCTGGAGCGAGGCACACTACGTGGACGTGATGCCTCACAATCCGCTCGGGCCGATCTGCACGGCTGCGACGATCCACTTCGCGGCGGCAGTCCCCAATTTCGCCTGGCTCGAGACGCGCGCCTCGCCCGGCGAGCTCTACCACGGCTTCGACGATGCCGGGATCTTTCCCGTACAGCCGCGCCTCGACGGCGCCGTCTATGAGGTCGGCGACGCGCCTGGCCTCGGGGTGGAAGTCGATGAGACGGCGGTGAGGAAACAGAGCTTCAAGTTCTGGGAGGCCCCGCATCTCAGGCGCACCGACGGCTCGGTCACCAACTGGTAGGGCTGCGGCCCAAAGGAGAAACTCTTCCATGACTCACACGCCCGATATCAAACGACCGCCCAGGGAGATGATCGATGCGCTTAAGGACATCGGCGCGGCGACGATCGCCGGCACGCTCGGACACATGGGCATCAGGCAGCCGCACATGGTCGGGCCGGTAAGCTGGAACAGAGGCAAGTCGATCGTCGGTCCGGCGCTGACGCTGCAATTCATGCCAAAGCGTGAGGATCTCTACGGCGAGGACGAATACAGCGATCCCGAGAAGCAGCTCCACCGCCACGTGCTCTATCATGTCAGGGAAGGCGACGTGGTGGTCGTCGATGCGCGCGGCGATATGACCGCCGGCGTGTTCGGCGATATGATGTCGACCTATTTCAAAGGGCGTGGCGGCGCCGGCATCGTCATCGACGGCTGCCTGCGCGACTACCCCAACCTCAAGAAGCTCGATCTGCCACTTTGGGTGCGCGGGTGGACGCCGGCCTTCCACACGCAGACCGGCCTGATGCCCTTCGCAGTCAATGTGCCGATAGCCTGCGGCGGTGTCACCGTGATGCCGGGCGACATCATCGTGGCCGACGATGACGGCGCCGTCGTTGTTCCCGTTGCGCTGGCACCACAGGTCATTGAAACAGCCAAGGTACATCACGAATGGGAGGACTTCTCCCGTATGAAGCTGATGCAGGGCGCGCCGCTGCAGCGCTACTATCCGCTGCATGAGGATGCTCGCGAGGAGTATGAAGAGTGGCGCAGAACGAGCCGGCTCGAAAGCTCAAGTTAGCATTCGCGGAGGTCGAAGCCGAACTCTTAGACTTGGCAGATGCAGGAATATCTGCCGGATCGTGCCAAACCTGTAGCCGGCTGCTAGTATGGCGGCGCCATGGAGCTCTATCACCGCACCTACGCGACCGAAGCCATCATCAAGCATGGCTTTCGCGACGACGAGCGTGATTACCTGCCATTGCATGTGCGCCACGGTGTCTGGGTTTCGGACCAGCCGCTCGATGAGGAGGCCGGCGCGCTCGGCGACGTAGTGCTGGTTATCTCCGGCGTGCCGGAAGCGGATGTCGTCGAGTTCGAGTGGACTTTCCCCGGCCGATCTCAGACGGTCCGGGAGTTCCTTGTGCCCGCCGCCGTGCTCAACCGCTTCCCCATCGTCGGCATCTACCCGGACTCCTGGCTGTGGGTTTCCGGCCATTTCGAACATGTGGGCCAGCTCATCGACATGAGGCCGGTCCTGGCCAGGCATGAAGAGGAAGAGGGGCAGCCGCAGCTTTCTGAAGGCAGCGGGCCTTCGGCCACCAGCTGAAGGCTGATATCCTGCAGCCCCGCCCATTCGTGGTAAGCCGAAAGGCGGCGTTCAAGCCAAGGCGAACGACATTAGACTGCCGAGCCAATCCAGCCGCGGGTTGCCGGCTGGTCACTACGCGCGCTTCCGGCGGGCAGATGGCATGCTCGCGTCAACAGGGAGATATATGCGCACCGTCACCGCGTAATCCGTGTTTTTGTCATGAGAGAGTCCGGTCGCAAGCGTCGAGTCTCACTGACGCGTCCCGCGGTTCTGCTAATTCTGGCGGCCACTGCTGTCCCCGTGGAGATGCGGCCACCAGGTTACGCAACGCTGGATTTCACGCTCTATCCTGCAGACTTCGTCGAAAACCTAGCGGGATATGCACCTCTGGGACTGGTTCTTGCGGCGTCAGGCCCGCTGCGAGCCGTAGTCGCTGCAGCCCTGATCTCCGCGATCGCGGAAGTCAGCCAGTTCGTGATGATGCACCGAGACCCCTCGGTAATAGATATCCTCGCCAACACCATAGGCGCAGCATTCGGGGCCGGCATCAGCACCCGCTTCAAGGTCGGGCCGTTAGAACTCAGTTTGAACCGGTGGACCGGATTAGCAGCGGCGTTCGCAGCGTGCGCCATCGTTCTATGGGCCTTCATTCCTTCGGTGGCTCCCGTAAATCCTCGAGGATTCACATCGCCGGGTATGCTCGAGGCGCATTGGAAACTCGACGAGCCGGGCGGGCCCACCGCAGAGGATTCCTCCGGGCACTACCTGAACGGGCGCTTTCAGAACCTACCCAAACGCGTTCCGGGAGTCCTCAATGGGGCCGTCGCATTCGATGGCGTAACCGATTCCATCGACTTCGAACCGTCCACCGCTCTACGGATCGCCGGCAGCATGACCATCACAGCATGGATCAATTCGTCCGTGTTTCCAAAGGATGACGCAGCCGTGGTGTCGCAGTTAAGCGGGAGCGCCGGATATCAACTCGACACGACGGTAGACGAAGGACCGCGCACGATTGGGTTCAAGTTGACCAACGCATATGGGCAACTGATGGCTCGGTACGGAGCTACTCCTCTAGGCTTGAAGACATGGCATCACATCGCGGGCGTATACGACGCTCCGGCGCAGACTTTGGACGTTTACCTGGATGGCGAACTGGACAACGGCTTTCTTGTTGGTCCGGTAACGTCACGGCAGCGCAGCTCGCGCGCGGGCGTCTCCATCGGGAGGCGTAGGGACATGGAAAGTTTCGAGTTTGCCGGTGCCATCGACGATGTGCGTATCTACTCCCTGGCGCTGACCAAAGCGCAGATAAGAAGGGTGATGCATGGCGACAGTGTCGATGATTTGACGCAGCGCGATACACACCCGCAAATGGCCGAGCGCATCCGCATGTCCGATGACGAGGACACGCGAGTGCCACTGTCGGCGGTTGCCCTGGGAATGCTGACGGCAATCGCCATTCTTGGCCTCCGGCCCTCGTCCGGTCGAGCGGTTTGCCTGCTTGCCAGCCTTCTTGCGGCGTTGCTGTTTCTGTTTCCTGTGTCCGGCTATCTGCCCTTGTTCAATCTGTGGCTAATACCACTGTTGTGTCTCGCCGGAAGCGCGTCCGTGGCGCTGGCACCGCAGAGCCGCTTAGCGGATAGCGGCTTCTGACGGGCCAGCCGAGATTTTCGCTGCGCTCGAGTGCCGTGCGAAACCAAACCATGCATTCCATGCAGCGCAAGGTGAGAGTTGCGGCCGGAGCGATCTGGCTTGGCTTCGCAAACGGTTCGTTTGCTACTGGCGACCGCTCCGCCGGAGTCGATTCACCCCTTACCGGCGCTCGACGGTCTTGTTCAAGAAGCTGTCCGTCGGGTCACCTGATCATGCTGCCCGTGTGAGGACGAACCCGATTTCGTCGGCGGCAAGTTGGGCGCCACGCCGTACCGTATCTGCCGCCTTGAGTCCGCCGACGAATCTGCGGAACACCGGGGCCTCCCCGAGAGTCTCCAGGGCGAGGCCCAGCTGGCCGCGCGCCGGTTTTCTCTGAGGCCATAGCTGCATCCCAAAATAGCGGGCGGCCAAGCGATCGATCTCGCCGCTAAATTGCACCAATAGCGCGCGACGGGCATTTTCTGAGACAGCCGCCAAGCCGTTGACGTCCATGGCTGGCTTCTCCGAGGGGCGCAACGCAACGACGACCGCGTCCCAGTCGTCGCGGGTCAGCAGCAACGGATGAGGAAAGGTTTGCACCTTGGCGCCGCGGTTAGTGAGCGCACGCTCGATGAACGGGCCGCAGGGTGTATCGCACAAGACGGCGACCCTGGCACCCGTAGGATCCAAGCCGGCGTTGCTGATCAGTCGGCAGCATAGTTGCGCCAGGTCTGGGAGCTGCTCGATGGCCGGATGGCGCAGGTTGGGCACCGCGACTTTGATACCGACTTCGTCGCAAGCATCAAAATCGACGAGACCCGGCCGGACTTCCCAAGGTTCGGCCATGAGCGCCACTACGGCTGTGGAAGGGAGCAGCTCGACAATGGATCGCGAGATCGGCCCGAGTTCGGGACTGCACACGAGAATGTCGACATCGCGCCAGGCGAGTGGATCCATGCGTCTCACTATGTGGATGTGGCCGGCCACATTTGCGAGCTCTTCCCTCGGAAATTCGTATTGCCGGGCCTCGTTCGCGCGCGGTCGTCCCCTCGGTTCTCGCGCAACGGCGATAACCTGCTTTGCTCCAGCCAAAGCCGCCGCTGCGACAGCGATTTCCTCGGCGGCACTTGCGACTACGACCAACCCCGTGAGATCGAGCCCCATAGTTGAGACGAACCGGCGAAGAATATCCAGCGCCTGCGAGTGACCGGCTTCCGAATGGTGGAGCCGTCCTTGATCAGTCGCTCCGCCGAGCGGGGCGGATGATTCTCTCCCCAGATTTTGTGTGCCATGGTCCCCCCCCGCCACTGCAAGTGGCGTGTGCATGCCCTGAAATCCTTCGACTTGCGTGTTGGCCATCTAAGATCTGCTGCGGCCTGACTGTCCACGGGTCGTATGCCGACGCCGTCGACGGGTTCTCCCTTCTTTTGCAAGTACCCTCTTTTGCTCGGATTGCCATCATAGCAATCAGGTGGGCCTTCCCGCGCGAACTCTACCTAATTCGGTCGAAAACGCAGACGCAGCATTGATGTGATCACTTGACCAGTCATTACTCGGACAGGCTCCTAGCACCGACTTAAGGCCGTGAGTCCAGGACAAAGGGTTCAGCACCATCGGGGAGCCTAGCTTCAACTGTCTCGACATAGTGTCAGTGGAATTGCCGTTGGATCCGACACTGGCGCTCACGCGATCGCCCGATGCAGCCGCCCTTCGAAGTGCACTCGCCGAGCTCAGCTGGCATGCATGTCAACCGTATGACAAAGTCGCCTTGTGAACCATGAAGGCCTCGGCGAACCCGTCCTTGGCACGACACTCCATCCCGCGAAGCCGCGCCAGGCCGCGAAAGGTCTCGGCGTCGAACCAGTCCTTTGATCGTTGGCTGCCGAAATGCTTGAGCAGCAACTCGAGCTTACGGCTCAGCAGTTGCTCCGTCAGCGGTGCGTAGAAATTGGGGCGGCCCAGATCGCCGTCCCATTTCGGGATTTCGTATTCCAGGATCAGATGATCGCGAAAGAGGTTCCAGGTGATCTGGTTCACCTCCCGATGATCCTGATGTGCATCGTCCCGACGGTGTGTGAAGA
Source organism: Mesorhizobium sp. BAC0120 (assembly GCF_033542235.1). Classification (NCBI taxonomy): domain Bacteria; kingdom Pseudomonadati; phylum Pseudomonadota; class Alphaproteobacteria; order Hyphomicrobiales; family Phyllobacteriaceae; genus Mesorhizobium; species Mesorhizobium sp. BAC0120. Next base: position 114,132 of record NZ_JAWRCU010000003.1, on the reverse strand, counting down.
CGACGTCAGGTCTGATGCCGGTGCTCAGCGCCGCCACCCATTCCTTTATTTCCCGTCCTCGAGCAGGGAAGAAGCTGTCGTCGAAGTCAGCGATCATGACGTTGGGGTTTCCTGCACCCTCCAGGAAGTCCTGCGCCGACGCGCAGGCTTCCTCGATGCGCCGACCTCGCGCGCTCAGCACACACCAGTGCACGTCGAGCTTCAATCCCGCGGCGATGAGGGACATGAGCGTACCGCCCGCGCCGATCTCGATGTCATCGGAATGGGCGCCGAGGCAAAGTACGCAGAGGCTTTCGCCGGGACGTCCGAGCGATAATGTCCTCATGAGATGGCGACTGCGAGCCCGCCCTTGGCGCTCCGTTCGCGCATCTGTCGGTTCCAGGGCATGTTGCCCTTCTCGACCATGTCCTCCAGAACCTGCCAGTCGCGCAGCGTGTCCATTGCGCGCCAGAAGCCTTCGTATTTGTAGGCCATCAGCTGGTCTTTCTCGATCAGCCGCCGAAACGGCTCGACGACGAGTTCCTCGCCCTCGCGCATGTAATCGAAAATCTCAGGCCGGAAGAGGAAATATCCGCCATTGATCCAGATATCAGAGGCGGTCGACGTGCGGAATTCGCGTACTCTCCCGTTTGCAGTTATATCCGCCAGATGGAAAGTGAGAGGCGGGTGTACCGCCAGGAAGCAGGCGATCTTTCCGCTCTCGCGGAAACGGCGGATCATGTCATCGAGATCGACGTCGCTTAGCCCGTCGCTGTAGTTCGCAAGGAACATGTCGTCGTCCTGGACGAAATGCCGCGTAGCCCACAGGCGTTCACCAATGTTGCGCCAAATGCCCGTGTCCATGAGGGTGACGCGCCAGTCCTTGTGGTTCTCGTTGAGAAGCTGAACGTTCCGCCCGTCACCGCTGATGACGCAATCTTCGAAGCTCTGGGGCCGGGAATTCAGGAAGAAGTCCTTGATGACGTTCGCCTTGTAGCCAAGGCACAGGATAAACTCGTCATGCCCATAGTCGCTGTAATATTGCATCACGTGTCGCAGGATGGGCTGGTGGCCGAGCGGGATCATCGGCTTTGGCACGCTCTCGGAATATTCGCGAATTCGGGTGCCAAGCCCGCCGCAGAAAAGGACGACTTTCATGACTTGTACTCCTCGGGATCGATAACGGCGACGAAGGGGATGGGCACGACGAACTTCGCCCCCCAGGCCGCGACGTGCCGCATCTGCCGGGTGATCTCGTCTTTCAGATTCCAGGGTAGGATCAGGATGTAATGCGGCTTGGCCTCGTCGATCGCTTCGATCGGCCTGATGGGGATGTGCATGCCGGGCGTGAAGCGCCCGTGTTTGTACGGATTGCGGTCAACGGTGAAATCGAGGAAATCGGTGCCGATCGCACAATAGTTGAGGAGCGTATTGCCCTTTCCCGGAGCACCGTAGCCGCAGATGCTCTTGCCCTCGTTCTTCACCGAGATCAGGAAGGCGAGCAGGTCGCGCTTGGCGCGACGCGCGCGCTCCGCAAAGGACGTATAGATCGTCATCTCCCTGAAGCCCCGCCTCTCCTCGCGGTCGAGCAGGTCTTTGACCGCCGTGCTCGGGCTGTGATCGCTCTCGGCATGGGCGAGATAGACCCTCAGCGATCCGCCATGGGTTGGCAGTTCCTCGACGTCGATGACCTTCAGGTCGTGCCGTGCGGCCATGATCTCGATCGTCGTCAGCGAGAAGTAGGAGAAGTGCTCGTGGTAGATCGTGTCGAACTGGTTTTCCGCGATCAGCCGCTCGAGATGAGGAAATTCCAGCGTAACGATCCCGTTCGGCTTCAGGAGCAGCTTCATGCCGGCCACGAAATCATTGAGATCGGGGACCTGCGCCAGCACATTGTTGCCCACGATGAGATCGGCCTGCTTGCCTTCCCCGGCGAGCGTCTTCGCCAGTGCTACCCCGAAGAAGTCGACCCGGGTCGGCACGCCCCTTTCGATCGCGACCTTGGCGACATTGGCCGCCGGCTCGATGCCGAGGACGGGCACGCCGAGCGGCAGGAAATGTTGAAGCAGATAGCCGTCATTGCTGGCGAGCTCGACGACAAGGCTGTCGGATCCGAGCCCGAGCCGCTGCGTCACCGCCTTGCAGTAGCGCTCGGCATGGGCGACCCAGCTGGTCGAGTAGGAGGAAAAATAAGCATATTCGGTGAAGATCTCTTGAGGGCTCACATATTCCGGAAGCTGCACGAGGAAGCACCCCTCGCAAACCATCACATGCAGCGGAAAATACGCTTCCATCCGGTCGAGCTGGTCGGCGGCGAGAATGCTCTCGCAGGGCGGCGACATGCCGAGATCGACGAAAGTGCGCCTGAGGGGCATACCGCAGAGCCGGCACGTGCGACCGTGCAGAGCCGCCATATGGTTGCGCTGCGCCTCGACTGAGTGAACATTCATGAATCCCACTCCGAATTGGATCCCAGTGTCGGCGAGGTCAGGCGTCGGCTGCGCTTGCCATTGGGGGAAGCAATAGAGGCCAGGACTGGGTTCTGCCGACTTGGCCATCCGATAGGCGAAATAGTCACATTGAGCGATTGTCGGCCAGCGCAACGGGCGATGGGGCCATTAAGGTCATCCGTGCGGGTAGGAAGAGGTAGGCCCGTCTACCCTTTTGGGGCAGGGCGGTCCGCCAAGTAATGAATGTTCAGCGGAGCCGGGCTGGCGCATCGTCGAACAGAGGCGCCGTTGTGTGAGCTTCGTTGTGGCAGCATGATCTTATCCGAAACATCTGCAACTTTGCTGCGCTGACCTTCGGTTCGTTATCATGCTCGAGATGTCGGGCGACCTGAGGCTGTTCGCATGCTCTTCCACGAAACCGGACTGCAGGGCGCCTGGCTTATCGAGGCCGAGCCTGCCTATGACGAGAGAGGCTTCTTCACGAGGACCTTCTGCGTCAGCCAATTCGCAGTGCAAGGGCTTGAGACCAGCTTTGTCCAGCACAGCATGTCGCATTCGACACACAAGCACACCTTGAGGGGGATGCATTTCCAGCGTACGCCCCATGAAGAGGTCAAGCTGGTCAGCTGCGTCGCCGGCGCCATCTTCGACGTCATCGTGGATGTGCGGCCCGAGTCGCCAACTTATCTGAAGTGGGCAAGCTTCCATCTGACGCCGGAAAGTCTTCACCAGCTCTACATTCCAAGAGGCTTTGCGCATGGCTTCCAGACGCTCGCCGACAACTCGATCGTGAATTACCTGATCTCCGAATTCTACACGCCTGGCGCGGCAAGCGGCCTTCGCTTCGACGATCCCGAGTTGGGGATCGAGTGGCCGGCCGACCCGACCGCCATGTCAGAAAAAGACCGCAATTGGCCGCTGCTCGCAACACCCGCTTATGCGAGCTGACCAAGCCTGTCATGTGACGGCGTGCTTGCCCGTCTCTAATCAAGAAAGAGCTGAATAGGAATGATTGAGGGTCCCCGAAACGATCACAAGTTTTGCGATCTCAAAATTCTCGTCACAGGGGCCAGCGGCTTCATAGGGTCACATCTTTGCAGCCGATTGTGCGACGAAGGTGCCGAGGTCCACGCGACCTCTCGGCTGGATCGCAAAAGTGAGCGCGCTGGACCGATTTGGTGGATGGCGGATATGGCTGATCTCTCAGTGGCCCGCCGTGTGCTCGCCGACGTGAAGCCCGACATCGTTTATCACCTGGCAGGATCGGTCGGCGCCGGCCCTGATCTCGGCTTGGTCGTGCCTGCCTACCACAGCCTGCTCACGAGCACCGTCAATCTGCTTGTCGCGGGAACGGAGATTGGTTGCCACCGCGTCATTCTGACCGGCTCCTGTACTGAGCCTTTGCCATATCGCACCCAATCATCGTCGCCATACGCCTTAGCGAAATGGGCCGCATCCGCCTATGGCCGCATGTTTCATAGTCTCTTTCAGGCACCTGTAGTCATTTTGCGGCCATTCATGGTCTACGGTCCGGCACAAGCGTCGAGCAAGCTCATACCGAGCGTGATACTGTCGCTCCTTGCTGGAATCTCACCAAAGATTTCTAGTGGGAAGCGCAGGGCAGACTGGATTTATGTGAGTGACGTGATCGACGCATTTGTTTCGGCAGCGACGGCGCCGGGTATCGAGGGGACAACGATTGACCTTGGTTCTGGCAGTCTCGTCACAATTCGCGGCATCGTCGAGCGACTGACCGCGATTGTTGGCAGCGATGCCAAGCCAATGTTCGGCGCAGTTCCTGACCGGCCGGATGAAAACGAGATCGTGGCTGACACTGCGTGCGCGTCCGCCACGCTAGGCTGGGTACAAAAGACCGCGCTCGAAAACGGTCTTCGACAGACCGTAGAATGGTACAAGGAAATAGTAAGGAGCCAAGAGGCACGCCAACTGAACGCAACGGGTTTCGACGCGGGTCGATGAAAGCGCATGCCGTGTTGTGGCAGTTCCGCACCTTCCCGGACCAGACCAGTGGAAGAGCGGCGACGCGTGCCTATGCTGCACGTGTCCGAGCGCTAGCCGCATGTCAGACTCCATGCAGCCTGCGTCGCGTCGCTCTTGTCGCAGGGCGGGTGTCGCGTCGGGCAGCGACGAGCGTATCGGCACATAGGGTCGAGCTGCCGACGCGACAGGCGCCGGCGACAAGGCGATCCGAAGAGCCGCATCGAATGTGAGAAGTGTGGGCTAGTTTAGTTAGCCGCCCCGGCGAGCCGTGCGTCAAAGCGCAGGATCTTGTCGCCCAGCTCTGTGCCGTCGTCATAGAGGCGAATCACCTCTTCCGGAAGCATTTTGCCGTCAGCGGCGCAGATGTAGTCGCGCATCGTCGTGCCGGTTGAGCGCGAGTCGACATTGACCGCTCCGCGATGCCCGACCACATCGTCGTAATGGACCGTCCGGAAATCGATGCTGTAACGGGCCAGGTTCGTGGTGTTCGGTACTGTCTCGTGCAGTTGCGCGCCCGAAAACAGGATGATGGCACCCGCCGGCGGCAGATACCGCAGGGATTTGCCCTGCAGCTCCTCTTGCGGCTTCGGCTGCTCGCGCGTGTCGCTTTTTACGTGTTGAGCGGCACTCGCGCGGTTTTTCGTGTTCCACTCGTAGTAGTTATAGATTTCCGAGTTGTTCTTGACCGGCTCCTCGAAATACTCCGGGTAGAAGCCCATCGCATTGTTCGCGTCCAACTGATAGATCGGCAGCCACCAGTTTATTTGGCACATCGGTGCCGAATACCACGTGTCGCGGTGCGGGTGGAAAGCATAGGCGATGCCCGATGAAAGGAAATGCGAAGGATACGCCGACCGCATGCGTGGCACGTCGAAATAGAGCCTCTCGAGGTCGACCCCGGTCTCCCTCATAATCTGCGGAATAAGCTCTTTGCATTTCGGATGATGGATAAACGCTGGTTTCAGCTTGGCAAGGATGGCGGCCACATCCTCTGCGGACCGATGCTCGTGAATTGTGCGGGGATCGCGCCCCTCGAAGGCCGTGTCCAGCATCTCTCGAGCGAACGCCACCAGGGCCTTGCTAGCTGGCGTGGCCGAAAGGATTATGATGTCACCTGAATAGAGGCGCCGCCGCCGTTCGTCGTCGGTGAACTCGGGATCAAAATAGACAGCTGCCATGATGCGTCCTCGATTGGGCGCCGGTGGAACCGGCTGCAAAGCTTGAAAATGCGAGCTGCCCCCTTCGGGATGGGCGTCGCTGAGACTATACGGCGGCGCTGCTGCGCTATCGACCACTCCCTTTGACGTATCGTTCGCTACCCGCGCACCGTTTGGAGAACGATCGATTGTTTGGCGCATAGCGGTACCGGCCGGTGTCTCGCTGGCTTCCCAAACGCAGATCATGACGTCGCTCACAGCCGGGGCAGGATGAACGGCTCCGTTCCAATTCATCCTATTTGGCCGGTCGCGTCTCGGCGAGCAGGCCGTGGTCGCGCAGAAGGCGCGCGGCAGCTGCAATCTCGGCAAACGAAATCCCTGAGCGTTCGGCGATAGCAAGCAACGAATTGGTGCCGTCGGCAAGATTCAGAACCCAGAGCATGGCCATTGCGCGCTCACTCGCCGCCTTGTCACCACCCAGCGCGCCATAGAGGCCGCGACGCCCGAGTTGTGGTTCGCCTTTCGGGTGGAGATTGAGCGGCGTCCAGTCCTCTTCGACGATATCGATGACGTCCATCAGCATCCGATACGATGAAGCCAGATGCTCAGAGCTGATGAAATCGAGATTGTCTGCGGACGTGTGGTATTCCGGAAAAGTGCCGAATGCGCTGCGCTGGAAGAGGCCGACCGGCAGGTTGAAACCGGGCGAGCAGAATTGGCGCTCATCGTAGCCGTAGGGAAAAAAATCGAGCACGCGTGCAGTACTGGCTGGATGCTTACCGACGATATGCGTCATCGCCCGGTCGATGAAGGCGTCACTCCGCCGGCTGCGCTTGTAGGTCGGACCGCCGCCGTCCCCCACACATGAGACGACCAGCCCGTGGTCGATCAAGGAGAGACGCTCCTCATTCGCCGCAAGCCAACACAGCGAACCGATGGTTCCAGGAATAAAGAGGAAGCGATAGCTGTACCGTGTGGTTCGCACGCTGAGATCGCGTGCAAGCAGCGTCAACATTGCCAGACCGGAACAGTTGTCGTTCGCAAGCGACGGGTGACAGATATGCGTCGTCAGAAGGAATTCGCGCCCGCTTCTGCCGGCATGGCAGTATTCCCCGTAGGTGAGGGAACCGTCTTTCAGCTCGCTGTCGATGAGCACGCGGTAGCGGCCCTCGGCGAGAGAGACGAGCAGGTTGTGCGGCATGCAAAATCCCCACTGCTCGGCGTAATAGGACGTACGGTAGGGAATGACATCCGGTTGCGCAGGGATCGTGAAGACATGCTCCTTGAGTTCGGAAAGAGTGACGATCCGGTCGACTGGGGCGCTGTAGTTCAGGACGCAGAGATTTGAACGCTGCAGATCAACGATCCTGCGGCCCGCCTCGTCCTCGAGATAGGCATCGCGGATCACCCACTCTTTCGGCACGATCCAGTCCAGAACGGGCGTACCGGTCGGGACTTCGCGCTTTTCGATCGGCACATATCGGCTCAGGACCTGCAGCGTGTCGCGAACGCCCTGGCCTGTGATACTGCGCATCATCGGAAAGAGCGTTGCGGCGAGCTCGAATAGCTCTTCGCCAGTTGCGCAGCATGTGGGTTCCGCGGGTTCGGCCATGATGCTGCCAAGATAGGCAATCGCTGCCGGGTCAGTTCAATGCGACGGTGAGCGCCGCCGTGCTTTCGCGAGGCACGCGACGCAGATCGCTGTTGAGAACACCCGTCCTTATCAGATGTCTGATATGCGCAATCCTCTGGTAGCGCGGCCCCTCGAACTGACCAGGCGTCAGCCGAGATGATTTGAGCACTTCAAGGAGCTGGAGCGCTCCCTGGCGGGCGTCGTGGCGGGGGACGGCACCCGGCAGGAGACGGTGCAATTTGCTGAAATCGACCCGGTACGAACGCTTGTCGGGCCCGGCATCGCCGGCAAAGGTGAGCTGACAGTCCGGCACCACCTCCGTTACGACCTGCGCGATATCGCGTATGCGGTAATTCTGCTCACTGGAGCCGACGTTGATGGCTTGATTCCACACGGCTTCCACGGGCGCGGCGAGACCGGCAATGAATGCGCGGCAGATGTCCTCGACATGCACGACAGGTCGCCAAGGGCTTCCGTCTGATTTCAGAAAAATCAGCTTTTGAGAAACTGCCCACGCCATCAGGTTGTTCAAGACAATGTCGAAGCGTAGCCGCGGCGAGACGCCATATGCGGTGGCAGGCCGAAAATAGACGGGGCAGAAACGCTCGTCGGCCAGCTTGGAAATATGCTGCTCCGCGAGCACCTTGGATTGGCCGTACGGTGTAACCGGATTGAGCTCGCCGGTCTCATCGATGAGGTCGCTCTCGGACACGCCGTAGTTGCTGCAGGAGGAGGCAAACAGGAAGCGCCGTACTCCGGCTTCCTTGGCAATGCGCGCGAGGCGGACACTTGCTCTATAGTTGATCGCGAATGTGAGGTCCGGGTTGAGATTGCCAAGTGGGTCGTTCGACAGCGCGGCGAGGTGGATGACCGCCTCGACACCCGCCATGTCCTCATGGACTGCATCTCGAATGTCCTTGCGCAGGCTTGGGACATTCGCGAGCTTTCCCGCCGGCGCAAAGGTGCAACGCTCATAGAGATTGGCGTCGTAGCCGACTACCTCATGCCCCGCAGCAATGAGCATAGGCACCATTACCGCACCGATGTAGCCTTGATGGCCGGTCACCAGAACTCGCATTGCTCTCTTCCGTTACTGTACGCGACAACTGTGTAAATACGCTGAGGGCGCGCTGCACCGCGAGCGCCTCAATTGGATGAAACAGTTAAGTTTGTCGGATAGCCGGGGGTAGAACCTCAGCGGGTGCCACGGCGAGGATCATTCGACCCATAGGGGCTTTTATGCCAAGGGCAGCATAGCCACGACGACTCCCGTGAAAGTAGCCGGCGCATGCCGCTCGCACTGATCACAGAAAGCATTCTACGCGGCGGACCGTGCCAAACCAGTCTGGAGAACGTGCGAATTCGGCTGCCCAGCAATTTCGAGATGGGCGGGCTCAATCGTGCGAAAGAGACTAAAAGAGGTAAATCGGGGACCCCCAAGCCAATCCGAAATGAGTGGTGCTTTCAAATAATGAGTTCAACTAGGCTTTCCAGGTTGCTTGCCTCAACTGGGCGTCTGATACCCAGCTTTGCAGAGATAAATGAATGGCCACCCTCTTTATAGATCATTCCGATCTCGACCACGATACGCGCTCCCAAAATACTCTATTCAGACGAGGTCACGCGTCGTTACGCCTGCCAATTTCGGGAGGACACAGTTGAGTGAAAGCATCCCGCGCGTTTCTATCGGCCTCGCCGTGCGCAACGGGCAGGGTTCGGTCGAGCGCTGCATCGAGTCAATCCTGCGACAGAACTTCAAGGATTTCGAGATCGTCATCAGCGACAATGCGTCGGACGATGGGACAGCGGCTACGATTGCGGCGTACGCACGCGCCGACCGGCGCATAAGGCTCCACGTCAACGAGGTCAACATCGGTCTGCATGAGAACATGAACCGCGTTCTACGCCTGTCGCGCGGGACGTTCTTCCGCTGGATCAGCGCCGACGACTGGCTCGAGCAAGGATGCCTTTCGGCCTGCGTGGAAGCGCTTGAAGCCAGAGCTGAGGCGATTGGCGTGACGACCGGGTTTACCGCCCACGAGCCTGCGGGGGCGATGAGATACGAAGATTTCCGAGGCGAGTTTCCAACGTCGCCGGACCCCTCTCGCCGGTTCGAGCGGATGCTGTGGTTCTATCACGCAGGGGACGCGAAGTACGATCCGGTCTACGGCATGTATCGGCGAACGCGCCTGATGGAGACCGGGCTGGTTCGTCGCTCTGAGAGGACGGACTGGCTGCTTAGCGCCGAGTTGGCACTGAAGGGTCCGATCATCCACCTGGCCGACCGGTTTGCGAACCGCACGCGCACATCCCTCGTCGGCTGTGATCGAGCGGCGCTCAGGCGTCGTCTCGATCCGATTCGGAGCGAGGATCTGAAGACTTCGCCGGGCCGAACCTACGGCGACCTCCTCGATCTCGCGGTGTCAGCCAACCTCACCGATGCACAGCTGCACCGCTGTCGAGTGGCCCTTCGTCGCTTCTGGGTCAAAGAGATGATCAGGGTCGCTCGGTCGCGGCTTGCCGATGCCCGGCATCGATCATTGGGCGGCTGAGCTTCAGAAGAGTGGGCCGGTTCACGAGCGCTCGGGGTTGTCGACTCTTTTGAGCCAGGACTCCCGCCAAAACGGATAAATCGCGCGCGGACAGAACCATCGACCACAAACGCTTCGCTCGCCAGAGCAGGCAACCCCGTCCAGGATGATGCAATCCTTGGGGATCGATAGCATGCGGCCGGTCTTCTCGTCGATTATCCGCTGAACTCTGTCCTTCACACGGAAGGTGCGGCCGCAGAAGGGAAGCATCTCGCGGTCGAAGGAAAGACCACGGTTCGTGCCGGACTGGTCAAGCGTGACCGCAATTTCCTTCGGCGACCTTACTTCGACGAGCTCGCCCCGCTGCAAGTTGAGCGGTGGGCCCTCAGGCGTACATTCGGTCGAGCCGCGAAGCGGAAGCGTCTTCAGCAACCCCAGTTGGAATGCACAATCCATTAGAAATGCTCGAATCAGCAGGCCTATGAACCGCAGCCGTCCAAAATTGCCGTTCGTCAGCTCGCGCCAGTACTGCCGGATGTCGGTGCGCTTGAGCGGCTCGGAAGCTTTGAGCGCGTCGGTCGCCTGACACCGCCAGATCTCGGATCGGTTGCCTGCCAGCTCGCGCATGGACCGGGTCGCAGCTCTGGCAACTCGTTCGAGCTCTGCAGAGTTAGCATCGCTGGTGCCTGGATCTGTCGAGTTGGTGCCGACCCGGCGAAGCCAGGCTTCCCGCCAATAAATCATACAGCCAGCTTGGCATCCTCCGTGAGCTGAGCCGTCGCAGCGGAGATCCCCTAGGTATACAGTGTCGCGCATCCGGCGCGATCCGCTCTCGTCCACCATATTGCAGGTCTTGTCGACTCGTCGTGACACAGTGTAGCGCTTCCCTATATGGGCAATCATCTCCGGCATGAACGGCATGCCCTTCAGGGTGCCGTCCTTGTCCAGCGTCGCCAGGATTTCTGCTGCGGGTCGAACTTCGACAACGTCACCCGGACGGAGCGGCGACCCGCCTACAGATGCATCACGATTCACGGCTTTCCCTTCCTCTCGATGCTCGAAAACTATCAAATCCAGGGTCCGGAGCGACCTTGCCGTCAAACCATTTGCCAGCTGGACCCAAGGCAGAGGATCCATTGAGCAGTCGGGCGAACCAACGCCACCATACACGGGACACGGCGCCGGATTGCCACTCAGAAAAGCGGGGGTACCGAGTCCGATAGTCGTAACCGAGAGTAACCAGCCCAGACTGATTGTCGTAGGATTTCCCATGATACAGGATCAGAACATCGCCCTTTGCCGGTGCGGCCTGGCATCTTCCAGGTTTGAGGAATGTAAGGGCATGAAGCACGCGGCATTCACCCCACGTTGCGGAGATCAAAAACATGCTCCTCGTCGAACGTGGTCGCCCAGAAGTCGAGGCAAGCAGGCGGCCTCGTTGCACGTCATGGTCAGGCGGCGGACCGGGGACGAGAGCCTCCTCGCCGACCTCAGTCGCAGCAGCTGCCCTAGTCTTTGTTGAGGTTGGGTTGAGGTCGCTTCTGAGATTTTAGAATTAATCTCCGCGCCGGCAATTCGAGCCAGTGATAGCTGATGGATGCAACGCCCAAGGCACTAGTGACTGTCAATACTGCCCGGGCGAAGTGCCGATCGGGCAGAAACCAACCCAAGCACAGCCAGATCGGAAAATGCCAAAGATAATAGCCGTAGCTGATGCGACCAACATAGTTTATCGCTCTGAGCTGCATCGTCTTCGCCAATCGGCTATTGGGTTCTGTGAGCAGTGCGATCAAGATCCAACCTGAGCAGACGGCCGTCATGGTCATGCCAAGCTGGTAATAGTTGCTATCCCACTTCAGCCAGATCGCAAACGACATCATAGCGGCGAGTGGAAGCCAAACATGTCTCGCCATGGTCTCGCGCCAACTAAGGCGGATCGGCGCGAGCGCCAATAGACAGCCGATCAGCAAATTATCGAAACGAGTATCGAAGCCGGCATAGGTCCGCATCGGACTCGAGCCGTCGAGCCACAGATAGTCGCGCCAAACGCTGCATATCAAAAGCAGCATTACGCACGCGATAATGAAATGGTTCCGACTCATCCAACGCGTCGCCAGAATTAAAATTGGCGGCCATAGCAGATAGAACTGCTCTTCGATTGCGAGTGACCATGTGTGGGTGAGAAATCCGGGCGAACCGATATGCAGCGCCACATCCCAGTCCATCAGGTAGAAGCCCGCCGCGGCCGCCGCCCACAGATGCACTTTGGCGAAATCCATTTTATGCGCCCATATCGCATAGGTCATCATCAACGCCGTATACAGCGTCAGCATGACAATCAGTGCCGGCATCAGCCGCAGGGCACGGCGAAAATAAAACTGGCCTAGGTTAATGCGAGTGCTATGGGCCAATTCTTCGATCAGGATAGACGTTATCAGGTAGCCACTGAGCACGAAGAACATATCGACGCCGACGAAACCACCAGGGAAACGACCGTGCAGCACGTGATCGAGCGTAACCAGACCGATCGCCAAAGCCCGTAAGCCATCCAATTCGGGGCGGTAATTCATCTAATCTTCGCGCAGCCCTCTGTTCACGGCTGGTGAAGCGGCCGATCTCTGTCCCCGCCGTTGAACGCGCGCGGAAACTCTTCCTACTCGGCCGCAACGCGGGAACGCTCGGTCGAGCTTGCGCCGGTATAGTCAGTGGCGGCTCGACTCAAGCGCCTCCAAGACTACCCGCCAGCTGATCCCAACGGATGGGATCCGTTGGGCAGGCGGGCGAACCAACGATAGCATACACGGGGCGCGGTGTCGGAGTGCCACCAGAAAGCGAAGAAATCGACTCCAATAGTCGTAGGCGCGAGTAAGCAGCACAGGCTGATCATGGTAGAGCCGGGTAGCGTCGATCACTGTCACCACAGCACACGCAACCACGGCCCACCGAGCCTTTCGCGGTGGCTCTGGCGACAGTGTCGGCAGCGACAGCTCCTGGCATCGAGGGCGCGACGATCGATCTTGGTTCGGGCAGTCTCACCTCCGTCCGCGCGATCGTCGAGCGATTGGTCGCAATCGTTGGGCAGTGATCTTGATCCAGTGTTCAGTGCATTCCCGACCGGTCAGGCGAGAACGAAACGGTAGCAGATACTGCCGGCGCATCCGCAAAGCTGGACTGGAGGGCGACGACCTCGCTCGAAAGCGGTCTCCGACAGACCGTCAATCGTAAGGAAAACGCCACTCGCCAAGGTGCTCGAGCTGGCTAGAGCGGCCGACGCCGGATAAATCCGGGCTGCCGCTCTATCCACTTGTTTTTGCTGCATTTGTGCCACGCCTAATGATTCCACTTGTCTGCAAAATGCTGGAGTGGCGCTGGCGCTCTTGATGTCGTTCCACCTTGGCGATCTCGAGGCGGCTTGGTGCGCGCCGCGGGGCTCGCCTGTCATCTTCCGCCAAGGCAAGCGCTATCCTCAAGTGAGCACAAACGAAGGAAGTAGTGCTCTACCACTATACTGCTTTAGCGTGGGCGTGGTAGCTAACTCTATTGCATTTAACTTGGCAACGGAGGGTCGGTATGGCCCATTTGCGTGCTCGAAACACGCTGGCGCCTTGCCGGAATCGGACGCTTTACCGGGCGATGCTTACTAAGTGCTGTTAGCAGCGGCCGCTCCTGCCGGGTCGACGGAAATTTTCGCGACGTGGATGGGAGAATGCCTGCAATGGAGGAATCGAGCGTAGACGTTGCCGTTATAGGGGCAGGTCCCTACGGCCTGTCCATCGCGGCAAACGTCACGGCGACTGGCCGCACTGTACGCATCTTTGGACAGCCGCTTCAGACTTGGGCCAACGCCATGCCGCTTGGCATGAAACTGAAGTCAGATGGCTTCGCGTCGAACCTGTCGGCGCCGGCTCCCGGTTTGACCCTGGCCGAATTCTGCCGGCACGAAGGCATTCCCTACCACGACACCAAGCAACCTGTGTCGCTCGATACCTTCGTCGCGTATGGTCTGGAGTTTCAGCGGCGCTTCGTTCCATACCTCGAGACGGTAGACGTTCGCAGCATCGAGCGAAGTGGCGGTGGATTCAGGCTGACGACTGACGACGATTCGACATTGCTCGCTCGGAACGTCGTGCTGGCCGTGGGTGTAACGCATTTTAGAATAGTGCCGAGGGAACTTGCAGGCCTGCCCGCGTCGTTGGTCAGCCACAGCGCTGAGCATCATCGCGTCGACAAATTCGCCGGGCGCGACGTTGCTATCGTGGGCGCAGGCGCCTCCGCGGTCGATCTAGCAGCCGCCTTGATTGACGTCGGGGCAGCACCGACGATCGTGACACGGGCGGACAGGATCCGGTTCAATGCAGAACCAGGCCAACCGTCGCTCCTGAGGCGGCTGATGAATCCCGCGTCACCGCTGGGCCCGGGTTGGCGAAGCCGCCTTGCGAGCGATCTGCCGCAACTGTACCGCCAGCTGCCAGACCGCTTGCGACTGGACATCCTGCACCGGCATCTCGGGCCGCAGTCTGTGTGGTATCTTCGCGAGAAGGTCCTGGGTCGGGCCGATATCCTGACCGACCATCATGTCGAAGAGGCGGCGCTGGCTGGCCACCGTGTTCGCCTAAAGCTGCGCGATGCGTCCGGTTCATCGAAGAGCCTCGATGTCGACCATGTGATCGCTGCGACGGGCTATTGGCCCCAGACCGAACGCCTGCACTTTCTCGACAAGTCGTTGCGAGGAGCAATCCGCCATGCCGCAGGAGTACCAATCCTGTCGCGGAATTTCGAAACTTCGGTTGCAGGCCTTTATGCGACCGGATTGGCGGCTGCCGGCAGCTTCGGCCCCTTGATGCGCTTTGTTGCCGGCGCCGATTACGCAGCCCAACGGCTTGGCCGACATTTCTCCCAGGCCCAGGGAAGTCAGGATGCCATTGTTCCAGGCAGCAGGGTACCACAGGCAATCTAACCATGGATGGCGCTGCTGTTCTCGAGTCCAGCGACTGTCAGGCCGCATCAAGCGGGGGAGCACGAGTGGAGGCGTTGCCGCTTGAACTCCTGCGTGATGGCACAGCCGACGAAATTGTGTTCCTGTTCCCAGGCTTGGGAGGCGACGCTCGCGAGATGGCGCCGCTGGCTGGGCGCTTGGCGACGCCCGGGCGTATTTTCGGCGTCTCCTACTTGCCCCAAAGCGGAAAAGTCGAGGCTGTTGCTAGCTTGGCTGCTTCGGCTGTCGCTACCTTGCGCTTCGTCCAGCCGGGCGGTCCATACCGGCTGGTCGGCTATTCGTTCGGAGCGCTCGTTGCGGTGGAGGTGGCCCGGCAGCTGAAGCGGGCGGGCGAGCGGCTCGCGGCACCGATCCTGATCGATGCCTATTACGACCAGAAGTTCTGGCCTGCAAAAGCGTGGTGGCTCGGGCAGGCCCGCAGGACCGGAGTCCAACTCGCTCGAATCGGCAAACTGTCACCAGGCCCGGCGCTGCGCGAACTCATGTTCCGAGCGGGGCGATTGACTCAACGGCTCTGGTCGAGATGGCGGGGCTCACTGCCGAAGAGTGGCGAACCAGCTCCGACGACAGGCGCTGCCGCGAACGCTACCGCATTGCAGAGCTACGATCCGCCGTTCTACTCCGGCTCCCTCATACTCCTCAGTGCAACCGACTCGACGATGTTCGGTTGCCGACCGTCGGACCTCTGGCGTGGGAGAAGCGGAAGCCTTGTCACCGAGGATGTCGCCGGCAACCATTTCGATCTGGTGCGCAATCCAGCGTCGCTGGAGCGCCTGGCGCGGGCGGTCGACAGGCACTTGGACCCGAGTGGGCGTGCGCACCAACCTGTTGCCCTGATTGTCACAACCTTCCGCTGGCCGGCCACTGCTGGCCTTGCAGCAGCCCTCACGCGGGCAGGTTTTCGAGTCGTCGCGTTTTGTTCGCGCCGGCATCCGATGCGCCGTCAATCACGACTAGTACTGTACCGCATCCCATGGCGGCATCGCGAGCACGCGCTCAAGTCGCTTGTCGCGCGGGTCGATCCTGATCTTGTCTTACCCTGTGACGAGCCTGCCCTGGGACTGGTTCGAAATATCGGAGTCGGAGATCAGGGCTCGTGGCCGGACCTCACTCGCTCACAAATAATCGAGATCGCGTGCGCCAGCGGGGTCGAAGCGCCGCCGGCGCGATTTATCGACAATGTTGCGGAACTCGACAAATGGATTGAAGCACATGGATTGCCGGTCGCGCTGAAGACAGACGGCAGTTGGGGCGGGCGCGGAGTGGCCATCGCCCAGGACCGGGCACAGGCCGTCCGCATGTGGCGGCGCCTATCGCACGGCCCCGGTCTGTTTCGCACCATGAAACGGGCGATCGTTAATGGAGATTCCAGCTTTCTGCGGGATCTGTGGCGCGGCCGCAAGCCTCAAGTGAATGCTCAGGTCTACGTAGCCGGGCGCGATGCCAACGTTGCGCTCGCTGTCAAAAACGGGAAGGTGTTGGCCGCTGTGGCGGTGGAGGTTCTGGAAACAAGATACAAAAACGGCCCTGCCAAGGTAGTGCGTGTGATCGACCACCCTGGAATCCTTTTGGCCGCCTGCAAGGTCATGGAGCGGTTGCGTTTGACGGGACTCGTCGGGATCGACTTCATTCTCGACGCGAATGGGACCGCTCATCTGATCGAAGTCAACGCTCGGGTCACTCCGACCTGTCGATTGGCGCTCGGTGGCGATCGAGATCCGGTTGCAGCTTTGCGGAGCTCTTTCCCTGGCGCAGCGGCGCCTGCAGTGGTTCCGAGCTCCTTTGACGAAGTCATCGACCTCGACGCACTTGATTGACCGATCTGTCGTAAGGTCGCCCGCATACCGGCTCGATGCTGGGGCACTGCATTAGGCTGATCTTCCTACGGGTGAAACCCGTTGCGGCAAGCTCAGCTGCCCCGTGCTACTCCTTCTGAACGATCGTGACCCGCCACAGTGTGGAGACCGTACTCGAACAACACCCTTAAGTAGCCGTTTCCAGCGACACCAAACCAACTGAACCTGCGGCGGTAGCAATCAAGGCAGGGCGTTGCGGGCCCGTCAGGCACGGCCCCTGTATGTGTCGAGAATGGATGCATCGTCGATCACCAATCTGGAGCGCACGAGAGACTATGCGGCGGGTTCGGCGCGCCAGTCGATCGTCTCCTACCGCAGCGTCGAGCTGATTGCCATTCTCGTCGATGCGCTGGTCGTGCTTCTGGCATGCGCTGTCTGGAGTGTGCTTTCCGCTGGCTCCGGACGTCAGGCCGTACTGCTCACACTGAGCATCACTCCGATGGTGTGCGCACTGTTCATACCCGCGGCGAAACTGGCGAGCTTGTATCATCCATCGGCATTCCTCGTGGAGAATTCCTGGACCTACAACGTCGCTCCACTTTGGCTCGGCACAATGGTTTTGCTGGGCATCGGCT
Source organism: Mesorhizobium sp. BAC0120 (assembly GCF_033542235.1). NCBI lineage: Bacteria > Pseudomonadati > Pseudomonadota > Alphaproteobacteria > Hyphomicrobiales > Phyllobacteriaceae > Mesorhizobium > Mesorhizobium sp. BAC0120. The sequence goes on along the minus strand of NZ_JAWRCU010000003.1, from coordinate 96,954 downwards.
TCTCCATGCTGCAGCCTTCTGAATTTCTTACAAAAGCAGGGGTCGCCTTCACGCTGGTTGGCCTGGTTGGGCTGCTGGCCCACCGAGCTTGCTGGCGCTTGCTGGCCCGCAGAGCCGCGACGAGCGGGAGTTCTCCCGGGCGTCGGGCAATGCTGATCCACCAAGGCAGCTCCTCTCCGTCCATGGGCGCAGCGCCGGACTTGCGGCGATATGGAATCCGTATCGAGCAGAGATTGAACATCGGGTCGGTGGAGGACAGCGAATCGCTCGTGCGCCAACGGATCGAGCTGGCCGTGGGGATTGCCCAGAACTCTGATGTGGACGAAGTCCTCATTGACGTGGATGTGCGCGAATGGCAGCGGCTCAAGCCGCATATGGCCTGCTTGCGGCAGCTGCCAATCCCAGTTTCCTTGATTGCGCGCGACTGGCTTGCCGAGTTCGTCAGGCAGCCGGCGCACATGCTGGGCTCCTCAATTCTCGTTGAAGTTCAGTGTCCTCCACTCAAGCTCTGGGAGCGGGTCGTCAAGAGGATGATGGACCTCACCGTTGCAACGATTGGCCTTGTGCTGTGCAGTCCCCTACTGGCCGTCATAGCTCTCATGATCAAGCTCGAGTCGCGTGGGCCGGTTCTGTTCCGGCAGACCCGCATCGGATTCAATGGCAAGGCATTCAAGATTTACAAGCTCAGGACGATGACTGTCCTCGAGGACGGTCCTGATATCCGGCAAGCGACAAGTGACGACGCACGCATAACTACTCTCGGGCGCTGGCTCCGGAGGACCAGCATCGATGAGCTGCCGCAGTTGTTCAACGTCTTGAAAGGCGACATGTCGATCGTCGGGCCTCGGCCGCATGCCGTGTCGCACGACAGTCAATTCGGCCAGCTTATTGCCGATTACGCGTTTCGGCGTCGGATGAAGCCGGGCATTACGGGTTGGGCGCAGGTGAGTGGATGTCGCGGCGCAACGCCTGAAGTCGAGATGATGACCCGCCGGGTCCAATTGGACATGCTCTACATAGAGAGCTGGAGCATTTGGCTCGACATCAGCATCATCGCGCGCACCGCAGTTGCGGTAATACGGGGTGAAAATGCCTACTAGTGGATGGAAATCTGCCGTTTTGTGTCATGCTTCACGGCGGCGATGACTCTGTCCATGATCGGTCACGATTCCTATGCGCATGCGCCAAAGTCGTATGCGTCCGCGCCCAAAAGGTCCCAGAACAGATGCAGTGATGGGGCTCTCTGCCGCGCCCGGTCGAGGGCGGCTGCTCCATGTTGCGACCGGTCGATACGATCCTAATAATCGCGGAGTAAGCTATGCGGCGTTTGAGCTCGGCAGCATTATCCTTGGCTCTCGCTGGTACCGTGATTTCGGCCGGCGCTGATTCACAGCCTCGCTTTCTAAATGATTCCGCTGCTCCAGCCCCGATTCACGAATCGACCCTATCGCCGAGTTCTGCAAGGCCGATTGTCTGGACTCAGTTATCTGCTTTGCACCCGTCGAAGATCGGATTCCCCGATGCGACCACAGTGGGACCTGCTGCTGGTACGGTCTTTCGAGATTTTGCAGGAGAGCTTGAGATCCACCAAGATGGCGCTGTCATCGATGGATGGCGGGTTAAAGGCGCCATTACAGTTGACGCAAACAACGTCACCATTCGGAACTGTGAAGTCAATGCAACGGGCGAAATCTGGGGAATCAGCCTGGCGGACGGCCACTCAGGCCTCAAAGTCACAAACTGCCGGGTCTATGCAGTTCCCGTGGCGGACGATTACGACGGCACGCACACTCTAACTGGAATTGGAGGCGATCAAATCGAAGTTGGCTTTAGCGACATCTCCGGAGTGGAGAATGCTATCAGCACCGGAAATGGCTACATCCATGACAACTACATTCACGATTTTGCTGCCTGGGATGGGCGCGACAATCACACCGACGGCCTTCAGACCTATGGCTGGGAGGGAGCCGGAGGATTGAGGGTCATTCACAACACCATCATCGGCATCATTACGGGAGGGACCTACACTCCGACGCGCTATCTGGCTGGCAGTTCTGCGATTGCGCTCTCCGAAGCCATGCACGATCTCACCATAGACGGCAACCTGTTCGCTGGCGGTACCTATGCGCTATATGGACCTTCGCAGAAAGGCTCGTCACCGAAGAGTGTTCATGTCACGAACAACAGTTTCTCCAATTACTATTTTCCGAACTGCGGCCAGTTTGGATTCAGTGATGGATTCAACCCGAAGGCACCGGACTTCGTATGGTCGGGAAACGTAGTACATGAAACCGGCGCAATCATAGGGCCGTGAGGCCTTTGCCCTGCCCTCTCTCGTCTCGATGCGGCGGTGGAGAGGAGAGATTGAGCTGGATGGACGAGCGAAGCGTCGCACCGCAAGTATCATCTATCTCCGATTCCACGCACCTGAGATTGCTCGACCGTCACCCTGGAGCAGAATGTCGACCATCCGGGCGCCGCGATAGATCCGTATTCGGGCTAGGCAGAGAAATGCCAAAATGCGCTCCCATGGCCCTGAAACGCGCGGCGAAAAGAGCAGCGTGCGGAACTCGAATAAAGGAGATACTGCAACCGCGATCGCCCTGCCGAGCCAACGCAGCACGGCGAGGCGATTGGATCGAATGCGTTCGTAGTCGTGAGCAATGTGCCTGTCCCACTTCTGCGTCAATTCAGCAAATGTTTCTCGGGCGGGGTGAAATACGATCATCTCCGGCACATACCGTATGCGGTAACCTGCTGCGCCAGCGCGCAAACCCCAATCGCGATCTTCGGCAACGTCAATTCCTGCGAACGGTCCCACGCTTCTGACGACTGAGGGAAGGGTTGCCAGATTGCCTGTTCCCGAAAAGCCTTCTTGGATGTGTTCGTTGTTACGATACGAATAGATGCTTTCATAAGGTTCGAGGAACGTGGGGCGGGAGGACTTGTAGCCCACTCTAACATCCCCACCGATGATGTGAGTTTGGCCATCAGCAAATGCCTTCTCTATAGCCGCAAGCCAGTTTGAATCGGCCCTGCAATCTGCATCGATAAATGCGAGAATATTTCCTCGCGCCTCTTTAATGCCGCGGTTGCGCGCTGGGCCGGGCCCCGGCATTGGCTCGGAGATGAGCCGAACATCGGGCCACGCCGAACAGGTCGAACTGGGGAGTTGATTGGAGCCATTGTCAACAACGATAATCTCGATCTCGGCTGTGTAGTTCTGCTGCGCGTGCAACGCTTCGAGCCCGATCCTGAGATATTGCTCCTGATTGAGATGAGGGATGATGACAGAAATCAACATCGCAAATAGATCCCGTCAGAAGAATTCCCGAAGGAAAGTCTCCAAGGAAAAGAGAGACCATAGCAATTTGTCATGGTTCTGGCGTCCTTGCGTGTGTTCCTCCAGCAGTTGCGCGATCGCGGTACGATCGAGATAACTGCCGCTCACGCTATCGGACGCGAGAAGGAGAGCCCGCGCGGGTTCGCGAAGAGGACCGCAAAACCAGTCCGCTACCGGCATTCGGAATCCGTTCTTTGGTCGACTCAGCACGGCTTTCGGAAGCCGCGGTCCCAAAGCGGCGCGAACGATCCATTTGGTTACCCGTCCACGAATTCGCCAATTGTCCGGCAGGGTGCTCGCGAATTCGGCAAGCCTCACATCCATAAAGGGCGCGCGGCCTTCTATCGACGCGGCCATGGTCATTACGTCCATCCGCTCGAGCAAGTTGTCGGGCAGCCAAGATGTCTGGTCGAAATGCAAAACGCGACGTAAAGGCGAGCTATCCGGCCTCTGCAGGAAGGGCCGTTCGTCAAGCTTGCGACAGGGCTCGGGCCCGACCCACAGCCGTTCACTCTCGATCGACGTGCTCGCTCCGAACCAGGAGATCATGCGGTCCTCGAAGCGCCGCTCGCGTATGGCCCTCCCGGCAATCCTTAGCCTCCTGGCTCGAGCAGGCGCTGGTGAAGTCAGCGCCAGCAGGGCGCGACCGAGGGCTGAGAGCAGAACCGATCCTGAGAGCCCTCCCAAATACCTTTCGATCAAATGTTTCGGATAGCCGGCAAACATCTCATCCGAGCCCTCGCCAGACAGCACAACTTTGACATGTCGCGCGGCTTCGACGGACATTGCATAGATCGGGAGGTCGGCTGGCTCGGCGATAGGGGCAGCACGGTGGCGGCTGAGCATCGGCAGCAGCTGCGTCAGATCCGCCGGCCTTATCTGCACGGGGTTATGGATAGTACCGAATTGGCGCGCGAGCTCGGCAGCTGCCGGCAGTTCTGAGGCAGGATCCCCCTGAAAGCCAACAGAAAAGGTGTGCACCCGTGACGCGCCGAGATGAGCCAGTGTCGCGACGATCGCCGAGGAATCCAGCCCGCCTGAAAGGAAGGCACCTACCGGTACATCGGCTCTCAACCGCAGCTTGACCGCCTCGTCAAAAATGCGAAGGAAATCCTCTACGGGATCGGAGCAGAAAGTCCGTTCAACAGCCGCTTCCTCAGGAGCAGCCCAATAGCGCCGAGAAACAGTCTTTGCATTCCGCCAGGTCAGATAGGTTCCAGGAGGCAACTTGCGGATGCCGCGGAAGAAGGTGGAAGGGCCCGGCGCATACCGCCAGCGGAGGAACTGGTGCAGCGCATCCACATCGAGCTCGGCGCGGATATCAGGATGCGCAAGCAGGGCGCTTATCTCGGAGCCGAACACCAGTAAGGGTCCGTTGGCGGTCTGACGTTCGGCGACAAAAAGAGGTTTCTTGCCGAACTGATCTCGGGCCAAGACGACGCTTCGTTCAAGATCGTCGTACAAGGCAAAAGCGAACATGCCTCTGAACCGAGATAGAGAGTCCTCTCGCCAGGCTCGCCACGCTTCGAGAACAACTTCAGTATCCGACTGAGTCGTGAACTTCGCGCCACGCTTCAGAAGCTCGTCTCGGATTTCGATATAATTGTATATTTCACCATTGAACACGACGGTGAGTCGACCGTCGTGGGTGGTCATCGGCTGAGACCCACCTTGGAGATCAATGATAGACAACCGACGATGCCCAAACCGGGCTTCCGTTCCGCTGCAAAGGGGCAGCACCACCTGTCCTTCTGCATCAGGTCCGCGATGCCGGATTGCATGCATCATGTCCTGAAGGGTTCGGTCATCCGCCGGTGGTCCTATCCATCCTGCAATGCCGCACATGCGCAAAAATGCTCGCTGTTAAAATGCTGTGTAGCAGCTAAGGCGAAACCGGGTTTGGACTGCAATTCCGCCTTTTTGGTACCGTCGCCCTCAGTTCAGGGTACCGCGTCGGAATTTATCGCGCCGCCTTCTGGTACGCGGCTATGAGCTTGGGGACCTGATGGCTCCAGGCCAGTTCCCGCTGCAATCGGCTGCGCCCGAATTCGCCCATCGAAGCGCGCATCGCCGGGTCACCGAGCAGCAATTCGATCTTGTCGGCGAAGTCGACCGGATCATTGGGACGGGCATAAAGTGCGGCCGATCCCGCTGAGATACGTCCCTCGGTCACCTCGAACTGAACGATGGGCTTGCCAAATGCCATGTACTCCAGAATTTTGTTCATGGTGGATTTATCGTTCATCGGGTTCACCCGATCAGGGTTGACGCATACGTCCGCCGTGGAAAGCGCCGTGAAAAGGACCTCGTCGGGCACGCGACCAGTGAAAGTGACGTATTCGTCCAGATTCATCTCGTGGCAAAGGCCCCTGAGCTGTTCGAGGTCCGGCCCGCCGCCAACAAGCACGAACTGCACGTCTTCCCGGCCCCGCCCATGAACTAGTTGTCGGGCGGACTGCAGCAGGAGGTCGATACCCTCTTGCGCGCCCATCACCCCGACATAGCCAACGAGGAACTTGCGACCTTTCTTCAGCGAAACATCCGGCGGATAGACCTTGATGCGCGTCAGGTCAGGACCGGAACGAACGACGAAGACATCCTCGCCGCGCTTTCCCCCGCGGATCAGCGCAATTTGCCGATAGCTTTCATTGGTGGAGATAACGACATCCGCGCATTTGAAGGTCAGCCACTCGAACAGACACAAAAGCCGCCAAGGTCGGCCGCGTTTTCCGAACTTCGCTTCGTAGAGTTCTGGGTTTATGTCGTGATGATCAAAAATAAACCGCTTGCCCATCAGCTTGAATGGGAGCGCAACTAGGAAGATGAGATCAGGAGGGTTGCAGGCGTGAATGGTGTCGAATCCATGTCGGAACAATACCTTCCAGGCCAGCCGGGTTTCGTGGAGCAGTGCGGCGCCGTATTCGAGAAGAAACTCTAGGGGGCGCTTGGCCTCCAATGGCAGCCTATGTCGATAGATATGGATGCCTTCAAGTGTTTGCTCCGGTTCCTCCAGGCCCTTACCGGTCGGGCAAATTATTGAAACTTCGGCGCCAGCGTCCCGCAATGCTCGCGCTTCCTGCCAGACGCGCCGATCGAACGGTACGGGCAGGTTTTCCACAATGATCAGCACTTTGCGGGTGGCGAGGCTCCCTTCGAGATGATGGCCGCGGTACCTGGGCTCTGATAGTGAGGTAGCGACCGGCATAGTCGACACTTACGCCACGGCGCGTTGAACTACTCGGGAAAGACCCTCGCCAATCAATGCGTCAGGTTTTATGTGCGTTACGTCGGGCGATGCCGGCTGACTGTCGTAAGCATTTCCAAGCGTGCCGATGTCGACCACGTCTTGGGTTGACGGGAGAGAAAGCAGGCGCGCTGTCCGGTTGGCGAAGATCACACGGTCATATGGCCGACTCTCGGCTTCCTGCTTCGTCACGAGGAGACTGGCGAATTGTGGCAGGTATGACCAAGCATAGCCGAGATTGGCACCGACTAGCTTTCCGGCGTCCACGGCGGGGTCGAAGATCGAGAGCTTGTAGCGTTCGCGCAAGAGGCTGCGCGCCAAATCGACGTTAGGACTCTCCCTCAGATCATCCGTGCCAGCTTTGAATGCCAGACCAGCCAACAGCACCGAGGCGCCAGGTCGCAAACCTTTGGTGACTAGCTGAAACAGGCGATATTTGTGCGCATCGTTGGAGCGCATTAGTGAGTCGATTAGCGGAGCGTTGATGCCGCAGTCGGCTACGATGTTCTGGAGCGCGCGAACATCCTTGGGCAGGCACGACCCTCCAAAGGCTCCCCCCGGCCGCAGGTAAGATGGCGAGATGTTGAGTTTGGTATCGGAGACGAAGACCTCGTGCACTTTCCCCGGATCGACGCCGAGTTGCAAGGAAATGCGCCCAATCTCGTTCGCAAACGCGACCTTGACGGCGTGCCATGTGTTGTCGACGAATTTGGTAATTTCGGCCTCTGCGAACCTGGTGATGAAGCGCGGCGCATCGATCCCGACATGAAGCTCGTCGGTTGTCGCGTTTGTTGTGCCGTCCTGAGTGCCGATCACGACTTTCGGGGGCGCGAAGTAGTCTGCCACCGCGGAGGATTCCCTTAGGAACTCGGGGCTATAGACAAGCTCTACACTGCGATCGGAATCGCCTAGGGTTGCCGCAAAGATGGGCTGGATCAGCCCATCCATGCTGCCCGGCCGAATCGTTGAGCGATAGACGACCGTGAGCGGCTTTGTGCGGTCCCGCCCTACGTGGAGGGCTATCTGCCTCGAGACTTCGGCTACAAACCGCATATCATGGGCGCCATCCGGCGCGCTAGGAGTACCAACGCATACGATCGCAGCGTCGCAGCCGTCGAGTTCGTCGTTGACTTCGCTAAAGGCCGATATTCGTCCCGCTGCCAATCCGCACCGCAGCATTTCGCTCAAGCCGGGCTCGATTATAGGCGCGACGCCAGAATTGATCGCCTCCACCTTGGAGCGATTGAGTTCGAAGCCGAGCGCTTCATGGCCCTCGTGAGCAAGACAGCAGAGTGTGGTGAAGCCCACATACCCAAGCCCAAAAACAGCGATTCTCATTTGAAGCAGCTGCCTCCAGAAACCTTATGCCCGGCCCGCCTGGGCGGTTGATTAGCCCCAAGCCAATCGCAGGCAGCTTTTCAAATCTCGATCCCGATCGGCAGCTATCCCTTGAGTGAGACTACCGCTTCTTTTGGGTAAGTCGGGTGAGTGTTTCGGTTCCTCGGGGTACCCGTGTCCCTCGCCAGACTTAGTGGTAAGCCAGCCATGGCCCTCTCGCGATGTCAGCGTAGTCCAAGACCTGCGGCCTGCGACTGCTTGGCGCGGTAGCTCCGCTCGAGCCGGCGAAGGTCAGGGTCTACGATCGCGGCGTCACCCTTCTGGCCGAGCGATTGGCTCGCATAGGATTGCGGTCGTTGCTTCGTGGCGCCTGGCCTGGCAGTCCTCAAGCGCCCGCGCGATCTGAGAGGCGAGGATAGTTGCCGAGATGGGTAGGTGGCTCGTCCAGCGAAGCGCTATGACAAACAGCCAATTTGGCCTGAAAGCTCCATCGCCGTTCCGCGAATGTTTCTACTTCTTTCGGCCGATGGCCGAGTTGTCCCTCGCCGAATGGATAGTTGCGCAATGCCTCATCTCGCGGCGAGACTACTTGAAGACAGCGGCGCGCCAGCGGTGCGGGGAAACATGTCATGGTCTTTGGACCCTTCATCTGCGAGCGCATCACAGACACTCCGATCAGCAGCGTGCTGAAACAAGGTTCGTCTGTCCCAGGTTCGACCAAGTTCGTCTCGTCGCCGCAATTACTGTGCTACTGCGCGACAGCCTTGCTGGATACTGACGATGGGATCGATCCTCGGAGGTAGGGCAATGACAAATGTCGCTTTGATCACCCCGAGCTTCGCGCCGGATTTCGAGTTGTGCGCCGACTTGCACCGGTCAGTGTTGGACCACGCTCCCGACTGTGCTCACCACCACATCATTGTGCCCCGGGAGGACATCAAGCTGTTCAGCCGCCTGGCCGGCCCGCGGACCCATGTTCACTGCGAGGCCGACTTCCTGCCGCGCGGTTTTGTTTCAATTCCGTTCAGCAAATTCACGATCAATCTGCGGCGACCGGTTCCCCCGGTCCGCGGCTGGATCCTGCAGCAGTTGGTGAAATTGGCCGCCGCAGCCGCATCACAAGCCGACGTAGTCGTGCTCGTTGACTCCGATATTGTGTTCATAAGGCCGTTTACCGCTGAGACGTTCGTCAAGGATGGCCGCGTTCGCTTCTATCGCAAGGCCGGCGGCGTCGACGAGCGACTTCCCCGGCATATGATCTGGCACAGCGTCGCCCGCTCAATGCTCGGCCTGCCCCCGGCCGAGCCGCCCTATCCCGACTACATCGCCTCGCTACTTGCCTGGGATCCTGCGATCGTTCGGCAGATGCTTGCCCGTGTGGAAACGGCGACAGGGCGCCCATGGGCCACGGCGGTCGCCGGGCAACTCCACTTCTCCGAATGGACACTTTATGGCGTGTTCGTCGACAATGTCCTCAGTGCGGCCGCCAATTCCAGCGCCTCCGACGACCCGCTGTGCCTGGCCGACTGGAGTACGAGCCCATTGACCCGCGAGACTGCGGACAAACTCCTTTGCAGGCTCAAGCGCACCGACATCGCCGTGATGATTTCTGCCAAATCCCGCACCCCGCTGGAGGTTCGGCGCACAGCCTTGGCGGCGCGTCGAGCGGCGCTGACCGCAGATGTCCCGCTGCGACGGGTTGTGTGAACCAGGATGAGGGGAACAGGGCAAATGGTGGGCGTATCCTGGCAAGCCGACAGCCTTTCGCAGCCGCTCTCGTATGAGGTCGAGAAAACTGTTCTGGATGTATCGCACCCGCGGGCGACTGAAGCACGCCAATACCCGGCGTCGCAGCGGCAGCTGTCGATTGTCATCGTGACCTACAACAGCGCGTCCGTATTGTCCGGGTTGCTGGATTCTCTGCCGAGCGGGCTGGAGGGAGTCAAACAATTCGAAACTATAGTAGTCGACAACGACTCTGCCGATTCCAGCCGAGACATTGCACTCGCTCACGCAATTCGGCCGAAAGTCATAAAGATGAGCCGAAACGCCGGTTACGCGGCCGCCATAAATGCGGGAGCCGCTGCGACCAGCCCGGATGCTGATCTGCTGGTTCTCAACCCCGACATCCGGCTCCTACCTGGTGCAGCAAATTTGCTTGTCAGTCGGCTAGCAGATCCATTGGTGGGTGTCGCTGTGCCGCGCCTCTTGACGGAGGACGGAACTACCCGCTGGTCACTGCGCCGCGAGCCGTCCGTTCTGACGGGGTGGACGGAAGCCATTTTGGGGGGAACCCTCGCTGCTTACATCGGCACGGGCGAAATGATTGGTGACGCCGCGACTTACGATCGGGACTGCGTGATCGAATGGGCGACCGGGGCTATTCTGGCGATTGCAGCACGAGCCCGCAGCGTTGTTGGCGATTGGGACGAGTCGTTCTTCCTATACATGGAGGAAGTGGACTACCTGCGAAGGATACGTGAGCACGGGTTCTCGGTAACTTACGTTCCGCAGGCAACAGCGATTCACATCGGGGGAGAATACAGCGGGAACCCCAGTCTCTCGGCCCTCCTGGCCACCAACAGGATCCGCTACCACCGACGTCATCATGGGCCGCTATCAACGGCCTTGTTCAGGCTGAGTATCATCGTGGGGGAAGGAATACGTGCGGTTCGCAAAGCGCCCGGGCACAGGGCCGCGATGCGTGCCGCACTCTACCACGGTATCGGCAGGTGAACTCAGGCGGCACTAAGATCGTGGTCGCCGTCGCCATACCTAGCCATGTACAGGAGTCGGGAAACCGGCCCCGCTCGAAACAGAGGTCTGGCTGCGTCATGTTTCGGATCGCAGTTTACTGTCGCTGACTGCATGGGCTCCGCTATGCAGACGGCCAAAGCTGGTTCAGATCTACGGGCTAGATCATCGGACCGAAAACTGCCCGGCGGTTCTCGGATGGATCCGATGCTGAAACAAAGAGATGGGGCGACGTGGCGATCCAATTTGAACGCACGCCGCTCCAGCCCTTTTCGCCCGCCCGAAAAGCAACTGCCGTCGCATGGAGCAAAGAGGGAGAAGTTACATTGGTCGGTAGCGCTCTTCTTGATTGCTCTTGTCGTGCCGTGGGTATTTTACTTCGGAACCCTGCGGATGTCAGTTTATCGGATAGTGCTTCTGGTGATGGTCTTCCCGTGCCTGCGCATGTGGATAGCCGGAAAAGCAGGGCGAGTCCGGATCGCAGATATTGTGCTTATGCTCTACGTGTTCTGGGCAGCACTCAGCATTGCGTTGATAAATGGGCTTGACGTGTCGTTTAAAACGGCAGGCATCGTCTTTATCGAAACGATGGGGCCTTATCTTTTGGCGAGATGTTATGTAAGAAAGCCAGATGATGTATACAACGTAACGAAAATACTATTCTGTATAGTTGCTGTTCTATTGCCATTCGCGATTGTGGAGTGCTATACGGGGAATAACATCTCGCGAGAGTTGTTCGCGATGATCCTGCCGACGCGCACGGAAGCAATGCCGGCGCGATGGGGTCTGACCCGGGTACAGTCTGTATTTGATCATCCAATTCTATTTGGAGTTTTTACAGGCGGCATTCTTGCCCTCGTGAACCTTGTTTTGTGCTACCAAAAGAACATCTTTGAGCGCTTGTTTATGACAGGCATCGTCGGAGCTACGTCGCTCTTGTCGGTTTCATCCGGACCGCTGACCGCTTTGGCCGCCCAGGGAGGGCTGTTATGCTGGAACGGGGTCTTCGGCACGATCAAGTCCCGCTGGAAAATCCTGATAGCGCTTCTCGCTACTATCAGCATAGCCATCGAATTGGCGGCCAAGCGATCAGTGCTGGACATAGTTATCAGTTATTTCCTGTTCGACCCAGGCTCGTATTGGTATCGCAGGCTGATATGGATGTATGCAACGGCATCAGTCTCGAACCATCCGTATTTTGGCGTTGGCTTGAACGAATGGAACCGTCCGGAATGGATGGGTGCGAGCATTGACAATTTCTGGCTGTTCCATGCAGTGCGCTATGGATTGCCCGCTGCCGTGCTGATGCCGCTGGCCTTTTTCTCAATCTTCCTCCCGTTAAGTGCCAAGAAGGGGCTGGACGCAGAGCTGGCCGAGTATCGGACCGCCTTTCTGATTGTTCTGACGGGATTCTTCGTAGTCGCGTGGACGGTTCATTTCTGGGACGCCACGTATGTTCTGTTTACCTTTGTCCTGGGCAGTGGGGTTTGGCTGCTGGATGTGCAATCCAAGGACACAGCTCCCTCAAAGGCGCAGCATGTTTGAACCAGTTGCGACCTCATCTGCAAAGGCGAACAATGCACGCGACGTCGTGTTCACCTTCTATCAGGAGAGCTGGAGGAATGCGGCCGGCCGCGAGATGTACATGGCGGGGCCGCGGCTCCTGGCTACCCTTATGTCTGAGCCGTCGGTGCAACGGCTTTTGGTCGCTAATCCATACCGATCGGCACCGATACAGTGGGCGAGGCGGCTAATTGGTCAGTACGCGGCGCCTTTCCCGGCAGGTGCGACCCGTGCGCTGGTCGAGCCAATGCGGCTCCGACGGCGCGACCCAAGCTCAGTGCAGTCCCTGGAACGGGTCTATCAGGCTTACGATCGGGTGCTGGAGCGCGCCGCTATGAGGCTCGGCCTCGAGAGGCCGGCAGTCATAGCTACGAGTCCGTTTGTGGCGGGCTTCTCGCCACTGCGATGGGCCGGCAACATCACTTTTTATGCCTGGGACGATTGGCCGTCCGGCCTGCCGGTCCGGCGATGGTGGACAGCATATGAGCAGGCGTTCGCCCGAATCCGTGACTCGGGACGGGCCGTGGTTGGCGTATCGCAGGCCATTCTCGATCGGATTCAGCCGACCGGACCGAGTGCCCTCGTTTCGAACGGGGTGGCGCCTGAGGAATGGCGGCAACCAGGTCCCCCTCCAGCCTGGTTTGCTAAACTTCCCGCGCCGAGGATCCTCTATGTCGGTGCAATGACCGGTGAGCGCCTCGACTGCGATGCAATTGGCGAGACTGCCGCCCGGTTTCCAAGTGGAACTGTCGTGCTGCTCGGGCCGGTTCACGATACAGGAATCCTCAATCAGCTTCGCCGATACCCCAACGTTCGGATTCAGCCACCGGTAGGCCGGCTGGAGGTGGCGAGCGTTATCCATGCGGCCGAAGTCTGCATCATGCCTCACCGCTTTAGCCGCCTCACGACTGCAATGAGTCCGGTCAAGTTGTACGAGTACTTGGCGGGAGGTCGGCCGGTCGCCGCTTCGGATCTTCCGCCTGTCCGGGCCGTCGACCCGCGAATTGTGCTGGTGAAGGAAGGGTACAGCTTTGCAGACGGAGTGGAGGAAGCACTCAGCCGAGGGCCGCTCGATGAAGCCGACCGTCAGACCTTCATTGATGCGAACTCATGGGGACGACGCCATAAGCACATTCTCCGGGTCGCCCTCGGTCGAACGGCGGCGGAGGATTAAGAACATGGCGGGGGTTTCCGTCGATGGAGTCAGCCAAAACGCGCTCGTGCCGCATGATTCCGATGTGAGCATGGAGGCTGGGGGTCAAGGTCCGAGCGTCGGTCTTCGAACCAATGTCGCCAGTGGAGTTCGCTGGGGCATAATAGTGTCGATCGCCACGCAGGTTGGTCGGATCGCATTCATGTTGGCGCTCATGCGCTTGCTAGGGCCGCGGAACTTCGGCATCGTGGGTCAAGCTGCGGTCATCATCGCTGTCGCTCAGATTTTTGTTCACTTCGGTCTGGCAACCAGCATCGTTCAGCGTCCCCAGCTCGACCACAACGAAATTGGCACCGCGTTCTGGCTCAACGTAGCAGTGGGCCTCGTGCTGGCGATTCTGGTGGTGTTCAGCGCGCCCATCCTGTCGGCGTTCTTCAAGACGGAAGAGCTCACCACGGTTCTTCAGGTGCTTTCGCTTTCACTCATCCTGAGATCAGTAGCTCTCGTACCGAGCGCTTTGCTGACGCGGAACATGCAATTCCGCAGCCTTGGAATTATTGAAGTAGCAGGCACGTTCATCAGCGGCATAGTTGGGATCGGGGCCGCTGCTGTTGGTGCGGGTTATTGGGCACTGGTGATTCAGACCGTATCCCTAGAGGCCATTTGCCTGCTCTTGGTTCTGTACATCAATGGCCTGCCCGATCTTCACTGGTCAGCTGCGACCGCCCGCTCCCTCTGGTCGTTCAGCTCACGGATATTGGGAGCCGACTTGGTGAATTATGTTTCGGGCAATCTTGACAAAGTCGTGGTCGCCAAGTTCCTCGGGGCGACGGCGCTTGGCCTGTATTCGCTCGCTTTCCGGATCCTTCAGCTGACACTGAGTGTTTGCACGCAGGTGGGTCGAGTCATCCTCCCGACGCTCGCGCGTCTTCAGGGTGATCGAGAGCGACTGGCTCGCGCATTTCTCAGCATAACCGAGAGCGTTTCACTTGCTGTCTTTCCGGCGATGATTCTCACTATTCTGATCGCTCCGGTAGCGGTGCCTGCGGTAGTTGGGGAAGCCTGGGCAGACGCGGTCCTTCCCTTACAGTTGATTTCCGCGATGACGATTCCCTGGATCTTGATTTCGTTTATGGGGCCTCTCACGGTAGCCGTGGGGAGGGCAGACTGGGAATTTTACTGGTCGATTCTCAATATGTTGGCGATGATAGTAGTCATTCCGATCGGGCTGCGGTGGGGCATTGTCGGAGTTGCGACAGCTTATTTGATCATGCTCAGCATACTCACTCCCGTCCGCTTCGCGATTATCCAGCGACTGATACCAATATCGGTCAGAGCTTATTCTCGCGCCTTGGCCCCAGCCTCGGTTTCCTCCTTAGTTCTTGCGGCTGTTTGGTTGCTCACGGACGTGTTGCTTCAAGGTAAGGCGAATCAACTACTCATCATCTTGGCAGCGTCCGTTACCGGTGGTGTAGCCTATATGGTTGCCTTCAAACTCGTATGGCCCGACGACTTTCGTCGTGAACTCGAATTCGCTCGCCTGGTCTTGCGGTGAGTTCGGGTAGAAGGGGCCCGTCGAACCCTAACGCCAAGATAGCGGGAGTTGGGGACAGGGACAGATGCTGAAGATCTGGGTGAGCTGAGCGACGGTCGCCCAGGTCCGGCGGCCGCCATCGCGTCTGCGTTGCGGGGTGACGCGCGATCTTCCAAATTCTAGCAGCGCTATTGCTTCAGTTGCCCACTATTGTCCGGCATCGGTTGCAGAGACGTCGGCAGGTGTTGCGGAGCCCATCGCGTCAGGCGCCTTGTCTTTCGGCATTTCTGTTTCGACCTTCAGCACGTCTCCAGGCATAAGCGGAGTGGACTCGGATGCCGGCAACTCCGCGGACCCCGATTGACCTTGCCGGACAACAGCAAATCTCAGTTCGGAACTGCCATCCGCAGCCTTTAGATTCCCGGTGCTGTCACTCAGCAGCAGATGCCGAAGCGTCTCTTCGCGCGAGTTCAGCCGCGCGAGATCGCCCTGCGAGTCCCGCAGTTGTGTCGCAATCTCAGTTTGCCGATTGTCGTGAATGCCGAACTCCTGGCGTGTTGCGTCGCTCAGGCTCTGGTGCGCCCTCATCGTTGCGATGTTGTCCTGGCTATGAGCGGCTCTCATCTGTGCGAGCATGCGCCTCAGTTCCGACCATCGAGATGCCGGAGTGATGCCTTGCTCGACCAACTTGGAGATTGAAGCGACCTCTTTCTGAGTTTGCGCGATCTCATCGATTGAGTCCTTGCTCTGGACGTCCAGCATTTGTATTTCATTTTTGTACATGTCGCGGAGTTCGGCCAGTGACGTCAACTGCCGGTTGGTCTCGTTAGCCCTGGCGGCGAACAGGGAACGTTCGAGTGCGACGACCTCCTCGGCGAGTTTGCCGTTGCCATCCGTCGTGAGTTCGGGCGGGAAGTGGATCTCAGTGTCCCCGGCAATCTCGGCCTGGAGCCTTGCCATGCGGCCCAGCAACCGCAATTTGTCATTCCGGATTGTTGCAAGCTCGCCGCGGAGCGTGATCGTGTCCGGCCGCAGTGTAGCCGCGGGTGGTCGGTAGCGGCCGCCGGCGATGGCCAGCGCCTGTAGGGCGGTCAGTCCCGGTCTGAACGGATAGGCACCGGGCGTGGTTACCGCACCAACCACGTAGATCGGCGGATATTCGGCGATTTCCACGGTAACTTCCGGAGCCGCAAGAAGCCGCATCTTTTCCCGCAATGCGCTCGCGATACGGGCGGCAACGTCGGTCCCTGTCATGTCGCTCACATGCAGCGAGCCGATCACGGGAAGCCCGAGCGTGCCCTGCGGGGACACAACGAAGGTACCGCCTAAGGCTTCCCATCGCTGGTATTCGCCCTTCGAGGGATTCCACTGAACAATCGCGACTTGGATTTTCGTGTTCGCGGCAAGGCGGTATTCATCTGCGTGCGCCGGCGTTCCTAAGGGCGAGCACACCGCGCAGATCAGAGCGGCTGCCGTCAATCTCCCCTGGCGATCGAAAAATCCTGGAATTCCTACACGCATTCCTTGCTCCCGTCGCGGCCGCTTACCCGGCTGCGCCTCATGAATCAGCGTTCAGGGTATGTTTCCGACAGAGCAGGGTGAACGCGGGAATCGGAGCGGAATGCGATGTCCAAAAGAATGATGCCCCTAGATCGGAAGCGGGAGGCCGAGCGCATCACCTCGACCATACGAAGCCCTTTCTTCTCGATACTCTCCAAGCGAGTTTGACTTCGCCTGCAGCGGATTCGTGCTCGGGGCATCGACCCGCCAGTCTGGCAGAGCATGCACACCGGTGGGCAGAACGGTTAGGTCTTCGCGGTGGCGAGCGAGTCGGTGTCATGGACAGCCAAGACGTCCGCTTCTATTTTTCGGTATTCCTCCGGCGGCTGCACTACTTTCTTCTTCCTGTTGTGGCAGTTACTCTCGCCGGCTCCCTGGTCGCGTTCTACCTGCCGCCCGTATATGTGGCGGTCGCGAAGATATTGGTCGAATCGCCCAGCGTCTCGGCGAACCCCGACCGGCCCGCGGTGCCTGCCGACCCCATTCAACAACTGCAGGTGTTAGAACAACAGCTCACCACCACGGCGAGCCTGGTTGCCATGGCCGAGAAATTTTCGATTTATCCTGCGGCCGACTTGTCGGCCGATGAAATTGCCGACGACATGCGTGCGAGGACCAAAGTAGAGCCGGTCGAGTTCAGCAATCTGGGCGGTAGCAACGGCGCAGTCGCCTTTGCGATCTCGTTCGAGGCAAGCGATCCCGTTCTCTCGGCAGATGTTGCCAATGCCTACGCGAACGCGATCCTCGAAACGAACGAGCGCCAGCGCAAGGCGAGGGCGGGCAATGCACTTGAGTTCTTCAGGCGCGAGGTGGCCCGTCTCGGAGCCGCGCTCAACGAAGCGCAGGACGCAGTTCTGCGCTTCAAGCGGGAACACGAGGACGCGCTGCCTGACAGCCTCGAGTTTCGTCGCATGCAGCAAACCACGTATGACGAACGGCTTCGGCAGCTGCAGCGGGAAGAAGTTTCGCTCCAGCAGAGGCGTTCGGCACTTGAACAGATTTTGACCGCTCCACAGCTATCGGCCGCTCCGACGACGGGCCGCGCGCCGACGCCCGACGAACTTACGCTTGCCGATCTTCAGCGGCTTTTGGGAGAGCAGCAGGGGATATTCAGTGAGGACAGTCCAAATCTCCAAATGCTTCACTCGCGCATAGAGGCAATCGAGAAGCGGCTCGCACAACAACGCGCAGCGCCGGTGGATATCTCGCAACGCAAAGACGTCTCCCCCGAACTTCGCATGCAGTTTGCAGATATGAACGGCCAACTTGAATTCATCGCGCAGGAGAAGGAGGCGGTTAAACGCACGCTGGCCGATCTGGCCCGGTCGACCGCGGACACGGAAATGAATTCAACGGTGCTGGGCGCGCTGCAGCGGACTTACGAGACCACGCAAGCGCAGTACACCGAAGCGACCTCCAGGCTCGCCGAGGCATCAACAAAGCAGCGCATCGAAACGGAACAGGTCGGTCAAAAGTTCTCCCTCATAGAGTCGGCCGCGCCGCCGCGAAAGCCTTTTAAGTCCCGGCGCCGACTCATTGCCCTAGGCAGTTTGGCGGCGGGAATCGGCCTCGGATTCGGTCTCGTCGTTCTGGTGGAGTTCTGGTCTCCGAGCATACGGCGGCCCGCCGACCTCGCCTTCGCGTTCGACGGACAACCTTTCGCGACGATACCGTACATTTTGACGAGCGGCGAAATGGTCAGGCGAAGGATCAGGGCAGCCTCTCTCGTTCTCGTTTTGCTGGCTATGATCCCCGGCTTTCTGCTCATAAGCAAGTATTTGACGCCTCCGATCGGGACAGCCGCGAATTCAATCCCCACTGAGAACAGAGCAGGCAAAGAAATGTAAGAAATGGAAACATGAGCGCACAGATAGAAGCCAAACCAGTCGAACAGACCGAAGTGGATATCGAATCTGTTCGGGATCAGTTCTACAAAGAAGTGAATTTCAACAACTCGATGGAAGCTCGCATTACGAAGCAGCTGAACCTGCGGCCAGCGCCGACGCCTTCCATTGAAGGCGCTGCTGCGCCGCCTGCAACATCGGCTGATCAGCTCTGGGCTGCGTTGGAGCGCGCCGAGCTAGATCAATCCCAGGCTCGCCGCGGCCGCATAGTCGCATTTGCTCAGTCGGAACCTGCATATGCCAGTTTTGACGTCTTGCGCACCAAAGTCTTGAAATCGCTCAAGCTGAACAATTGGACGACGGTTGCGGTCACTTCGCCTGAGCCGGGGTGTGGAAAGTCCGTCCTTGCCGTCAACCTGGCCTTCTCCATGGCGAAGCTGGAGAATTGCCGGGTTGCGCTCCTGGACCTGGATTTTCGCCGACCACAGATCAGCGCGATTCTCGGCCCGGAAATGGCCCGCCCGACTGCCGATTTCCTTGAAGGCCAAAGCCCGATAGAGGGCGCTTTTGTGCGCTATGGCGACAACCTTGCGGTGAGCGCCGGCAGGCACGGGGTCAAATTTCCAGCTGAGCTGCTCCAGAGCCAGTCTGCTCGTGCGGCCATGGTTGAGGTGCGCGAGCGGCTGGGTGCCAACGTCGTCCTGCTCGACCTGCCGCCGGTCCTCGGCTGCGACGACGTGCTGGCTTTCCTGCCCAATGTCGATTGTACGCTCCTTGTGATAGGGGCTGGGCTAACCAGCATCGCGCAAGTTCGCCGGTGCGAGCAGGAACTTGCAAGCGAGACGAATCTTCTCGGAATGGTGCTGAACAAATGCTGGCACGGAGAAAGCCACGGATACTACTGAAATGCAGCAGACACGATCGGTGGCCGGTTGGCATTATTCGTGTTGGGACGGCAGTTGCATGAGGTAGGTCCCGTAGCCGGTCTTGGCCAGCGGCTTTGCCAGCGAAAGCAGGTGATCGGTATCGATCCAGCCATTACGCCACGCGATCTCCTCGGGCGATGCGATCTTTTGACCTTGACGCTTCTCTATCGTTGCAATGAACTGCCCAGCTTCCAGCAGAGAGTCGTGGGTTCCCATGTCGAGCCATGCATATCCGCGCCCCATCAGCTCGACCTGGAGCTGACCCAATTCAAGATACTTCTGGTTCAGATCGGTAATCTCCAGTTCGCCTCGCGCGGATGGGGTAACCGAACGGGCGAAATCGATCACTTTCGAGTCGTAATAATAGAGGCCGGTGACCGCAAAGCTGGACTTCGGTGTCTGGGGCTTCTCTTCGATCGAGAGGACGTTGCCCACGCGATCAAACTCGGCCACGCCATATCGCTGCGGGTCCTGGACGCGGTAGGCGAATACCGTTGCACCGGTGTCCCGCTCGCCGGCGCGCGCCAACAGACTGGTCAGCGTATGGCCGAAGAATATGTTGTCGCCCAGCACCAGGGCGCACGGATCCCGTCCGACGAAGTCAGCGCCTATCAGGAAGGCCTGGGCGAGTCCTTCTGGACGAGGCTGTATGGCGTAGTCGATCTTGATACCCCATTGGCTGCCGTCGCCCAGCAGCTGGCGGAAACGTGGTGTGTCGTCCGGCGTCGAGATGATCAGGATTTCGCGCATGCGGCCCAGCATCAGCGTCGTGAGCGGGTAGTAGATCATCGGCTTGTCGTAGACCGGTAGAAGCTGCTTGGAGACTGCCAAGGTTGCGGGATGCAGGCGCGTGCCCGCCCCCCCTGCAAGCACGATGCCTTTGCGATTCATGGCGTGCTGTCTTTCACGAGCATGGCGGGACTCCGCGGTTGACGGTCACGTTGCCGGGACGCATCCGCCGATGCGGTTGCCGATTCATTGCTGGACAACGGCAAAAGATCGCAGATGAATTTACTCGCTCTGATCGGCGTCTTGCTGGATGCTGCTCGCCCGCGGAATAGATTGCGCCCCGACAAATCATGCAGCCGAGCCTAGCTTCGACGCGTATCGCCGGCGAGACATGCATTCGGCGTAGGCGGTGTTCCTTGACGAGGCGCTGGTGGGCTCAAAACAGCCGCCTGGCGGACGCCGAGGCTGTGGGATGGAAACCCCGTCATTCGGTCCAAGAGCATCGCGGCTTACACATTTTTGATGTATTGCGCACTGCAAGGAACTGCTTTCAACTTGGATACATCTATGCCCCCTGAGAGAAAGGGCAGAGTTGTTCCAATGTTTCTGAAGTCAGCCAATTTTGACTGGATATCGATGGCGGGTTCTTTCTACGTCTTGATCGCCTGCCTGTTCGCTGCTCGCACATATGAGGAGGGTCGTACCTCAAAAGAAGGCGGTCCCGTCTGGCGTGCAATCGGGCTTCTCCTTTGCGCTGCGTGGCCGGTTCTGATCGCATTGGTTGGGGTTGTGGTGCTGCGGCAAAGGAAGCACCGTTAACTGGCTGACACGCGGCGCCGTCCCGTCGGCCATGCGCGCATGACGCTTTCTACAGGCGGACGCTTCTTGTGTTGCTTATTGGCCTAACGGCGGTCGGCACGTTGCGGGTGCCATCGGCGCTCAGGACAGTGGTCAGCCTGCTCAGGCTTCGCGCCACGGGATATCACCACGTGCCTTGCCATCCTTGGCACGCATGCGCGATGCCATGGGCAGGCCGCTTCCCGTCGATGGAAGATCGCCTCCGTCTCCTGGACCTGTCTCCACGAATGCGAGGGAGGCGCCACCGCCTCGGCTCCTTAATGCTAAAAGCGTAGCTGAGCTGTCGATCGTCCGGCCTCAAGATGAGGGATCGGGCTGCCGAAAAAGCACAGGAACGCGCGATTTCATTGCACCGAAATAGCGCCTGAAGTGCGCAAGGAGCCAAGTGGAACCCAGTCTCCAGCGCGGAGATAAATTGGGGCTCTCTCGGAGAAACTATGCCTAAAAAGGCGCGCAAATTTAGTCGCGAGGAAAAGGTTGCGGCGGTCATTCGCATGCTCGCCGGCGAGAGTATTACTGCCCTTTCCGCTGAATTGAACGTTCTGCGCAAGGACCTCTACAAATGGCGCGCGAATTTTCTGGCCGGTGGGCCGCCAGCGCTTCGCGGGCCGGGCCGCCCTCCCGCGCCAGCCAAGCAGGAAAGGTCGGGGGGCGGTGCTGCGGAAGCAATGCAGGCCAATGCTCATCGACGGATAGCTGAGCTTGAACGCAAGTTCAGGCGGCAGCAATCTGAGTTGAAGGCGATCCGGAAGGCCCTGCAGCAATTCAAGCGTTGGCATGATGGCCCCAGCTGAAGTCAGTTCCGCGGTCGAGGTGCAACCTCGACTTGCGCCCAGCTCTGCCTGCCGGTCGGCAAAAATCGCAACTTGGCGGTTCACTATGCCAGCACCTACGCTCCGCCCGGGTTGTGGATAAATAAATCGCTCATTCGGATGTGAATGGCTTGTTAACCAAGTTCCGCCCAGAATCACGATTTCGCCATCAACCCTTCCCCCGTCCAGCATTGCCGCACGAGGGGTACCGGTCGCACCGGTAAATGGGGACAGGCGCAGCCATCCGTCGCGGCCGTTGGATTAGCGTAAGCCTGCTTCGATGGCCGGAATGCCCTAGTGCGCCTGAGTTACCTGTTTGGCTCCGGCTGGATCGCCGTAGCACCCCTCGTCCGCGCGGGCTGACCATGGTCATCCGCAGCCGAATACGTCCTGAGGTGTTCGTGGACTGTGCAGCCAGCCGACGCGAGGAGCGAACCACAAGGTTAGGGCGGCGTGCGTTCAACTGCATCGCTAGACCGCTCGAGTCCTTTGTTTATGCATCGTTTTTAGGCGAAAATCGCTATCCACTTTTCGGCCCGACGCTCTAGCCCGGCAATCTCCCTTGGGGTCTATTCCGGGCGTGCACCCGCAGGCCGACTGGACCTGCGCTTGCGTCCGCAAAACGCTGCGCCCTGCGATCCGGATCCTGCGTCCCGCTCATCCAACTCGCGGGCGAGCGTCCCCTCCCGTCGGCTAGCATGCGCCTGAATCGCCGCCAGCTCTACAGCCGACTTGCGAAACAGATTTACCTAGGGCATGGGCTTTTCGCGGAAAGGTTGTCCCCAGTATCAGAGAAATCAGTCTAAAGGTCCGTCTGCGATAAGCCTGCGCGACTAGTGCTTGATCGAGGCAGTCTAACCTTACGGCAGCCATATTTCTGGGCGAAGTTGTGATAGTCAACTGTTATAGTTGGTTATTTCTTGTGAGTTGCGGGCTGAAACAACCGCTCGTTAGTGAGGGGCGGGCAACGGGACTACGCCTTTAGAGGTAGACACTGGTTTCCTCATCGAGCGTGCCCACGAAAAAAAGGGCGGGGAAAAAACAAAGCATGAAAGAGAGAGGTAGCCACATGGCAAATCCCCCGTCGATCACTTCGTTTTCGCCCGACAGTGCGACCGTCGGCGACGGCATCACAAACAAGAGCACCCTCACACTGACCGGCACGGCTGCGGCCAACAGCGCGGTCAAAGTGTATGACGGCACGACCTTGCTGGGCAATGTGACTGCGAACTCTAGTGGGGCATGGAACTTCACAACCGCCAAGTTGTCGGATGGCGCGCACAGCTTCACGGCGGCAACCACTGTGAGCGGTGGCGGCACTGGCAGCACGCCTTCCGGATTTCCCGACGCATCAACAACTGGTGTACCGGCAGGGAAGGTGCTCACCGACGTCAGTGGCAGCTTTACTTCAAGCTATGCCGGACAGGTCATTGATGGGCTCAAGGTCCAGGGCGACATCATCGTCAACAATCCTAACGTAATAGTAAAGAATTGTGAGGCGAAGAGTATCATAGTAAACAACGGCGCCGACGGCACCACTATCCAAGATAGTGACATCGTTGGTTACAACAAACCCGGGGCGACCGGTATTTCTATCGTTGGTGCTGACCGCATAACGGTAGAGCGCAATGATATCAAGGGATTTGAGAATGGAATCTGGTTGGAGTCGAGCAATTCTCTGATCAAGGACAACTATTTGCACGACTCCATTCCTTATGATCCGAAAACAGATCCACATACCGATGGACTGCAAATCCCCGGTGGCAGTGGCGTTTCGAACAACCGGATCGTTCATAACAACTTCGATCTGGCACCTCACGACAACCCCAACGGCGACAGCGGTGCTAATTCCTGCATCACGATGTCGGGCGCGACCAACATCGACATCAGCGACAATCGGCTTAACGGCGGCGGGTATAGTGTCTATTTCGAGGGCGCAACGACCGGCTCTGACGTTACGAACAATGTCTTCGGCGGGCACGTTTTCGGCTATGTTGCCGGCACAGCAGAAGCAGCGCAGACCTACAGCGGCAACGTCACGGCTACCGGCGCCTCAATTCTCGGCGGCAGCGCGCCGTCGGCAAATGCAGGCACGAGCACCTCGGCGACAACCGAAACATCGGCGCCGCTACTGGTAAAGGTCGATACCGTGGCACCCTCGGCTCCGAAGGTCGTGGCATCGACTTCCGCGGCCGACCTGGCGAAAACGCATGTCGAAGCACTGACCGGCACTGCTGAAGCCAACAGCACCGTGGCGGTCTTTGACGGCACGACCAAGATCGGCACTGCAACTGTCAACGCCAGCGGCGCCTGGAGCTTTACCACCAAGGCGTTGTCCGTCGGCAGCCACAGTTTTACGGCCACTGCGACTGATGCCGCCGGCAACACCAGCGCGGCTTCCTCGGCGGCGACGGTAAAAATTGCTGACGGGACAACTACGAACCCGACGCCTACCGATCCGACGCCTACCGATCCGGCGCCTACCGATCCGGGCCACTCCGGCTTCGATATCACGGGTCTCTGGCAGGCTACGGCGGGCGGCGCCGTCAAGGTCACCGGCACGTCCGACCCCGGCCATATCGTTAAGTTCTACGACGGCTCGATCTATCAGGGTTCGGTCAAGGCGGGGTCTGATGGATCTTGGACTTTTGCCAAGTCCCTGTCGAACAACGGCGTCCACACCCTTACGGTCAAGGAGGTCGACAGCTCGGGGAAGGTCGTTTCTGAAAGCTCGGGGGCGGCGATAGTCGGGTCGACTAAAAACGACACGATTACCGGCACCAAGGGCAACGATCTGTTCTTGGGAAAGGGTGGTGATGACACATTCGTATTTGCTGCGAACTTCGGTAAGGACGTCATCAAGGACTTCACCGCAACCGGAACGCATCATGATACATTGCAGTTCAGCAAGAGCGTGTTCGACAGCTTTGCGAGTGTCCTTAGTCACGCGAGCCAGGTTGGCGAGGACACCGTCATCTCCGCGGGTTCAGACACGCTTACTCTGAAGAACGTCAAGCTGAGCAGTCTGGACAGCCACGACTTCCACTTCGCGTAAAGCCGGCTTCTGAAGCCATGAGGCGCGATCTCACGATCGCGCCTCTCGACGCAAGAATCTGGTGGGGACAACGCCATGGCTATGTTTAAGCGGCGGCGAGAAATTGCGCCGGCTGCAAATCTCAATGAGATCAAGCCTTCGAAAGCCGTTGTCGGTCAGGCCGCGCAAACCCGCGGCCGCCGGCTATTCTCCGGCCACGGCTGGTCGAATGCGAAATACGAGGAGCACCGCTCGGAAATCTCGACATTTCTAGTGTCTTGTCGCCGGATCTTCTGGGCTCTCGCGCTGTTCAGCGGCCTCAGCAATCTTCTGATGCTGAATGGCTCGTTCTTCATGCTTCAGGTGTACGATCGCGTCTTGCCGGGGCGCAGCATTCCGACGCTGGTCGCACTCTTGGTCCTTACGACGATGCTGTACCTGCTACAGGGTGGACTCGATCTGGTCAGGAATCGGATCAGCGTGCGTATCGGCCGCTATCTCGACGAAAGGCTGGGGCTGCGAGTCTACGACGCGCTGGTCAGGCTGCCTTTGAGGACGCGCGGCGACGGTGATGGCCTGCAGCCGCTGCGCGATCTTGATCAAGTGCGCAATTTCCTTTCCAGTGGTGGCCCGACTGCGCTGTTCGATCTGCCGTGGATGCCAATCTATCTGGGCATCTGCTTTCTTTTCCATTTCTGGATCGGCATGACCGCCTTGGCAGGCGGTGTCGTTCTTGTGGGACTGACAGTTCTCACGGAGGCACGGACCCGAGGACCAGCCAAGGCATCTTCAAGGCACACTGTCTTGCGCAATGCGCTGGCCGTGGAGGGAAGGCGTAACGCAGAGGTCCTGCAGGCTATGGGCATGAGGCGTCAGGCAGCATTGCGCTGGCAGGACGTCAACGAGAAATATCTCGCGGCCAGCGAAAGATCGAGCGATATTGCCAGCGGGCTTGGTGGATTCTCGAAATTCTTCCGCTCGCTTCTCCAATCGCTGGTTCTTGCAGTCGGTGCTTATCTGGTCATCAACCAGCAAGCGACTGCCGGTATAATTATCGCGGGCTCAATTCTTACAGCTCGGGCGCTCGCCCCCGTGGAAATCGCGATTGCCAACTGGAAGGGCTTCATCTCAGCGCGCCAATCCAGCGCTCGTCTGGATCAGTTGCTCAAGCTGCTGCCCGGTGAGGAGGAACCGCTCGAATTGCCCCAGCCAACCAGCGCGCTGGAGGTCGAGAGCCTCTACGTCGCAGCCCCGGGTTCCGAAAAACCGCTGCTGTCCAACGTCTCGTTCTCGGTGCAAAGCGGCGATGCAATCGGTGTGATCGGCCCGAGCGGTGCCGGGAAATCCACTCTTGCGAGGGCGTTGGTCGGAGTCTGGCCGCATGTGCGGGGCAAAATCAAGCTCGACAATGCCGTGCTCGAACATTGGTCTTCCGAGTCGCTCGGCAGGCACATTGGCTATCTGCCTCAGACCATCGAATTGTTCGACGGCACCATCGCGCTCAATATCGCTCGTCTTGATGCCAATGCGACCGCAGCGGCGATCCTGGACGCTGCGAAGGCCGCAGGCGTGCACGATCTCATTCTCTCGCTGCCCGATGGCTACCAAACGCGCGTAGGCGAGGGCGGGATGGCGTTGTCGGCCGGCCAACGCCAGCGCATCGGTCTGGCCCGGGCATTCTACGGGAATCCGTTCCTGGTCGTTCTCGATGAGCCGACATCGAACCTGGATTCCGAGGGCGAGCAAGCGATGACGGAAGCGATTATGAACGTTCGCCGTCGTGGCGGCATTGCCGTCGTGATCGCCCATCGCCCAAAGGCACTTGAAGGTGTCAGTCACGTTCTGGTCGTCGGAGATGGCAATATGCAATCGTTCGGGCCAAGAGACGAGGTGCTGCCGAAGGTCTTGCAGCCAGCTGTACCGCTGAGGGTAGTTGCCGAGGGCAAGGGAGGCACGCAATGGCACGTGAACTGATACCCCCGGCGCTGCGATCTATCCAGCGCTACATGATCGCCGGCATGGTCATCTTCGCCGTCGCGACGTTCGGGATCGGCGGTTGGGCGGCGACTTCGCAGCTGTCCGGCGCCGTAATCGGGGAGGGCGTCGTCGTCGTCGACTCCAGTGTCAAGAAGGTCCAGCATGCCACGGGCGGGATCGTCGGAGAGCTGCGCGTCCGGGAGGGCGATCACGTCAATGCCGGAGATATCCTGATTCGGCTTGACGAGACGCAGACGCGGGCCAACGCCACAATTATTACCCAGAGCCTAGATGAGCTGCTCGCGCGTGAGGCTCGCCTCGAAGCGGAGCGTGACAGTGCCGAACAGATCGTGTTTCCGGCGGCATTGATCGAGCGTAGCCATGACGACGCCTCCGAGGCAGCACATGCGATCACCGCGGAAAGGGCTCTATTCAAGTTGCGTCAGGAAGCGAGGACCGGCCAAAAGGCCCAATTGAGCGAGCGGGTCACGCAACTGCAGGATGAAATCAAGGGCTACACGGGACAGATCGACGCCAAGCAAAAGGAAACGGACCTGATCCACAAGGAACTCGAGGGAGTTCGCGCCCTGTGGCAGAAGAATCTCATATCGATTGAACGGCTGACGTCCTTGGAACGCGAAGCGGCTCGTCTCGAAGGCGAGCGCGGCCAACTGATGGCAACGATCGCCCAATCCAAAGGCAAGATTTCGGAAACCCAGCTTCAGATCATACAGATCGACCAGGATCTGAGAGCGGAGGTCGGCAAGGATTTGATCGAAACGCGATCCAAGCTTTCCGAGCTGTCTGAACAAAAGACGGCCGCCGTGGACCAGCTTAATCGGATCGACATTCGAGCACCCCAGAGCGGCCGTGTTCATGAGTTGTCGGTGCACACGGTCGGCGGCGTGATTGCGCCGGGCGAGCAGATCATGCTGATCGTGCCGGACGCGGATGCGCTTACGATCGAGGCCAAGATCGCGACGCGCGACATCGATCAGATCTATGCCGGCCAAATTGCGACGATGCGATTTCCTGCTTTCAATCAGAAAACCACACCGGAAGTCGAGGGTTCGGTGAACATGGTTTCCGCCGATCTCACGCAGGATCAGCGAACGGGCGTCAGCTACTATACGGTTCGTCTTGCCCCCAAGCCTGGGGATTTGGCGAAGCTGGGATCTTCCAAGTTGGTGCCTGGCATGCCCGCCGAGGTATTCATCAAGACATCGGCACGGACGGCGATGTCCTATTTGCTGAAGCCGCTGATGGATCAGGCCGAACGAGCATTCAGGGAAGATTAGAAAGTCTCCTGGCCGACGAAATCGCGCATCTGCGATTCCTTAGGAGTACTGGCTGCTGCGGCGGCGGCCAGTGCCCATGTCTGAATGTGGTAGGCCGCGATCCTGTGCGTCCGACAGGAACTCTGCTATTTCTCGCCGATCAAGTGCTTGCATTGCCGAGGCGCTCGGTAAGGCGGCATCGCAGCACAACTGCGAGGGCATGCAGCCGAAATCGGTGGAAGCTGGATCATGGAGGTTCGCCGCACAGCACTGCCCGAAGTCGTCGAGATCGTGCCGGGCAGGTTCGGCGATGACCGCGGGTTCTTCTCGGAAGTATTCAACGCCGCCCGTTTCCGGGAGGCTGGGTTCAACCTCGATTGGGTGCAGGACAACCATGTGCTGTCGCGGCAGGCCGGCGTGGTTCGTGCGCTCCACTACCAACTCCCGCCGATGGCGCAGGACAAACTCGTTCGCGTAGCCCGTGGGCGTGTCTTCGATGTCGCTGTCGATGCGCGGAAAGGTTCACCGGCCTACGGCAAATGGGTGGGCGTCGTGCTCTCGGCCGAGCGCTGGAACCAGCTTCTCGTACCGAAAGGTTTCCTGCACGGCTATATGACGCTCGAGCCGGATACCGAGGTGATCTATAAGGTCTCGGCCTTCTATTCACCGGCCCACGAGCGTGGCGTGCGCTTCGATGATCCAGAACTCGGTATCGCCTGGCCGCTTGGGGGGCTGCTTCCCATCCTTTCCGACAAGGATCGCGCCGCGCCATCGTTTCGCGAGGCTGAAAACCCCTTCGTCTTCGACCAGAGCGAGATACCAGCGTGAAGGTGCTTGTCACAGGCGGTGCTGGCTTCATCGGCTCGGCTGTTTGCCGGCATCTGGTATCGGAATGCGGCGACACAGTTGTGAATGTCGACCTGCTGACCTACGCCGGCAACTTGGCCTCGCTGAAGTCGATCGAGCAAAGCCCGAACTATTTCTTCCATAAGCTCGATATCTCGGATGACCGAGCTATCCTCGGGCTGCTGCGCAGGCATGAAGTCGATGCCGTCATGCATCTCGCTGCCGAAAGTCACGTCGACAGGTCGATTGACGGGCCTGCCTCCTTTGTCGAAACCAACGTGGCGGGCACCTTCCGCCTGCTCGAAGCGACGCGGGTCTACTATTCCGGCCTGACCGGCCAGAAGCGCGAGCGCTTCCGCTTCCTGCACGTCTCGACCGACGAGGTATTCGGCGACCTACCCTTCAATGGCAGTTTGTTCGACGAGCGGACAGCCTATCGTCCCTCCTCCCCGTACTCAGCTTCGAAGGCGGCGTCGGACCATTTCGTGAAGGCCTGGTGGCATACCTACGGCTTGCCGACGCTGGTAACGAATTGCTCCAACAATTATGGGCCTTTCCACTTTCCTGAGAAGCTGATCCCTCTCACCATCCTCAATGCGCTGGAGGGCAAGCCGCTGCCCGTCTATGGCACCGGAGCAAATGTGCGGGACTGGCTGCACGTCGAGGACCACGCCCGCGCTCTGCGCATGGTGCTGGCTGAAGGGCGCCCCGGCGAGACTTATCTCATCGGCGGGCGTGCCGAGCGGGCGAATTTGGAAGTGGTCTATGGAATCTGCGATCTCCTCGACGCTCACGCAAGACTGCCTGCCGGCCGGCCGCGCCGTCACCTTGTATCATTCGTCGTCGACCGCCCCGGGCATGACCGCCGTTATGCCATCGATCCGACCAAGATCGAGACCGAGCTTGGGTGGAGGCCGCGCGAAACCTTTGAGAGTGGTCTTCGCAGGACCGTGCATTGGTATATCGAAAATGAGGATTGGTGGCGGCCTCTGCGCGACAGGCGGTACAGCGGTGAACGGCTCGGGAAGGTGGGTTGATGCGCATTGCCGTCACCGGGCGCAAGGGCCAGTTGTGCTCGGCGCTCCAGCACTTGGCCTCGTCACAGTCCGGGATCGAAATAGTGGCCGTCGGCCGGCCGGATCTGGATCTGGCCGACGAGCCGTCGGTCCGCCGCGTCCTGAAGACAGTCCATCCGGATCTCGTCGTCAACGCCGCCGCATACACCGCCGTCGACAAGGCCGAGGATGACCGGGAGGCTGCCCAAGCAGCGAACGCGCTTGGCGCTGGCTATGTAGCCGCCGCCTCGGCCGAATTCGGTGTTCCGATACTCCAACTTTCGACCGACTACGTCTTCGACGGGGAGATGTCCCGACCTTATCGGGAGGAAGACCCAACCAATCCTCTCGGGGTTTACGGGGCGACCAAGCTCGAAGGCGAACGGGCGGTCGTCATCAACCCGCTACACGCCATTCTGCGCACGTCATGGGTGCACAGCCCGTTCGGACCGAATTTCGTGCTCACCATGCTGCGGCTGGCACTAACGAGGCCAGAAATCGGGGTCATATCCGACCAGATCGGCAGCCCGACGGGCGCACTTGATCTCGCGGATGCTATTCTCCGCATCGCTCGAAAGCTTGAGGGAAACCCTCGCGACGACAGGTTGCTTGGCATTTTTCATGTATCTTCCCAAGGATGGACCAGTTGGGCCGATTTCGCGAGTTTCGTTTTCGAGGTCAGCGGTGCGGAAGGTGGACCTGTGGCGACGGTGAAGCCGATAAGCACAGCCGAGTACCCGACCCGCGCGAGGCGGCCACGCGATTCTCGTCTCGACTGCGGACGCTTGCGCCATAGCTACGGCATAGAACTGCCGGACTGGAGGACGGGGGCCGCAGAAACCGTCCGGCGCATTCTCGCAGGGGACCACCTGCTTCGGACTTAGACTAAGACCCGCGTTGGAGCGCGGCCGCCTGCTATTGCATGCGTGCCGGAGCTGGTAGTGAGCTTGAAGCCGATGGTGCCTACACCGGTATCCTTCGTAAGATCGAGCTGGAAACCGCTTTCGCCCGACCCGCGTTTGGAAATGATGGCGGCATCGTCAGCCGGGAATGCGGCCTCGGAACCGCCCTTGTGCCTCGAACCCTGACGAATTGCTTCGTCGTTGCCATGGGCGTAGGCAGTGCAACAGGCAAAGCCCTGACGATGCGGGACGCACGAGTGGTCGTTGCCGCTCGCGCGCGCCGACATTTGCCTGTGCCTTTGATATGTCTGATCCGATCACGGCCAGT
This sequence comes from Mesorhizobium sp. BAC0120, assembly GCF_033542235.1. Lineage (NCBI taxonomy): Bacteria > Pseudomonadati > Pseudomonadota > Alphaproteobacteria > Hyphomicrobiales > Phyllobacteriaceae > Mesorhizobium > Mesorhizobium sp. BAC0120. Next base: position 65,877 of record NZ_JAWRCU010000003.1, on the reverse strand, counting down.
AACCCCCCACGGTTTTCCCTGCTGGCATACGGCATCTTGAATGGCCGTGATTAGCTAGGCCATCAGATCCCGCAACTTATACGCGACCTCAGTCCGGTTCGTTGCCCGCAGCTTCTTCATGATGTTGCGGATATGAACCTTGACCGTGCTTTCGCAGAGGTTGAGCTCGTAGGCGATGATCTTGTTCGCCTTGCCCTTCCTCAGCGCGTCCACCACAGCCGCCTCGCGGGTAGTGAACATGCCGTTGAGCGGCCGCGCCCCGTTTGCGGTGGCGTGAATGACGTCGCGAAGCGCGAGCACCGCGTTCGCAGGGACAAATATCCCACCCGCTCTGGCAAGGCCGATTGCCTCGGCTGCGACCTTTACCTTCACGCTGGTTGGGATGTAGCCCCGGGCGCCACATTCGAGGGCCGTCAGGATCTGGTTCGGGTCGTCGGAATCGGCTACCACGATGACAGGGATGTCGCCAAACTCGGTAACTAGGTGCGACACCTCAGCCGAAACGCTCTGATCGGTGATTTTTCTACTTCCGAGGATCACCAGGACGGCTGAAACGTCCACCTCGGTGTCCGTGTCGCGAAGCTCCTCGAGCGAACCGACCGCCTTGATGTTGAACTTCGGATTGTGCTCCAGGAGACTCCGAGCGAGACATTCCCGCTCGAGCGCCCGTTTGTCGATGATGACGATCGGGCTTTCAGTTGCGTAGATTTCCTGCACCTCCTCCAGATTGTCCAACTCCTCCCCTACCAGAGGGAGATTGGCGCGCTGCACTGTCCTAGTTGAATTGTTCCATAATTCGGGAAATTGCGAGAACCCCATCGGTCATACTCCCTGAACATACCGCGGATTTCATTTCCTATCCCCCGGACTTAATTTCACTCACTACTCGATACGCATCATTCGTCACGCATTACGCACGCTGCACTCACCAGGCGCATACGCGCTGTCGACGCATTACCACTGTCATACGATCTGGGATGAAGCCCCCCCAAACCTATGAAGGCAACCCTGCCGATTGGGGCAGGGGCGTCGCCTAGACGGCCGCCCAATTCGCCGTCTAAGCTAGATTGAATATTAGCCCATTGTGGAAAATGCGCACTAATCTCGATTAACGATTTGTCAATTATTTTGGAGATGGTTATTTTAGCCGAAAGTATTACAACTATAAATTGAAGATCCGTCGCGCACGCAATCGGCACGGGCCGCTCGCTTAGCCGACAAAATCCTCTCTCAGATCGAGGTAGCCCGGATCGAACAGTGTCATCTCAAGAAGGTTTCGCCTGTCGAGCAGTTCGACTGTCCAGTTGCGAAAGCTCATGAGGCCCTGCTCGCGCAGATCACGTAGTACCCTGTTCGTGTGGATGGCGGTCAGGCCAAGGGCGTCGGCAAGATCTCCCTGTGTAAATGGAAAGTCGTACCGGTCGCCTGTGCCGTCGCCGGCCTGCTGCAGCCGGTAGGACGTCTCCAGAAACAAGAACGCTGTTCGCTCCAGCGGGCGTCGACGCGCCACGTTGGCGAGGTGTTCCGTCGCAATACTGTGGTTGCGCGTCATCAGCCGCATCATCGCATGAGCGAGATAGGATGAATAAGCGGACAAGGGCCGGTGATTCTGGGCTTCTATCTCGAACACCGTTACGTCGGTGGTGGAGCGCACCGACCTGTCCGCGATCGGACTGCTGCTGATGAGATCGCCCCGCTGCGCGAAATCCACGACAAGCCGTTGACCGTTTGACATGGATTTATAGGAGAGAGCCCATCCTGAAGAGATGAACAGATGCGGCCGCCCTGGGCGCCCCTCTTCTGCGATCGTGGTTCCAGCCGGGTAGAAACGCTCTGAAATCGGGATGGACCGGATATCCGCGATATCCTTGCCGGATGGAATGAGTTCCAAAGGCGGTTGCTGCAAAAATCGCAGAAATTTTTCGGTAGCCGCCCACATGCAGAGAACCGCTCAGCTATCGATCAGATATTTGCTTAATGTCAACGTCGTCCCCGTGTTCCGGCTCCCGCCTTTCTCAGCTTCCCGACCCTTCTTACGCGGACAAAAATAAGCCTTCTCAAGTGTCAATTCTATTCTGGCTTGACCAAAAGGTGTCATACAAAACAAAACAATGTGTTTATTGGATTGGAACTTACTCATTCTAGGCTCGTGGCCTGAGAAAGGCCTCCCAAAATCCCGAATCAAGCACAAATTTATTAATTGTTCCACTTCTCCAAAAGGACGGGAACTTAGTTGAGTTAACATACTGCCTAATGACGATGGCAAAATAACACCCGCAAACGGCGGAGCGTGGGCCTTTGGAAGGAGTAGTCAGCCTGCAAAGCGCTTCTTTCGATTGTCTTCAATCTCCCTTCCGGGAGCGGCCAAAAAGGAGTTCTTTTTGCGCAACATCGCTCACGGAGCATCGGGCAGTATTGGTCCCTCCCAAAGAATTCGGTACCTTCAGCCTCTCGTACAGGGAGGCTGACAAATGGCAGCCGCTTGGCCTTATGTTGGGCGATTTATCCGTAGCGAGTGGTTCCTAGGTGTAGGCCTAGCGACGGTCGTCGTCTTCTATCTCTTCGAAAGCCAGCTATTTGCCGGACTTGGCAACCCGGCCTGGTTCGCTGCACTGTTCGCATGGCTGTTTGCGATAGTGCTGGGGTCGGCGCTCGGCGTGGTACGACATGCTGAATGTCTCTCTGAACGGCTGGGGGAGCCTTACGGCACACTCGTGTTGACGCTTTCGGTCACCTCGATCGAGGTGATGAGCATCACAGCAGTGATGCTGCATGGCGAGAACAATCCCACTTTAATGCGAGATACGCTGTTTGCCGTGGTGATGATCGTGCTCGGCGGCATGGTCGGTGTGTCGCTGCTCTTCGGTGCGCTCCGTTACAAAGAGCAATACTATAATCTGCAGGGCGCCAATGCCTATCTCGGGGTCATTGTGCCCCTTGCTGTATTCACCCTCATCCTGCCCGACTTCACCATAACAACGCCCGATCGGACGCTGTCTGGCCTGCAGGAGCTCGGACTGGCACTGATGTCGCTAGCGCTCTATGCGACTTTCCTCGTCCTCCAGACCGGCCGGCACCGCGGCTACTTCACGCTCGGCGACGAAAAGGAGCATCATCCTGCCGCGGCCGGGGACATACGAATCCTGCCGCATGTGAATCTGCTTCTCGCCTATATCGTGATTGTCGTGTTCCTGGTGGAGCACCTGGCAAAGCCGATCGACTATCTCGTCGAAACCTTGCGTGCTCCGGCGATGCTGGGCGGCATCACGATGGCAGTGCTGGTTGCCACACCTGAAGCGCTGGGGGCGGTCCGCGCAGCTCTCGCTGACCACCTCCAACGGTCGGTCAACATCTTTCTCGGGTCCGTGCTTGCCACCATCGGCCTCACTGTGCCGGCCATGCTTGCCGTCGGGAGGCTGACGCGGCACGAGCTCATACTCGGCTTGGAGCACTCTGATCTCGTTCTCCTGATCCTCACCCTTGCCGTCTGCGTCATTACCTTTGCCAGCGGGCGAGCCAACCTCCTGCAGGGCGCAGTGCACGTTCTGCTGTTCCTGGCCTTCGTGCTGCTGATCTTCCAGGGCTGACCTCACAGGATCCTTACGACCTGCCGGGTCGCTGCGTCCCTATAGAGGTCCACGCGTTCGCCATCCCAGTGGTATTCCAGATGCCGGCCCTGCATTGGACTGGCGGCGAGGTCGGGATAGAATAGCCCGGCGCATTCGCCTCCCTCGCAGCGAACACTCGGATAAACGATGCCGTCCGAACCGACGGATCGGAGCGCGGCGCCCAGTGCCTGGCCGGCGTGATAGTCGTTCGAGTCGAGAACTGCGGATCGAGCGGCGTTCCATTCGTCCGGAACAGAAGGTTGAGCGCTGTTTGCGCGCAGATCGTGTAGCCGGCCGGCGACGTGCATCACGATTTCCCGAAACTGCGAAGTCCAGCCGGCCGGTTCCTGCGTCATGCGCATGAAGCGGCTGTGATGATGAATGGTCTCGAAGAGCGCCACCTCGAAGCGGTCACCGACGTAGAGCACGCCGAACGTTCCGTTGCTGAAGCGGCTGGGCCGGTCGGGGCTCACATGAGTGAATGGCGCCATCAACCAGCTCGCACCGGGACCGCCGACGCGCCGCTCGGGCATCACGAGATCGAGGTTGCCGATCGTTTCCATCACGCGCGGATTGGTCTTCTGCTCGCCCGACAGGAGCAGCGGCCAGTCGGCGGGGTCGGCGATATCCTCGAACAGGTCGATCGGCGGGTAGATGCTGCGGATGATGCGCACCGCACCTCGCCAGTCAATCGGCGAGACGGGAACCGCTTCCGGACGGATCACCAGGCGCCGCGCTCGGCGTCGAGATAGCGGCGCACCCGCATCAAATCGGTGAGCTCGCCGCCAAGCATGACGTCGAGCGCGCTTCTGCCGGCAAAGGCCGCATTCGGCGCCTTGATCCAGGAATAGGCGCGCTGCGTCTCGCGGAAGATGATGCGCAGCGCCTTGTGGATGCCCATTATGTTGGAAAGGCGCGCCTTGCCGTCGCGATCGATGCGGCCGGGTTCGCCGCCCTTCCATCGACGATAGGTGCGCAGCGGCAGATCGAGCAGCGTCGCGGCCTCCTCGTCTGTGATAGCCCAGAGCCGGAAGAGATTGACTGCCGCGCGAAACATGGCGGCCGCTTCCTCATCGGTGATCGGCGAAGGCCGAAAATCACGCTCGGCCGTGTCGACGGGCTGCAAGACGGGCATGATCGACAACTCCAATATGGCACTATCTAATCAATTTAGTGCCATATGGCAAGATGTGTCAGGAATAGTAACGCCGCGCACTCGCGGCGTCAGCCACGAATGCGCGACCGGATATGGTCGCCCAGATTTCTTACGCGAATCGAAACCCGGTCAGGCCTGCCCAGCTTTGGCTACGTGGCCGGGGCTCACGCGCCCTATCCCGGTGTAGGAAAGGCCGGCTGCCTCGACGTCTTCCGGGTCGTAGATATTGCGCAGGTCGATGAAATTGGGTCTCGCCAACAGGCTCTTGATGCGATTGAGGTCGAGCGCGCGGAACATGTCCCATTCCGTCACGATGACCAGCGCATCGGCACCGGCCGCGCAGTCGTATGGGTCGGAAGCAAATTGGACGTCCGGCAGCTCGCCCTTGGCAATGCGCGCTCCCTGCGGGTCGTAAGCCCTGACCTTGGCTCCGAGATCGATCAGCCCTTGCACGATCGGGATGGAGGGTGCTTCGCGCATGTCGTCGGTCTTCGGCTTGAAGGTCAGCCCCAATATGGCAATCGTCAGGTCACGGATCTCGCCTCCGCAGGCATTTGCGATCTTCCTTGCCATGGAGCGCTTGCGGCGGTCGTTGACGGCGGCGACCGTCTCGACGATGCGAAGCGGCGCGCCGTGCTCCTCGCCAGTGCGGATCAGCGCAACGGTGTCCTTGGGAAAGCACGAGCCGCCATAGCCCGGCCCGGCATGCAGGAACTTCGACCCGATGCGGTTGTCGAGACCCATGCCGCGGGCGACATCCTGCACATTGGCGCCGACCGCCTCGCAAAGGTCGGCCACCTCGTTGATGAAGGTAATCTTGGCCGCCAGGAAGGCATTGGAGGCGTATTTGATGATCTCGGCGCTTCTTCGGTCGGTGAAAAGGAAGGGCGCCCGGTTGAGGTAGAGCGGCCGGTAGACGAGCTCCATCACCTCGCGGGCACGCTCGTCATTGACGCCGATGACAATGCGGTCGGGCCGCCGGAAATCGTCGATCGCCGCGCCTTCGCGCAGGAATTCTGGATTGGAGACCACGCCGAATTCCTTGTCGGGCGCCGACTCACGCAAGATACGCTCGACCTCGTCGCCAGTGCCGACAGGCACGGTCGATTTTGTCACGATGACCTTGTAGCCGTCGAGGTGATGGGCGATCTCGCGCGCGCATTCATGGACGAAGGAAAGGTCAGCGAAACCGTCGCCGCGCCGGGCGGGAGTACCGACGCAGATAAAGACCACGTCGCTTGCACGAACGGCGGCCGCGACATCGGTCGAAAACGACAGCCTGTGCTGGGCGACGTTTTCCTCGACAATCTCGTCGAGCCCAGGTTCATAGATCGGCATTTCGCCGGCGTTCAACTTGGCGATGCGCCCAGCGTCCTTGTCGGTGCAGATGACGGTATGGCCGAAGCCGGCGAGGCAGACGCCGGACACCAGACCGACATAACCGCTGCCGATGATTGCGATATGCATCTCAGCCTCTCCAATAAGAAATGCTGCTAAAAATAGCCGCGCGGCGTTGGCCGGCGACGCAGATCATAATGGCTTCGGCGGCAGCGAACAGCAAGCCCGCCATCGTCGGGAGAGTCGCACACCTCTCGGCAGCCGCGCTCCGCTAGCGTGTGCTCGCGCGGCCGCGACAACAACCTGCGACAGGGACTCCAGGCAAACCTTGGTAGAACAACCCGGGCATTTCTACTTGTGCAGCGCGGCAAGTTGACCCAGGCGCCCTCCCGTTCATTCACAACCGCAAATCGGCTAGGAAGTGCTGCCGCTCGGGCAGCTGAGCGGCTGCGTTGCGGCCCGGGGCTGACGCTCCGTCCGCGTCTGGATGGGCAACCTGCCTGACCTGAACGAATGGGAAGGTGGAGAGAGCTGCGGCGCCGCTCGAAGGCCATGCCAGGGAAGGTGCTGGGTCGCAGCTTCGTGTTGGAACGACGGTTGGGCATGCCTCAGATCGGACCGCTCCTGAAGGCGCTCGCGATCCTGCTGGTCCTTCCTCTGGTCTCGTGCACCGCGCTTACTGTCTATAACGACCTGGTTCCGCAGAACCGCGCGGAGGAGGTCGTCACCAGCGACATCGCCTATGGCAGCGAGCACCGGCAGAAGCTCGACATTTACAAGCCTGCCGGGGGCGCCGCGAACAAGGACGTGGTCGTGTTCTTCTACGGGGGTTCGTGGAAGCTCGGCCGCAAGGAAGAGGTGAGCTTCGTTGCCAATGCGCTCACGCAGCGTGGTTATGTCGTGGTTGTGCCCGACTACAGGCTGGTTCCGGAGGTCACCTATCCCGCCTTCGTGGAGGACAGCGCGAAGGCGATCGCCTGGACCTACCGCAACATCGCCAATTACGGCGGGAATCGGCAGCGCATATTCGTCGCCGGTCATTCGGCCGGCGCCTATAATGCGATGATGGTGGCGCTTGGGCCGGAGTTCCTCGGCAATGAAGGGTTGTCGCCGTCGATCATGCATGGCGTCATCGGCATTTCCGGCCCCTATGATTTCCTGCCGTTCAAGTACATGGCGGAGCACCGCGCCTTCGATTCGGCGGCGCCCGATCTCGCCTCGACCCAACCCATCAAACGCGTCGCCGCCAGCCGCGGCACGCCACCCGTGCTGCTGCTTGCCGGCGCGTCCGAAACGCTGGTCCCGCCGAAGAATCCGCGCGAGCTCGCAGCCGAGCTTCACAAGGCGGGCAAGCCGGTCAAGGTGATTCTCTATCCGGGCGCGCGCCACATCGACACGTTGCTCGCCTTCTCCAAGACCCACCGCAAGAAGGCCGCCGTGCTCGACGACATGGTTGCCTGGATGACGAGCCATTAGATCAGGATGAAACGGATCCAAGCCATTCATCCTGTATCGAATCTTGGTTTTCGGGGCGATCCAACCCGAAAACCTTGCAACTTTTTGCTGTCGCTGAGCTCCGGCCCGCGGTCATGCCGCAGCACCGGCTTGACCCTGCGGAAGTTGCCCGTCCATCATCTCGAGTCTAGTGATTGGCCATGATGAGACAGCAGAGTCCTGCCTTTTCAATGGCCGCCGCCGGGGCGGTGCTCACCGTCGATCTCTCGGCGTTGCGCGAAAACTACCGCGTGCTGAAGCGCAAGCTTGGCGGCGTGCCGCCTGCCGGCGTCGTCAAGGCGAACGGCTACGGTCTCGGCGCGGCAGCGATTGCCGGCGTGCTGGCGGAGGAAGGCTGCGAGACGTTCTTCGTCGCGCACCTGCCGGAAGCCGAGGCGCTCCGTCTCGCCCTCGGCCAAAAGCCGGCGATCCATGTGCTGAACGGCATTCCACCCGGCGCAGAGGAGGAATGTATTGAATGGAGCGCGATCCCGGTGCTGAACAGCCTGGAGCAGATAGAGGCGTGGCGCAGGGCCGCAAGCCGTGCCGGCAGACCGCTTCCCGGCACGCTGCAGGTCGACAGCGGCATGTCGCGTCTCGGGCTGCCGCCGGCAGATGTCGAACGCATCGCGGCAATGCCGGACGCCTTCGACGGCATCGAGATCGTCCATGTCATGAGCCATCTCGCCTGTGCCGACGAGCCGGACAACCCGGCAAACGAAGCACAGCTCGGCGAGTTCAAACGGCTCAGCGCGATGTTGCCCAAGGCTCCCTCCTCGCTTGCCAATTCCTCGGGAATCTTTCTTGGCGAAGCATATCATTTCGACCTTGCCCGTCCGGGCGCCGCGCTCTTCGGCATCAACCCGACCCCTGGAAGCCCCAACCCGATGCAGCAGGTCGTGCAGCTTGCGGCGAAGGTGATCCAGATTCGCGAACTGCCGGCCGGTGCCGGCATCGGCTACGGCCATGATTTTCAAGCGGGCGCGCCCATGAGGACTGCGACCATCTCGCTTGGCTATGCCGACGGCTGGCTGCGCGGCGGGGCGGCCGCTGCGTGGCTCGAAGATACGAGGTTGCCGTTCGTCGGACGGGTCTCGATGGACAGCATCATCCTTGACGTGTCGAGCTTGTCGCCGGATAGGCTGAAAGCGGGAGATCTCGTCGAGCTGATCGGTGCGCGCCAGACCGTCGACGACGTCGCTGCTCTTTCGGGCACGATCGGCTACGAGATCTTGACCTCGCTCGGCGGCCGCTTTCATCGCGTCTATGCCGACGAAGAAAAGCAAGAAATGGCGGAATTTATCCGGACGAGGTGGCAGGGGTGAGAATAGTTGTTCTGGGCAGCGGGGTGATCGGCGTCACCACCGCGTATTATCTCGCGGCGGCCGGCCACGAGGTGACGGTCGTCGACCGCAAGCCCGGCCCGGCGCTGGAGACGAGCTTCGCCAATGCCGGCGAGGTTTCGCCCGGCTATTCTTCGCCCTGGGCCGGGCCAGGCGTCCCGATCAAGGCTATCAAGTGGCTGCTCATGCGCCACGGGCCGCTGGTGATCAGGCCCGCCATTGACCCGGCCATGTGGCGCTGGGTCTTCATGATGCTCTCAAACTGCACTTCGGCGCGCTACGCGGCGAACAAGGCACGCATGGTGCCGATTGCCGAGTATAGCCGCGACCAGCTGCGCGAGCTGCGAGCTCTGGCCGGTATTGCTTATGACGAGCGTAGCCAGGGAACGCTCCAGCTGTTCCGCAACAAGAAGCAGCTCGACGGGATCGGCGGCGATGTCGAAGTGCTCAAGCGGTTCGGCGTGCCGTTCGAGGTGCTCGACCCCGATGGCTGCATCGCGGCCGAGCCGGCGCTGGCCAAGGTGCGCGGCAAGTTCGTCGGCGGCTTGAGGTTGCCGGGGGACGAGACCGGGGATTGCAAGATGTTTACCGAGAAGCTCGCGGCCCACGCCGCCGGGCGCGGGGTCACGTTCCGGTTCGACACCACGATCGAGCGGATCGCGGTGGAGGCGGGCAGGATTGCAGGCGTCTGGACAAGCGCTGGATTGCTGACGGCCGATGCCTATGTCGCTGCCCTCGGCAGCTATTCCCCGATCATGCTGCGGCCGCTCGGCATCTCGGTCCCCGTCTACCCGATCAAGGGCTATTCGATCACCGTGCCGATCACCGACCCGGACGGCGCACCCGCCTCGACGGTCATGGACGAAACCTACAAGGTGGCGATCACGCGTCTAGGCGACCGCATTCGTGTCGGCGGCACAGCCGAAATCGCCGGCTATGACCTCAGCCTGCGCGCGGCCCGCCGGGCCACGCTCGAGCATTCCGTCGGTGACCTCTTCCCCGACGGCGGCGACCCTTCGCGGGCAAGCTTCTGGTCCGGCTTGCGCCCGATGACGCCGGACGGACCGCCGATCATCGGCCCGACGAAATACCCGAATCTATACCTGAACACCGGCCACGGAACGCTCGGCTGGACAATGGCCTGCGGCTCCGGACGCGTGCTCGCCGACCTCATCTCGGGCAGGAAGCCGGAGATCGACGTGACGGAGCTGGCAATCGGCCGATATGGATTCTGAGTCCCGCGCTGTTGGGTGCTGACCGGGGATAGCTTCGGCCCGACCTGGTCGAGCCGAATGCGTTCGACGTCAGTGCCGGATGTCGGGATCCGGCCAGAGGTCACGGACGTCACCGGGAAGCGCCAGCCGAACCTTACGCACTTCGCACGGGTCGATGTAGTGCGACAGCACCTTGAACACGCTGCGCACCGCCTCCTTCGAATCGACCGGCCGCGTATATCTGAGTTCCTGCTGGACCTGATGCAGGAACTCGTCCAGCGAGCGGGACTTATCGGGCTGCCTGGAAGGCTCGAACTGGTCATAATAGGTTCCCCGGACCAGCAGCGGAAGCTGTGCGCCCAGATTTGCCGAGAGATCGGTTGTCAAGCGATCGCGAAGCACGTGCAAGACGGCGCTCAGCACATGCCAGGCTACCTGCCGGTCCGGACCGTGATCGGCCATGATTTCGTTCAACCACGTATTGGTGACCTGAATCGTTTTGTCGAAGGCGTCTATGCCGGTCGTACTCATCTTGATCCTCCTGATCGCGTCAGTCTTTCCGGGCAGAACGCCCTGCCATTGCCATTGTTTCGTAATGCCTCGGAGAGGCTGGCGCTTTTTTTGCTCGCGACGGGAACTTCGCCTGACACCGCTGGTTCAGCGGGATGCCGCGCACTTTGTTTTTGCGGCATGGTCTTGTCCGAGAAGTCTACAATTTTTCGGGATCATGCCCCACGTAGCGGCAAATCGAACAGGAGGAAAAGATGCCAAATCGCAGCCTTGCGTCGTCGGGCTCGTTCCGCCGCCCGGCCGTATTCGAGCGTGATCCTTTTCTGTCATTCAGACAGCAGATGGACCGCCTCTTCGACGATTTCTTCGCGCCTATGGAATCGCAGGGGCAGACCTTGTCCTTACGGGCCGGCGGGTGGCCGAGCATCGACATGCATGAAACAGACCAGGCCTATGAGGTCGAGGCGGAACTGCCCGGCCTCGAGCAGAAGGACGTCGAGGTCAATCTGCGCGACAACAGCCTGTTGATCACCGGCGAGAAGCGCAACGAGCACAAGGAGGAAACTGGCGGCCGACACTATACCGAGCGTAGCTACGGTCGATTCGAGCGGATGATCCCCTTCGATGTCGAAGTCGATCCCGACAAGGTCGAGGCTCGGTTCAAGAACGGCGTGCTCAGCGTAAAGGTGCCGAAGAACCCGAAAGCCAGCTCCAAGACGCGCCACGTCGAGGTCAAGGCTCAGTAAAGGTCATGGCTGGCGCGCGTGCCCCCTGAAGAACAAAGAACCCTGCCTGGCAGGGTTCTTTGCTTGTGCGCCAGGCGCGTCCTGTCGCAGTCTTATCGAAAAGATTGATTTTCCGTCGCCCTGTCCCCATCTGGGTGCGAGACTGGCCGCCGGTGAAGCCGGGCGAAGACAGGGCGATCCCATCCCGCAAGGCACCAAGCCGCATCGACAGGTCGATGCGGGGCATGGGTTCGAATTTTTAGTCAATCCGGACCGGCGATCTCGACACGAGCATAGATCCATGAGCTATCCGCACACCCGGTTCGGCACGACCGGGGAAGACACGACGATTGAACTCGAGGACCGCCCTGGCTTCGCCGAGAGCGCCGAGGAACCTGCTGGCCCGCGTGGCGATGCCCTTCCGCGCGAGAATGTCAGCGTATCTGAAGCTCCCCTCGAGCCCGGTCTCGATGACATCGTGAGAAGCGCACTCGAGCAGACGGATCTGCCCAGGCCTGCCGACGGTCCTCCATCGAAGCGAGAGCCCGTGCTCTCGCGCGACCCGGTCCGTGCCTATCTCCGGGATATGGGGGCAAGCGAGCCGCTTACGCGAGAGGAAGAGGTGGCGCTCGCTATGCGCATCGAGGCGGCGCAGAACACCCTGGTGGCGAAGCTGTCCGGTGTCCCGGCTGTTGTCGAACGCATCGCCGAGTGGATCGAAGGCCTTCGTGAAGGTCGCCTTCGCGCTACCGACCTGTTCGAGCTGTTTGGCTCAGGGCAGCATGAGCCTGCAGATTTCGAGGAGCCCGAACAATCCGAGTCCGACGCCGGTGCCGACGAGGCGCAGTCCGGTGCGACCGACAAAGAAGAGATCTTTGCGGCAGCGGCCGATCCACAAGGTGATCTTGCTCCGGTTCTCGACCGCCTTACCGTCATTGCCGCCGAAATTTCGGCCCTGAGGCATGAGCGTCTTGTCGTCGGCGGGGATGACGATCACGACGTTCTGGCCCGGCTCAGCGACCGGCTATCGTGCTTCGCCGAGGCCTCGGCGATTCCCCTGCGGGCGGACCGCGTATCTCAACTGATGGAAATGCTGGAAGCAGAAAGCAAGCTGCTTCGTTCCACGGAGATCAAGCTTGCCAAGCTTGCAGCTGCCTGCAAGATCGAGCGTCGGCAGATGCTGGACATGCTTGCGGGTAAGAGGTTCGATCTTGATCGGTCCCCGCCAGGGATCGAGGACGGCATTGTTTCGCTGCGCGAGGAGCTTGCGGCCGTCGAGCGGCGTGTGGGGCTTCCGCATGCGGAGTTCCGGCGTGCGGCAGCCGAAGCCGGCAAGGCCTGGCGCGAGCTCAGGGCGCAGCGTGAACGGATGGTGCGCTCGCAACTGCCACTCGTCGTTTCGATTGCCCGCAAATACAAGCATCGCACGTCCCTGGAGCTCCTTGACCTGATCCAGGAGGGCAATCTCGGCTTGATGCACGCCGTGGAGAAATTCAACTATCGCCGCGGCGTGAAGGTTTCCACTTATGCGGTGTGGTGGATACGCCAGTCGATTGCCCGCGCGATCGCCGATAAGGGCCGCATGATCCGGGTGCCGGTGCACATGGCGGAGACGACCGGCAAGGTGTTGCGGGAACGCCGTATCTTGCATCAACGCGAGGGCCGGCAGGCCGAAGCGGATGAGATCGCTCGCCGTACCGGCCTTCCCATGGAGCATGTCAAGCGGGCTCTGACGCTCGTGCAGGAGCCGACTTCGCTGGATCTTCCGGTTGGCGAGGATGGCGACGCAACGCTCGGGGACCTGATCGAGGCTCCCGACGCGGTCAATCCACACCAGGCGGCGGAGGCCAGTGCGCTGCGGGAGTCGATTGCTCGGGCTCTCGACGAGCTCACTCCGCGCGAGCAGCGCATCCTTCGGATGCGGTTCGGGATCGGCGACTCGTCGGAGCACACGCTGGAAGAGGTCGGCAAGGTATTTGGGGTCACCCGCGAACGCATCCGGCAGATCGAGGCAAAGGCGCTCGGCAAGCTTCGCCAGGCGCGGCGCTCGCGCGCGCTTTCCACGTTCATCGAGCCATGATGAGCGCTTGATCTAGCTTTTTTCGTTCGACGCCTGCCGATGCAGGTCAGCTGATCCTTGCACGGGTTCACCAGAAGTCCCCGATGAAGGTGTATGGACCGAGCCAGCCGAAATCGCTTGCTGGGAGCGGCCGAACGCCACTGCGACTTCCGGCTCGAGTACGCCGGCCCAATATAGAGCATAGGCGTCGGGATTGGCTGGCTTGCGCTCCGCCCCGAGGTTGGGCGCGCAGTCGCGCACAGCCGCGACGAGCGCTTCCCACGGCCGCCAGCCGACCAGCCAGACTGGTTCAGCCCCGGAGCGACTGAGTCCAAGACAGGGAAAGCGTCTGACTCCCCGGAAACGGGCCTCGCGCACATCCTCCTCGAGTGCAGTGCGCGCCTCGCGTCCGGCGAAGTCGCGCTCGAACAGTTCAGCATCGATCAAATCCGGCCGCTCCTGCGCAAGGCTCTGCGCGATGTCGATCAGCACGTCGTGGCGCGCCACATTGCGGCCCTGGATCATCACTGCCTCACGCACCCGACGGAGGTAGAGATCGGCGGCGGCCGGCAATTGCAGGCCGGCGGCCTTGACGGCCAGGCAAGATGGCCAAGACGAAGCCGGTGCATCGTGCACCCAGACGGTCGGCTCCGCCGCCATCCCCGTGATCGTTCCGGCCTGTATCCAGAGTGGGCCCATCTGCGCCGGACGGTGGATGTCATTCAGCGGATCGCTGAAGCCGTTCCAGTCCCCGATCATGCCGCCCATCCGCAGCCGCAGGGCGATGCGGCCGGCGAAGGCGTAGCGCAACCGCCTGAGCTGGGGCTCGAAACCCCAACTCCAGCAGCAGAGCGGATCCGTGAAGTACGATATCTCGAGAGCCGGTATCGCCGCCCGGAGCGGCGCCGTCGCTCCAGGCAAGGCGGATGGGCTTGCGGCCACGTCCTCAGGTCCGTGTCGTGTCGGCTTCCATTGGGCTTTCGACGGATTCTTGCGGATAGGACGACCATTGCGTCGGAGCAGCAGAAGTCTTCATCTTCACCTCCTCGCTCCGCTGCCTGGAAAGCTCCTTGTCCTTCTCCTCCACCTCTTCCTGGGTGATGTTCACGGTCTCCGGCTGATGATTGATCTCGCCTTGCGTGTCGATGACGTGCCTGTGCGGCTCGTTGATATATTCCCAGCTCTCGCCGGCACTCCAAGGCCCCTGGCCCTCGTTCCATGGGCCGCGTGCATCGGCGCCGTTCGACAGGTTGAAATAGGTATGCGTGTGCCGAGGGTCGCCCTGCAGGATTCCCATCGGGAAGTTCGGCTTGATGGTGTCGAGCGCGGCGCCGAACATCTGGAAATGCGCGATCTCGCGCGTCATCAGAAAGCGCAGGCTGTCGTGAACGAGCGGGTCACTCGTAAATTTCATCAGGTACTCGTAGGTGATCTTCGCTCGAGCTTCGGCGGCCATGTCCGAGCGCAGATCCACAGTCAGATCGCCATTGGCGTCGATATAGCTGCCTGAGAAGGGCACGCCCTGGCTGTTGGTCAGCGTCGGTCCACCTCCCGACTGGATCAGGAAGAGCGGATTGGTCAGCGCCTCGTGCATCAGCTCGTCCTTGCCGTTCCTCGAGGTCAGCTTCCCCAGCGGGCTGGCCTCGGCGGCGTTCTTCAACTCGCCGTTCAGGCCGTCGAGCAGCATCGTGACGGTTGCGCCGACAATCTCCAGATGGCTGAACTCCTCTGTCGCAATGTCCATCAGCATGTCGTACTTGTCGGGATAGGGCTTTCGCGTCGAGAAAGCCTGGGTGAAGTAGCGCATGGCCGCTGCCAGCTCCCCATTCGCACCGCCAAATTGCTCGAGCAACAGGGCAGCGAATTTCGGGTCCGGCTCGGATACCCGCGCGTTAAATTGCAGTTCCTTGACGTGGTAGAACATCGTCGTCTCCATGGCAGAGGGGTGATCGATCCTGCGGTCCGGCACCCGGACTGCGGACGCCGAGAGAGTTCGCGGGACAATGGCCGCAGGCCGAACTTGCATGAGCGGGGTGGGTTCCCCAACCGTGCAGACTTTCTCCGTCGCAGGCCAAACCTGTTCGCGAGACCACTGCGCCGAAGCGCGCGGCGAGATCAGTTCAGGCATAAAGCTTTGACGGCGCGCGGCGCTCGCGCGCTCCACCTTGATCGGCGCCCGCAAGGCGGGATCCGGGGCGCCCGGCAATCGCAAAGCAGACCGAGCTTCCAGCGCATGGAGCGGAAGACAGCCCTGCAGAATCGCTCAAGGTGCTATCTCTCTTTCACGCAACAAAACAGAAGCCCCCCGCCTTTTGGGATAAGGCAGGGGGCTCCGGTTGCGCAGGACGGTCAGCTTGCAACCTAAAACTATGTCAGAATAGGTGCGAGGAACCATTGACGCGAATCAATTCTCCGTACGGCGTGAATGAGATCAGGTTGCAAGGCGCGGATGCATTGGCGCCAACCTCTACCGAGGCACGTCGAGGCGGGGCACGGCCAAGCCGATGTCGAGCAATCGGCGGTGCTCAATGGGAAAGGAGAGTCGGGAGGCGCAAATCACTCAACACGTCTTCTGTGGCGCTGCCGAGGACGAACTCACGAATCCTGGAATGTCCAAAGCCGCCCATCACCAGAAGATTGCAGCCGAGTTCGATCGCCCGCTCCTGGAGCAGCACGCCAATCGGACAATCCTCTGCATTCATGGGGACCGGCTCGGCGGTACATCCACGCTTTCGTAACCCGTCGACGAGGCGTTCCTCAACATCCGTGTTCAGCAGCGGCTTATCTCCGCGAACGGTGAGGACGAATATTCGCGAGGCAGCTTTCAGAAATGGGTGCGCATCCGCAACTGCGCGCGCCGCAACGCGACTTCCATTCCATGCAATTGCGACCTGATCGATCGACCTCACCTCATACAGCTCCGGCAGCAGAATGGTCGGGCGGCCGGAGTCGAAGATCAGGGCTTCTGCTGCCATTCGCGAGGTCGCGTTCCCGGCCTCCCAGCCGAGCAGGACGAGGTCGAAAAGGCGGGCGCGTATGGCTGTGGCCTCACACAACAGCGCGGGCGCAGTTGTGATCTCTTCCGTCGTGATACCGAGGCCCGCGGCCGAGGCTCCTTTCCGAAGAGCACGGAGCAAATGGTCGCCGCGCCTGCTGCTCAGACCCTGGGCTTCGCGAGTGTCGACATTTGCCGCCAATCCATGAATGTCGGCCTCTAGCTGCGCTGCCAGCGCGACAGCGCTTGCAATGACGGCATCCGAGTTGGGCTCAGGGTAGGTGACGAAAGGGAGAAGGATCTGGAGCTGCATGATCCGGTCGCCTGCGTGGCGCTGCCTCCGATCAGATGCGTTTCTACTTCACCCATTGCTCATGGTTTTGGGCGCTGCTGACAAGGTTCAAGTGAAGAGCCTATTCAAGCTCCGCCGATAGCTCGGTGTCGGCATCCTGCGACATCGGATAGAGCACCGCAGTGAAGCAAAACGGGTCAAATCATGGCATGCCGCCGCCGGCCCTTCTCCACCTCTAGCGGCCGCTGAGGAATCTTGCGTTGACGCAGATCAACGCCGGCGAAGGAGCAGCAGACCATGCCTGGCCCCACCCAGGGGCAGACAGATTTTCGAGGGCGGCTAGTCCTGGCGATCGCCAAGGCAGCGTTGCCGTCGCCGCTGCCCGACCCTACGCCCACTCCCCCTGACGGAATACGGCCACCCGGCTGCCGTCAGCGCGGACGCCGTCGATGTCGATGCTATCCGATCCGATCATCCAGTCGATATGGATAAGGCTCTTATTGCCGCCCTGCGCGGCGATCTGCTCCGGTGTCAGCCTGGCGCCGTCGACGAAACATTTCGCAAAGCACTGGCCGAGCGCGATATGGGAGGCAGCGTTCTCGTCGAAGAGCGTGTTGAAGAACAGCAGCCCGCTCTTAGAAATCGGCGAGGAGTGGGGGACCAGTGCTACTTCCCCAAGGCGGCGCGCGCCCTCGTCGGTATCGAGCACCTTGTTCAGCACCTCCTGGCCGCGCGTCGCCTTTGCCTCGACGATACGCCCTTCCTCGAACCTGACCGCTATGTCCTCAATCAGAGTGCCCTGATAGGAAAGCGGCTTGGTGGCTGCGACGCGGCCTTCGACGCGTTGTGCGTGCGGGGTGGTGAAAACCTCTTCGGTCGGGATGTTGGGGTTGCAGATAATGCCGTTCTTGGCTGTCGAAGCCCCGCCCTGCCATTCGTGACCATCGGCAAGCCCGATCGTCAGGTCTGTGCCCGGTCCGGTATAGTGCAGCGCGTGGAATCTCTGCCCGTTCAGCCATTCCGTGCGGCTCCGCAGTTCGGCATTGTGGGCAGCCCAAGCCGCGACCGGATCGTCGGTGTCGACGCGCGAGGCGGCAAAGATCGCCTCGGCGAGCTTGGCAACGGCGTCGTGTTCCTGCTCGCCGGGAAACATCTGGCCGGCCCATGCGGGGGTAGGATAGGCGACGATGTTCCAATTGATGTCGAAGCCGGCGATCTTCTCGAGCGCCGGCTTGTAGGCGATCGAATTGGCCTTGTTGGCGCGCGCAACCTTCGCCGGGTCTTCCTTCGACAGGAGCATCGGATTTTCGCCGACTATGGCCAGCCGCGCAGTGTTGCCGCCAAAGGCTCTCGCAACGCCTTCATAGAGCCAGTCGGGCGCGCGGTCGAAGCTGTCGTCCTGTCCGAAGCGATAGCGCGCGAGCGTGACTTCGTCGTCGGAGAGGATCGGGGTTACGAGGCCGGCGCCTGCCCTGTAGGCATGCTCCGCGATCCGCCGCACCAGCGGCAGCGCCGCGACCGGTGCGGTCAGGAAGAGGTCCTGACCGGCGGTGAGGTTCAGCCCGACCTTGACAGCCACTTCGGCAAGCCTGTCGAGCTTGATGAGGTCGATCGGGCCGGACGTCTTGTGATGCTGTGTAGCCATGGAACCACCAGAGGATAGATCGATCGTCGATACCGGTTTTGGGCCACGGATCATAGTGTGAAGTTTTCGGTTCGGCACCACTTGCCGAGCCGTTGTGGCGCGTCGTGACTGATGCGATAATGCAACTGGTTTTCGGCGAGACAACATGAACGACCAGCACCGCTCCGGCTGCCCCATCAATCTTGCGCTCGAAGTGTTCGGCGACAAATGGAGCCTGATCATCATTCGCGACATCATGTTCGGGAATCGCCGGCATTTCCGGGAGCTTCTTTCGCGCAACGAGGAGGGCATCGCCTCCAACATCCTGGCCGATCGTCTGAAGCGGCTCACCGAAGAGGGCATGCTCACGCGCTCGGACGACCCGACGCACAAGCAGAAGGCGATCTATTCGCTGACCGAGAAGACGATCCAGCTCGTGCCGGTCTTTGCCATGATCGGCGCCTGGGGCCGCAGGCATCTGCCGGTGAGCGAGGAGCTGTCGATCCGCGCCGAGCTTTTGGAAGAGGGTGGGCCTGAGATGTGGGGCGCCTTCATGGACGAGCTCCGCCACATTCATCTCGGCAAGCCGGCGGCTCCGCCGCAGCGTTCGGTAATCGCGGAGCTTCAGCGCGGTTATGAAGCGATTGTGCAAAAAAAGGAGTAGGGGAGTACGGGAACAGGGGAATGGAGGGCCGTTCCCGGCTTCTTTCCCATACTCCCCTACTCACTTACTCCCTTACCCGCGATCAATCACCAAATCCGCCTCGCCGAACCGTCTGTTCGCGGTGAAGGCCTGGTGCCAGTAGGGATAGATCACCGGTGGCCGGCTCACACGATCGAGCCGCGCGCGCTCCTCGGCGGTGAGCTTCAGCTCGGCGGCGGCGATGTTGTCTCTGAACTGCGCCTCGTTGCGCCCGCCGATCACGAGCGTGGCGACGGCAGGCCGGCCGAGCAGCCAGGCAAGCGCCACCTGCGCTGCCGAGACGCCGCGTGCCTCGCCGATCTCGACCAGCACGTCGACAATGTTCCAGAGCCGGTTCTCGTCACGGATCGGCGGTTCGGTCCAGCCGGCGAGCTGGCGCGTGCCTTCCGGCGTGGCCTGGTTGCGGCGGTGCTTGCCCGAGAGCAGCCCCCCGGCGATCGGGCTCCACACCATCACGCCGACGCCCTGGTCGACGGCGATCGGCAAAAGCTCGTATTCGGCTTCGCGCGCCTCGAGCGTGTAGTGGATCTGCTGCGTGATGAAGCGCGGCAGGCCCTGCCGTTCGGAGACGCCCAGCGCCTTCATCAAGTGCCAGCCGGAATAGTTGGAGCAGCCGGCGTAACGGATCTTGCCCTGCTGGATCAGCGTATCCAGCGCGCCGAGGGTCTCTTCCAGCGGGGTCGTGCCGTCCCAGGCATGCATGAGGTAGATGTCGATGACATCGGTCTTGAGCCGCCTCAGGCTGTCCTCGCACTGGCGAATCAGGTGATAGCGTGACAGGCCCTCATCGTTTGGTCCGTCGCCCATGCGCATGCGTGCCTTGGTGGCGATCAGGACGTCGCCAGGGCGCTTTCCGCCCAGCGCCTCGCCGATGATCTCCTCCGAGGTTCCGCGTGAGTAGACATTGGCCGTATCGATGAGATTGATGCCCGAATCGACGCAAAGGTCGATCAGCCTGCGAGCCTCGGCGAGGTCTGTATTGCCGACTTTGGCAAAGGGTCCGCCGCCGCCGAAGGTCATGGTGCCCATGGTCAGGGTCGAGACTTTCAGGCCTGAACGGCCGAGTGTGCGGTATTCCATCGTGAGGTCCTCGCGGTTGGTCGGCCGGCAATCTTCAGGCGGGCCGGGCAGCAGCTATCGTGTGAGCTGTCGGATTTTTCCGGCAATTAGCGCGCAAGCACAAGTGGGCAAACAGGAGCGGGCGAGCGCCGCCTTCAAGCCTTCAAGCAAAGAGCGCGCGGTCCTTCTCCACCCGGCTGGCGATGAAGCTTGCCACCGTCTGCACGCGGCGCATCGGGCGCATGCTCTCGTGATAGACGAGCCAATAGGCGCGGCGGATCGGCCTTGCGGCGAGAACCGGCACCAGTTCCGGGCTCGCACGAGCGATGAAGGCGTGCAGCATGCCGATGCCGGCGCCCGAGCGCACTGCCTCGACCTGTCCGAGTGCCGAGGAAATCTCGAAGCGTGCATTCCATTGGGGGCTGAACTCCGCCGCATAGTCGAGCGACGGGCTGGCGACGAGGTCGCCCACATAGCCGACGAGGCGATGGCATGTGAGTTCGGCGATGGTCTGCGGCAAGCCGTGTTGCTCCGCGTAGCTCCGCGAGGCGTAAAGGCCTAGCGAATAGTCGACGAGCTTGGCCGCCACGAGCCGGCCTTCGGTCGGCCGGTCGACGGTGATCGCGATATCGGCCTCGCGCCTGGAAAGCGAGAAGGAACGCGGCACCGGCACGAGTTGGATCGAGAGATCTCGGTGCTCTGCGGTCAACGCACCGAGCCGTGGCGCCAGATAAGCCACGCCGAAGCCGTCGGGCGCGCCGATCCTGACGCTGCCGGAGACGGCCTCACCCTCGCCGGCGATCTCGTCGCGGGCGGCAATCATGTCGGCTTCCATGCGCTCGGCCACGCCGAGGAAGCGCTCGCCGGCGGCCGTCAGCTCGCTGCCGGCCGTGTGGCGACGGAACAGCTTGGCGTTGAGCGCTGTCTCCAGCGCCGCGATCCGGCGCGAAACGGTTGCGTGATTGAGGTCCAGCCGCCGCGCCGCGCCCAGAATCTGTCCGGCGCGGGCCACGGCGAGGAAGATGCGCACGTCGTCCCAGTTCATAGCGCCCCTCTACAGCCGAACCCGCGACAGGGGTAGCAGTTCGATCGGCTGGTGGGGAGGGGCCTCAGGAGCAGGGAGACGGTCATCGTCCGAAAAGACGGGCGCCGCCGGTAAGGTTAGCCGCCGGGGACAGTTTACTTTTTGCCGCGGAAAGGCACTGCATTTGGCCGAAGTCGCGCTGGCGGCAAAAAGTAAACTGTCTCCAGGAGCGCACTCGCCGGGCGCGACTAGCCTTTCTGCCCTGCTGCCGGCTTGCCCTCTCGCGGCCACACGCCCGAGGCAGCCTTGATCACTTCCTTGAGGGCGTGCTCCAGCGCGGCCCTTTCATCGGCCGAAAAGTTGGAGATCGCTTCGGCGATAGCGGCGGTCGGATCATGCTCGAGGATGGTGCGGGCGTTATCGGTAATTTCCAGATGCTCGGCCCGCCCGGCCGGCTGGTTGTCGGCCTTTCGCAACAGCCCTTTGGAGATCAGTGTCCGCACCGTCCGGCTAACCGGACCATTGGCAAACCCCTGAAAACGGGCCAGTGCGCTTGCCGTGCGCGCACCGTCCGACGCCTTCGAGAAATATCGCAAGGCGGTCCACTGCGCCGGATACAGACCGTCGGCATAGCCGATCGAATGCAGCGACCTGCCCGCAAGTTCGAGCAGTTCGATGAGAGCTGAGACGGATGCAGGATCGTCAGGAATCAAGGTCTGGTCTTCACGAAGTCTGAGGGGCTGGTAGCCACGCCTACAGTGATTCTATGCCATCGCCGACATTATGAAAATGGGCATCCCCACGAGAAGGGGTGACGGGCTGTCGAAGGCTCGCGGCTGCACGGTTTCTCAATCGTACGATCCCCATTTCGCCTGCCCAGGCTTTGCCCGAACTTGACCGGATTGTGGCAATTTCCCTGAATCAGATCGGTTACACGGGCGCACCCGCTGCAGCATCGGTCAGAAACAATCGGTGCCTAGTATTCTTTCCCAAGGGAATAGATCACAGGCAAGAACAATGTCCGGAATAACCAGAAATCCGAAGTCGGACCTCATCACGCAAGTGACCGAGCGCCGCACGGTGTTTCAGCGGCTGGCGCTGCGGCGGCGTTCGCATGAGCATCCAATCGCCATGTTTGCCACGATCGTGGCGGCTGCTTTCGTGTGGATACTGGTGCCGGGCGAGCCGGTGGTGAGACCTGCCGCGAGCGCACCGATCAAGACGCTCGATCATACGACGACGGGCAAGACTTCTCGGCTGCCGATGTCCGCGATCGATCTTGCCTGCGAAGGCCAGGCCTGGGGCGGAGAATCGCTCGACTGCGTGAGGATGATCGCTCGCGAGAGCGGCAAGGCGGACCTCAAGGTCCGCATGATCGCCGATGCCGCGCCCGCCGACCTCAACACCCCCAATATCTTCTAAGGACAGATTTCAAGAAGTCCGCTGACCGTCCAGCGCAACCAGAAACCTCCTGCCGTTTCCCTAGCCGGCAGGGGGTTTTTGATTCATGGCCCGGTGATTGAACCTGACGCTCGGCGTAGGTGCTTCGCCTTGTTCGATCGCCTGCTCGGTCTCAGAATTAAATTAGCAGCTGCGGCGAAGCGGAACCACTTGCTGTTCACTCTGCCGGGTGCTTCGGAGTCGGTAAAAATTATACTGGGCGACTTCGTTCTCATGCTTGAGGGCCGCCTCCGCGCGCCTGGCCATCGGGATCGAGTGGTCGGTTCCTGTGACATTGCGCCTCTCCGTCGCCGCTGCCACTCGCTTTACGATGGGAACGTGTTTCTACCCATTGTTTTGGCGAGCCTGCTTCTCTAGTGAGAGCCGGGAAGAAGCGTGATGCGACCAAGAGATAAGGCGGGCCGAATGAAGCACGCCGTGAAGAGGACACGACGAGGACGAATCATGAGGCCCGTAAGATAGACGTCCGAATGTCACAGACTGCCTCAGCCGACCTTCTGATCGAATCCGGAAATGAAATTGCCGTTCGCCAGGACCTGACCCTTGTCGCGCTCGGCAAGCGACCTGCCGATCTCGTCCTGCAGGTTGGCCGCCTGCTCGACGTCCATTCGAGAAGTTGGCTCGCTAACCAGGAAATAGTCATCAAGGGCCGACGCATTGCCTATGTCGGGCCTGCCGGTTCATGGACCGGTGAGGCTGCGCGGCGCGTGCACGAGCCCGACCTCGCTGCCGTGCCTGGGTTTGGCGAGGCGCATAAGCACATTGAGAGTTCGCACCTGACGCCGGAGTATGAGGCCGCGCTGGTGATGCCGCATGGTGTCACCTGGGTTTGTGAGGCGAGCCACGAATTTTCGAACGTGAACGGCACGCGGAATCTCGAATTTTGGCTGGAAACCCGCCGCCGCGGTCTGCCCATGAAGATTTTCCCGCTGCCGGGCTCGGCGGTGCCGCCGACCGCCTATGAATGGGGCGGAGGCTGGTATGGGTATGATGAGCAGAAGGCCTTCCTGAACGAAAGTCTCATGGTGGCCGGGCTCGATGAGGTGATGGACTGGCCTGCAGTCTGGAATCCCGAGAACCCTTCTTATTCCCGGCTCTGGGGCATGATCCGCGCAACCTTCGAGGCGCGTGGCGTTATCGAGGGCCACGCGGCCGGGTTGCGCGACATCCCGACCATCAGCGCCTTCGCCGCTGCCGGCATGGCGTCGGACCACGAGGCCTGGTTTCCGGACGAGGTCTGGGACAAGCTTACCCATGGGCTTTTCGTCGAGCTTCGGCCGCACTCGCTGCCCGACATCATCAAGGGGCTGATCGCAAAAGGGCTTTCCGACTGGTCGCAGGTCGCCTTCGTCACCGACGACCGCAGCGCGACCGATACGCTCAAACTCGGCGCAACTGATTACAATGTCCGGCTCGCGATAGAGAGCGGCCTCGCGCCAGAGATCGCCATCCAGTGCGTGACAATCAACCCGGCACGCCACATGCGGCTGACCCCCTGGGTCGGCTCGATTGCGCCCGGCCGTTTCGCCGATATCGTGCTGCTCGACGACGTGGCGGGGCTTTCGATCGCCAAAGTATGGGCCGATGGCCGGCTTGTGTCGGAAGGGAAGGTCTTTGTCGGTGAACTGCCAAAGATCGACTGGCCGGATTGGGCAACCAGCACGGTTAAGATCGAGCGAACGGTGACGGCTGAAGATTTTCGTATCCCAGCGTCCTCGAACGGCCCAACGGCGAAGGCGGCGCTGCTACGACCATTTCACTGGCACGACGATTTCATCACCATGGACCTGCCGGTGGTCGACGGCGCGGTCGAGCGCGATCCGGACCGCAATGTCACAAAATTCGCGATCGTCGATCGCTTCTCCGGCCAGGCGAAAGTCGCAAAGATGTTCTGGCTCGGCACCGGGCCGCGCACGCCGAACGCCGCGCTCGGCAGCACGCTCGGTCATGACAAGCACAATATCTGGGTCGTCGGCTCATCCGATGCAGCGATGGCAATGGTCGCGAATGCGCTGGCCGAGCAGCAGGGCGGCTGGGTTCTGGTCACGGGCGGCAAGGTTGTGGCGCGCGTCCGGTATGAGGTCGGCGGACTGATGACCGCGCGCCCGGCGGAAGCGCTCGACGCTGAGATGCAGGCGCTCTATGCCGAGGGCGCCAAGATCGACTGGATGTATGAGCCGACCTTCTCGCCGCGCTGGTGGCCGGGCTTTCCCGAGCGCCTCGCCTTCGCAACACTCACCTGCGCACCGTGGCGCTGGGTTCTCGTAGCGCCGTCGGAGCACGCGCCGGAAGGCTTCGTCAATGTGGCCACGGGCGAGACGCATCCGGTAGTGTGGTGAACATGGCAAAACGAACACCGTCCAACTCCGGGTGTGCCTGGGCAGATGGCAGTTTTCCGCTCCCGGCCGAATTCGGGCCCAGCAAATGCAAGCTGAACTAAGGGGAACAATGATGATCAACAGAATGATGCACGGTCTGAAGCTGGCAGCTCTCGCGCTGTCGCTTGTTTTTGCGGTTACGCTAGCCGCCGCTGCCGATAGCCTCAAGATCGCGATGGTGATGCCCGGTCCGATCAGTGACAATGACTGGAATTCGGTCGGCTATAACGGCCTGCAGGCGGCAGCAAAGGCACTCGGCGTGGAGGTCGCCTATTCGGAGAACGTTTCCGACGCAGACGCGGAGCGCGTTCTGCGCGATTATGCCTCGCGCGGCTATGGACTGATCTTCGCTCATTCCTTCTCCTTCGGCGACGCGGCGCTGAATGTCGCCGAGGATTTTCCCGATACCGTCTTCATGGCCGGCACGGCGAAGGAGCTTTCGGCCAATCTCGGCACCTATTCCAATCCCGACTATCAAGGCGCTTATCTCGCAGGTATGCTCGGCGCGGGCGCCTCGAAGACCAAGATGATCGGTTGGGTCGGTGGCATGCCGGCACCGAACATGGTGGCGAACCTTCATGCATATGAGGCCGGCGCGAAGGAAATGGTGCCGGACGTCAGGGTGCTCCATACCTTCATCGGCTCGTGGTTCGATCCGCCTAAGGCCAAGGAGGCCGCGATTGCGCAGGTCGAGCAGGGCGCGGATGTGCTTTCCGCGCAGGGCGTCGGCGTGATCGATGCAGCGATCGCCAAGAATGTCTATGCGCTCGGCGCCATGACCGACCAGAACCACCTCGGCCCGAAAGTGGTGCTGACCAGCGTCACCTGGGATCTCGGCCCGTTGGTGACCGCTGTCGCCAAGGCGGTTCAGGACAAGAGCTGGAAGAGCGCGAACTGGTCCTACGGCATTGCCGAAGGCTCCGTGAAACTTGCCGACTTCCACGGCCTCGATGCGGGGGTCCCGCCAGAGGTGCTGAAGGCGGTCCAGGCGAAGTTCGAAGCCATCAAGTCCGGCGCCTTCACGGTGCCGCTCGACACCACGGATGTGCAGTAAGGGCAGGTCCGGTTCACTCTGACCTTAGAGCGGTCATGGCCGGAAAAGTCCGGCCGTGACCGCCATGTCGGCCACAAGCTCGATGGACAATTCTCCATTTCCTCTCCTCGACATGCGTGGCATCCGCGTCGTGTTCGGGCTGCTCGTCGCGAACGACGCCGTAGACCTTGCGGTTCGTGCAGGCGAGATTCATGCGCTTCTCGGTGAGAACGGCGCCGGAAAATCGACGCTGATGCGCGTGCTGGCCGGGCTCATCGTTCCCGATGCAGGCGAAATCCGCATCGGCGGCCGGATCGAGCCGGTTGGTTCGGCGCACGAGGCGATGCGGCTCGGCATCGGCATGGTCCACCAGCATTTCATGCTTGTCCCGACGCTTACAGTTGCCGAGAATGTCTGCCTTGGCCTGGCGAGCACGGGCCGCTTCTTCCCCGACCTGAAGACGGCTGCAGCGAAAATTCGCGATCTCGCCTCGACCTATGGCCTCGATGTCGATCCGAACGCCCGTGTCGCCGACCTCTCCATCGCCGGGCAGCAGCGCGTCGAGATCCTCAAGGCGCTGTATCGCGGCGCGCGCATCCTGATCCTCGACGAGCCGACGGCGGTACTGACGCCGCAGGAAACGGAGGGCCTGTTCCGTATCCTGCGCGCGCTCGCGTCTGAGGGCACGGCGATCATCTTCATCAGCCACAAGCTGAACGAAGTGATGGCGCTGACGGAGCGCGTCACGGTGCTGCGGCAGGGCAGGGTGGCTGCGTCGGCCGTGACGGCCGAGACGGATGCGCGCCGCCTGGCTCGGATGATGGTCGGGGCGGAGATCGAACTGCCGAAATTGGAGGATGTTAGCGCGGCAGATGATGGCGGCCATCTGCCTGTCGGCCGGGAAAAACGCAGGGGCGACATCCTTCGCGTCTCGGACCTCACATGCCGGGATTCACGCGGCAGTCTTCGGGTCGACCATGCCAGCCTGGTGGTCGGTGCCGGCGAGATCGTCGGTGTCGCCGGCGTCGACGGCAACGGCCAGCAAGAACTCGCCGAGGCAGTGGTTGGACTGCGCCGCGCCGAGGCGGGCACGATCAGCCTTTTGGGTCAGGATGTCACTGCCGCGCCGGTGGCGCGCCGGATTGCACTCGGCCTTGCCCATATCCCTGAGGATCGCCACCGCACCGCATTGGTGGAACCGATGTCGATCGAGGACAACGTCATCCTCGAACAAGTCGGCCGTTCGCCATTCTCCAGGGGAGGTTGGCTCGATCGCGGCGCGACCCGCGCGCTCGCCAGTCAAATTATAGCCGATTTCGACGTGCGCTCGACAGGCCCGGCGCAGAAGGTCGGCACGCTTTCCGGCGGCAATCAGCAGAAGGTCGTGCTTGGGCGGGCACTCTCGCGCGACCCCCGCCTTGTCGTCGCCGTGCAGCCGGCGCGTGGTCTCGACGTCGGCGCCACGGCCTTCGTCCACCGTGCGCTTCTCGCCCGCCGCGCGGCCGGGGCCGGCGTGTTGCTGATCTCGACTGAACTCGACGAGATCCTCGCGCTTTCCGATCGTATCGTCGTGATGTTCAAGGGGGCGATCATGGGAGAGCTTTCCCGCGCCGCGGTGACGGTGGAGAAGCTTGGGCTGCTGATGGCAGGGCAAGCGGCATGAGCACTGCCGAACTCGCCCCTCAGCCGCGGTTCAAGCTTCCGCCTGCGTTCGGCGGCGGCATCATCGCCGTTGTCTCGGCCTTCCTCGTCGGCGCAGCGCTGATCGCCGCGGTCGGCGTCAATCCGCTCACCGCTTATGCCGCGTTGTTCGAGGCGGCGGTCGGAACGAAGAACGGCCTCGCCGAAACCCTGGTGCGCACTGTGCCGCTCGGGCTCTGCGGTCTCGGCATCGCGCTCGCTTTCCGCGCCGGCGTGTTCAATGTCGGCGCCGAGGGCCAGCTTTTCCTTGGGGGCACTGCCGCTGCCGCGGTCGGGGTGGCGTGCGCCGGCTGGCCGAGCTTCATTCTGCTGCCCGCCATGGCGATCGCAGCGATGCTTGCGGGCGGCCTCTGGTCGGGTTTGGCTGCCTGGCTGAAACTGCGCTTCCGCGCCGATGAGCTGATCACCACGATCATGCTGAACTATGTTGCGATCCATTTCGTCGGCTTTCTGCTGCACGGGCCGCTCAAGGAGCCAAACGGCGCGCTTGCCCAAACGGCGCGGCTCACGAGCGATGCGCGGCTGCCTGTGCTGCTCGCCGGAACACGGCTTCACGCAGGTATCCTGATCGTCCTCGTTGCTGTCGTGCTGGCGCATCTCTTCCTCTGGAAGCGCGTGAACGGCTTCCGGCTGCGGGTCGTCGGCCTCAACCCACGCGCGGCCGAGAACGCCGGCATCAATATCCGTGCCATGATGCTTTTCGGCTTCCTCGTCTGCGGCGCGCTCTCCGGCCTCGCCGGCTTTGCCGAGGTCGCCGGCGTGCAGCGGCGCATGATCGAGAATCTGTCGCCCGGCTTCGGCTATACGGCGATCATCGTGGCGCTGCTCGGCTCCACCAATCCGGTTGGCGTGCTTGCAGCCGCTTTCCTTTTCGCGGCGCTCCAGATAGGCGCGACGACGATGGAATCCGCAGCGGGTGTTCCTGGCACGCTCACCACCGTCATCCAGGGCCTCGTCGTCCTCTTCCTGATCGGTCGCCCGGCACTTTCGCTGCTGCGCGAGCGGTTGGCGGGGAGGCGCACATGAATACGCTCGCCTTTCTGGCCGACCCCGCTTTTGCCGGGTTCCTGGCGGCGTCCATGCGGCTTGCTATCCCGATCATGCTTGCCGCCCTCGGCGGGCTGTTCTCCGAGCGCTCCGGAGTGCTCAATATCGGCCTTGAAGGCGCCATGCTGATCGGCGCGTTCGTCGGCTTCGTCGCGGCTTATCTCTCTGGAAGCCTCGCACTCGGTGTCATGGCGGCCGTCATCGCCGGAATGGCCTTTGGCGTGATCCTCGGCCTCTACACGATCACGCTCGGCGCCAATCAGGTCGTGGTCGGCATCGCAATGAACCTGCTCGCTCTGGGCGTTACTGCGTTCTTCTATCGGCTGATTTTCGGTTCGGGCACGCAAAGTCCGCGCGTCGATGCCTTCACGCCGCTCGATCTCGGTCTGCTCGCCGATATCCCACTGATCGGGCCACTGCTGTTCCGGCAGGATATTCTCGCTTACATCGCGCTGGCACTGATCCTCGCCGCCTGGTTCGTCATCGCGAAAACCCGCTTCGGGCTAAACATCCGCGCTGTTGGCGAACATCCGGAGGCGGCAGAGACACTCGGCGTCGATGTCTTCCACATCCGTTATGCCGCGATTGCGATCTCCGGATCGCTTGCCGGGCTAGGTGGTGCCTTCCTTTCCCTGTCGGCGACCGGCATCTTCATTGACAACATGACGGCCGGGCGCGGCTATATCGCGCTCGCGATCCTGATCCTGGGCCGCCGCCACCCCTTCGGCGTGCTTCTCGCTGCGCTTCTCTTCGGCGCAGCCGACGCGCTCCAGCTTCGGGCGCAGTTGCTGCCGACCGGCGTGCCGTTCCAGTTCCTTTTGATGCTGCCCTATGTCTTGACCATCATCGTCCTCGCCGGCTTCGTCGGCCGCGACGGTGCCCCCGCAGCGCTCGGCGTTCCCTTCCGGCACAGCCGATCCGGAGAAACTTGACCATGCTCGATCTTAACGCCGCCACCTGGCCCGAAGTGAAGGAAGCCGTCGAAAAAGGCGCCGTTGCGGTGCTCGCCGTCGGCGCGCTCGAACAGCACGGGCATCATCTGCCGCTCTCGACTGATACCGTGATGTCACAAGGCGTCGCACGCCGGATCGCCGAGACTATCGATGGGCTTTTGCTACCGCCAATCGCCTATGGTGACGCCTGGAATAACGAGGCGTTCGCCGGCACGATCTCGCTCGGACCCGATACGATCCGCGCGGTCTTGATCGACATCGGCCGCGGCCTCGCGCGCGGCGGGTTCAAGGCGCTCGTCATTATCAATGGCCATTTTGGCAATCGCGAGCCTATCGCACTTGCTGCCCGCGCTCTGAAAATGGAGCATGGCTTTCCGGTCCTGCATCTCGACTATCCCGGCATGGAAAGGATTGCGTCGGAGGTCTGCGACAGCAAGCCCGCAGCGCCGACTTTCTATCACGCCGACGAGGTCGAGACCTCGATGATGCTGGCGCTCGCGCCGGAATTGGTGCGGATGGACAAGGCCGCGTCCGAATATCCGGTATTCCCGAAAACCTTCGGCATGGAAGCCATGGGCCTCGACACATTTAACAGGAGCGGCGTCTTCGGCGATCCGCGCCCCGCAACCGCTGTGAAAGGCGAGGCGCTCATGGCCGGGATCCTGGAACAGAGCGTTCGGCTCATCCAGGCATGGCTCAGCAAAGTTGGATAGAGCGGCGTGGCGGTTCAATTGAACGCACGCCGCTCTAGTTGTGTCCGCTTGGTGGCGTCGCCGCGATTTTTGTCGGCAGATCGTCCCTGGCTCAGCCGTTCAGCCAGTCGGCGAGGCCGTCCAGCGTCTGCAGCCCGTATTCCACCGCGCCGAAGCCGATGACCACCTGACGCCGCTCGCGGCTGGGGTGGAGCTGGCGCATGGTCAGCACGGTCTTGCCGTCCGCCTGCTCATCGAAGGTCACTGTGACGCGGAAACGGTCAGGGTCGTCAGGGTCGGGCGTGCCGTAGTCCATCACAATCCGCTCGTTCGGCACGATCTCCAGAAAGCGCATGAGGTTGGGGAAGCGCCGCTCCTGACCCTCGAACACGCCCACCATGTCGAAGCGCCAGAGCCCGCCCTCGCGGATATCGGCCTCGTGGCTCTCGATCGTGAGGCCGGCCGGGCCGTACCATTGGGCCAGAGCCTTGGGGTCCATCCAGGCGGCAAAGACCTTATCGCGCGGGTGGTTCAGCAACTTCACGAGCACGATCTCGCGATCGAGCGACCACGTCTCAAACAGATTTGCCATGTCCTTCGTCATCCTCTTCCGTCTTGTCCAAGTAGACTTCCAGCCGATCCAACCGCTCGGCCCAGCGCCGGCGCTCCGCTTCCATCCAGTCCGCCGCCTCGTCGAAGCGCGCCTGCACCAGCCGGCACCAGCGGCTGCGCCCGCGCTTCTCGCTGGCGATCAGCCCGCAATCTTCCAGCACCTTGAGATGCTGGGAGAAGGAGGGCAGCGCCATGTCGAAAGGCTCGGCGAGGACGGTGACCGGCACCTCGCCCTCAGCCAGCCGCGACACCACCGCGCGGCGGGTCGGGTCGCTTAGGGCATGAAAGGCAAGGTCGAGGGGATTCGAATGGTAAGGCATATGCCTTATTAAGACGAGTCAGGGAGCTGGTCAAGGACAATAAGGCAGTTGCCTTAGTGTCCGGTGTCCCCACAGCTCGAATCCCCGAAGTTGAACTCCGGAGACCGGTAAGCCAATCGACCTTGTCAGACTTCCTGAGGAGCTTCCGCAGGTCTGGTGGCGCGGTAGATTTCATCGAGCGTCATCATGTTTGACAGATCTACGCTCATGGGTGCGGGATGACCGAATGCCCCGCTGGTCAGGCAGGTATCCGCCGCGGCCGCGGCCGCTCTCGCAAGGATCGCGTTCGGCTGGTCGCGATGAAGGAGCCCCACCAGAACGGTCGCGATGAACGTGTCGCCCGCACCCAAGGTATCGACAGCTTTGACCGGGCTGGCGGTCGCCTCGAAGACACCCGCCTCGCCGATCAAAAGGGCGCCTTCGACGCCCCTCGTGACGAGGCTCCAACTCGCGCCTGCCGCGTGCGCGCGACGGCCGAGCGCAAGGGCCTCATCGCGGGATGTCCCGCCGCCTGAAAAGGCGATCAGGAAGCAATGCGGGGCAACCTGCGCAATGCGTGCCGGGTCGTGAACGGTTGCCAGGTCGTAGGAGACCTTCGTCGCCCGGGCGAAGCGCGGCAGCCAGGCATCGACATGGCTGGACCGCCCGGTGTGAATGGCGTCGAAATCTGGAAGCCGCGCCAAGTCTTTCGCCGAGGGTGCGATAATGGATACGCCAAGATGGGCCCCGACGAACATCCGCTCGCCGTCCTGAGTTTCGATCACGCAGTAAGCGGTCTGGCCCGGCTCTATCCGCAGCGAGGAAACGTCGACCCCTTCCTCGATCAGCGCCTGCCTGATCAGGCGTCCGGCATCGTCGTCACAGACTGCCCCAACATAGGCCGTCTCGGCGCCGGCCCGGTGGGCGAAAACGGCGTGATTTACGCAGTTTCCGCCGGGGAACATCAGGTCCTTGTCACGGTAGCAATCAACCACATTGTCGCCGAAGGCGAGTATTCTGACGGCGCGAGACATCAGGCAGGACTCTCCTGAGAAAGGGAAAGTGAGAACGTTCTCAATTACAGAACTGGTTCACGGTAGGCAAATGGAATCCTGCACCCCGCATTGCTGGCCGGTGCGGGTCAGAGCCGGGCAACGGACCCGCGTTCGATCAGTTCGGCCGGCATCAGAACGGTGCGTGGCGGATAGTCCTCGCCCCGAATGCGCTCGAGCAGCATTCGCGCGGCGGCCTCGCCCATGGCAAGGCGAGGTTGCGCGACTGTCGTAATGCCCGGGCGATGGAAACTCATCCAGTCGAGATCGTCGAAGCAGATAATCGATACGTCCTGCGGGATCGACACTTTCAGTTCGGAAAGGGCACGCATTGCGCCTTCGGACATGGTGCCGTCGGTGGTGAAGAGCGCTGTCGGCGGATCGGTCGCCTCCATCAGGCGCGGGACGACCGCTTGCGCCGCAACGGCGGAATAACTGCCGGCTCGTAGGGCCAGGCGCGGGTCCACGGGCAGGCCTTCGATCCGGTGCGCCCGGATATAGCCGAGAAGGCGTTGCCAACTCGGGTAAAGCGTCTCGCTTTCAATCGGATCGCCGGCGACGGCGCGCGCCAGGAACGTGTCCAGTCCGCCGCTCTCCTCGTCCACGAGTTCCGCCACGATGCCAATTCGCCGGTGCCCGGCGGCGATGAGATGACGTACCGCGTGTTCGGCCGCGGCGATATTGTCGGTCGCCACGCGGTCGACCATCAGGCCCGCCACGGCGCGGTCGATCAGCACGAGCGGCACGCCCATGCCCTTGATATTGTGCAGATGCCGCGCCTTGCGCGTGTCACTGGGGGTAACGATCAGGCCGTCCACCTGTTTCTGCGCAAGAAGTTCGACCGAGTGAACCTCCTTGGACTGGGCTTCGTCGCTGTTGGTGATCAGGAGCCCGAAGCCGTTCGCCTCAGCGACATTGGAGATTCCGCGCAAGACCGAGGCATAGAAGGGGTTCTGGATATCGCCGGCCACCACGCCGAGCGTTCGGGTCTTGCCGGTGATCAGGCCTCGCGCCAGCGCATTGGGTCGGTAGCCGAGAGTTTGGGCAGCCCTGAGGACCTGGTCCTTTTTTTCTTCGCTGGTGTAGCCGTAGCCACCCAGGACTCGACCGGCCGTGGCCGTAGAAACGCCTGCAACGCGGGCCACATCCGCGATCGTCGCCTTGCCCTTCTCAGCCAAGTGGAATCCTTCTCACATTGGGATGTCAACAGAATGAGAATTTATCATGTCCATTCTGCAGATGAACGGCAAGCCCTTCCCGACGTTGGCTGCTCCAATCCGCTTTTCTGGGCTGTGGAAACAGCTATCCCTAAAAAGCGGCGCTTGACGGATGATGCTTCTCAGTATCTCATATGTGAGAGCGTTCTCGCCGCAATTTCACAGAAGGGGACAAGTGAACGCTATGGGGGACCTTTGGGTCTAATCACAAGAAGGAGGCTGTGATGTTGAAATCCGTACTGGCTGGTTGTGTGCTGAGCGCGGTGCTGGCGATGCCGGCGCTTGCCGACGTCATCCCCGCCCTGCACGACGCCCTGCCGCAGGAATACAAGGACAACGGCATCAAGGCCGCGGTCTTCAACGACTGGGCGCCCGATGAATACCTCGATTCCGACGGCCAGCTGAAGGGCTGGAGTGTCGATATCGCCAAGGAAATGGAAGATCGCCTCGGCGTGCCCTTCAAGTTCGAGGGCACGAGCTTCGACGCCATCATCCCGGGCCTCCAGTCCAAGCGTTTCGACGCGGGCTTCTCTTCCTTCGGCACCACCGCCGAGCGCCTGAAGACGCTCGACTTCGTTTCCCAGCGCAAGATCGGCACTTCATTCGCTTATCCGGCGGACAGCAAGCTTGACATCAAGTCCGCGGCGGACGCCTGCGGCCTTACGGTCGCCGTGCTGAACGGCTCCTGGGACATCGGTCTCCTCGAGAAGCTGAACGCCAACGAGTGCAAAGACAAGCCCGTGGTCATGCAGACGCACAGCACGCAGGCCCAGGCCGAGCTTGCCGTTCGGTCATTGCGCGCGCAGGCGACTGTCGCCGGCTCCGTCAAGCTCGCCTACATGGCCAAGCAGACGGGAGACCTGAAGGTGTCGGAACTGGTCCTGTCCCCGGTCAACAGCTGCATCGGCGTTCGCAAAGGCGATCCGCTCGGCAAGGTGATGGCTGATGCGATTCAATCGATGATCGACGACGGCACCTATGAGAAGATCATGGCCAAGTGGGGCCTGAACGACTCCGGTGTGCTGACCAAGGCGCTTCTGATTACGGAAGAGAATCCGGCGGACCTCTAAGGGCCACCCCGGCCCGGGGATTGCTTCGGGTCGGGGGCCAGGTGGCCCGGGATCGCAGCAAGGAATGACGATGTCTAAAGAACCGCCACGCCGCCCTTCGATCCACGACCTCAAGCCTATCGCGGTACCAAAGATAGGCCACTGGATCGGCGGCGTGGTTCTGGCGGTGTTCGCAGTCATCTTTCTGCAGGTTCTCGTTACCAACAAGAACATGCAGTGGGGCGTCGTCGCCGAATACATGCTGAGCCCGGCCATCCTGTCGGGCCTGGGCATGACTCTGCTGCTGACGTTCCTTGCGATGGTCCTGGGTCTTGCGATTGGCGTCGTTCTGGCGATCATGCGCCTGTCCAGCAGCCGCGTCTTCCAATCCGTGAGCTGGGGCTGGATCTGGTTCTTCCGCGGCGTGCCGCCGCTCGTGCAGATGATCTTCTGGTACAATCTGGCGCTTCTTTTGCCCGAGCTTGCCATCGGCGTCCCGTTCGGCGGGCCGAAACTGGTTGCGTGGCAGACGAACGACCTCATTACTCCCTTCAGCGCCGCCATTATGGGCCTTGCCTTCACCGAAAGCGCCTACGCGGCCGAGATGATCCGTGCCGGCATCCAGGCGGTGAATGTCGGCCAGACGGAAGCTGCCGCGACGCTCGGCATGACACGCGGCCAGACGCTTCGCCGGATCGTGCTGCCGCAGGCGCTTCGCATCGTCATCCCGCCGATCGGCAACGACACGATCTCGATGCTGAAATTCACGTCGCTGGTCTCGGTGTTGGCGCTGCCCGATCTCCTCTATTCCGCACAGATGGTCTACGCACGTACGTATCAGACGGTTCCTCTGCTGATCGTCGCGACCATTTGGTATCTCGTGCTCACCACGGTCCTGACGGTCATAGAACACGCCGTCGAGCACCGGTTGAAATCCGAACATCCCCGCGCCGGCTCGAGGAAATCCCGTGGCATCCTCTCCTTCCGTCTGTTCGCGTACCAGCAGGAGGCTTTGTGATGGGTGAACGTCCGAGCGTCGAGCCCCTCCTCAAAGTTGAGCGCCTGCGCAAGAGCTTCGGCACGCACGAGGTACTACGCGGTATCGACGTCGCGGTGACGCGCGGCGACGTCACTTGCATCGTCGGCCCATCGGGCTCGGGCAAGAGCACGCTTCTGCGCTGCCTGAACTATCTCGAAAAGCCAAGCGGCGGGGCGATCTTCCTCAACGGCGTGCCGGTCGGCGTGCGTTGGAAGGGCGACAAGCTGTACGAGATGAGCTTCAACGAACTCGCCCGCCAGCGCCAGCGCATGGGCATGGTCTTCCAGGGCTTTCATCTGTTTCCGCACAAGACCGTGCTGGAAAATGTCATCGAAGCTCCGGTCCTCGTGAAGCGCGTCCCGCGCGCCAGGGCGATCGAAGACGCGATGGTGCTTCTGGATCGCGTCGGCATGAAGGAGCGCGCGAGCTACTATCCCGCGCAGCTTTCCGGCGGCCAGCAGCAACGCGCGGCCATCGCCCGTTCATTGGCGATGAAGCCGGACGTCATGCTGTTCGACGAACCGACCTCGGCGCTCGATCCCGAGCTCGTGGGCGAGGTGCTGGCCGTGATGCGCCAGCTCGCCGATGACGGGATGACCATGGTTGTGGTGACCCACGAAATGGGCTTCGCCCGGGATGTCGCCGATCATCTGATCTTCATGGATGGCGGTGTGATCGTCGAACAAGGCAACCCGGTCCAGGTGCTGACGCGCCCGCAGCATGAGCGCACGCGCGCGTTCCTGGCGCGTGTTCTGGCTGAAGCCTGAGTCAGCCGATCGCTCCTGCAAGGGCCGAGGCAGTGAACAGGTCGAGATGGGCGCCGCCATTGTTCTTGAAGACCGTGATCTGATCGGCGCGGGTGCGCCCCTCAACGCTTCCCTGAACGAGCTCGAAGAGATCTGCCCTGACAGCATCCCACGTGATCGCGCCCGAGGCGACGGCCTGTGAGAGGTCGCCGCCGCCTTTCATGTTGTTTCTGGTGTCGATGAAGATCGTGCCTCGCGCGAGGGCCGTGTCGTCGGCCTCGCGAAGCGTGGGGAGATATGCGCCCACCAGATCGAGGTGCGTGCCGGGACGCAGGAGCGCCCCCTTGACCAGCGCCTTGTCCGACATGGTGACGCAGGACACCACATCCGCTTTCGAGACCGATGCATCCAGATCTCCGCTGACCGTGGAGTCGATGCCCTTTTCGCGAAGCTGGGCGGACACGGCCTCGGCTCGGGTCTTTGTGCGGTTCCATATTCTCACTCGGCGCAGGGAGGGTCGCGCTGCCAGATGCGCCTCGGCGAAATGCGGTGCGAGCGCTCCGGCCCCGACGATCAGTAGCTCCTCCACGTCTTCCCGGGCCAGGATGGTCGCGCCGAGGGCGGAATCGGCGGCTGTCTTGCGTGCCGTCATGGCCGCGCCGTCCGCCACAATGAGCGGTGCGCCCGTTTTGCCGTCGAAGAGGGCTACCAGACCCTGAACTGCGGGTTGCGGCGGCTGAAGGGTCGTGTTCTGCGGAAAGACGCCGACCATCTTCACCACGATCGGCCCGCCGGGCGCCCAGCCTGGCAAAGTGACGAACTGCGCCTCGCCGCCCGCGGGATCGGACTGCACCACGACATCCGACACGGGCATCTGCCCCAGATGCGCCTTGCGCAGCGCTTCGATCAGAAAGGGCCAGGGAAGCGCTGCATGGACGGCGCTCGCATCGAAAGCATGCATGTCGAACCTTTCAGATCTTGATCGTATAGGTGACGAGATGGCTTGGGGTAACGAGTTGCGACAGCGCGAGCGGCCGCCCGTCCGCATCGGTCACCATCTTTTCGATCCGATAGACCGGCTGGGTCGATTTCACCGAAAGCACATTGCGCTCGGAAGGCGAGGCGAGGCCGACATCGATCTGCCGCTCGGCATGGGCCGGCACGATGCAGGCCTTGTCGCGGAGTGCAGCAAAGAAGGATCCGCCCGCGGCGACCGGCTCGATCACCTCCGGAAAACGCGCCGCATCGAACCAGAGCGTTTCCAGCGTCATTGGCATGCCGTTGTCTTCCAGCAGGCGGTCAAACCGTATCAGGGCCGCAGCCTGCAGCCGACCGCGGATAGCCGGTGCGTCTGGATTGTCTTCGCGCGACAGGATGCGATGCCCTGCCTTGCGCCCCAAGCCGTCCATGGTCTCGGAAAAGCCGGACAGCGAGACGAGCGTTTGCCGCACCTTGGCCGGCATGACCACCGTGCCGCGGCCCTGCTGTCTCTGCAGTCGGCCATCGGCGCACAGATCGCCAATGGCGCGTCTGAGCGTAATCCGGCTGACGCCGTAGAGCGACATCAGTTCAGGTTCCGGAGGCAGGAAGCTGCCTTCGGCGAACTGGCCAGATAGAATTCCGGCCAGGATCGAGCGTCGTACCTGTTCATAGAGCGGCAAGACGTTCGTTTGATCTTCCATCCGCCCTTTTCCAAACTCGATCAGTAGCTGATCTTCTTCATGTAGCGCCGGCCCGCCAGCATTTCGTGCTTGCGGAGATCGGCGATCTTGTAGGCGAAACGCCAGAGCGTGTCGAAGAAGATCAAAGGTACCACATTGCCGCGGAACCGCGGATCGATGCCGGAGAGATTGAGCTTCTCGGCATCGAGAACCAGGATGTTCTCCGCCGAGCCGAACCGGTGCAGAAACACGTCGGCGCGTTCCTCGAGCGGGCGTGTGCTGTCGATGCCCTTCAGCAGAATGAAGGAGCGGTCCTTGTCTAGCACCTCGAATGGGCCATGGAAGAACTCGTTGGCGTGGATCGCCTGGCTGTTGATCCACTGCATTTCCATGAGCACACATATGGCGAAGGAGTAGGCCGCACCGAAACTCGCACCGCTGGCGACGGTGTAGATCACGTCTTGTTTGGCGAAGCGGGGCGCGTAGTCTTCGAATATCGGCGCAAAGGCGGCGTGAGCGCGGTCGATCGCCGGCTGCAGGGCACAGAGGCTGTCGATCAGCGTCTCTGTCAGGTTTTCGCCGCCGGTCAGCGCAACGAGCCCCATCACGATCTGATAGATCCGGGAATAGTTGCTGTCCTTGGCATCGATCGGCACGCCGGTCGTGTATGGCGCTTCGAACCCGACGACGTGGTCGACCGCTTTTGCGAGCGGTGAGGCGGGCTCGACCGTCAGGCCGATTGTCGTCGCGCCCTTCGCGCGCGCGAATTCGGCCGCGGCCGTGGTTTCCTTGGTGGTGCCGGTCATCGAGCACAGGATGACAAGCGAGCTCTTGTCCAGCGAGCGTGGCGCGCGGGCGACGAACTCGGCGGCGTTGTAGACGTCGGACGGCAGCGGCGAATGTTGGTCGAGCAGGAACTTGGCCGGATGCATGATCGACAGCGAGCCACCGCAGGCAACGAAGAAGACGTGCTTCACCGAATTTGCATCTAGAGCGGAGAGCGCCGCAACGACGCCTGGGTCGAAGGTGGAGGGCAGAGACATTGGTGCGCCTTTCGATATGACGTTATAATACGTATTATAAAAATTCGCGCTTGGGTCAACCCAGCTTGACAGCCATGTCGAAGATTTGCGAACGTTCTCACATTTGGACGCCTATGTCGTCTATGGCAGGGACGGAATTGAATGTGAGTCAGGTCTACGACGCCGTGGTCATTGGGGGCGGCATCATCGGCGCGGCCGCAGGGCAGCATCTGACGGCGGCGGGCTATCACACGCTGCTGGTAGAGCGCGACGACTATGGTTCGGGCACCTCCAGCAAGACGTCGCGGCTGCAGCACTGCGGGCTTGGCTATCTCTCCGCCGCCAGCGGCTCGATTGCCGCCTTTCTCGCCCATCCGCGAAGCGCGATGGAGTGTTTCAACCTGATGCGCCGCTCGATGCAGGGGCGGGCGGAATTCGTGCGAACCTCGCCCGAGCGGGTCAAGCCCGTCACCTTCGTTGTTCCCCTGACGCGGGAGAACGCCATTCCGCGCTGGAAAGCACGCCTGGCCTTCAGGCTGATGGCGGCGAGCGATGCGGGCCAGGTTCCGCTGGACCTCCGCATCCTGTCCGCCGCGGAGGCGCGGGCCCATCCGGCCCTGGAGGGGATGGCGGGGCTCGAGAGCATTCGCGGCGCAATCATCTTCACCGAGTACCAGTAC
The DNA here is from genome assembly GCF_033542235.1 of Mesorhizobium sp. BAC0120. Classification (NCBI taxonomy): domain Bacteria; kingdom Pseudomonadati; phylum Pseudomonadota; class Alphaproteobacteria; order Hyphomicrobiales; family Phyllobacteriaceae; genus Mesorhizobium; species Mesorhizobium sp. BAC0120. The sequence continues at coordinate 26,091 of NZ_JAWRCU010000003.1, read as the reverse complement.
CATTGGCCCGAGCGGATCGTGGTCGACACGGTGATGACGGCGCGCGCGATCGGCATGGAGGCGCTGAACCATACCGCCGTTACTGCCCTGGCCCGTGAGGACGATCTTTGGCGGCTCACGCTCACGGCGGAAGAAGGATCGCGCGACGTAATGGCGCTTGCGGTCGTCAATTGTGCGGGCGTCTGGGTGGATGAGATCACGGCCCTCGCCGGTGCTACGCATATTCGCAAGAATATCGGCGAAAAAGGCACGAACATCGTCCTCCGCCTTCCCGAGAACCTGCGTGGCATCGGCTTGGAAACGGTGACTGCGGCCGGCGCGCCGTTCTATCTGATACCGTGGGGTGAGCTGCATTATGTCGGCCCGTGGGATTGCGCATCGGACGGCAAGCCCGAAGGTTTTCGTGCGACCGAGGAGGAGATCGCCGCCATCCTCGATCAGCTGGGGCGGCTGTTTCCCCGGCTTGGCGTGAGTCGCGCGGACGTGCTCTACTCCTGGGCGGGCGTACGGCCCCGCAGCATCGCCAGGGACGGCAAAGGCCCGGGCCCCGCGGTCCGGGAGCACGATCTTACCCCCGAAGGACTCCCGAACCTCTTCACCTTTACCGGCGGGCTGCTGATGACCCATCGAGATGCCGGAAGGCGGCTCACACGTGCGGTGGCCCGCCGGGTCAAACCATCCGGGCCCCCGCGCCCACTTCATCCTACATCGCTGCCACGGAAGGATCTGGATTCGATTACGGAAGCGTACGTCGCTCATGCCGTGCTCAACGAGCAGGCCCGCACGCTGTCGGACATCCTGCGTCGACGTCTTTCGGTGGGTTGGGAGCCGGACCTCGGCCTTAGTCATGCGGAAACGGCTGCGAGATTGGCCGCTCCGCATCTCGGCTGGACGCCGGAGGAAACCAAGGCTCAGATCGCCGGCTTCATTCGTGAAACAACTGCCGAATTCGGCCTGAGGCACGCACTGCACTGATCAGCAACAAGTCTGCCGATAAGCCTAAGCGGCGGCCATTTGTGAGCGGAGAACGCTCTCACACAATTGACGAAAGTTCCTGAATTCGGCCGCTCAGGCGGCCTCTGCTGGAGGGGAATGCAATGGCTCTGGATGAGCGCAACATCAGCGCGATGAACTTCCACTATGTCCGGCATACGATGGACCGGTTTCTTGCCGATGTATTGGACGCTGGCGTCTCGCGCATCGAGCTCTGGGCGGCCGCGCCGCACTTCTACATCGGAGACAAGACACTGACCGAGGCACGCGCGCTGGGACAAAAAGTCCGCGGCATGGGTCTCGAGATCGTGGCCTTCACGCCGGAGCAGTGCATCTACCCTATCAACATCTCCGCCAAGGAGCGGGAATTGCGCGATCGGTCCGTGCGCTATTTCCTCGAATCCATGGAGTTCGCCGTCGAATGCGGTGCTCCGGCGCTGCTGGTGACGGCGGGCGGCGGATATCGCGACGAGCCGACCTCCGAAGCGCTGGACCGCTGCGTGGAGTCCATGGGCATTCTTTGCGACCGCGCGCAGAAGCTTGGTCTCGACCTCTGGATGGAGTCCCTGCCAGACTCCTTCGCCAACATCATCCGGTCGGCCAAGGAAATCCGCGATCTGATGGACGAGCTCGCCAGTCCCGCGCTTTACGCCGTCTACGATGTCGCGGGCGCTCTGATGACCCGTGAGCAGCCCGAAGACTATTTCACCCATCTCGCCGGCCGCGTCGCGCATGTGCATTTCACCGACTCTGACGCAGCCGGCAGCCATCTCGCATGGGGCGACGGCATCATCGATCTCGACAAGCTCGTCGCCTATCTCCGCAGCCAAGACTACGAGGGTTCGCTGACGATCGAGCTCACCAACTGGAAATACAATGTCGACCCCACCCCGCCGCTGAGGCAGTGCGTCGAGGCCATGCGCAAGGCGCTCGCCCCGGTTCGCTAACCCGCATTCAGGGAGAGGGACATGGAGGAACGGCTATCACCTGACGCGCCGGAGGAGGCGGCCTCCACGCCAACCGATGCTGCGAGGGGCAAGACGGATCCGCTGCTGCGCTCGTTGCAGATCGGGCGGCTCACTCTGCGCAATCGGATCATGAGCACCAGCCATGAAACCGCTCTCGACGACCGCGGCTATCCGCTCGAGGCCTACCAGCGCTATCACGAGGAGAAGGCAAAGGGCGGTCTTGCCCTGACCATGTTCGGCGGATCGGGGCGCATCTCCGCCGATACGAGCTGGGGCGGTACGCAGCTTGATTTCACAAGCGACGCAATCATTCCGGTCTTCCAGCAGTTTGCCGAACGCATCCATGGCCAGGGCGCGGCGGTGATGTGTCAGATCTCGCATGTCGGCCGGCGGGCGAACGCCACGGTCGGCCCCTGGCTTCCTGCGCTTGGTCCTTCCCATTCCCGCGAGGATTACAACCGCAGCTTCGCACATGAGATGGATCGCCAGGACATAGCGCGCATCGTGCGCGAGTTCGGCCAAGCCGCCCGGCGGGCGCGGGAGGGCGGGCTGGACGGCATCGAAACCATGACAGGCGGCCATCTGATCGGACAGTTCCTGTCACCCATGGTCAATCGCCGCAAAGACGAGTTCGGTGGATCGCTGGAAAACCGGATGCGATTCCTTCGCATGGTCTATGTGGAAATCCGCACCCAGGTCGGCGCTGATTATCCGCTCGGCATCCGCTTTACGATCGACGAGGACCACGCCGACGGGTTGAGCTTTCCCGAAGCAGTCGAGGTCGCCAACATGCTCGAGCGCGAGGGGTTGGTCGACTTCCTAAACTGCATATTCGGCCGGTTCGACACCCGGCTTAACCTGCTTGTCTACAATATCCCCGACATGACGGCCGCATCTGCGCCGTGGCTTCGCCGCGTCGGAGCGTTCAAGGCGGAGACGAGCCTGCCGGTCTTCCACGCCGCCAAGATCTCGGATGTCGCCACGGCGCGACATGCTGTCGACGCCGGGCTCGTCGACATGGTCGGCATGACGAGGGCGCACATGGCGGATCCGCAGATCATCAACAAGCTGCGCTCGGGGAGGGAGGAGCAAATCCGTCCCTGTGTGGGCGCCTCGCACTGTCTCTACCGTCCCGTCCATTGCATTCACAATCCGGCAACAGGACGCGAGACCTGGCTGCCGCAGGTGATCGAGCTTTCGCCCAACGCTGGGTGGAGGGCGGTCGTTGTGGGCGGCGGGCCGGCAGGGCTGGAAGCAGCGCGCGTGCTCGCCGAGCGAGGACACAAGGTCTTGTTGCTTGAGGCGGCGGACCGTCTGGGCGGGCAGCTCGTGCTCGCCGCAAGAGCCCGGCTTCGGCGTGACCTGATCGGGATAGTCGACTGGCGCATCGCCGAGCTGGAGCGGCTCGGCGTGGATGTTCGTCTCAACACCTATGCGGAGGCGTCTGATGTTCTGGCCGAAGCACCCGATCTCGTCCTTATCGCTACTGGCGGCATTCCGGATTTCGGCCCCGTCACCGGCAGCGAACTTTGCCTCAGCGCGTTCGACGCTTTGGGCAACACCACGCAGGTGGCAAATGACGTGCTGATCTATGACGCGACCGGGCGTCATCCCGCACCTTCGGCCGCCACGGAGATCGCGGCGACGGGCAAACGAGTGACCTTCGTTGCCCGCGATCCTTCGATTGCGCCCGAAATGGAGCATCATTCGAGCATCATCTATCGAAAGGTTCTTGCCGAGCATGACGTGCGGGTTCTGCTGGAATACGAACTGGTCTCGGTGAGCGCACGGAGCGGGCGGCGGGAGGCTGTGCTGCGCCACCTGCTGACGGGACGGGAGCTGCGCTCGACCCACTCCCAGATCATCGTCGAGCATGGGACGATCCCGGTGAGCGAACTTTTCGATGAACTGCGGCCCATGTCGGTGAACGATGGCGTAACCGAGATTGAAACCCAGATCGGTCCGGCGCCTCTGCGCCCACGCCCGCCCAGTGGCTTCGAACTTCACAGGATCGGCGACGCCATAAGCAGCCGGTCGGTGCATGCCGCGATGTTGGATGCCTTACGCCTCGGCATCCAATTTTGATGAGTTTGGGCAGCAATTGCCCGCTGGTTTGAACAGAGCCTTGGGCTACCGAGCGCCGGTCATTCACTTAGCCAGGCTTATCTGGTCGTTGATGACCCCGAGCACGCCGCGAACATCCAGTGTGCTGAACGGCTTCTCGAGGAGCTGCGGGCGCAGATGCGCGGCGAGGTTCTCGATCTCGGCCCGCGCACCGATCATGTCGCCGGTGACCAGCACGAAGCGGCGGGCGAGCTCCGGGCGCTCGGCAAGCAGCTCGCGATAGATGGCGATGCCGCTCTTTCCGGGCATGCGCAGGTCGCTGAAGACGATATCGGGGTCGATCCCGGCAAGCACCTCCGGCGCCGAGGTCCAGCTCGAAACGATTTCCGAGCGAAGCCCCATCAATTCCAATATGTCGGCGAGCGAGCCGGCAACGTCGGGTTCGTCGTCGATGATGAGGGCGCGACGCAGGTCCGCGCCTGTCGCCTGCGCCGCTTCTGCACCTTGGGCATGGCCGGCGGCCAGCGGCAGCTCGACCACGAAACGCGCCCCGCCTTCCGGTGCTTCCTCGAACCAGAGCCGACCGTTGTGGCGCTCGACAATCGAGCGGGAGATCGACAGACCAATGCCGGTACCGACACCGGCCGGCTTGGTCGTGAAGTAGGATTCGAAAATGCGGTCACGGATGTCGGAGGGTATGCCGGGGCCGTTATCCTCGACCCAGAAGCCGGCCATTTCCGCCGCCGTCCGATAGGTGCGGACCTTGATGCGGCGCTCGGTCGGCTGTGCGGCGAGAGCGTGCTGGCTGTTGATCAGGAAATTGGCCACCACCTGCGTCAGGTGGTCGGCATCGCCAAGCACCAGCAGCTGGCCTCCGGCAAAGTCGGCATCGACACTTATCCCGGTCGAGCGCGCACCATAGGCGGTCACCTCCAGAGCCGAGCGGACGACCTGGTTGACGTCGGTCTCGACCTGGGCAGTCGGATGCAAGCGCACCATCCCAAGAAAGCTCTTGACGATACGGCCGCAGCGCTCGGCCGCCGCGCGCACCTTCTCGGCGCGCGCCTTGGTCTGCGGGTCGGCGGCGAATTCATGGAGCAGGGTCGACTGCGCGACCACCACCGCCAGCGGATTGTTGAGCTCATGCGAAACGCCGGCCAGCAACGAGCCCATCGCCGCCATCTTCTCGTTCTGGTGCAGCTTGTCGCGCTGTCGGTTGATCTCGTCCTCCGCCCGCCGCCTTTCACGCAGGTCGCGGATCGAGCCGAGGAACACACGACGGTCGGCAACCTTCACCTCGGAAGCGGTGAGCTCTATCGGGAAAATCTCGCCGGCGGCGTTCTGTGTCACCGTCTCCATGCGGCGCCCGAGCATCGGGGCGCCGCGCCCGCCCAGATAGTCGCCGCCATTGGCGTAACCCTTCCGGTAGAAATGCGGGATGATTGTTTCGAGCAGGTCCTTGCCGATCATTTCCGCTTTCGACCAGCCATACATCCTCTCGGCAGCGGGGTTGAACTCGATGAACTTGCCGGTCTCGTCGACGAGGATCACCGCATCCAGCGAAGCCTGGACAAGTGCGGCGCGTATCACCTCGCTCACATGCGCCGCCGACTGCCCGCGTTCGATCGCGTCAGCGAGCGCAAGCGCGACAATCTCCATGGCCGCCTTGTCTTCGTCGGTCCATATTCGCTCGTAAAGGCAGTCGTTGATCGCCAGTGAACCCCACGAATTGCCGTTGGCGAAAATCGGCACGGATAGGAAAGACTTGATCTTCTGCCTCTCGAAATCCTTGCGAAGAAAACCGTCGATGTCCCGCGTGAGACCAGCGAACATCTTGCCCTGACGCCCTTCTTCGGCGATCCGCCCAAGCAGGGGGTCCATATGAACAACCGCCTGAACGATCACCGTCGGAGGATTGGCATTGCCTTCCACCGTACGGTCGACCCAATAGGTCGCTACCGACTGCGTGAGACCTTGCCCCGGCACCTCGTGCAGGCGAAAGACAATGGCGCGATGCGCCGACATCGAGCGGCCAAGGAGCTCCAGCAGCTCGTCGATCTCCCGGCGCCAGTCGACCGCGTCGCGTAGGCGGCGGACGATGCGCGCGGCCGCGACCGTAGCGCTCTGTTCCTTCCGCGCTGTACTGCTGCTCGGCAGGTTCTCCTGGACCCTGTGCAGGGGAGTCTCCATGTGGAAGCCTTGAGCCCTTCAGCGCTCGGCCGCTTCCTCGCCGGGCAGGGAAAAGATGTATCCTTCGCCACGAACCGTTCGTAGGAATTTCGGATTGGCCGGATCCTCCTCGATCTTCTTGCGCAGCCGCATGATGCGTATGTCGACGGCGCGGGAATTCTCCGGATCTTCGCTCAACCCGATCGCTTCGGAAATCGTCGTGCGGGTCAATAGACGGTTGGCGCGCTTGAGAAACACTTCGAGCACGTCGAATTCGCTCTTGGCCATGTCGAGTATGCCATCGGGCCCGGTCACGGTTCGTGCGTCGAAATCGGCCTGGTAGACGCCAAACCAGGTCCGGCGGCGTGGCGCGTCCGCGTCCAGCTGTTGCGTCAGGCGCGGCTCCGACGGCGGCGGCACGCGGCGCAGAACACTGCGGACACGCGCCAGCAGCTCGCGCAGCTCATAAGGCTTTACGATGTAGTCGTCGGCGCCGAGCTCGAGGCCGACGATGCGGTCGATCGAGGTTCCCGACGCGGTAGCGAAGATGATGCCGATCGGCATCAGCGAACGCAGCCAGCGCGCGAGCGACAGGCCATCCTCGCCGGGCATGGCGATGTCGAGGATGGCAAGGTGGAATGCCTCGCGTTCGGCAAGCGCACGCATCGTCGCCGCGTCCGGAACGGGCGTCACGTCGAAGCCGTTCGCGACAAGATACTCCGCGACCGCTTCGCGCAGATCAGGCTCGTCCTCGACAACGACAATTCGCGCGCGCAGTGTAGTCTCGCCTCCGCTGTCAGCGGAAAGTAGATTCGGTATGAACATGATGTCCAGTCTGATTGCAATTCATTGTTGCTGCGGGTCTAACCATGGCGGGTAGACCTGTTGTGGCTCTTGTCGGCGCATTCGACGAGGCGAACGTCTCGGTCGAAGACTATCTCGAACGGCGCGGCCTCGAGATTCGGGCGGCCCACTCGGGATGGCAGGCCGAATCCTTGCTTGCAGAGCCCGATCTCGATGTCGCTGTCGTCGACCTCGACATCGAACACGGATCCGGCCTTGCCCTTCTCAAGCAATTCGCTCGCCAGGGCGGGCCGTTCTTTGTGATCGTCAGCGACCGGCCCGACATGGTCGAGAAGGTGCTGGCGCTCGAGCTTGGCGCGGCCGACGTCGTCGAGAAGTCGGTCAGCGTGCGCGAGCTTGCCGCGCGTGTCCTTCGTCTTGTGGCGCGCCGCGGCAAAGCGGCGAGCGAACTGGTGGTCCTCGAAAATACGACCGTGGACCTCAAGGCGGCCCTCGTCATGCATCGCAGCGGCATCGAGGAGGGCCTGTCTCCGGGCCAGGTCGCGCTCTTCAGGCTGTTCCTCGCCAATCCGGGCAGGGTACTGACGCGCGACGACATCATCGCCGCCGCCCCAGCCGAAAGCGCGGACGCTTTCGACCGCTCGATCGATTCGCGCATCGTCAGGTTGCGACGCAAGCTCGACACCGAGCGCATCGTCACCATACGCGGCTCGGGTTACAGGTTCGACCCCCCGACGGGCGCCCACTAGAGCGGCGTGCGTTCGAATTGAACCGGCATGCCGCTCTATCTCTTTGTTTAGAGATCGGATTCGTCCGAAAACCGCTACGCACTTTTCGCTGACGCGGTCCTTCGGTTCGGTCCGATGCTCTAGCGCGTACGCCGTTTCAGCAAGAAGCCGACCGGTCGACAGGCCGACGTTCAAAGGGCGCGCCATCTAGCGAACCAGGACAAGGCCTTCGTCGGCGGCCGATATGGCCGCAACGCGATGCTCCTTGCCAGGCTCCTTCATGAGCACGGCGGCGACTGCAGCGAAACCAAGCAGCCCCTGCGCAAAAAGAAGCGACGAAACAATCGCCGATCCAAGCCTGGTCTTCATGATCCCGCTTCCTTCGCCGGCCTAAGCGCAGCCGTACCCACCCGTTACTTATGGCAGCGAAAAATACCGGTCGCCTGTATCCGGATCGTGCCGCCGCAACACTTCGCTGAATCACGCCTGTTGCAGAACCGAAAGCCGCCCTTTCCTGCTGTTACAGGCTCAATTCGCCCAAGTGTTTTCGAATTTCGGCTCGCCGAGGAAAAACGAAATTTGCCATGATCTAATTTTGTGCAAAGTGACCGGATTTGTCCGCTTGTGCAAGAAATGATGCCTGAATCGGTCATTTTTCTCACGGAAACGCCGCGAACGGAAACGGATTCGAAACAAAACTGCGCATTGGACGAAATGCATCGGTTACACGACGCAAAGATAAGTCCTCATCCAATTTCGGCGGCATGAAGCCGCCTCGGAGAGGCACGCATGATCACTGTTGCAGATAAGCTTATTCACATTTCGGCGGCGGCGTTGACCGGCGCCATGCTCTTTTTAGCGACCGGCTCCGGCACCGCGCATGCCACCGGCATGATCGTCGCCCATGTCGATATTTCCAGGCAGCGCATGGAAGTGCTGGTCGACGGCCGCCCGACGTTCCAATGGAAGGTATCGACCGCAGGCCGCGGCTACGTGACGCCGACCGGTTCGTTCAAGCCGACCCGCATGGAAAAGATGTGGTATTCGCGCAAGTACGACATGTCGCCAATGCCGCATTCCGTCTTCTTCGCGGGCGGGTATGCCGTGCACGGCACCAACGCGATTAGGCGGCTCGGCACGCCGGCGTCGCATGGCTGCATCCGGCTCCATCCCAAGAATGCCGCCGACTTCTATCAACTGGTTCGGCTATTCGGTCCGGCCAACACCAGCATCGTAATCACCAGGTAATACCGGGGCAGGTTTACGAGCCCTCGAGCGACGCGGATGCGCATCCGATTGCTCGGCGAGGCCGTATTTGGATCGCCGGCCGCGGCCTCTTGTTCGTCGCGCGGCACGGCCGGTTGGGCTGATCAAGCGCCCCTCGGGCAAGGCAATCACAGTGGTCGGTGCGTTTGTTGGCGACCGGCGAGAGGAACTGGTTGAGCAGATAGCTTTCGTTAACCAGCAATGCGCCGAATGCAAGCCGGCTATGCAAAACGGGGACTTTAAATCGGTTCGACAATCACCCATTTGTGCATTGCAACAACGCACGACCAAAGAGGATGTGAGGGATACAATGAATTTGATCCGTAGCTATCGTAACTGGCGCCGCTATCGCGACACCGTGAATGAGCTGAGCCGCCTGTCTAACCGCGAACTGAATGACCTGGGTATTTCCCGAGCCGATATTCATGCGGTGGCGCAGCGCACGCTGTAAGCGCCGAAGATACGGCGAGGCTTCCTCCTCCCAACGCCTCGCCGCTACCGAAACCCGCCGGTGCTCCCCCGGCGGGTTTTGTCTTTCTCGGCTCCTCAGTCGGTCGGGGCATCCTCCCGCATCAGCCCTTCTGCCTTGAGGTCTGCCCAGAGCGGGGCCGGTATCTCCCGATCGAGAATTGTCCGGTTGGCCTTGACCTGATCGACGCTCTGGCCGCCGGGGATGACAGAGACCACGACCGGGTGCATGAGCGGGAACTTGAGCGCTGCCTCGACCAGCCTGATGTTGTGGCGACGGCAGACGGCCTCGATGCGCGCCACCTTGTCCAGGATCTCCTTGGGCGCCTCGGAATAGTTATAGAAGGCGCCTGGCCTGGGACCGGTCGCCAATATGCCCGAATTGTAGGGCCCGCCGAGCACGATCCCGATACCGCGCTTTTCGCAGAGCGGCAGAAAGCTTTGGAGCGATTCCTGCTCGAGCAGCGTGTAGCGGCCGGCGAGCAGGAAGAGATCGAAGTCGCCCTGTTCGGCAAGCCACTGGCAGGACTCCCATTCATTGACGCCGGCGCCGAATGCTTTGATCACGCCTTGGTCGCGCAACGACATCAGCGCGCGGTAGCCCGATGCCATGAGCTCGTCGAGCTTGACCTGCAGCGCCTCCTGCGAGCCCTGGTTGTACCTGTCGAGATCGTGTGCGTAGAGAATGTCGATGCGATCGACGCCGAGCCGCTCGAAGGAAAATTCGACCGAGCGCATCACGCCGTCATAGGTGTAGTCGTAAACCTCGCGACGCGACGGCGTCTCGAAGAACTTGCCGATGCCGGTGCGCTCTTCCGGTGCAGAAACCGAGAGCAGCCGCCCGACCTTGGTCGAGAGCACATACTCGTCGCGCTTCTTGCCGCGCAGGAAGCGGTTTAGCCGCGTTTCCGAAAGCCCGAGCCCGTAGAGCGGCGCCGTATCATAGTAGCGCGAGCCCGTCTCCCACGCCGCCTCGAGGATGGCATGGGCATCGTCGTCGGAAATGGCGCGGTAGAGATTGCCGAGGGGAGCGGTGCCGAAGCCCAGCTCGGTGAATGTAAGCCCACCATTTCCAATGCGGTCCCAATGCCTCAACTTCATCGCCAACTAGTCCTCCTGACAATTCACCTGCGAACAGCTGCGGGACACTAGCACGGGATGGATTGGGGTGGAGTCATTCATCCCGTTCTAGCCATCTGCTTTTGCAGCATGATCTTATCCGAAAGTCTGCAACTTTTTGCTGCGCTGACCTCCGGTTCGGGATCATGCAGTTAGCACAAACCCATCGGGCCAGAAGCCTCGAACCGTGGACAGCGATTCCCGCTATTGGTAGATCCATGCTCCTAGCCAGCAGCCGATCCAACATCAGTCCGGGGGAATTGTGACAGCGAAATTCAGACGGGTTTTCGGACAAGGCAAGCCAATCATCGCTATGGTGCATTTCGGTGCACTGCCTGGCTCGCCGCTCTACGACACCGCAGGCGGCATAGACGGCCTGATCGAAGGCGTGTCCAAGGATCTCGACGCGCTGCAGAGAGCCGGCGTCGACGCCGTCATGTTCGGCAACGAGAATGACCGCCCCTATGAGTTCAGCGTCGACACCGCCTCTACCGCTACCATGGCCTATGTGATCGGCCGTGTGCGCGACAAGATCAAGGTGCCGTTCGGCGTGAACGTCCTCTGGGACCCGATGTCTTCCATCGCGCTCGGCGCTGCAACGGGCGCCGCTTTCGTCCGGGAGATATTCACCGGCACATACGCGTCCGACATGGGGCCGTGGACCCCAGACGCCGGCAAGGCGATGCGCTATCGCGATCGGCTCCACCGCTCCGACATGGCGCTGCTCTACAACGTCTCGGCCGAGTTCGCCTATTCACTCGACCAGCGCCCGCTACCGGACCGCGCGCGTTCGGCAGTCTTCTCCTCGGTCCCCGACGCCATCCTCGTCTCCGGCCAGATCACCGGCGAGGCAGCCTCGATGAGCGATCTCGAAGCGGTGAAGAAGGCTTTGCCCAATACGCCGGTGCTCGCCAACACGGGCGTCAAGCATGCGACGGTCGGGGAGATCCTGAGGATCGCCGATGGCTGCATCGTCGGTTCCTCGCTCAAGGTCGACGGCAACACCTGGAATGCGGTCGATCCCGACCGTGCAGCGGAGTTCATGCGGCTGGCGCGGGCAGCACGCGGCGAATGAGCAAGCGTGCGGTGAAAATTGAAGCAGCATCGCGCGAGCGGCTTAAGAAACTGCTCGTCGATCTCATGCTTATACCCGGTCTTTCCGGCCATGAAGGCCGGGTGCGCCGCTACCTAAAAAGGGCGCTTGAGGAACTCGGGCTGGAAACCCGCAGCGATCGGCTCGGCAATCTGATCGCAACGCTTCCGGGGGCGGCAAACGCGCCCTCGGTGATGCTCTTCACCCACATGGACCAGCTTGGCTTCGTGGTACGCAAGATCGAGGCCGACGGCTTCATCCGCGTCGAGCGCCTTGGCGGCGTGCCCGAGCGGGCGCTGCCCTCGCAAGAGGTGCTGATCTGCGTGGCCGAGGGACGCGACAGGACGGGCCTCATCGCCAACAAGAGCCACCACGCGACGACGCCGGACGAGAAGTACAAGGTCGTGCCGTATATGGACCTTTATATTGATGCCGGCTTTTCGAGCCGCGAGGAGGCACTAGCTGCCGGGGTCGATATCGGCTTGCCGGTCGTCTACCGGCCGCATGCAATCGCGCTTTCGGAAAGCCGCATCGCCGGCACATCGGTCGACGACCGCGCCGGCTGCGCCGTCATCGTCGAAGCGGCGCGGCTGCTCGTGAAGTCGAAGCAACGGCCGACAGTCCATTTCGTCTTCGCAGTGCAGGAGGAGTTCAACCTGCGTGGTGCGTTGACGGCTGCGCAGATCCTCTCGCCCGACATCGCCATCCAGCTCGACCTGCTGCTTGCGACCGACACGCCGGACATGGGCTATCGCGGCGACGTCCGGCTCGGCGGCGGGCCGGCGATGAGCCTCTATTCCTTCCATGGCCGAGGCACACTGAACGGCACCATCCCGCATCCGGCGCTGGTCTCATTGTTCGACGGCACCGCGAAACGCCTCGGCGCCAATCTGCAGCGTAGCGCTCATACCGGGGCGCTGACCGATTCCTCCTATGTCCAGCTCGTCGGGCAGGGTGTCGCTTCGATCGATCTCGGATTTCCGATGCGCTACTCGCATTCTTCGCTTGAAGTGTGCGATCTCGACGACCTCGAAGAACTGACGCGTCTCCTGGTCGAGGGGATCGCGTCGATCGGGCCCGGCTTCAGCCTCGATCGGGACGACTACGAATGAGCTACTATCTCGGCATCGACATCGGCACCTTCGAATCGAAGGGCGTGATCGTCGATGGCGAGGGCAGGATCGCGGCCTCCGCCTCGAAGCCGCACAAAATGCTGGTGCCGCAACCGGGCTGGGCCGAGCACCGGCCCAAGCAGGACTGGTGGGGCGACTTCACCTTCATTTCGCAGAAGATGCTGGCGGATTCACGGATCGATCCGAAGTCGATCCGCGCCGTCGGAGCAAGTGCGATCGGCCCCTGCATGCTGCCGGTCGATTCCGACGGCGAGGCGCTCAGCAACGCCGCGCTCTACGGGGTCGATGCGCGGGCCGCGAAGGAGATCGAGGAGCTCAACGCCGCGATCGGGCCCGGGCGTATCCTCGAGCGCTGCGGCAATGCGCTCACTTCGCAGTCGGTCGGGCCGAAAATTCTGTGGCTCAGGAAAAACCGGCCAGAGATTCTTGCGAAGGCTGCCAAGATCGTCACCTCGACGACCTATCTCGTGCAGAAGCTGACGGGCGAATGCGTCATCGACCATTATTCGGCCGCCAATTTCTCGCCGCTCTATCTCATCGACCGGCAAGGCTGGAGCACGGAGCTGGCGCCCGACATCATCGAGACGGAACGGCTGCCGCGGCTCGTCTGGACCACGGACATCGCCGGGCGGGTGACCGCCAGGGCGGCTCGCGCGACCGGGCTTGCCCCCGGCACGCCGGTGATTGCCGGTACCATCGACGCTGCGTCGGAAGCGCTCTCGGTCGGCATGATCCGGCCGGGCGACATGATGATCATGTATGGATCGACCATATTCACGATCATGCTGTCGAAAACCCGCATCTCGGATTCGCGGCTGTGGTACGCGCCCTGGCTGTTCAAGGGCGAACACGCCTCCATGGCAGGACTGTCGACCAGCGGCACGCTGACCCACTGGTTTCGCGATTTCGCCGCGCGCGAGCTCGAGCCGGCAAAGGCCTTTGCCACGCTCGCAAGGGAGGCGGAAGCATCGCCGCCGGGCGCGCGCGGGCTCGTCATGCTGCCCTATTTCTCCGGCGAACGGACGCCGATCCACGACCCCAATGCCAAGGGCGTGATCTTCGGGCTGAACCTCACGCACAGCCGCGGCGATCTCTATCGCGCCCTGCTCGAAGGCATTGCCTGCGGCACCCACCACATCATCGAAACTTATCGCGAGATCGGCGAGCTGCCGAAAAGGCTGCTCGCCGTCGGCGGCGGCACCAAGAATAAAGTCTGGTCGCAGGCGACATCGGATATCTCCGGGAGGCCGCAGACGGTCTGCAGGAAGACTGTCGGTGCCTCTTATGGGGATGCATTCCTGGCCGCGCTCGCCGTCGGCGATGTCGGCAAGAAAGATATTCTCGCCTGGAATCCGGAGGAGCGGCGAATCGTGCCCAACCGCAAGAACCGCGCCGTCTATGAGCGGCAGTTCTGCGCGTTCAGGGAACTCTATCTGCGCAACAAGGATCTGATGGCGGAGCTGTCATGACATCAAGAAAGGAGAGCCCGTTCGGCGTAGCGCTCGACGAGCTCGGCACAGCGCTGAAGCGGATCGACGAGAATTCTATCGACAGAGCCTGCGACATGATCGCCGGTGCCGGCAAGCTCGGAACCTATGGCTGCGGACGCGAGGCCCTGCAGGTCAGGGGCTTTGCGATGCGGCTCTTCCATCTCGGCCTGCCCGTGGCGGTGGTCGGCGACATGACCATGCCAGCGCTGGGGCAGGGCGATGTGTTCCTAGCGAGCTCAGGGCCGGGTGAGACCTCGACCGTACTTTCTCTAATGAAGGTTGCCCGGCAGGCCGGCGCGACCAACCTGCTGCTCACCGCACAGCCCGAAAGCAGCGCCGCCAAGCTTGCCGACTTCACGCTGGTAATTCCGGCGCAGACCATGGCGAGCGATCAAGGCACAAGCCGCACGTCGGTGCTGCCGATGGGCTCCGTCTTCGAGGGTGCGCTGTTCCTGCTGTTCGAGATCATGGTCCTGAAGCTGAGGACATTGCTCGGCACCACGCCTGAGGAAATGCGGGCACGCCACACCAACATGGAGTAGCCCATGCGCTACGAATTGATGCTGCCGCACCAGATCCGCACGGCCATTGCCGAGAACTGGCCGGTCGTGCTGCCGCTCGGCGTTCTCGAATATAACGGCGAGCACATGGCCGTCGGCATGGACACGCTTGCCGTCGTCAAGATGCTCGAGCTCGTCGAGCGGGAGATGAACCTCGTCATCCTGCCGCCTTTCTACTACGGCGCAGCGAGCTATGCGGTGGAGCCGCCGGAGGGCAACGGCTCGCTGCAGGTCGGCGGAAGCGAGCTCGCGCCCTTCGCTGAAGCGCTGTTTTTCAGCCTGCTCAGGGTCGGCTTCCGCAACATCCACGCGATCATCCATCATCAGACGGAGAATTTTGCCGCCGGCATGCCGACCGATCTGTCGTTCAAGGTCGCCGGCCGGCAGGCGATCTTCCGCTTCATCGAGCGGGAAAGCGGCGAGGGCTGGTGGGGCAACGAGAAGACCGCCAACTACTATGCCGAGCACGCGGCGGGCAGCAACCCGTTCAACTGGGTTCAGGTCCACCCGCTGATGACGCCGGAGATTCTCACGCAGTATCCCTTCGACCATGCCGGACAAGGCGAGACCTCGCTGATGATGGCGCTCTGCCCGGAGGCAGTCGACATGGCGAGATTCCCGGAGAACAAAGGCTGGTACACGGCCTCCGCAAAGGACGCTTCGGCCGAGCTGGGCAACAAGGGCCGGGAGTTGATTCTGGAGCGGCTACGCAATCTGTTCCGCTAGACGTCGGCGTGGCTAAGGTACTGGCCGGAACTGCGGTCCCGAGCTTCAATAGCGGGTCTGAGCTTCGTTCAAGCAATTCTGTTGTCGCCCGACGCTATTCCCGGTGTCGAAACATGGTAAAATCTGTAGCCATGAAACGACCTAGCTCGAGTGCTCTTCGTGAGCGGCCCAAGCGATTGCCTCCGGGGAGTCACTGACGGCCGCCTACATCTCTGCAGGGCTGGAACGCATAATGTTTTCCGTAAATCGCGGCCAATTCGGACCGAATTTCGTGTTTGGCGCGGCGACCGCGGCCTACCAGATCGAAGGCGGCCAGGGCGACGGCCGTGGCACCTGCATCTGGGACACTTTCGCGGCGACCC
The DNA here is from genome assembly GCF_033542235.1 of Mesorhizobium sp. BAC0120. Lineage (NCBI taxonomy): Bacteria > Pseudomonadati > Pseudomonadota > Alphaproteobacteria > Hyphomicrobiales > Phyllobacteriaceae > Mesorhizobium > Mesorhizobium sp. BAC0120. Next base: position 10,148 of record NZ_JAWRCU010000003.1, on the reverse strand, counting down.
CCGGCAACGTGAAGAACGCCGACGACGGCCGCATCGCCGATGACCACTACAACCGCTGGCCGGCAGATCTCGACCTGATCCGCGATGGCGGCTTCGACGCCTATCGCTTCTCAATCGCATGGCCGCGCCTGTTCCCCGAAGGGACCGGCGCCATCAACCAGGCCGGCCTCGACTTCTACGACCGGCTGATCGACGGCATGCTCGCGCGTGGCATCAAGCCGTTCGCGACGCTCTATCACTGGGACCTGCCGTCGACGCTTCAGGACAAGGGCGGCTGGATGAACCGTGACATCGGCGAATGGTTCGCCGACTATGCCGCGCTTGTCGCCAGGAGCTTCGGCGACCGTCTGCACGCGACTGCGACCATCAACGAGCCGTGGTGCGTCTCGGTCCTGGGCCACATCATCGGCCGCCACGCGCCGGGCTATCGCGACCTGCGCGCCGGCGCCCGCGCTATGCACCACGTACTTTATGCGCATGGCATGGGTGTCGATGCCCTGCGCGCCAATGGCGCCAAGAACATCGGCATTGTGACAAACCTCGAGAAGGCCGAGGCGGCGAGCGACAAGGACGAAGATCGGCGCGCGCTCGAGATCGGCGACGCCATGTTCAACGGCTGGTTCCTCGGCGGCGTCTACAAGGGCCAGTATCCCAAGGTGCTGACTGACCTGCTCGGGCCCTATCTGCCGAAGGATTGGCAGAAGGACATTGAGATCGTGAACCGCCCGCTCGACTGGGCCGGCATCAACTACTATTCGCGCGGCCTTTACGCCCACAACCCGCATCCGGCGTATTACTCGATCCCGATCCGTACCGTTCCCGGCACCCTCGAAAAGAACGATCTCGGCTGGGAGATCTATCCCAAGGGCTTGACGGACCTCCTGGTCCGCGTGTCACGCGACTACACCAAGTTGCCAATCTACGTTACCGAGACCGGCATGTCCGAGACCGACGATACGCGCCGCGTCGCCTTCTACGACCGTCATTTAAACGCCGTTCTGGATGCGCAGAAGCAGGGCGCCGACGTGCGTGGCTTCTTCGCTTGGTCGCTGCTTGACAACTACGAGTGGGGTGAGGGCTACTCGTCGCGCTTCGGCATCGTGCATGTCGACTATGCGACGCAGACACGTACACCCAAGGGCAGCTACCGCGCCTTCCAGGGCATGCTGCATAACACTAGGTGAACTGGCGTACCCGCGGGCTACGCACCCCACCGCCCTGGGGGGCGGCGACGGGGCAGCTGCAAGAAAAGGGGCACTCGCGCCCGGGACTCCGCGAGCAGGTGGGTATATTGTCCCGTCCAATACCTCCGAGCGCGTCCAGCGCCCGGCTCGGGGTCAAGAAGGGGCGGTGGCTGCAGGGAAAGCGCCGGTCGAGATTGCCTGCCAATTACCCTCGCCGCTGTTCGTCGATCCGGAGCCGGGCGGCGGCAAGGAAAGGGGCCCTGCCTCAGGAGGGCGAGATGAAGATTGTGACGGCGATTGTAGCGTTGGTGACCGGGTGCATAACCGGACAGACCGCAGCTGAGGGCATGGACAAGCTCTATCTCTGTCATGAAGTGTCAAATTCTCAAGGGGGGAAACTCACACGCAAGGTAATCCTGGGCGTCAATCCCAGCGCGTTGGAGCCAGAAGGCCGCTCCATCTCAATCTTGTATCCCAGCGGTTATTCCGAGGAGATGCGATGTGAGACGCTCGGCACGGTATGGATTTGCACCTTGAAGACGGACTTGGGCACTCTGAAATATGTGCTCGATACTGAGACGGCTGAACTATCGATTCCGTATTTGCTAAAGCGATGGTCTAAACTCGACTGCGAACCCTTCGACCCGTTTCAATAGTCAATAATTCGAGTAGCTAAGAGGGGACGTGCCGTTGATGGCCAAGAGCCGGAGTTTCAACGGAGTGTCTCCTTGCAGCGGCTTGGGCGAGCCGGAGGCTAGTCGGATCGCTCAACCTCAACCCGGTCAATATCCATGGTATCGATCGACGGCAGATAATCGCGATAGTGACCGATCTTGAACTTGACCTGCGGTATCTTGCCGGGCGCCGGTTCATAGCCGATCTTTCCGGTGACCCTCGCGACGAACCGTCCATTCGCATAGATTTCGATTGCCGCGGCCTTCGAGCGACTCATCTGGACCCTATACTGCATGTCAACCCACGCTCCACGCGGAGAGGGTAGAACGGGATCCGCACCATATTCGACCGTAAGGTTTGCCGTACACGCCGTGTTGGCAGGATCGCTTGGGCGAGTTGATATGCAATCACGCGCAACGCCGGGTCTGGCAGGCCAGATCGAGCCGTCGGGCATGGGGGCAGAGGCCACTCGGCAACGGCAATCTTCGTCCTGAACAGTCACATGCAGCACGCCGTCGTCGAAGCGTTGAGCCAGTGCCGGACTAGGGTCCTCATAGACGGGGCTGATCGGCTCTTCTTTCCACTGCGCGATCACCCAACGGACCGAGTTCTTCGTATCCTGAATGACTGCTGGCATGCGGAATCGCAGCTTGTAAGTGAATGGTTCGTCGGCGGCATGGATATATTGTGACTGAAAACGCAACTCTTGGCGTTGGATGCATTCGCCTTCCTCACCTGCGGCTAGAGCCCTTTGGATGATTGCGCTGTCACAGTAGGGATCCCCGTTTGTGTGAACGGCTGCGAACGGAATCGTTTTTGTATCGTTGAAGCTTGGCCCATGGAGGTTCGGCTCATCGGATTCTTCCACCGGCCGGTCAGGAGGTGGTGAGAATGCCGAAAGGGGCGTTATGCGAGGGCCCGGCGGCTCCTTGCGGCACTTTTTGCCACCCAGCGAATTGATGTCGACCGTGATCCGCGCGAACTGGCTGCCTGGATCATCGGGATCGTGCAGAAACTCGATCGGAGCCTTGTCCATATTTATCTGACAGGGAGACCACAGGCTGCGATTTAGCTCTGAGGTCGAGAAGTCGTCCGACCACTTGTCACCGGCCAAAGCCGGCCCGATCACGACAACGTACAGGCAAATAGCCGTCTTCCAGCAAAAGTTCATATGACCCGTCCGGGTCTGGAATTGCGCTCTCGGGTCCTCGCCGGGCTTGATCAATTGCCGCTCGATACCGATGATTTCGGCGCGACCGGAAGTCGCCGCCATTGCGGGGTCCTATGCCAGCGAGTGATGTCTGCTCGCTTGTCCCGATGATACCGTGCGCAGCGCAGCCCGTCACGGTCGAGATGCGCGTGCAGGTAAGGGTGAGGGCCGCTTCTACTTCACCGCGCCTGCCGTCATGCCCTTGATCAGGTAACGCTCCAGCAGGATGCCGATCAGCGCGAGCGGCGTGATTGCGGCGGTGGCAAGTGCTGCCATCGCCCACCAGTTGATGCCTTGCGAGCCTGTCTGGCTGGCCACCATCACAGGCAAGGTCTTGGCATCAGCCGACGTCAGAAGAGCGGCGAAGAAATATTCGTTCCAGCAAAGCACCAGCGCCAGGATGAAGGCTGCTACCATGCCCGGCAGCGCGATCGGCAGTACGATGCGGAAGAACGCGCCCCAGATCGACAGGCCGTCGACCAGCGCCGCCTCTTCCAGCTCGACGGGGATGGAGTTGAACTGGTCGCGCATGATCCAGATCGCGATCGGCAGCACCATGAGCGTATAGAGGAGGATGAGGCCGATGCGGGTGTCGAGCAAGCCCACCTCCTTGTAGAGGACCAGGAACGGCAGCGCGAGCACGACAGGGGGCAGGATCAGCTGCGACAGGAAGAAGAAGGAGATGTCCTCGTTCTTCATCCACAGGAACTGGTAGCGGAAGCGGGTGAGGCCGTAGGCTGCCAGGCTGCCGATGATGATCGCCAGCGCTGAGGCGCTGATCGAGCAGACTACCGAATTCATGAAACGCTTCACGAACTCGTCGCGTACGGTCGAGGTCTGGAAGATGGTGTCGGGCGATAGACCGAGCGAGCGCCAACCCTTCCAGTCGGGCATGAAGTCGACGAACGGGACGAGATGGCCCTGCGTCACGTCCACGGCGACTTTCATCGAGGTGGTGACAGTCCAGTAGATCGGGAAAAGGCAGATGAAGGCCCAGAAGATCAGCGCCGCATAGATGAAGACGCGGCTCGTCCAGAACGCGGCTGGCGAGCCCACTTGGGATGGTGCGTATTCGGTTTCAGCCAAGGCCATTTCAGCGTCTTTTCTCAGGTGACGTTGCGCACGAAGCGTTGGGCAAGCTTGAGGAGCAGCGTGACGAAGATGATGATGAGGATGAGGTAGACCATAGCCAGCATGGTGCCGTAGCCGACATTCGAGCGGTCGCGATATTCACGGTAGATGAAGCTCGTCACAGAATCGGTCGCGCCGCCGGGGCCGCCGGAGGTGACGGTGATGATGATGTCGGCGAGCTTCAGCTTGAAGATGATCCTCAGGATGATCGCCGTCACCGAGACGGGCAGCATCAGCGGGAAGGTCACCTGCCAGAAGCTTTGCCAGGCGTTGGCACCATCGACCTTGGCAGCCTCGTGGATCTCCTTGGACATCGCCTGCAGTCCGGCAAGCAGCATGATCATCATGAAGGGAATGTAGGTCCAGGCGTCGAGCGCCATGATCGACAACCTGGCAAGCGTCGGGTCGGCAAAGAAGGTCGGACTGCTCCAGCCGAGGTGGCGCGCCAGTGTCGCTGCCGGTCCGAAGCGGTATTCGAGCAAGGATTTGCCGATCATCCACGAGACGGCGACGGGAGACAGCATCAGCGGCAGCAGGAAGACGACGCGGAAGAATTTTCGCGCGCGGATCTGCGCATTGAGGAGCAGAGCGAGGCCGAAGGCGATCACATACTCGACGAGCACCGCGAGCACGTAGAGCACCATGTTGAACAGCGCGTTGCGATAGTAGGGGTCGCCAAGCATCTGCCAGAAATTGGCAAGGCCGTTGAACTGCCGGCCGGTGAAGGAGCTGAGGTTCCAGTCCGTGAAGGCGATGTAGAGGCCGAACAGGGTTGGGAAGATCACCATGGCAACGGTGAAAAGCACGGCCGGCAGCACGAACAGCGCCTTGTAGCCGTCCTCGCCGCGCCGCAGCACCTGGGCGATTCCCAGCGCTATTCCCCAGATTACGTAGGCATAGATCAGGGGCCGCCAGTTGGCGAAGCCGATCGTCGTGACACCTGAAACGAACAATGCCTGCACGACGAAAGTTGCCGCCAGAACAAGAGAGGCGGCCGCAAGTATGAACCAGCCGAGGCGCTTGCGGCTGTCCGGAATGAAATCGGCAGGCGTGGCAAGTGCCAGACCTGGCGTCACGGCAGAAGCTTGATCAGCCATGCATCATCTTTCGGGTTATGTCAGGGAGAGTCTACTGAAAGATGCCGAAACACGAAACCCGGCAGCGATTGCCGCCGGGTCCCGATCCTGAGCTCGCCGGACTACAGCCCGAGAGAGGCCTTGTAGAGCTTGATCTGGTTCTCGCGACCGATCTGGTCGGTCAGCTTTTCCCAGGCGGCAGCAATGTTGTCGGCACCCTGCTGGGCGGTCATCTGCCCGGCAAAGACCTTGGCCAGCTCGTCCTCGGCGATCGAGTAGTATTGGAAAATACCGGGAATGCGCGGTTCGATCGCTGCGTTCGGATGATTGTAGGAATCGCTCTCTGACTTCAGGTAGGATGTGATGAACGCCTCGTCATAACCGGCCGCAACCCATTCCGGAATGTTGAAGTGGCTGTTCCGGTACGGCTGGAAGCCGGACGGATAGGCCGCCGTCCACAGCGAAAGATCCTTGCCTCCGAGATGAGCGGCTGCGGACCAGGCCGCCTTCTTCTTCTTCTCGTCGGAATCCACGCGCGCCATGACGTAGACGCCCCAGCCGAGATAGGCGCAGTTCGGAGAATAGTTCGGGCCGCTCGCGAGCTTCTCCCACTGGCCGGTCTTGGAGTTGTAGACGTCGTCCGAACCGGGCAGGATCGAGAAGCCGGTGACGTCGCCGACGACCGACGAATCATTGGTCTTGACGTTCGAGCCGACATCACCCCACCAGGCAACCATGGAGCCGGTGCCGCCGAGGAACTGCGAAAAGGCAGTCTGGTTCGGGTCGGCATTGATCTGGTCCGCCGGCTCGAAGGGGAGGGCATCGATCACGTCCTGGATCGCGCGAACCCAGGCGGGATTGTTGATGCGCGGCTTCATCGTGTCCGGATCGAACAGCCATGCCTTGTCGTCCGGATGCTTGGCATAGGCGGTGGCGCGGCTGCCGAGGAAGTAGAAGCCGAACCCGCCCCAGGGCTTCGGGGCATCGAGGTAGCCATAGATGTCCTGGCCGTTGACCTGCTTGCCCTTCAGGAACTTGGTAACCGCCTGCACCTGCTGCCAGGTCTTCGGCACGCCCCATTCGGTCAGGCCGGCCTTGTCACCGGAATCGGCTTTCCAGGCTTCGGCCAGGCCGGAATCGGAGAAGACGTCGGTGCGGTAGTTGAAGTTGTGGGTGTCGCCGTCGACCGTGACGCGGTACTGCTTGCCGTCCCAGGTGCCGACCGGCGGCTTCAGGTAGTTCACGAGGTCGTCGAAGTCGATCTGCTTCTTCACCCAGTCGGGCATTTCAGAAGCAAGACCCTTGCCGCAGACGTCACCCTCGAAAGGCGCGCCCATCTCGAGAATGTCGAAATCAACCGTGCCGGTTGCGATCGATTGCTGGAGCCGCGGGTTGTAGTCGGCCTGAGCGAGGTCGATCCAGTTGATTTTTGCGCCGGTATATGCCTCCCACGGCTTCAGGAAGCCACGGAAAAGCACGTTGTGCAGGTTCTGATTGTTGAGGCCCATGAATGTGAGCTCGACACCTGCGAACTCGCCTTCCTTTACATTCGCCTTGGTCGCGCCAAGGCAAAGTTCGCCGACCTTCTGGAAGTCGGCGTCCGTCGGCTGACCCTTGCCGACCCCGGGGATCTGCAGGATCTGTGCGCGCAGATTGTCCTGCGCGGAGGCCTGGCGCGTCAGCGCTGTAAGACCGCCGCCTGAGATCGCGGCAAGCACGGCGGCGCTTACCCCGCCCTTCAGCACGTCGCGCCGGGTCGCACCCGCGCGCACGAGCTGTTCATAGATGTGTACCTTCATGTCTTATAACCTCCCACGACATGGCCAAGGTGAACCGGATGCATCGATGTCCGGCAAGCGAGCCGCCCATATTCACCGCCCGGGCGCCTCGGTTGAACGATCTAGGTCTGTGTTACTCCCAATCCAGATAGTCCGGAAAATTCGATGCAGCTAAGATCAGTATCGGGGAACTCGCTGCGGTGTCAACGCGGCGGATTTCGTCTATGAATGACAATTTCAGTGGTGGACTTGAAAACGGGCCTTTATTAGCTTCAGCGCCCTGGGAGCAAGGACAGGCCGGGAGGACTGATGGCGCAAGTAGCGATCCGCAACGTATCGAAATCATACGGCGCCGTGCCGGTGCTGCACGACGTCAGCGTCGACATTGCGGATGGAAGGTTCGTCGTGCTCGTCGGCCCGTCCGGATGCGGCAAATCCACGCTGCTGAGGATGGTGGCGGGACTGGAAAGCGTGACGAGCGGCGCAATCGAGATCGCCGACACGGTGGTCAACCACCTGCCGCCCGCCAAGCGTGACATCGCCATGGTGTTCCAGAGCTATGCCCTGTACCCGCACAAGACCGTGCGCGACAACATGGCCTTCGCGCTGAAGCTCAGGGGCACTGACAAGAAGCTCGTCGAGGAGCGTGTCCGCAAGGCCGCGGAGATCCTGGATCTCGTCCCCTATCTCGACCGCTATCCGCGCCAGCTCTCAGGCGGCCAGCGCCAGCGCGTCGCGATGGGGCGCGCGATCGTGCGCAACCCGCAGGTCTTCCTGTTCGACGAGCCGCTCTCCAACCTCGACGCCAAGCTCAGGGTGCAGATGCGCACCGAGATCAAGGAGCTGCATCAGCGGCTCAAGACGACCACGATCTACGTCACGCACGATCAGGTGGAGGCCATGACCATGGCCGACAAGATCGTCGTCATGCAGGCCGGTCGTATCGAACAGATCGGTGCGCCGCTCGAGCTGTTCGACAAACCGGCGAACCTGTTCGTGGCGGGCTTCATCGGCTCGCCGGCGATGAACATGCTGAAGGGCAGGGTACGGCTCGGAGAGAAGAGGGGTGTCGAGGTCGGCGGGGTGTTGCTGCCCTTCTCCGGCGATCCTCAGGTGAACGACGGCCAGGAGGTGATCTACGGCATTCGCCCCGAGCACATCGCGCTTTCGCCAGATGGCTTTCCGGCGCGGGTCTCGGTGGTCGAGCCGACAGGTTCCGAAACGATGGTGTTCCTGCGTTTCGGCGAGAGCGAGATGGTCGCTCTTTTCCGCGAGCGCCACAGCTTCAGGCCGGGCGACACGCTGACGCTGATGCCGCGCACCGAGCTCGCCCATGTGTTCGACGCGGGTACAGGCAAGCGGCTCTGACGGCTTTCCGCATTGACCCCTCGGTCGAGGGCTACTAGAGCAGGATGAACTAGAACGCTGTCCTCTGCCCTGCTCTAGCTGTTTGTTTTCGCAGTAGAAAATCTCGGGAGGAATTCTCATGCTCAAGGGTATCAGCCCCCTTCTCAATGCCGACGTGCTCTACGCGATCAGGGCGATGGGGCATGGCGACGATCTGATCATGTGCGATACCAATTTCCCGGCGGACTCCATCGCCAGGCAGACGCGTCTGGGGAAGTTGCTGCGCATCGACAATGTGACGGCCGGCGAGGCTGCGGCCGCGATCCTTTCGCTGTATCCGCTCGACACCTTCGTCGACGATGCGGCCGCACGCATGGAGATCGTCGGCAAGCCGGACGAGATCCCGGCGGTGCAGCAGGAAGTGCAAAAGGCGATCGACAAGGCCGAGGGCAAGCCCTGGCCGATGATGAGCATCGAGCGCTACGCCTTCTATGAGCGGGCGAAGCAGGCCTATTGCGTGATCCAGACCGGCGAGCGGCGCTTCTACGGCTGCTTCGCTTTCCGCAAGGGCGTGGTGCCGCCGGACGCGGAGTGAGCAGGATGACTTCGAAGCCGATCGTGATCCTCGGCGTCTTCGTCGCCGACACGGCCTATCGCGCGGAACGTCAGCCACGGATGGGCGAAACCATTCTCGGGACGAGCTTCGTTCTCGGCCCCGGAGGCAAGGGCTCCAACCAGTCGGTCGCCTGCGGCAAGCTCGGCGCGGACGTTTCCTTCATCACCAGGCTCGGCAAGGACGCATTCGCCGAGATGGCGATCAGGACCTGGAAGGCTGCCGGCGTAAAGCCGGCCGTCATCGAAACGCCTGACAGCTATACCGGTGCCGCCTACATTTTCATCGAGAACGGTACGGGCAACAACGCCATCATCATCAGCCCGGGCGCGGCTGCGCTGATCTCGCCGGCCGACATCGACGCCAATGCCGATCTGATCCGTTCCGCCTCGATCTTCGTCACGCAGCTCGAGCAGCCGATGGACGCCGCGATCCGTGCGCTCGCGATCGCCAAGGAAGCGGGCGTGACGACCATCCTCAACCCGGCGCCCGCGGCCCCTTTGCCGGATTCGATCTATCCGCTTTGCGATTACGTGACGCCGAATGAAACCGAGGCGGAAGGGATCACCGGCGTGCCGGTGGCTTCCCTCGACGATGCGCGCAAGGCCGCCGACGTCCTCCTCAGGAAAGGCGTCGGCGCGGCTCTCATCACGCTCGGCGAGAAAGGGGCACTCCTGCACACGCCGAAGAGCTCCGACCTCGTGCCGACCTATTCGGTCGGCCCCGTCGTCGAGACGACCGGGGCAGGCGACGCCTTCAATGGCGGATTTGCGGTCGGGCTTTCGCGTGGCTTCACGCCGCTCGATGCAGCGCGCTTCGGCTGCGCCGTCGCCGGCATCTCCGTGACGCGGCCAGGCACCGCACCTTCCATGCCGGCGCTCGATGAAGCGATGGCGGTGTTCGAGCGGGCGCCGGTCGGCGGCTGATCTAGAATGTGTGGATATCAATCCGCGATCCGGCTCGCCTACTGGAGTACCCCTCATCCGTCTCGGCGCTAAAGCGCCGAGCCACCTTGCATTGGAAATTGTGTACGAAGACGGGTCTCGCAAGGGACGCCAATGGCCGGGTGGCCACCCGGCCATTGGCGCCGATCGTCGGATCGCATCCACCTGAACCTGGAGGGTTGAGGAGAAG